>DATLXR010000015.1:0-140608 GCA_035575595.1 Sphingomicrobium sp.
TCCTTGCGCAAGCGCCCGTCCGAAAATTCGTTATTCCCAAGGATGTTGATCGCTCGGATCTTGGACTTATCGCCTTCGTTGATCTCGAACACCAGATCGACGCGATTTTGATCAAGCTGGACGATTTTCGGTTCGACCGTCGCCGCGAATCGCCCCTGCCGTTTGTAGAGGTCAATGATCCGATCGACGTCCGCGCGTACCTTTGACCGCGTAAAGATCTGGCGGGGTGCGAGCCGGATTTCTGGCTGGATCTTGTCGTCCTTGATCCTCTTATTTCCCTCCAGAACGATCCGATTGATCACCGGATTTTCGCGGACCGTGATGACCAGATTGCCGGTATCGGCCCCTGCAATCACGACGTCAGCGAACAATTCAGTCGCGTAGAGCGCCTTCAGCGCCGTATCCAGCGTCTCTGCAGTATAGGATTGACCCGGTGACAGCACCGCATAGCTGCGGATGGTTTCGGGCTCGAGGCGCTCGGCGCCACGAACCGCAACGCTGCGGATCGTACCCGATGCTGCCGCGCGGACCGGCGCCGAAGCCAGGGGCGCGGGAGCAGGCGCCGGCGCGACAGACTGAGCCCTGGAAGTAGCGCCAGCCGTAGCGGGCGAGGGAGCCTGGGCCACCTGTGCAAGAACCGGGGCCGCCCAACCGCCGAGTACCGTCCCTACCAGGAGCAAGCCGCTCAAGCGCTTGGAAAAATCATATTTATTGGAAGTCACGCGTCCCCGCCTATTGCTAGGGCACCACTCCCCTCAGAGATGCCCGGTGATATGCTTTTAGCCCTGCCCCAACCGCTCTAGCCAATCAAGCGCCCAAGTCGATCGACAAGCCCGATCGAAGTCAGATCATTTACGGTCGCGAACAGCATCAGCGCCAAAAGAAGCGCCAGCCCTCCGCGAAATGCCCATTCCTGCGCCCGCAAGCTCAGCGGCCGCCTGCGGGCAGCCTCCGCCATGTAAAATAGCAGATGGCCACCATCGAGCATTGGGATTGGCAACAGGTTGATGAATCCCAGATTAATCGAGAACAATGCGAGCAATTGGATGAACTCAAATGGGCCGAGACTTGCCTGCTGACCGGCGATCTGAGCCATTTTGATTGGCCCGCCGAGATCCTTCGTCGATCGCTGTCCTGAAATGATTTGCCAAAGCCCATCGGCCATCGATTTGGTCAGCGCCGCGGTATAGCCGACCGCCGCCGGGAAAAGCTCGGGGACCGACAGGCGTTCGAGCACCCGCCCCGCGGGCATGACCCCAAGCAGTCCGACTTCATAAGGTTGGCCGAACTCATCGACTCGCCGGTCCCGGCCAAGCGTCACCGCGATCGTCCGCTCAGCGCCGCCACGCTCGACCACCAGCTCGGCTCGAAGACCGGGCCGAATCGCAACGATCCGCTGCAAATCCTCGAAACTATCGACCCCTTCGCCGGCGACGCTGACAATTTGGTCACCCGGAGCAAGCCCCGCGCGCGCGGCAGCGCTTGACGGCTGCACTTGGGACACCAAAGCGGGCGTGCGCGGCGCACCGAATGACGCAAAGAAAAACACGAAGATCGCAACGGCGAGGAGGAAATTGGCGACGGGCCCGGCAAGGACGATAAGGAAGCGTTGCCATACCGGCTTGAGATGGAAGGCGCGCTCGCGGTCGCCGGGGGCCAAATCCTCTTCATTTCCAGCCTGGCTTGCGGCGTTCATGTCGCCGACGAAGCGCACATAGCCACCAAGCGGGAGCCAGCCGATTTTCCAGCGAGTCCCACGTTTATCGGTCCAGCCCGCGACTTCGCGCCCGAATCCGATCGAAAAGGATTCCGCGCCGACGCCGCACCAGCGCGCGACGAGATAATGGCCAAGCTCGTGAATGAACACGAGCGGCCCGATCGCCGCAAGGAAGGCGAGCGCAATGAACCAGAATGGTGGCTGGGCGAGCATCAGTTGGCCACTCGCATCATCTGACTGACTTTGTCACGCGTCTGGGCGTCGATGTGGACCACATCGGCGATGGAACGGGGCGCGGACGCGTCGGCTTGGGCCAAGGCATCCCCGACAAGGCTCGCAATGTCGAGGAAAGCGATCCGTCCGTCGAGAAAGGCGGCAACTGCAATTTCGTTTGCGGCATTGAGGATGATCGCTGCCGCACCACCGGCTTCAAGCGCCTCGCGAGCAAGCCGCAGCGCCGGAAAGCGTGACGTGTCAACCGCTTCAAACTCAAACTTGCCAATCTGTGCGAAGTCGAGCCGCGCCGCGGGAGTCGCCATGCGCCCGGGCCAGGCGAGCGTCGACGCAATCGGAACGCGCATGTCGGGGCTTCCCAATTGGGCAAGGATCGACCCGTCAATATATTCGACCATCGAGTGAATGATCGACTGCGGGTGAACCAGCACTTCGATCCGCGACGACGGCAATCCGAACAGATAATGCGCTTCGATCAGCTCGAGTCCCTTGTTCATCAAGGTCGCCGAATCCACGCTGATCTTCGCGCCCATCGCCCAATTGGGATGCGCCACCGCCTGCGCCGGTGAAACCTGTGCCATCTCGGCGCTGCTCAGGGTTCGGAAAGGGCCTCCGCTAGCAGTCAGGATCAATCGTGAGACATGCTCAAGGCTTGATCCGGCAAGACATTGAAAAATCGCATTATGCTCGCTGTCGACCGGAAGGATGGCCGCCCCGGACTGCCGTGCCGCGTCGATCATCAGCGCGCCCGCGGTGACCAGCGCCTCCTTGTTCGCCAGCGCGACCGTCCGCTTGGCCTCGATCGCTGCCATCACCGGTTCGAGGCCAGCGCAGCCGACGATCGCCGCCATTACCCATTCGGCCTCTCCGGCGGCGGCCTCGCACAAGGCCTCGCGCCCGGTGGCGGCGCGGCAGCCGCTCCCGGCAAGCCGCTCGACCAGTTCGGGTAACAAAGACGCCTCGTCGATCACCGCCAGCCTGGCATTCGTCCGAAGCGCGGCGTCGGCGAGCGCTGCGACATTGGTCGCGGCGGTAAGCGCGACAACCTCGAACCGGTCGGGGCTACGTTCGATCAGATCGAGCGTCGAGCTTCCGACCGATCCGGTCGCGCCAAGGATCGAGACCGTCTTGCGGCTCAAATCGCACCCGCCGAGAAAGCCGCGGCGGTCAGCACCGCAACCACCACCAGCCCGTCGAGCCGATCGAGCGCCCCGCCATGTCCGGGCAACCAATTGCCGCTGTCCTTGACCCCGGCACGGCGCTTGAGCCAGCTTTCGAACAGATCGCCCATTTGCGCTCCAAGCCCGAACGGCAAGGTCAGCCACACCAGCACCGCCGGAAGTTCAAGCAACCAGGCCCACAACCCGCCGAAAACGCCGGCCGCCGCCATTCCGCCTATCAGTCCCGCCCAGGTCTTGTTCGGACTAATCGCCGGCGCGAGCTTGGGCCCCCCGATGGTCCGTCCCGCGAAATAAGCCCCGATATCGACCGACCAGGTGGTGATGAACACCCACATCAACAATTCGAGCCCGATCGGCGATCGGTCGCGGATCCACAGCAAGGCGATCGCCGGCACCAGCGCGTAGACAAAGCCCGCGACTTGCCAGCCGAAGCTCCAACCCGCGACCATCCGCCGCCATTCGTAGAACATCGCGCAGGCCGCGAGCGCGACGAACCCTGCGAAATAATAGCCGCCCAGCACCGTCGCGACGAGCGCGCCGACGATCAGCACCGCGCCCATCGCGGATCGCTTGGCAAGTTCGCTCATCGGCCACCAAATCGCCGCTGACGCCGCGCATAATGATCAAGCGCCTCGGCAAAGGCGTCCCGGTCGAAATCGGGCCACAGAGTGTCGAGGAACACCAGCTCGGCATAAGCCGCCTGCCACAGCAGGAAATTGGACAGCCGCACCTCGCCCGAAGTCCGGATAAGCAGATCGAGCTCGGGCAGATCGGCGGTCTGAAGCTCGGCCTCGAGCGCCGCCTCGTCGATGCTCGCAGGATCGATCCCGCCCTCTACCGCCCGCGCCGCAAGCGACCGCGCCGCCGCCGCAATCTCGACCCGCGAGCCATAGTTGAGCGCGACGACCAGGGTCAGCCGGCGATTGCCCGCGGTCCGCTCGACCGCCCGCGCCAGCTTGTCGGCAAGCTCGTCGCCAAACGCCGCCGGCTCGCCGATTAGCTTGACGCAAACCCCCTCCTTCTCAAGCGTCTTCAATTCGCGCTCGAGGTAGAATCGCATCAGCCCCGTCAGGTCGGCAATCTCGTCGTCCGACCGCCGCCAATTCTCCGACGAAAAAGCGTATAGAGTAAGCACTTCGATCCCGGTCTCGGCTGCAAACTCGATCGCCTTGCGCACCGCCTCGGCACCCGCGCGATGTCCCGCGACGCGCGGCAGCCCGCGCTTGGTCGCCCAACGCCCATTGCCATCCATGATGATCGCAACATGGCGCGGCACCGATCCCGTGGCAGGTTCGGCGGGCTTATCTTCGTCCGGAGCGGCCGGCGCGGGGCTCACTTGCCGAGGATTTCCTGTTCCTTGGAATGAGCGGAGGAATCGATATCGGCGATGGTGGCGTCGGTCATCTTCTGGACTTCGGCCTCGAGCCGCTTGCGCTCGTCCTCGCTGATCTCATGCTTCTTCTCGTCGGTCTTGAGCGCGTCCATCCCGTCGCGGCGGACGTTGCGCGCCGCGATTCGCGCCTTTTCGGCATATTGACCCGCCAGCTTGGCAAGCTCCTTGCGGCGCTCCTCGGTCAGATCGGGGATCGGCAAGCGGATCATCGTCCCGTCGGTGATCGGGTTGAGCCCCAGCCCGGCCGAACGGATCGCTTTCTCGACCGGCCCGACGTTCGACTTGTCCCACACCTGCACCGACAAGGTGCGCGGCTCGGGCGCGGAGATCGTCGCGACCTGGTTGATCGGCATGTGCGCGCCATAGACCTCGACGTTGATCGGATCGAGCAAGGCGGTCGAGGCGCGCCCGGTGCGCAGCCCGACCAGGTCATGCTTGAGCGCGTCGATCGCTCCGGTCATTCGGCGCTGGATGTCGGTCTTGTCATAGGCGGGCATTCTGTCACTCCTCGTTCTGGACGATCGTTGCGGTTCCGCGCCCGGCGAGCACTTCGGCGAGGTTGCCCGACTGGCGAATATTGAACACGACGATCGGTATCTTATTGTCGCGGCACAAGGACACCGCCGCCGCGTCCATCACCTTCAAATCGTCGGCAAGCACCTGCTTGAAGCCAAGATGATCGTAACGCGTCGCGTCCGCGACCTTTTTCGGATCGGCGTCATAGACTCCGTCGACACTGGTGCCCTTGAACAAGGCATCGCACCCCATCTCGGCGGCCCGAAGCGCAGCGGCCGTATCGGTGGTGAAATAAGGATTGCCCGTTCCCGCGGCGAAAATCACGATCCGCCCCTTTTCCATATGGCGCATCGCTCGGCGGCGAACATAGGGCTCGCACACGCTCGACATCGGGATTGCCGACTGGACGCGGGTGTGAATTCCGATCTTCTCGAGCGCGTTCTGGACCGCAAGCGCGTTCATCACCGTCGCCAGCATTCCCATATAGTCGGCGGTCGAGCGATCGAAGCCCGCCGCCGCCCCCGCCAGCCCGCGAAAGATATTCCCGCCGCCGACGACCAGGCACAGTTCGTGTCCGGCTTCCTTGGCGGCAGCGATCTCGCTCGCCATCCCCGCGACCGTATCGGGATCGATCCCGAACTGGCGCGGTCCCATCAGGGCCTCGCCCGACAGCTTGAGCAGGATCCGGTGAAAGCGCGGGCGGGTCATTCAGGCTCCTCGCAAGATCGTGGCAGCGTCCGCTGGTAGCGAATGGGACGAAGGCGCTTTAAGACGCCCCCGCCCCGCTGCCAAGCCGCTCCGCTCCCAGCCAAGCTTCAAAGCCGTTCAGGCGACCGGCTCGTCCTTCCGCACACCCGCGGCGGCAGCGACCTCGGCGGCGAAATCGCTCGTCTCTTTCTCGATGCCCTCACCGATCTGGAAGCGCTCGAACGCCTTTAGCGTGATCGGCGATCCGGCCTGCTTGCCCGCGGCGGCGACGACATCGGCGACCGGGGTCTTGTTGTCGATCACGAACAATTGCGACAGCAGCGCATTGTCCTTGCGATATTTGGCAAGTCCGCCCTCGACCATCTT
Organism: Sphingomicrobium sp.; assembly: GCA_035575595.1. Lineage (GTDB taxonomy): Bacteria > Pseudomonadota > Alphaproteobacteria > Sphingomonadales > Sphingomonadaceae > Sphingomicrobium. The sequence continues at coordinate 6,116 of DATLXR010000015.1, forward strand.
CTCGATGATGTTCGCCGGCTTGCCGCTTTCGCTGGCCTTTTCCATCGCGATCGCGCGCTCACGCTCGACCAGCGCAGGATCGAGTCCGTCGGCGTCGAGAGCGAGCGGATTGGCAGCGGCAATATGCATCGCGATCTGCTTGCCGAGCGCCTGCAGGGTCTCGGCGGGCGCAGCGCTTTCGAGCGCGACCAGCACGCCGATCTTGCCAAGCCCCGGGGCAGCGGCGTTGTGGACATAGCTCACCACCGCGCCTTCGCCGACTTCGATCACCGCGGCGCGGCGAAGCGACTGATTTTCGCCGATCGTCGCGATATTGTTGGTCAGCGCCTCGGCGACGGTGCCTCCGCTCGGATAGGCCATATTGTTGAGCGCATCGACATCGCTGCCGGTGGTCAGGGCAAGCGTCGCGACGTCGCGCACAAAGCCCTGGAATTGCTCATTCTTGGCGACGAAGTCGGTCTCGGAATTGACCTCGACCACCGCGCCCTTGGTGCCCGATACGGCAACGCCGACCAGTCCTTCGGCGGCAGTACGGCCGGCCTTCTTGGCGGCAGCGGCAAGACCCTTGGCACGAAGCCAGTCGACCGAAGCCTCCATGTCGCCCTGATTTTCGGTGAGCGCCTTCTTGCAGTCCATCATTCCGGCGCCGGTGCGCTCGCGCAGCTCCTTGACGCCTGCGGCGGTAATTTCAGCCATAATATGATCCTTATAATTCCGTTCGCCCCGAGCCTGTCGAAGCGCCGTCCTCAAGGGAAGGCGCCGCGACGGACTCAGCGAACGAAAATGAAAGCCGTCGAGTTACGCCTCGAGCGCTGCTTCGACCGGCGGCTCGGCCATTGCGCCAATGTCCTCGCCGCGCGCAGCGGCATTGCCCTGCTTGCCCGACGAAGCGGCATTGGCGATTGCCTCGCAGTACAGGCGGATGGCGCGGCTGGCGTCATCATTGCCCGGAACCGGAAAGGCGATGCCCTGCGGATTCGAGTTCGAATCGAGGATCGCGACGACCGGAATGCCAAGCACATTGGCTTCCTTGATCGCCAGCTCTTCCTTGTTCGAATCGACCACGAACATGACGTCGGGAAGCCCGCCCATGTCGCGGATCCCGCCAAGGCTCATCTCGAGCTTGTCGCGTTCGCGAGTCAGCTGGAGAACTTCCTTCTTGGTCAGGCCCGCGGTGTCGCCCGACAATTGCTCCTCGAGGCTCTTGAAACGCTTGATCGAATTGGAAATCGTCTTCCAATTGGTCAGCATTCCGCCAAGCCAGCGATGATTGACAAAATGCTGTCCCGACGCGCGTGCCGCATCGGCAACCGCGTCCTGCGCCTGGCGCTTGGTGCCGACGAACAGCACCTTTCCGCCGCGGGCGACCGCCTGATTGACGAATTCCAGGGCGCGCGCGAACAAGGGCACGCTCTGCGACAGATCGATGATGTGAACGCCGTTGCGGTCGCCGAAAAGATACGGCTTCATCCGCGGATTCCAGCGGTGGGTCTGGTGGCCAAAATGGGCGCCAGCTTCGAGCAATTGCTGCATCGTGACGACGGGAGTCGCCATAGGATAGTCTCCTTCCGGTTAAACCTCGGCAGCGCCTGTAACCGATCGCATGATCGGCACCGGTATGGTGGCCCTGCCTGTGGGATGCGCGGGCCGATAGCCGATCACTCCACAGCTTTCAAGCGCCCTTCGCGACAAGCAAAAAGAACATTGTAAGAACAAAACCGCTTGACTCGGTTGGAACAGACAGCGAACATGGCGCCAATCAGCCCTTCCTGGAACTTAAATGAGGGTTTCAGGTTAGGACGGGAACGATAGGAAATGCTCATGCTCGCACCTTTGGCCACCATCGCCTTTCTCGCCACACTCTGGTTTGTGGCGAAACTGCTTCTCGATCGCATTGCCGAAGACGGCGCGAAGGTCGTTGCCGCGCTTGCCGGGCGGTCGGTGCTTGCCCAGCCACCGCAGTCGGTTCACCCGCTCAGCGTGCGCTTCCAGCCGCGGGCAGAATCGGTCCGTCGTCCGATGCGCGCCCAGCCTGAGTGGCGCGCCGCCGCTTGACCCGTTCATAGCTGGCGATGCTGAACGGAATGCACGCCAGATAGACGATCGCCACCAGCAGCAAGGTAACCCACGGTTCGTTGAGAAGCGCCGCGCCAAGCAGCGCTACTCCGGCCAATGCAAACAGTCGCCATTCTCGGCGAATCCGCATCGATGCCCAGCCAAAGGTCGGGACGCTCGAAATCATCAACACGGCAATGAACAGGGTCCACGGCATCACCAATGCCCAGTTGCGCCAATTTTCATCGCCGGTAATCAGCCACAGATAGATTGGGACGAACGCCAGTCCAGCACCTGCGGGCGCCGGGACTCCGGTATTGAACCCCGCTTCCTTATGCGGTTGCGGCCCTGCGTCGATTTGGGCGTTGAACCGCGCCAGGCGAAGCGCGCAGCAAACCGCAAGCGCGAGCGCTGCAATCCAGCCGAACTTGGGAGCGGCCTGAAGCGACCACATGAACAGGATCAATGCCGGCGCGGTCCCGAAGGCGATATTGTCGCTCAGCGAATCAAGCTCGGCACCGAATTTGCTATTGGCTTTGAGCAGGCGAGCGATCCGCCCGTCCATCCCATCGAGCACTCCGGCGAAGACAATCGATCCGAGTGCCTTGTCCCACTCGCCGCTAATCCCGAACCGCACTCCGGTGAGCCCGAAGCACAAAGCAAGCACGGTGATCGCATTGGGGGCAAGCGCGCGAAGCGGAATTCCTCGCCCCGGACGTTCGTCGATCGTTTCACTCACTGGCTCAGGCCCGACGGGATCGGCTCCCAACCGATGATGCCCAGCAAGGTCTCTCCGGCAATGGTCCGCTGTCCAAGCAACACCTGCGCGCCCGTTCCTGCCGGAAGATAAACATCGACCCTGCTGCCGAAGCGGATCAGCCCGACGCGTTCGCCCGCAACGACCATATCGCCTTCCTTGACGAACGACATGATCCGCCGCGCAACCAGGCCGGCAATCTGGGTAAATCCGATTTTGACCCCGTCCTCGCGCTCGACAATGAAGTGTTGGCGCTCATTGTCCTCGCTCGCTTTGTCGAGGTCGGCATTGAGGAATTTGCCTGGGACATAGGCGATCTTGTGGATGCGTCCGGCAATCGGGGTGCGATTGATGTGGACGTCGAACACCGACATGAAAATCGAAACGCGGGTGAACTCGCCCGGCAGGTCCGCCGCCAACTCCGGAGGCGCGGGCACCTTGGAAATCATCGTGATCAGCCCGTCGGCTGGGGCGACAATCAGCTTGGGATCCTGCGGCGTCGTGCGGATCGGATCGCGGAAGAACGTCGCGACCCAGATTGTCACTCCAAGCAACAGCCAGCCGATCGCGTCGGGAAGCAGAAGAAAGCCCAACAAGGTCACGAACCCGGCGATCAAAGTGAATTTGCGCCCTTCGGGATGGACAGAAGGGAAGCGCCATTTGACCGCGGTCAATTGGCTGTCGGGCTTGTCGAGAGATACCATCCGCGTTCCTTACGGTCGCATTGGGCTCGCCGCAATCCGCGCATTGCCTTGAAACCGGCCCGCGCTTAAGGCCCGCCCCAATCCCATATTCGTACAGCAGGACTCGATCAGCATGGCCAAGATCAAGGTAAAGAACCCCGTCGTCGAACTCGACGGCGACGAAATGACCCGGATCATCTGGCAGTGGATTCGCGAGAAGCTGATCGTCCCCTACCTCGACGTCGAACTGCTCTATTTCGACCTCGGCATCGAAAAGCGCGACGAAACCGACGACCAGATCACGATCGACGCCGCCAATGCGATCAAGCAGCATGGCGTCGGCGTAAAATGCGCGACGATCACTCCCGACGAAGCCCGCGTCGAGGAATTCAAGCTCAAGAAGATGTGGAAGTCGCCCAACGGCACGATCCGCAACATCCTCGGCGGAGTCGTCTTTCGCGAACCGATCGTGATGGACAATGTCCCGCGGCTGATCCCCGGCTGGACCGACCCGATCGTCGTCGGCCGCCATGCCTTCGGCGACCAGTATAAAGCGACCGACTTCCTCGTCCCCGGCCCCGGCAAGCTCACGATGAAATGGGTCGGCACCGACGGCAAGGAGATCGAGCATGAAGTGTTCGACTACCCCGCCGCCGGAGTCGCGATGGGAATGTACAACCTCGACGAATCGATCCGCGACTTTGCCCGCGCCGCGCTCAATTTCGGGCTCAGCCGCAAATGGCCGGTCTATCTCAGCACCAAAAACACCATCCTCAAGGCCTATGACGGCCGCTTCAAGGACATTTTCGAGGAAGTGTTCGAAGCCGAGTTCAAGGGCAAGTTCGCCGAAGCGAAAATCGAATATCAGCACCGCCTGATCGACGACATGGTCGCCTCGGCGCTCAAATGGAGCGGCAATTTCGTCTGGGCGTGCAAGAATTACGACGGCGACGTCCAGTCGGACATGGTCGCCCAAGGCTTCGGCAGCCTCGGCCTGATGACCTCGATCCTGACCACCCCCGACGGCAAGATCGTCGAGGCCGAAGCCGCCCACGGCACGGTCACCCGCCACTTCCGGATGCACCAGCAGGGCAAGGCCACCTCGACCAACCCGATCGCGTCGATCTTCGCCTGGACCGGCGGCCTCAAATATCGCGGCAAGTTCGACGACACTCCCGAGGTCGTCCGCTTCGCCGAAACCCTCGAGCGCGTCTGCATCGAAACCGTCGAAAGCGGCAAAATGACCAAGGACCTCGCGATCCTCGTCGGCCCCGACCAGGCGTGGATGACCACCGAGCAATTCTTCGAAGCCATCCGCGAAAATCTCGAAGCGGCAATGGCGGCCGCCCCCGCCGCATAAGAGGCCTCCGCCGGGGCGGGTCCCGGTGACAGCCCCGCCTCGCCGTGCTTAAGCAAGGCATGGCCGCCGCGATGACCATCACCCCCGCTCTGTCCGATGCGCTCACCATCCTCGGCGCGGCGGGGATCGTCATTCCCGCCTTCGCCCGCTTCCGGGTGAGTCCGGTGATCGGCTTCATCCTCGTCGGGATCATCGCCGGCCCGTTCGGCCTCGGCGCGCTGGTCCGGCAATATCCGTGGCTCGAAGCCTTGAGCATCACCGACCCCGCCGGGATCGAGCCCTTCGCCGAGCTCGGAATCGTCCTCCTGCTCTTCTCGATCGGTCTCCAGCTCAGCTTCCGCCGCTTGGTCGCGATGCGCAAAATGGTGTTCGGCATCGGCGCCGCCGAAATGCTGCTCATCGCGGCGCTGATCGGCGGCGGGCTGATCGCGTTCGGCTGGCCGGTCCAGCCCGCTTTGTGGCTATCGCTCGCTTTGGCAATGTCCTCAACCGCGCTCGTTCTCCCGATCAGCGGCACCCAAAGCCCGGTCGGCCGCGCCGCCTTGTCAATGCTCCTGTTCGAAGATCTCGCGCTCGTCCCAATGCTCCTCCTGATCGGAGCCGCCTCCGGAGCAGCCGCAAGCAGCCTCGGCACCGTCGCCATCCAGGGCACTTTGGTGATCGCCGCAATGCTCCTCGTCGGCCGCTTCGCGCTTCCGGCGCTATTCGCCCAGGCCGCGCGTACCAAGAACCCCGAGCTCTTCCTCGCAATCTCGCTGCTGGTCGTGATCCTCTCCGCGACCGCCACCGCGGCGGTCGGCCTCTCACCGATTCTCGGAGCGCTGATTGCCGGCCTGATCATCGCCGAAACCGACTACCGCCAGGAAGTCGAGACCGTCACCGCCCCCTTCAGGGGCCTCGCGCTCGGCGTATTCCTGATCACCGTCGGAATGCGCATCGACCTCGGCGCGCTGCTGGCGGAATGGCCAGCCCTGCTCGGAGCACTGCTCGCCGTGATCCTCGTCAAGGCGGCGGTAACCGGCCTGCTCCTCCGCCTCGCCGGGGTCCGGCAAAGCGTCGCCGCCGAAACCGGCCTGCTCATGGCGAGTCCGTCGGAAACCACGCTGATCGTCCTCGGCGCGGCCGGTGTCGCAGGAATCCTCAGCCCCGACAGCGTCGCCTTCTGGTCGGCGGCAACCGCGATCGGACTGACCATCACCCCCCTGCTCGCAAGCCTTGGACGGATCACCGCGCGCCGGGTCGACCGCGATTCGATCTCCGCTTTGCCCGATGAGGTCGCCGGACGAACGATGATCTTCGGCTTCGGCCGCGTCGGGCGGATGATCGCCGACATGCTGACCGAACATCGCCGCCCCTATCTCGCGGTCGACAGCGACATCGACAGCTTCATCGAAGCGCGCAAATCCGGCTATTCGGTGATTTTCGGCGACGTCGCCCGCCGCGAATTCGCAACCCACCTTAACCTCGCAACCGCGGCGGCAGTGGTCCTGACGATGGACGATCCGGTGCTTACCGCACGCCTGACCAAGCGGCTCCGCGCCGATTTCCCCGATCTTCCCTTGATCGCTCGCGCCCGCGATACCGATCATGCCGCGGCTCTCTATCGCGCGGGAGTCACCGACGCGGTCCCTGAAGCGCTCGAGGCCTCGCTGCAATTGTCCGAAGCGGTCCTCGTCGACATCGGTGTTGCAATGGGCCCGGTGATCGCCTCGATCCACGAAAAACGCGCCCAATTGCGGTCGGAGATCATGGCCGCGAGCGATCTTGCGAGCGAGCCTAGCCTCGGCCGGCGCCGCGCGCGCGATTCGCTCCCCGGAACATCTGCCGCGCCCAGCTCTTGAGCGCGCATGGACGACATGCTCGATTGCCTGATCATCGGCGGCGGCCCGGCCGGACTCACCGCGGCAACCTATCTGTCGCGCTTCCACCTCAAGATCCTGGTGGTGGATGGCGGCAAAAGCCGTGCGGCCTGGATTCCGACCAGCCATAATCACGCCGGCTTTCCCGAAGGCATCAACGGCCAGGACCTGCTAAACCGAATGAAGGAGCAGGCGCAACTCTATGGAACTCGGATAGAAATTGGTCAGGTTACCCGGCTCGAACGCGATCAGGAAAGCGGCGCGTTCACCGCCGAATGGGGTTCGGGCCCGGTCGAAGCGCGCACGGTCCTGCTTGCCACAGGGGTCACCAACCGCCGCCCGCCGATCGATCCGCAACTCCACGACTACGCCATGGCGCGCGGCCTGATCCGCTATTGTCCGATCTGCGACGGCTATGAAGTCAGCGACAAGCCCGTTGGCGTCATCGGCACCGGCGAGCGCGGCGCTGCCGAGACCATCTTTCTTCGTGGCTTCACCGCCGACCTGACGCTCATTGCCCCCGACGGAGCCCATGAGTTCGACGACGAGTGCCAAACCGAGCTTCGCGAAGCCGGCGTGAAACTCGTCGACGGCCCGATCACCGCGATCGAACCAGAGGACGACAGCATCGCGATTGTCACCGCCGCTGGGCGTCATGACTTCGCAAGCGTCTATCCCGCGCTCGGCTCCGACACGCATACCCAGCTCGCCGACATGGTCGGTGCGCGGCTCAGCGACGACGAATGCATCGGGATAGATTTCCGCCAACGCACCAGCGTCGAGGGGCTCTACGCCGCTGGCGACGTCGTCCACGGCCTCGACCAGATCAGTCACGCCATGGGCGAAGGCGGGGTCGCGGCGACGACGATCCGCAACGATCTGGCGAAGGTCAGGCCGCTACGGCGCGAGAAGATCGCCTAAGCGAGAAATTCGGGATCGACGCTGATCCGGTCGGTGCCAAGCACCGCGATCGGATCGCGGAACGGAACCATCACTTTCTTGCCCGTCGGAAGCGCAATCTCGATCAAATCACCGGCGCCGAAATTCTCGATCGCCGAGACAATTCCCAATAGGCTTCCGGCACCATCGACGCACGGCAGGCCGATCAAATCGGCGTGATAATATTCGCCTTCGCCAAGCGCAGGCAGCGCCGAGCGATCGACCTCGACCAGCGATCCGCGCAAAGCTTCGGCGGCGGTGCGGTCGGTCACTCCGTCGAGCCGCGCGATCGCGGTCTTGCCGCCATCGCGAAGATCATGGACCGCGCGATATTCGCCGCCGACATAGAGTTTCGAATGGACGCGCAGGCTTGCAACGCTCTCGGCGAACAGCTTGAGCCGCACTTCGCCCTTGATGCCATGCGCCCCGGCGACCGCGGCGAGCGCGATGCGCTTGGCGGCCGCCGGTGACGTCATTCCTACTTGGCCTCGGTTTTGGCTTTGGCGTCTTTGGCGTCTTTGGCTTTGGCGTCCTTGGCCTTGGTGTCCTTGGCCTTGGCGGCTTTGGCTGGGGCTGCCTCGTCGGCACCCTCGGCCGGAGCAGTCGCGGACTCGCCATCGGCGGCCTCAGCGCCTTCGGCGGAATCGTCGGCGCCCTCGGCGGGAGCAGTGGCGGATTCGCCATTGGCTTCGGCCGCAGGCTCGGAAGCAGCAACCTTTTCTACGGGAGCCTCTGCAGCAGCCGCGTCGGTCTCGGCAGCGGGCTCTTCGGCTGGAGCGTCTTCAGCGACGGGCTCTTCAGCGACGGGCTCTTCAGCGACGGGCGCTTCAGCCGCAGCCTCTTCAGCCGCAGGTGCTTCGGCGGCAGGCGCTTCAGCGGCGGGCTCTTCGACCGGAGCTTCCTCGGCCACCGGCTCTTCGACCGGAGCTTCTTCAGCGACCGGCTCTTCGACCGGCGGGGCAGCGGCAGCAGCGGCAGCAGCCTCCTCGGCCTCGGCCAGCTTGGTCGCGCGTTCCTCGGCGCGCTCGGTCGCCTTCTCGCCCGGCAATGCCTTGTTGGGGTTGTTGCGAGCGGTGCGCTCACGGATTCCGGCAGCGTCGAGGAAGCGTGCAACGCGGTCCGACGGCTGGGCGCCGACCGACAGCCAATGCGAAATACGCTCGCCCAGCAACTTCACGCGCTCGGGGCTGTCCTTGGCGAGAAGCGGATTATAGGTTCCGACCTTCTCGATGAAGCGGCCATCGCGCGGGGCGCGGCTGTCGGCGACGACGATTCGGTAATAGGGACGCCTCTTGGAGCCGCCACGGGCCAGACGAATTGCAATTGCCATAATGTTTTCCTTATTTAAACTGAATGTTACGAGTTATTTCTTAGAGAATTTGTCAAATCCGGGCGGCAGGTTGAACCCTGCCCCGCCAAGCCCGGGAAGCGCGTTTCCGCCACCACCCGGAAGCATCCCGCCAAGCGCGCCTTCGAGCCCGCCCTTGCCCATCATCGCCGCAAGCTTTCCGAAGCCGCCCATTTTCTTGAGCCGCTTAATCGCATTGGCCATTTCCTGATGCATCTTGAGCAATTTATTGACCTCCTGAACGGTGGTCCCGCTGCCCTTGGCGACGCGGATCTTGCGCTTGGCATTGACCAGCTCGGGGCGCGCACGCTCCTTGGCGGTCATCGACGACATCATCGCTTCCAGCCGGACCAGCGCCTTGTCGTCGATCGCACCCTTGGCCATGCCCTTCATTCCCGGCATCATCCCGGCAAGTGCACCAAGCCCGCCCATCCGCTGCATCTGGCCGATCTGAAGCCGCAAATCGTCAAGGTCGAACTTGCCCTTGGCCATTTTCGCAGCGAGCTTTTCGGCATCCTCGACGTTGACGCTCTCGGCCGCGCGCTCGACGAGCGACACGACGTCACCCATTCCAAGGATCCGCCCGGCGACGCGGCTCGGGTGAAACGCCTCGAGCGCATCGAGCCCTTCGCCGGTGCCTGCGAATTTGATCGGCTTGCCGGTGACCGCGCGCATCGACAGCGCGGCGCCACCGCGCGCATCACCGTCCATCCGCGTCAGGATCACGCCCGACAGTTCGACCTGATCGCCGAACCCCTTGGCGACATTGACCGCGTCCTGCCCGGTCAGGCTGTCGACGACCAGCAGCGTCTCGACCGGCGACGAGGCCGCCGCGACCGCCTTCATCTCGGACATCAGGGCATCGTCGACGTGCAGCCGTCCGGCGGTGTCGAGCAGCAGGACGTCATAACCCTGCAAGCGCGCCGCCTGAAGCGCGCGCTTGGCAATCTCGACCGGGTTCTGCCCGGCGACGATCGGCAGCGTGTCGACCCCGGCCTGCCGGCCAAGCACCGCAAGCTGCTCCTGCGCCGCGGGCCGAGCAACGTCGAGCGAGGCCATCAGCACCTTTTTGCGCTCGCGGGTGGCGAGCCGCTTGGCGAGCTTGGCGGTGGTAGTCGTCTTGCCCGATCCCTGGAGCCCGACCATCATCACCACTGCTGGCGGATTGACGTCGAGCAGCAGGTCGGCGGTATCGCTGCCGAGCATTTCGACCAGCGCATCGTTGACGATCTTGACGACCATCTGGCCCGGAGTGATCGACCGGATGACGTCCTGACCGACCGCTTTCTCGGTTACCGCATCGACGAAATCGCGAGCGACGGGGAGCGCGACATCGGCCTCGAGCAAGGCAACGCGAACCTCGCGCATCGCGACGCGCACGTCGGCCTCCGACAAGGCACCGCGACCGCGAAGCTTGTCGAAGATCCCGCCAAGGCGATCACTCAGGCTGTCGAACACGCAAAAACTCCCAAAAGGCTGGCGAAACGCATGAAACGCCGGCGGGCGAAACCTCGCCGGCCAGCGTGCATCCGTGGACGCGCCAAAATATGCCTGTCGAAAACGACCCCGCACCCCTAGCCGCGAGGCACAAACAGGTCAAGGTTCGCCCCTCATCGGCTAAGCCGTTGTTATTCCACGCAAATGCTTCTGCGAAACTTCGACTTTGTCATATCCCCCACCTTCTCCAAACCAAAAGGCGGAAGGTGGACAGTACCGGGTCGCGCTCCTAAGTCCCGCGACGTGAAGCGGCAATTCCACAAGATGCACGGATTGGGCAATGATTTCGTCATCCTCGATGCACGGATCGAGGAGTGCCGGATGACCCCCGCCCTCGCCACCGCCCTCGCCGACCGCCGCACCGGAATCGGCTGCGACCAATTGATCCTGCTCAAGCCATCCGACATCGCCGAAGTCCGAATGGACATATGGAACGCCGACGGCGGCAGGGCCGAAGCCTGCGGCAACGCCTCACGCTGCGTCGTCGCTCTCACCGGAACGGCAACGATCGAGACCACCGGCGGAGTAATTTCAGGCTCGACCAATGACGACGAAATAGAAATAGAAATCGGCCAGCCACGATTCGAATGGGACACCATCCCACTCGCTTACCCCATGGACACCGGCTCCTTGCCGATGGCCTGGGACGAGCTGGAAAAACCGATGGCCATCAACATCGGCAATCCGCACCTCGTCTTCTTCGTCGACGCCATCGACGAGGACCGGCTCCGCACACTGGGGCCATCGATAGAGAATGACGCGACTTTCCCAGAGCGGATCAACGTCAACCTTGCCCGCATCACTGCCGACGGAGTCGAATTGAGGACTTGGGAGCGCGGCGCCGGATTGACGAGGGCGTGCGGCACCGGGGCCTGCGCCACCGCCATTGCCGCAATCGCCCAGAAAAAGGCTGTGTCGCCAGTGCGCGTGGCGATGGCGGGGGGTGCCCTGACTATCAGCTGGGCGCCGGACCAGCCGATCCGAATGCGCGGGTCCGCCGCACATGTCTTCAGCGGCGAGATCGACCTCGAGGCGCTCCGCCAATGACGGTCGAAACGATTACCTTGGGTTGCCGGCTGAACTTCGCCGAAAGCGAAATGATGCGCGGCCACGCCGAGGGCGGCGACATGGTGATCGTCAATTCCTGCGCGGTAACCAGCGAGGCCGTCCGCCAGACGCGGCAAGCCATCAGACGGGCGCGGCGGGCACGCCCTGAGGCGCGCATAGTCGTGACGGGATGCGCTGCGCAACTCGACCCACACGCCTTCGCGGCAATGCCCGAGGTCGACCGGGTGGTCGGAAATTCGGACAAGTATCGCGCTGGATCCTTCGCGCATGGCGATGCCCAGAAAATCCTCGTTTCCGACGTCATGCTAGCCCCCGCTCCCCCAGTGGCGGCCGGCTTTCTGTCCCGAGTCCGCAGCTTCGTCGCGGTTCAGACCGGCTGTGATCATCGCTGCACCTTCTGCACGATTTGGCAGGCGCGCGGGCCAAGCCGGTCGCTGCCCTATGAAGCAATACGCGAAGCAATCGTCCGCGAACTGGAGGCGGGCGCACGCGAGATCGTTCTGACGGGCGTGGACATCACCAGCTATGAAAAAGGACCTGGGCAATTGTGTCAGCGTTTGCTCGGCGACTTGCCGGCTTTGCAGCGGCTGCGCCTGTCCTCTCTCGACAGCATCGAGATCGATGACGCCCTGATGGAATTGGTTGCGGGTGAGCCGCGCCTACTTCCGCATTTTCATCTGTCGCTCCAAGCCGGCGACGATCTTATCTTAAAGCGCATGAAGCGGCGTCACAGCCGCTCCGACGCCGTCGCGACCATCGCGAGGCTTAAGGCGGCGCGGCAAGACGTCACCATCGGTGCGGATTTAATCGCGGGCTTTCCGACCGAAACCGAAGCCGCCGCGCTCAATACGCTGGCGCTGCTTGATGAATGCGACGTCATCGCGGCACATATTTTTCCTTTTTCGCCCCGCCCCAACACTCCGGCTGCGCGAATGCCGCAGCTGGCGCATGAGGTGATAAGGGCACGTGCGGCACGGCTTCGCTCGGTCGCGGCGGCCAGACGCAATGCCTGGCTCGACAGGCAGATCGGGTCTCATCAAACAGTGCTGATCGAAAACGGGGCTAAGGGGCACAGTGACGCCTTTGCGCCGGTCACAGTCGCGGGGTCGTTGCGTGGAGAGTGCCGCGGCGCCCGAATAACAGAGCGACGTGGCGATCATCTCATCGGGATATTCGAATGAGCTGGCTAGAACGCCTGACGGGTGGCTTCAAGAAAACCGCGGACCGGCTCGGGGAAAATTTGACTGGGCTCGCAACGAAGGTCGCGCTCGACACGTCGACCCTCGACGAGATCGAGGAAGCATTAATCGCATCCGACCTCGGCCCTGCAGGATCGAAGCGGATCCGCAACGCCATCGCGGCGCGGAAGTTCGAGCAACTCGATGAGCGTGGACTCCGAACCATCCTCGCGGAGGAAATCGAAGCGATCCTCGCTCCGGTTGCAAAGCCACTCGAAATTTGGGGCTTTCCGCGTCCCCATGTCCTGCTCGTGATTGGGGTCAACGGGTCGGGCAAGACCACGACTATCGGCAAATTAGGCCATTTGCTTCAGGAGCAGGATTATGGCGTCATGCTCGCTGCCGGCGACACCTTCCGAGCGGCCGCGATCGAGCAGCTTCAGATATGGGGCCAGCGCATCGACGCCAAGGTGATTTCGGGCAAGGAGGGCGGCGATGCGGCTGGAATCGTATTCGACGGCGTCCGCCAGGCGACGTCGAGCGGCATCGACGCGCTGATCGTCGATACCGCTGGACGTTTGCAGAACAAGACTCACCTGATGGAGGAATTGTCGAAAGTTCGGCGCGTTCTTGGGCGTCTTAATCCCGAAGCGCCACATGATGTCATTCTAGTCCTCGATGCGACGACCGGACAAAATGCGCTCAATCAGATCGAAGTATTTAAGGAATCGGCAGGAGTGACAGGATTGGTGATGACCAAGTTGGACGGTACGGCGCGCGGAGGTGTGCTGGTGGCCGCGGCGGAGACGTTTGGATTACCAATCCATGCGATCGGGGTTGGCGAGGGAATCGACGACTTGCGCCCCTTCGATCCACGAGCCGTGGCTAGGGCCATTGCCGGGCTCGGCGCATGAGCGAAGCTCCTGCCTCGCCCCCCAGGAAACAAGAGCCGTCCGGCGGCGGGCGCCTGCTGATCGATCTCGGTCCCCTCTTGGTGTTCTTCATCGCCAATTTTTTTGCCCCTGTACCGGGTCCGGCCAAAGTGTTCTTCGCGACCGGCGCATTCATGATCGCAATGATTGCCGCGATTATTTACTCGCAAGCGCGCTACCGGCACGTATCACCCCTGCTTCTGTTTTCTGGCGCGATGGTTGTTATTCTCGGCGGGCTGACGATCTGGCTCCACAACGAAACTTTCATCAAGATCAAGCCGACGGTTTACTATCTGGTTGTCGCGGGCCTGCTTGGCTTCGGGCTTGCGACGAAGCGACCACTGCTCAAATCTGTCCTCGGCAGTGCCTATCCGGGCCTGGATGCGGAGGGCTGGCGCAAGTTAACCCGCAACTGGGCGATCTTTTTCGTCGTTATGGCCGCAGTCAATGAAGGCGTGTGGCGCAACAGTTCGACGAACTTCTGGATTGGGTTCAAGCTGTGGGGGGCCATTCCCGCGACCCTCCTGTTCGCGCTTGCAAACGTGCCGATGCTGATGAAGCATGGTCTGACCGGTGATGAGGCGAAGGACGTGAGCGAGCCGGCGCCAATCGAATGAGCAAGACAATGGGCGATGCGGTGCTCAGCATCCGCGGGCTTCGCAAGTCCTACGCCAATGGCACCGAAGCACTGAAATCGGTCAATCTCGACATTCGCCGCGGCGAAATCTTTGCGCTGCTGGGGCCAAATGGCGCAGGCAAGACCACCTTGATCAACATCGTCTGCGGGATCGTCACTGCCTCCGGTGGGACCGTGATGATCGACAGCAAAGACCATGTTAACGACTACCGCCACGCACGCAGCAGAATCGGGCTGGTCCCGCAAGAATTGACAACGGATGCGTTCGAGAGCGTGTTTTCAACCGTTACCTTTAGTCGGGGACTATACGGCAAGCGCCGCGATCCCGCGATGATCGAGCGGCTACTTCGGCGGCTTTCGCTTTGGGACAAACGCAAGTCGAAGATGATGGAGTTGTCCGGCGGGATGAAACGGCGCGTTATGATCGCGAAGGCGCTGAGCCACGAACCCGATATACTGTTTCTCGACGAACCTAGCGCCGGAGTGGACGTAGAGCTTCGCCGCGACATGTGGGAGTTGGTTCGTCAGCTGCGGAACGACGGCACAACGATCATTCTGACGACCCATTATATCGAGGAAGCCGAAAAAATAGCTGACCGCGTCGGAGTGATTTCGCGTGGTGAACTGATTGCCGCTGAAGACAAGGCGATACTCATGCGCAAACTCGGCCGAAAGACCTTGATGCTGACGCTTTCGGAACCAATGACCGCGGTTCCGCCCGAACTCGAAGATTGGAACTTGGCGCTGGAAGATGGCGGTGATGTGCTGAGCTACAAGTTCGACGCCAAAGCCGAGAAGACCGGCGTACCATCGCTTTTGCGTCGGGTCAGCGATCTCGGCATCGGGTTCAAGGATTTGTCCACACGGCAGTCGAGCCTGGAGGATATATTCGTGGACCTGGTTCACGCGGAGCGGGAAGCGTGACGAAGGGCGGATTCAACGGTCAAGGCGTGCTTGCCATCTACCGCTTCGAAATGGCGCGCGCGACCCGAACGTTGTGGCAAAGCCTCGTCACTCCGGTAATCACTACGGCCTTATACTTTGTCGTGTTTGGCGCGGCCATCGGAAGCCGGATGACCGACATGGGCGGAGTCAGCTTTGGGCTGTTTATCGTGCCCGGGCTAACCCTCCTCTCGGTATTCATGCAGTCGATCTTCAACGCCAGCTTCGGAATTTATTTTCCGAAGTTTACGGGCACAATCTACGAACTCCTCTCAGCTCCGATTTCAAGCCTGGAAGTTGTTTTGGCTTATGTCGGCGCGGCAGTATCCAAGACCATGGTGCTTGCGCTTATAACTCTTGCCACGGCGGCATTGTTCGTTGACGTCAGGATAGAACATCCTGTTCTGATGCTGCTGTTTCTGTTGCTCATCACGACCGCTTTCTGCCTTCTCGGTTTTGTGATCGGCATCTGGGCAAGAAACTTCGAACAGTTGCAGATCATCCCCATGTTGGTCGTAACCCCGCTTACTTTTCTTGGCGGTGCCTTTTATTCCGTCGATGCCCTCGCCGAGCCGTGGCGAACGGTCACGTTGTTCAACCCAATCGTCTATCTAATCAGCGGATTTCGTTGGACCTTCTTCGGCACTGCCGATGTTCCGGTGATGGCAAGCGTGGCGGTGATGGCTGCAATCATCACCGCCTGCCTTGCCGCAATTGTTTGGGTTTTCAGGACGGGGTACCGTTTGAAGCAATAGGCATTCAGCCGATTGCAGCGAGACGCTCTGACACCTTGTTCCAATTGACTACGTCCCACCACGCCTTGAGATAATCGGCGCGGCGATTGTTGTACGTCAGATAGTAAGCGTGCTCCCAAACGTCGTTGCCAAGGATTGGCGTGTAGCCTCCTGGCACGACGTCCATGAGTGGATTGTCCTGGTTAGGGGTAGCGATTACTTCGAGGCCCTGCCCGTAGCGCGCAACGAGCCATACCCATCCCGAACCAAATTGGCCGACTCCCGCGGCGTTGAACTTTTCCTTCAGCGAGTCGAGAGAACCGAAACTGCTCTCGATCGCTCCGGTGAGCTCACCTTGGGGCTGCCCGCCATCAGGGGCCATCGATTCCCAAAAGAAGCAATGGTTCCAGTGCCCGCCGCCGTTGTTGCGCACCACCGGGGTTTGACTCGAAGCGGTCCTGACGAGATCTTCGAGGCCTTTTCCTCCAAGCTCGGGATTTGCGGTAACAGCATCGTTGAGCTTGTCGACATAGGCCTGGTGATGCTTGTCATGGTGAAGCTTCATCGTTGCTTCGTCGATCGTCGGCGCGAGTGCGTCGAAGGCGTAGGGAAGGTCCGGAACTGTAAAGGCCATAATGTCGCTCCATACTGGCAGGCTGTCTGCGTTCGGCACTACGCCGCGTGAGATGCAAGTCAACGCTGGGGCGAACCCATGGCTAGTATGGCATCCACAACCCTGAGATCAGAATTTCTTGGCCAGTCACGACCCGGCCTCGCCCTCATTCAGCTTATGCCGCTTCATCGCGTGGCGAAGTTGATCGTAGCTAAGCCCGAGCGAAGTCGCTGTGGCGCGCCGGTTGAAGCGATTGCGGCTAAGCGCTTGCTCGAGAAGGGCTTTTTCGTAGGAGTTGACGGCACTTCGCAGATCTCCTGTCGAGCTGGCGGGCGGTTCGACAGATGCCGTCTGTGCAGCGTGGCCTGACACTGCCGAGGCCGCCGGCTCCGCCTCCGAAATCCAGGGCGACTGGAATGGATCGAATTGGATGTCCGGAATGGCGCGTTCAGGGTCCTCGTGTCGGTAGACCGCGCGTTCCACGGCATTACGCAATTCGCGGACATTGCCGGGCCACGGATAATTTTCGAGGGCGCTTTGGGCATCAGGGCTAAAGCCGGGCCAGTTCGACCATTCAAGTTCGACCGCCATTCTCCGACCGAAATGCTCGGCGAGAAGCGCTATGTCGCCCTTGCGGACGCGCAACGGCGGCAAGGTAACGACTTCGAAGCTCAGTCGGTCCAGCAGGTCGGCACGAAAGCGGCCTTGATCGACCATTCGCGGCAAATGTTCATTGGTTGCCGCGACGATGCGCACGTCGACGCTGATCGGCTTCGATGCACCAATGCGCGTAATCTCACCATATTCGACCGCTCTCAATAGCCGGTCCTGTGCGGGCGACGACAAGGTCGCGAGCTCGTCGAGAAACAGTGTGCCACCATCAGCCTCTTCGAAGCGGCCATGACGGGTCTTCGCGGCGCCTGTAAAGCTTCCCGCCTCATGCCCGAATAGCTCAGCCTCGATCAGATTTTCGGGCAAAGCGGCGCAGTTCATCGTCACCAGCGGGCCGGCCCAGCGCCCGGACAGATGGTGCAGGCGCTCGGCAATCAACTCCTTGCCAGTGCCGCGCTCGCCGATAACCAGCACCGGGCGATTTAGCGGCGCCGCACGACTGGCGCGCTCGACCGCATCGAGGAACGCAAGGCTCGAGCCTACGAACTGATTGCTACGCTCCATGGCCAACATGTGGTGGCAAATCCCAGCATATGGCAAGCATTTCCGGACAGGGTTCCGATGAATTTCACGAGAAAGAGGAGAATTTTTTATAAAATTTTGTTTTGGCACGAAGACTGCAAAGAAGGTTGCAACAGGACAGGCAAGCTGGAGTAGTCCATGAGCATATTTTCCCGCACACGGGACATTTTCGCAGCCAACATGACCGAGCTGCTCGATCGCGCTGAAGATCCCGCGCGGATGATCCGCATGATTATCCTCGAAATGGAAGAAACACTGGTCGAAGTGCGAGCATCAGCGGCTCGGTCGATCGCCGACGGCAAGGAAATGCGCCGAGCGGTCATGAAGCTGGATGAGCTACAGGCAAGTTGGACCGAAAAGGCCGAACTGGCTTTGTCGAAGGACCGCGAAGACCTTGCCAAAGCGGCGCTGGGTGAACGACAAAAGGCCGCTGACATGGCGCAGGGTCTGAAGCTTGAGCTTACGACGATCGACGAAACGCTAAGAAGCTACGAAGCCGACATCGCCAAACTTCAGGCCAAATTGCGCGAAGCGCGTGCGCGGCAGAATGCGATTGCGACCCGCATCGAAAGCGCGGTGACCCGCGCCAAGGCAAGCGAATTGCTCAACGGTGGCCGCACTCTCGACGCTTTCTCGCGTTTCGAAGTGCTCGAACGGCGCGCGGACTTTGCCGAGGGCCGGGCCGACGCACTGGGAATGACCGGACCCAAGAGTCTCGAAGAAGAAATCGCCGAGCTGCGAGCGAGCGACAGCGTCGATGCCGAACTTGAAGCAATGAAGGCCGCAATGAAGGCCCGGGGGGAATAATGGAAGCGCCAGAATTTTTTATGGGCGTCACTGCCCTGGTTTCAATCTTCATTGGTCTGCCGTGGCTGGTCTTCCACTACATCACACGGTGGAAGACTGCGGCGAGGCTGACGGGCTCGGACGAGAAATTGCTCGATGAGCTTTACGACGCCGCGCGCCGGCTCGATGACCGGCTCTGCTCGATCGAACGGATCATGACTGCCGAAAATCCGAATTGGCGTCAGAATTGTCTGCCCGGTTCGAATCGGCAGCGCTTGCTTAGCGACGAGGATTAGAGCGATGCAGCAGCAACCATCCCGAACCCGATTCTATCTCGATAAGCGTAACGGCAAAGTCATGGGGGTCTGCGCGGGGATTGCCGACTATACCGGGCTTGACGTCAATCTGGTGCGCCTGGGTCTCATAGCGGCGATCGTGCTTGGGGCCGGCGCATTGCTTCCGGTCTATTTTATTGCCGGATGGATCGCCAAGGACCAGCCGCGCGAGGTTGCCGCGGAGACGAAAGACGAGCGGCAGTTTTGGCAAGGTGTTCGTGCTTCGCCGAGTCAGAGTGCGCGCGACATTCGTGGGCGGATGCGGGAAATCGACCGGCGGCTGGCCGATATCGAGATTTATGTGACCACCGAAAATCGTAGCCTTGCGAACGAGATCGAGCGACTTCGGTGAGAGGTTGCGGGCTATGACAAGAAACGCTTGGGAGGACTTTGCATGATGGAGCAATTCGTCGCGATTTTTGCGATATTTTGCGCTGTTGGATTGCCGATCATGTTGATATTTGGTCGCCCGTTCATCCGGCAATGGTTTGAATTTAAACAGAAAACACTGGATAGTGAGGCGCGGTTGGCGGCGGAGAAGGCGGCGCAATATGCAACGTCCAATGCCGAGCTCGAGCAGCGGGTGCGGGTGCTTGAGCAGATCGTGACCGATGGTGGAATCCAGACCGCGGCGCAAATCGAGGCGCTGCGTGCGCCGCGGCTGACCAAGGGGGACCTAACCTCGTGATCAATCCGTTTGAAATGGTGATCCTGATCGTGCTGATCGTGACGGTCGGCAAGATAGTCATGTCGCGCCGGTCGGGCCGGCACCACGAGGAGAAGATCGCTCCCGAGGAACGGCTGGAGTCCCTGCGGCTGAAGGATGAGGTCAAGCAGCTCAAGGAGCGTATTTACGTGCTCGAGCGGATCGCTACCGACAAGGACACTGCCTTGTCACGCGAGATCGACAGTTTGCGCGACCGTTAGATGACAGCGGCACCGCGCCCCTGCTAAGGTGCGGTGACGTGACCACCCTGCCCGCTTTGCCCAGCCTTGCCGAACTTGCCGAGGAATATGAATTTCTTGGAAGTGAGGATCGTTATCGGATGCTGATCGAGCTTGGCCGCAAGCTCGAGCCCATGCCTGACGCGCTCAAGACCGACGCGACCAAGGTGCGCGGCTGTTCAGCTTCGGTGTGGGTATATCCCACCCGGACGGACGATGGGCGGCTGCATTTCATGGCCGACAGCAATGCCGCGATCACCAAGGGGGTCGTCGCGCTGGTGCTTGCCGGGGTTCAGGACCAGCCGCCCGCCGCGGTCGCCGGTGCCGATATCGAGGCTTTGCTTGGTCCGTTCGACCTCAAGCGCGAACTGTCCTCGAACCGCACGCAGGGCATTCCCAACATGATCGCGCTGGTTCGCGAAACGGCCAAACGGCTCTCGCAATGAGCGGCCTTCCGCCCGAACTCGACGCCCTTGCCAAGGGTGGCCGCTTCGATGTCGAACGCTTTTTCGAGCTTGCGCGCAACGTCGGCCATGGTCGCGCGCTAGGGCTCGAATATCGCCACTCGGGCGACCATTGGGTCGAACTTGCACTGCCATGGCGCGAGCAGCTTGTCGGCGTGCCCGAGAGCGGAATCCTTGCCTCCGGGGCGATCGTCAGTCTGGTCGATACCGCGGGGGGATCGTCGGTGTGGATGGCGCTTGGCAAATTCCAGCCGATCGTGACGATCGACCTTCGGCTTGATTACCTTCGCCCGGCAATCAAAGACGAAACGGTCATCGCGCGTTGCGAATGCTATAAATTGACCCGATCAATCGGCTTTGTGCGCGGTGTCGCGCACGGCGGGGACGAAACACGGCCAGTGGCGCACGCCTCCGGCACTTTCATGCTCAATCCGTGATCTTTTAGAGCCGGAGAGCTTCGACTTTACCCCGGTAGCGCTGTGCTTCGCTCTTCTACACGCCGCAATACGTCATAGGCCGCCTTGACCTGTTGAAAGCGAAGCGCTGCGGCGGTGTCGCCCTGATTGACGTCGGGATGGAATTGCTTGGCGAGGCGGCGGTACGCGGCCTTGATCGTGGTGAAATCGGCGTCGGTTTCGACTTCGAGCGCATCGAGCGCGCGCATTTCGTCGCGGCTGCGGCTGCCGTCGCCCGGCCCCGACCATTGATAATGGGCGGTCGACCGGAATGCGGTCGCTTCGCCCTCCTCCTCGGCGGCGCGGCGCGCGGCCTCCTCCGGTGAGAGGCCCGCGAAATAATTCCAGCCCTTATTATATTCGGCCGCATGGACCTCACAGAACATCCAACGATCGGGCTTGTTGGGGGCCTTGGGGGCCGGCCTGTCGCCTGCCTGGGTGCAGCCCTCGCGGTCGCACAGGCGAATCCGCACGGCCTCGCGGCTTTTCGCTCCATAGGGGCGCCAGCGGGGAAATCCCCAATCGTCTCTGCGGGTCGGCTTGGCCATTTCATCTCAACTAGTCGGCGCCGGCCATAATCGCCAGCGCTCGGAAAAAAAGTGCCAGGGGACCTGTAAGCCGGGTTCTGTCCAGCACCTTGGCCTGAGCCGAGACGCCTGGGCGACCATTCCTCTAGAAGGCGAGTTACCCCGCCCCTCAAGCAACCAACCCGGGCGGCGAGCCGGAACAGGCCCGTATGCCACCCCTATTCGGTCTTGCACCCGGTGGGGTTTACCATGCCGCTTGCGGTTGCCCGAAGCGCGGTGCGCTCTTGCCGCACCATTTCGACCTTACCGGCCCGAAAACCGGCGGTATATTTTCTGTGGCACTATCCCTGAACCCAAGCCTGCGCCCGAGTCCGCCGGGCGTTACCCGGCACCGTCGTTCCGTGGAGCCCGGACTTTCCTCGCCGGACTAATCCGCCGCGGTCGCCCGGTCCCCTGGCGGGTCGGCCTATGACCTATTGCGCGGAGCGCGGCAACTATTGCGGGCGTGGCAGCAGCAGCGCGAGCAGCTTGGCGCGGCATTCGCCGTCGACAATTCCGTCGATTCGCTCGGGCCGGAAGCGGCGCTGAAAGGCGATCGTCGCTTTGAGATTGTCGCTGATGTCATAGCCGAAGCGCTCGAGCGCCAAATAGAAGCCCGCGTCGGTCCAATAGGGGTCCATCAGGTCCCGCTCGGGGCTTGGCAGCGCAAGACGGCGGCGGGCGAGCGCAGGCCAGGGGAAGAGTTCGCCCGGATCTTCCTTGCGTGTCGGGGCAATGTCCGAATGACCGACGACATTGCCGCGGCCGATGCCGTGGCGCGCCTTGATCTCGGCGACCAGCGGGATCAGCGCGGCGATCTGATCATCCGGAAAGGGACGATATCCGAACTCGTGGCCGGGATTGACGATCTCGATCCCGACGCTCGCCGAATTGACGTCGCTGATCCCGCGCCAATAGCTTTTGCCGGCATGCCAGGCGCGCGCCTGCTCATCGATCAATTGCAGCACCGCGCCCTCTTCGGTGACGACATAATGCGCCGAAACCTTCGATTCGGAGCTGGTCAGCCGGGCAATCGCGCCCTCGGCGTCGGGCATTCCGGTATAGTGAAGGACAATCATCGAAACCGGGAGTGCCCGCTCGTCGAAATTGGGCGAAATGCGGTCGGTGGCGATCATCGGCCTATGGCGCACGCCGGACGGGGTCGGGTCAAGCCCTTGCGATTCGTCGTTCCTCCGGCGCACTTTCGGCAAGACGATAAAGGCCGCGCCAATCGCGGTCGGCGACGAGCCGTTCGGTCTGGCCGATAACCGTTTCCCCGGCCCCAAGCATCAGCCAGCCGTCAGGGGCAAGCGCCGCAGCGATGCGATCGAACGCCAGGCGTTTCTTTTCGATGCTGAGGTAGAGCATGACATTGCGGCACAGAATGATGTCGAACTGGCCCGCCCCCGGGTGGGGTGTCGATTCCAATATGTTGTGAACCTGGAAGCGCACGCTTCGGCGGAGCGAGTCGGCGACTCGCCAGCCATCCTCGCCTTCATCGAACCAGCGGATCATCTGCGTGATTGCCAGTCCGCGCTGAGCCTCGAACTGCGTGTAGACACCGGCCCGCGCGCGGTCGATCACGGTTTCGCTGACGTCGCTTCCGAGCAGATCAATGGTCCAGCCCTGCCAGCGCACCGGATCCTCGGCGAAAATCATCGCCAGCGAGTAGACTTCCTGACCGGTCGAACATCCGGCAGACCAGATGCGGATGCGCTTGCTCGCCGCGCGGCGCACGGCAAGGTCGGCAAGCGCCGTCTGGCCAAGCTGGTCGAACGGGCTTCGGTCGCGGAAGAAATAGGTTTCGTTGTTCAACAATGCCTCGACTACCCTTTGTGCGAGCGATGGCTCGCGTCCCATGACAAGGATCGTGATTAGTTCGTCGAGCGTGGCGATGCCGCGCTCGCGAAGCAGCGACGACAAAGCGGTTTCGATCCGCCACCGCCGGCTCATCGTCAATTGCTGTCCAGTGCGCGCTTCGAGCAGGCCGGCGAGAATGCGGATCGAACTGTCGCTTACCTGCACCGCGATTCCTCCGCGCGGTGCGCGATTCGGCGCGCAATTTTTATCGGGGGGAGGACGGCACAGGCGAGGCCTGCTTCGACGACCGCGCGCGGCATTCCCCAAACGGCGGAGCTGGGCTCGTCCTGAGCGATGATCGATCCGCCGGCGGCGATCAGTTTCGAAGCGCCAAGACTTCCGTCGCGGCCCATCCCCGAAAGCATGATCCCGAGCGCACCGCCGCCGAGCACATCGCCCGCGGTCGAAAGCATCGGATCCACCGAAGGCAGGCAGCAAGAGATGACTTTCTGCTTGCTGAGGCGGACGATCAGGCGGTCGCCCGAACGGTCGAGATTGAGGTGAGCATCGCCAGGCGCGATCACGATCTGATCGGGCGACAGGCGCATGCCGTCCTCCGCGACCATCGCCGGACGTTTCGAAGCGGTCGCAAGCTGGCGCGCGAGCACGGTCATGAACGGTGCCGGCAGATGCTGGGTAACGAGGATCGGGACGCCAATTTGCGGTGGGAGCGCCTCGAACAAAGCCGCGAGCGCGTGGATTCCTCCGGTCGAAGCGCCGATCGCAACCAGTGCGAGCGGATCATCGGCCATCGCCGGACCGTGGATCCGCGACGGTGCGGCCGTGTCGAGAGGAGCGGAATGTTGCCGATCGTCGGCGGGACCGAGTGCGCGCAGCTTGGCGAGCAGGATTTCGGAAAAGCGGCCGTTGAAGCGACCGGTGCCGGGCTTGGGCAATGTATCCGCCGCTCCAAGCGCAAGCGCGGCGACGGTCGCCTCGGCGCCTTCGTCGGCAAGGCTCGAAACGATCAGTACCTGCGCGCCGCGTGCGGCCTTCAAGATTCGTGGAATCGACTTTAGCCCACCCGCGCCGGGCATTTCGAGATCGAGCAGGATGACGTCGATACGGACCTGGGCAAGCGCTTCGATCGCGTCCTCGGCGGTGCCCGCGACCGCCGCGATTTCAAAGCCGCCGCCGGCCTCGATCATCCGCGTCATGACCGCGCGGGCGACCATCGAATCGTCGACGATCATCAGGCGCAGGCGACGCGCGGGGGCGGACCCGGAGCCGGGCCGCGAAGGAGCGAGCACGCCGTTCATCGCGGGGGGACTCAGGCGACGCCGACGAGCTGTAGCTTGATGTGCAGCGTTTCGCGGTCGAACGGTTTCATGACATATTCGTCCGCCCCCGCCTCAAGCGCGGCGCGGATATGGGCCATGTCATTTTCGGTCGTGCAGAAGACCACCTTGGGCTGGTCGGAATGACCGCGCTGGCGGAGCAGTTTCAGAAACTCCATCCCGCTCATCACTGGCATGTTCCAATCGAGCAGAACGACGTCTGGCATGCTCGCTTCGCAGCGATCGAGCGCTTCGCGGCCGTCGCACGCTTCCTCGACCTGGAATTCGAGGGTTTCGAGAATGTGCCGGGCGACCTTTCGGATCACCTTGCTATCGTCAACGATCAGACAGGTCTTCATGCTCGGTCCGCTTTCTAAATCCGCTTCGTTGTGATGATTAGAGTACAAGTGTCACCAAGCGCTTAAGCCGCGGCGCGATCGGCGGGCGGGCCAGCGATCAGCGCGTCGATGTCGATCAGCAGCAGCGGGCCCTCCTCGGTCTCGACCATGCCGAGCCCGACGCGTTCCCACCCCGTCCCCATTGCCGCGCGGAGGGGCACTGGGTCGGACAAAGCTTCGACCACGTCTTCGACCGCATCGACGGTGAGCGCGTAATGGTGGCCCTCGACCTCTACCACTGCGGCTTCGCGAAGGCCGTCGACGTCGGTGGTGCCGAGTTCGAGCGAGCGCTGGCAGTCGATGACGGTGAGGACGCGGCTGCGCAGTGCCGATAGTCCGGCGACATGGGGTGCGGCGCGTGGGACCGGGCTGAGCGCGTCGAGTTCGACCACGCTTTCGACCTTCGAGGCGGTCAGCGCGACGCGGCTTCCGGCGATGGTGACGATGAGTAAAAGCTGGTTCATCGCCCGCCTCCCTGGTTGGCGGTTTTGAGCGCGAGCATCAGCCCTGCGCGGTCGTAGCGGTAGACGCGGTCCTCGCCGGTCGCTTCGGGATCGGTGGCGAGGGTGAGGACGCGGGCGTGGCCGGACGGAGAGGCTGGCTGGCCGTCGGAACAGATGATGAGGTCGGGGAGCAAATCGTGATCCTCGCCGATGACGAGATAGCCGGCGGCCTCGACGATCAGACGGAGCATGTTCTGCATCCAGGGATCGTCGGTCGGCAGGCGGCAGACCAAAGGCGCCGCGGGGCGAACGGAAGATCCCAGATATTCGGAGAACAGCCAGTGCGCGTCGAGCAGTTCGGCGGGCTCTCCGCCGATCAGCGAGACGCCCGACACTTGCCCGGGCTCGACCGCGGGGATGACGTCATGATCGATCGTCATCAGGTCGATCACTTCTGAGAATGCGAAGCCGATTTCGCGATCGCCATCGCTGAGGCGGAACAGGCGAACTTTGCCTTCGAATTCGGTTCCGGGTGCGACCCCGGCGAGGGGCAGGATCGATTCGCCGAGCTGGACGCGGAGATGTCCGGCGCCGTGGCGGATCGATTCGGCGGGGACTTCCTCGATGCGGTCGACTACGCCGAGGCGGAGCGCGCGGCGAGCGCCGTCGAGGCCGCGGAACAGGAGGACCGGGACTTCAGCGGCAGCGGCTGCAACAGGCGCCTCGACGACGCGGCTTGCGCGTTCCTGCATTTCGACATGAACTCCACCGACCAATGCGAGGCCTGACGGATCGAACAGGAGGATCGGGCTGCCGTCGTCGGCGAGCGTGGTTCCGGCGTAGAGGCCGGTTGCCATGACTGCCGGTGCGGCGGGTTTGACGACCAGTTCCTCATGATCGTGGATTCGGTCGACCGCGAGCGCGAACAGATCGCCGCCGGCGGGCTTGAGCACGACCAAGGTGCGTTCGAGGTCGGTCATCGTGCTGGTCAGGCCGAGGACGTCGGCGAGGCTGATTTCGGGTACGCGGCGGCCGCGGATGGTGGCGACCCCTGCCCCGCCGATGCGCGCCAGGGTCACGCTTGAGCCATTGGCGCGGACGATTTCCTCGATCGCCGCGCGCGGGATTGCGAAATGCTGTCCGCCGATCGACACGGTGAGCGCGGGAATGATCGTCAGCGTAAGTGGAACGCGCAAGGTCATGCGGGTGCCGCGACCGACGGCCGAATCGACTTCGACGATTCCGCCGATCCGCTCGACGTTCGAGCGAACGACGTCCATCCCGACGCCGCGACCGGAAATTGCGGTAACTTCGCTCGCCGTCGACAAGCCTGCTTCGAAGATCAGCGACAGCTGCTCACGCGGAGTGAGGGCAGCGGCTTCGTCCTTGGTGAGAGCGCCGCTGGCGACTGATTTTTCGACCAGGCGCGCACCGTCAATGCCTTTGCCGTCGTCGACGATGTCGATCAGAATCTGATTGCCCGACTGGCGTGCCGAAATCGACAAAATGCCGATTTCGCGCTTGCCCGCTTTAAGCCGGACCGCGGGCGTTTCGATGCCGTGGTCGACCGCGTTGCGGATGATGTGGGTCAAGGGATCGCGGATCATCTCGATCATTTCGCGATCGAGTTCGACGTCGCCGCCCTCGATATCGACCAGCACCTGCTTGCCAAGTTCGCCGGACAGATCGCGCACCATTCGCGGCAGAGCGACGAATAGATTTTCGATGCGCTGCATTCGCGTGCGGGTAATCGCATCGCGCATTTCGGCGATGATTCCCGAAAGCCGCTCGAAAGCGCCGTCGACCGTGACGTCCCCCGAGGATTCGCGTAGGCGGCGTGCAAGTTCATTGCGCGCAAGCACCATGTCGGACACCCCGGACATCACCCGGTCGAGCAATTCGACCGAGAGGCGGATGGTTCGCGGCGCGGCGGCCGCGCCTTTCATTGCAAAATCGGCGGCCGGGGCCGCACTGACCGCGGCGCCGGGTTCGAGCGAGTTAATCAAAGCTTCATCCGAACCCGCCGGAAATTCCTCTTTGGCCTCAATCGCGGCAATCATTTCGGCGATCCGGTCGATGATCGCGAGTACGGCACTGACCAGAGCGTGATCGGGCGTACGGCGCCCGGCGCGGCAATCGGCGAGCGCATCCTCGGCAGCGTGGCTGAGCGCTTCGAGCCGTGGAAAATCGAAGAATCCGCAATTGCCCTTGACGGTGTGGACGAAGCGGAAAATATTATCGAGCCGGGCGCGGTCGTCGGGGCTTGCTTCCCAGGCGACGATCTCCCCGCCCAGGGCCTCAAGCATTTCGCGGCACTCGGCCGTGAAATCGGCAATTAAATCGTCCATCGGCGTTCGGGCCCCACTTGATCTGCTGGGTCCTCTATGGCGCGCAGGAGTTAATGCCTCGTTAGCCCCGTTGACGCGGCAGGTGTCAGGCTTCGCCGCGAGCCAAAGGCAATGTCACTCCGATCAGGAGTATTTCGTCGGCGACGTCGCTGAGCCTGATCGATCCGCCCGCTTCAGCGCAGAGCCCGTGCGCAAGCCAGGCCCCGGCGGCGCGCGGCTCGACCTTCCCCGCGCTGCCGCCCTTGAGAATCGTTTCGCGCAGTGCCGGATCGACCAGCACGCGCGGGCCTTCGGCGCGGATGACCAATTCGATCGCATCCTCGTCGCGTTCCGAGCCGACGTCGAGACGCCCGCCGCGAACCAGTGCGTCGCCGGCGATCATCGCGAGATTGAGCAGGATCTTGACCGCGCCCTTGGGCAGACGATCACCGGCGACCATCCAGCCGAGTTCGATCCTTTTTTCGGGTCCGTAGAGGCCTTCGAGTGCCGAACATGCCTCGCGCGTGTCGATCTCATCGCCGAAGCCGCCCCCGGCGCCAAAGGCGAGGCGGAAGAATTTCAACTTATTGGCGCTTGCCCGAGCGCTTTCGGCAAGCAGTTCGAGGCAGCGGTCACGCATGTCGGGGTCTTGTTCATCGGCAAGCAATTCGATGCCATTGTTGAGCGCGCCGACCGGCGACAGCAGGTCATGGCACAATCGGCTACACAAGAGGCTGGCAAGATCGATCGCGTTCATCCTTCCTGCGATGCGCGAGGAGTTGAGACGATGCAAGAGCGTGAGCGCGTGCGGGATTGAAAGCCGCGAAAAGGGTCCCACATGGCGATCATGGCCGGGGGGCATTCTTCAACCGAAATCAGGCTGGATTCCAGCCACGCCGGCTGGCGGCTCGACCGCGCGCTTGCGGCGTGCATTCCGAGCATGTCGCGCGAGCGGCTAAAAGTCCTGACCAAGGCCGGAGCATTGACCGGGCCCGACGGGGCCGCGGTTCGCGACCCGGCGATCAAGGTCAAGGGCGACGAACATTATACGCTCGCCGTCCCCGACCCGACACCGGCGCATAATGAGCCGCAACAAATCGCGCTCGGCATCATTTTCGAGGACGAGCATCTGCTGGTGGTCGATAAGCCCGCAGGGCTGGTCGTACACCCCGCCGCGGGCAATCGCGACGGGACGATGGTCAATGCGCTTCTCCACCATTGCGGAGGCAGCCTGAGCGGGATCGGCGGGGTGGCCCGCCCGGGGATCGTCCACAGGATCGACAAGGATACGTCGGGGCTATTGGTCGTCGCCAAGCATGATGTCGCGCATGAAGGGCTCGCGAGGCAGTTTGCCGACCATTCGATCGAGCGCCGTTATCTGGCGATCGTGTCGGGGGTTCCGCGAATGCTCGAAGGCAAGGTCGATGCCGCGCTCGCCCGCTCCACCCACGACCGCAAGAAAATCGCGGTGGTCGAGGCGGGACGCGGCAAGCGCGCGGTCACGCATTGGAAGGTCAAAGCGCCTCTGCGCGACGCGGCCCTGATCGAATGCCGGCTCGAGACCGGGCGGACGCATCAGGTACGGGTGCATCTCGCCTCGATCGGCCATCCGCTTCTCGGCGACCCGGTTTACGGCCGCGCGCCGAAGCAAAGGCTTCGCGAGCTGCTTGGCGGGCTCGGCTTTCGCCGTCAGGCGCTCCACGCGGCGCGTCTCGGCTTCGTTCATCCGGTGACAAAGTGTCGTTTGTCGTTTGACAGTGCGCTTCCGTCGGACATGCAGGAACTGTTCAGCGCGCTTGGTGTATAGACTGACAAAGGTTAGGAGCGGGGCGCGACCCGATCCGGCCAGGGAGTGAATGAGAAGATGGCAAAGACCACCGCGGCGAAGACGTCGAGAATGATGTCGATCCCCGCA
This sequence comes from Sphingomicrobium sp., assembly GCA_035575595.1. Classification (GTDB taxonomy): domain Bacteria; phylum Pseudomonadota; class Alphaproteobacteria; order Sphingomonadales; family Sphingomonadaceae; genus Sphingomicrobium. Next base: position 35,683 of record DATLXR010000015.1, read on the forward strand.
TCGGGCGGGGAGCCGGGCCTCAACCGTTACCTGAGCGAGATCAAGCAATTCCCGATTCTCGCTCCCGAAGAAGAATATATGCTGGCGAAGGCATGGCGCGAGCAGGGCGATACCGACGCCGCCGCGCGGCTGGTCAATTCGCATCTGCGCCTCGTGTCGAAGATTGCGATGGGGTACCGCGGCTATGGCCTGCCGGTCAGCGAACTGATCTCCGAAGGCAATATCGGACTGATGCAGGGCGTGAAGAAGTTCGAGCCCGAGCGCGGTTTCCGCCTTGCCACCTATGCGATGTGGTGGATCCGCGCATCGATCCAGGAATTCATCCTGCGGTCGTGGAGCCTCGTCAAAATGGGCACCACCGCGGCGCAGAAGAAATTATTCTTCAATCTGCGGCGGATGAAGAACCAGATCGAGGCGTTCGAGGAAGGCGATTTGAAGCCTGCCCACGTCGCCAAGATTGCGACCGACCTTGGCGTCACCGAGGCCGAAGTGGTGAGCATGAATCGCCGCATGGGAATGGGCGGCGATACCAGCCTCAATGCCCCTTTGCGCGACACTGATGGCGAAGGCCAGTGGCAAGATTTCCTGGTCGATAATGGGCCGTTGCAGGACGAGATTATCGCCGAGGACGAGGAGCGGCGGGTTCGGCACGATCTGCTGATCGAGGCGCTCGACGGGCTCAATGACCGCGAGAAGCATATCCTGACCGAGCGGCGGCTTAGCGACGAGCCCAAGACGCTTGAAGATCTGAGCCAGGTCTATGGCGTCAGCCGCGAGCGCATTCGCCAGATCGAGGTGCGCGCGTTCGAGAAATTGCAGGCCGGGCTGATCCGGCTTGCGGGCGAGCAGAGGCTTCTTCCCGCGGCATAAAGTCGCGATAATCGGGCTGAATTGGGGCGTTCGTGCGGGCAGACCGCGCGGGCGCCCTTGCTTTATGGCTCCGCGAGTCCGACGCTCCTTGCCTGCAGAGCGCCACGCCGCTCGACGCGACTCGGCGCCCCCGCCAACCCGGAGGTAGGAGAGTCGCATGCCCAAAGACGAAAACGGAGAATCCAAAGGCACGAGGGTCATTGCGCTGGTCGGGCCGGCCGGCGCCGGAAAGACCGACCTTGCCGAAGCGATGCTGTTCGCGAGTGACGCGATCCAGCGGCAGGGGTCGACCGGGCATTCAAGCAGCGTCGGCGATTCTTCCGCGGAAGCGCGCGCACGCGGCGGCTCGACCGAGCTGAACCTGATGCATTTCGACTTTCGTGGCGATCGCTTCGCCTTGATCGACGCGCCCGGATCGATTGGATTTGCCGCCGATGCCGCGCGAGGAATCGCGGTCGCCGACCTGGCGATCGTGGTGGTCGATCCCGATCCGGCGCGGGCCGCCCTCGCCGCTCCGGCGCTGCGAATGCTCGACGAGCAGGGCATTCCGCATTTGATCTTCGTCAATCGGATCGACCAGGCGCACGGTCGAATCCGCGATCTGCTAAGCGCGCTGCAACCTTTGAGCGTATCGCCGCTGATAGCCCGCCAGATTCCGATCCGCGAGGGCGAGAAAATCACCGGCTTCGTCGATCTCGCGCTCGAACGGGCGTTTCATTATGTACCGGGCAAGCCATCGACCATCATGCCGATCCCCGACGAACTTGCCGAACGCGAGGTCGAGGCGCGCACGCATCTGCTCGAACAGCTAGCCGATCATGACGACAAGCTGCTCGAACAATTGCTGATGGACCAATCCCCTGCCCCGGGTGCGATTTTCGCCGACCTGGCGCGCGAGACGAGCGATAGTTTAAGCGTTTCGGTGCTGTTCGGATCGGCGACCAATGGCTGGGGGATCCGGCGATTGCTCAAGGCGCTCCGGCACGAGGCGCCCGCTCCGAGCGCGGCCTGTTACCGGCTCGGCGTCGAGGCGACGTCTTTTTACGCGTTCAAAGTGTCGCACGGTGGGAGCGTCGGGCGGCTGGTGCTTGGCCGCGTGCTTGGCGGGAAGCTTGCCGAGGGGGCCGAGCTTCGCGATGGCGAGCGGCAACCGCTGCGAATGGGAACATTGTTCGCGGTTCAGGGGGACAAGACGAGTAAGCTGGGCGATGCGGACGACGGTGCGATCGTCGCGGTGGCGAAGGTCGATACGCTGCGTAGCGGGCAATGGGTGTCGCGCGGGGAGTTGCCGCCAACCATTGAGGTCGAAAGCCCGCCGCGCAATTGTGCGTTGGCGATTGAGCCTGCCGACCGCAAGGATGACGTCAAATTGTCGGGGGCGCTTGCGCGGCTGGTGGAGGAGGATACCAGCCTGTCGCTCGAACAGGATGAGGCGAGCCATGAGCTGCGGCTGCGCGGGGTCAATGACGAACATTTGCGCACGGCCCTGGCGCGGGTCAAGCGGCGGCATGGGATCGAGGTCAGCCAGCGCTCTCCGAGCATTGGCTATCGCGAGACGATCCGCCGTCCGGTGACTCAGCGCGGACGGCACAAGAAGCAGTCGGGCGGTCATGGGCAATTCGGCGATGTCGTGATCGAAGTGACCCCGCTGCCGCGTGGCGCGGGCTTCAAATTTTCCGAAAAAGTGTCGGGGGGCGCGGTGCCGCGGCAATATTTCTCGGCGGTCGAACAGGGTGTGCGCGACGCCATGACGAAGGGGCCGCTAGGCTTCGTGGTCGTCGATGTTGCGGTGACGCTGACCGATGGCAGCTATCACAGTGTCGATTCGAGCGAATTGGCGTTCCGCACTGCCGGGCGGATCGCGATGCAGGACGCGCTTGCCGCTGCCTCGCCGCATTTGCTCGAGCCGGTACAGCGGGTGACGCTGACCTGCCCGTCAACCGCGACGAGCCGGGCGAGTTCGGCAAGCGCGGCGCGGCGTGGGCAGATGCTTGGAATGGGACCGCGCGATGGCTGGACCGGGTGGGACCGGATTGAGGCGCTCATCCCGGAGAGCGAGCTTGAGGGGCTGGAGGCCGAGTTGCGATCGCTTAGCCAGGGGCTAGCAAGCTATGAGGCGAGCTTTGACCATTTGGCCGAGGTCAGCGGTGCCCAGGCCGACAAGGTGGTGCGCGGGCGGGTCGCCGAGCACGCCTAGCTGAGGTCGGTGACGATCAATAAGGGGCGCCAGTCGGCGAGGTTGTAGCGAGCGGCGAAGTCGGCGGGGAATGGCTCGCCTGAGTGAATTCCGCCTGTGACGAAGATCGCCGCGATGCCCGCGCGCGCTGCTCCGAGCATGTCGGTGACCAGCCCGTCGCCGATGGCGAGGACGTGGTTTAGCGGCGGGTCACCGGCGAGGCGCAGCGCATGGGCGTAGATTGGCGGATGCGGCTTGCCGTACCAGGCGACTTTGCCGCCGAGATCTTCGTAAATGTCCGCGAGCGCTCCGGCGCAAGCCTCTCGCACGCCGCAATGGATGACGGTCCGGTCGGGGTTGAGGCAGTGCATCAGCACCCCCTCGCCCGCCCATGCGGCAAGCTGAGCGCGATAATCGGCGGGGTCGTCGCGGTCTTCGTCTAGCCCGGTACAGGCGAGTTCGGAGAAGTTCTGCGGGGCGATCTGGACGCCTTGGTCGACGAGGTCCGAGCGGTCGTCGGCGGTGCCGAGGAAGCCGACGCCGCGCGGGGGGTCGATCAGTGCCGCCATTCCCGCCTGCCCGCCGCTGGTGATCGCGTCGTAAGCTGCGCGCGGCAGGCCGATGCGGTCGAGGTCGTGCTGGACCGTTGCTGCCGAGCGCGGCGCGTTGGTGATGAGGATGATGCGCTTGCTCGAACGCTTCCACGCGAGCAATCGCTCGGTTGCGCCGGGGAGCAGGTGGGCGCCGTCGTGGACGACGCCCCAAATGTCGCACAGGATCGTCGAAAAGGGCTCCGCGACCCGATCGAGCAGCGGCATTAGATCGGCTTGGGCGAAACCGTCAGCGCGTCATCGGCAATCGGCCGCGCATCATGCGGTTCCCCGCGCGAAATGACCGTCGCCGCGGTCAGATCGCCGGTGACATTCAGCGTCGTGCGGCACATGTCGAGGAAGCGATCGACGCCGAGCACGAGGCCGATGCCTTCGGGCGGAACCCCGATCATCCCGAGGATTAGCGCGACCACCGGGAGCGATCCGGCTGGAACGCCTGCAGTGCCGATGCCGCCGAGGATGCAGATGAACAGCACCGTCGCCTGTTGCGCAAGGTTGAGCTCGACCCCGAAGAATTGGGCGAGGAACAGGACGGTGACGCCTTCGAAGATCGCGGTGCCGTTCTGATTGGCAGTCGCGCCGATGGTCAGGACGAACCGCGATACGCGCGGCGGAAGGTTGAGCTTATGCTCGGCGACGCGAAGCGCGGTTGGAAGCGTGGCGTTCGACGATGCGGTCGAAAAAGCCATGACCATGGCTTCCTGGCTCTGGCGGAAGAACCACAAGGGCGAGACACCGCCCGCGAACTTGAGCAACAACGGATAGACGATGAACATATGCGTGCCGAGCGCGAGCAGCACGACCGCGACATAAGCGCCGAGGTGAAGCAGCAATTCCCAGCCGAACACTGCGGCGAGGTTGAACATGAAGCAGGCGATTGCGATCGGCGCGAAGCGGATGATCAGCGAGATCAGGCGCATCGCGACGTGGAAAATGCCCTCGATCGCCGATTGCAGCGCGTCGGCAGATTTGGTCGGGGTGATAAGCAGTCCGATTCCGAAGATCAGCGCGAACACCATCACCGCGAGAATGTCGTTGTCGGCGGCGGCCGCGACGACATTGTTGGGGATGATCGCGAGCACGGCGGCGACGCCCTGCGGCTTTTCCGACTGACCCGATAGGATTGCTCCAGCGCCTTCGCGCGCGTCGGCGAGGAGGCGCTGGGCGAGCGCGGGATCGACCCCCGCGCCCGGTTGAATCCAGTTGGTGAAAGCGAGCGCGAGCACCACCGCGATCCCCGATACGAGGATGGTGAAGACAAGGGTCCGCAGGCCGACGCGCTTTAGCGATCGGATGTCGCCCATTTCGGCGATCCCGACGACCAGCGCCGAGAACAGCAGCGGAATGACGAGCATGAACAGGAGACGGAGGAAGATCTGACCGATCGGGCCGGTGATGTAGGTGGTCACCGTCTCGACCCAGGCAGCGTCGTTCGACGTCGCGTTGGCGATCAGGCCGGCGCTGAGGCCGACGATGAATCCGACCAGCATCTGCCACTGCAGGCCGAAGCCCCCCGTCTTTTCCTCGGTCATCGAGCCTCCCTGATTAATGATGCAGGCATTGCGTCCCCGCCCCGCCGCGTCAAGGCCTCAGCCGAGCGGGCGGTCGATCGACGGTGGCGGGACGCTTAGCCAGCGTGGCCCGGTCGCGGTCATGTAAAAGCAATCCTCAAGCCGGATCCCGAATTTTCCAGGAAGATAAATTCCGGGCTCGTTCGAGAAGCACATTCCGGGCGCGAGCCGCGTTTCCTCGCCGTGGACGAGGTTGACGGGTTCATGCCCCTCCATTCCGATGCCGTGTCCCGTGCGGTGGGACAGGCCGGGAAGCTTGTAGCCGGGACCGTAGCCCCATTGCGTGTAAGCGGCGCGGACCGAATCGTCGACGCTGCCCGCGGTAGCGCCAATCCGAGCGGCGGAATTGGCGATCTTTTGCCCTTCGGCGACATGGTTCCAGACGCGGCGTTGTTCGGGGCTCGGGTCGGCGCCGAACACGAAGCTTCGCGAGACGTCGGCCTGATAGCCACGCACCGCGCAGCCGGTGTCGATGAGTATGACCTCGCCGCGTTTTACCGCCTGCGGCTTGCCGGTGCCATGCGGATAGGCCGAGGCCTCACCGAGCAGGACCAGCGCCCAAGGATTGGTCCCGCCGGATTTGACCATCGCGGTTTCGAGCATATTCGAGATCACATCGGGCGTCATTCCGGGGCGAATGCGCGGATGCGTAGCGCGGATTGCCGAAACGGTGATGTCCGCGGCAGCGCGCATCAATGCGATTTCCGCGGGGGATTTGATCATTCGGCAGCCGCGAACGACCGCATTGGCATTGACCATATTGAGCGCGGGAAGCGCTGCCTTGAGGCGGTCGACGATGAAGAAGCGGTTGGTTTCTTCAATGCCAAACGGCGAACTGGTAAGACCGCGCTCGCGAAGCCAGCCGGCGACCAGCTTGAGCGGTTCTTCATGCTCGTCCCAGGTGCGGATTTCGGCGGGGATTGCGAGGCTCTCGGCGACCGAGGGCTTCTCGAAAAAGGGCGTGACGATAATCGGATCGCCGGTCGCCGGGATCAGCGCAGCGGTCAGTCGCTCAGAGCGGCTCCAGCGGACCCCAGTGAAATAATCGAGACTGGCGCCCGGTTCGATGAGGATCGCGCCAATGCCATTGGCGGCCATAAGGGCGCGGGCCCTGGCAAGGCGGTCGAGGCGTTCGGCGGAAGATATTGCCGGTGGGAGCTTATAAGGGACCACTGCCCCGAGGTGTGCCGGGAGGAAGGCCGTCGTGCCCAGCGCGGCCCCTGCTCCAAGGAGCCCGCGCCGACCAATCCGAAATTGCGCCATCATCTTCTCCATCGCAAGTCGAACAATAGGTTGCACGGGCGAAAGCGATACGCCAGCAGCCGCTCATGATCAGCCACGAACATGCCGCGCCGCGCGGCGGACGACCAGGGACGAGGGAAACCGTCGCGCTGCTCGCGGGGCTAATGGCGCTCAATGCGTTCGCAATCGATGCGATGATCCCGGCCTTGCCCGCGATTGGCGAGCAGATGGGAGTTGCGACTGAAAATCGCCGTCAGCTCGTGGTGGTCGCTTACATGCTGGGCTTCGGGGTCGGGCAATTGTTCTGGGGACCGCTTGCCGACCGCTTCGGGCGCAAGCCGATCCTGGCGATCGGGGTGGCGCTTTATGCCGGATTTGCGCTGCTATGCGGGATTTCGGCCAGTTTCGAATTGCTGATCGCGGGGCGCATCGCGATGGGCATGTCCGCGGCGGTAACGCGCGTGCTGGTGGTGGCGATGGTCCGCGATCTGTTCGCGGGCGAAGCGATGGCGCGGGTGATGAGCCTGGTATTCATGGTGTTCATGCTGATCCCGGTGCTCGCGCCGTTACTCGGCCAAGGGATCCTGCTGGTCGGGACATGGCGAGTGATCTTCGTCGTGCTGGCCACTTATGGCGTGGCGATGTGGCTGTGGAGTTTTGCACGCCTGCCTGAGACGCTGCATTCTGAATATCGGCGTAAGCTCAATTTCCGAGTGATTGGTGAGGCGGCGCGGATGGTTGCGGCCGATCGGCTGTCGTTGGGCTACACGCTTGGGCTGACTGCGATTTTTGGCGGGCTGACAGCTTATATCGCTTCGATCCAGCAGATTGTGTTCGACGTCTTTGCGGCACCCGGGATGATCGGAATCGTATTCGGTGCGGTTGCTGCGCCGATGGCGCTGGCGAGCTGGGGCAATTCCAAGCTGGTGGGGCGATTCGGTTTGCGGCGGGTGGGACATGCCGGGCTGGTCGCCTTCGTTGCCGTAACCTTGGGACATTTGGCGGTCGCGGGCACGGTTGGAGAGTCCCTCGGGCTGTTCGTTGCGCTGATGGGTCTGACCTTCGCCGCCTTTGCCTTCACCACGTCAAACCTGGGCACGTTGGCGATGACCAATATGGCGGCGATCGCCGGGACCGCCTCGTCGGTGCAGGGGGTGGCGGGAACGGTTGGCGGCTCGCTGATCGGGCTGGCGATCGGTCAGTCGTTCGACGGAACGACGACGCCGTTTCTGATTGGGCTCGCGGGATGCGGGCTTATTGCCCTGGCGATCGTTTATTGGACCGAGCGCGGGCGATTGTTCGGCGCGCTTCAACCGGCAACGACCTGACGTTCGCAAATCGTGAACAAGGGGCGTCGGTGAGGACGCCCCTTGCTTCATTCGTCTAGCCTTCGTCGGCGTCGGGTCCGACCATCAATGCTTCGGCGACTTCATCCTTGCGGCCGCGGATCGCACTTTCGATCCTGAGCGCCATGTCGGGATTGTCCTTGAGGTAAGTCTTCGCATTTTCGCGGCCCTGGCCGATCCGGGTCGAATCATAGCTGAACCAGGCGCCCGACTTATCGACCAACCCGGCCTTGACGCCGAGGTCGAGAATTTCCCCGACCTTCGAAATGCCTTCGCCATACATGATGTCGAACTCAACCTGCTTGAACGGCGGCGCGACCTTGTTCTTGACGACCTTCACGCGGGTCGCATTGCCGACGATATCGTCGCGATCCTTGATCTGGCCGGTGCGGCGGATGTCGAGCCGCACCGAGGCGTAGAATTTAAGCGCATTGCCGCCGGTTGTGGTTTCCGGATTGCCGTACATCACCCCGATCTTCATCCGCAGCTGATTGATGAAGATCACCGTGCAGCGCGAGCGGCTGATCGATCCGGTCAGCTTGCGAAGCGACTGGCTCATCAAACGCGCCTGGAGTCCGACGTGGCTGTCGCCCATTTCGCCCTCGATCTCGGCGCGCGGCACCAGCGCCGCGACCGAATCGATCACCAGCACGTCGATCGCGTTCGACCGCACCAATGTGTCGACGATCTCGAGCGCCTGCTCGCCAGTATCGGGTTGCGACACGATCAGCTCGTCGATGTCGACGCCAAGCTTCTTGGCATAGCCAGGATCGAGCGCATGTTCGGCATCGACGAAGGCGGCGGTTCCGCCGGTCTTCTGCGCCTCGGCGATGACGTGAAGCGCTAGCGTGGTCTTTCCCGAGCTTTCCGGGCCGTAAATCTCGATCACCCGGCCGCGTGGAAGGCCGCCGACACCCAATGCAATGTCCAGGCCGAGGCTTCCGGTCGAAACCGCCTCAATCTCCATCTTGTCGCGGCTGCCGAGCTTCATTGCCGAGCCCTTGCCGAAGGCGCGGTCGATCTGCGCCAGTGCCGCTTCCAGTGCCTTTTCCCGATCCGTGCTCACGCGTTCCAAACCCTTTTCGACGACCTTGAGTTGCGTTGCCATGACCTTCGTCCCCTGGTGCATCGGGCAACGGTGCGCCGCCCGGCGAAGATCATGCTGTATATGCTTTGTTCACCCAGAACAAGTAGAGAACGATACCCGAGCAGGGACGTCAGGAAACGCGCGCAAATGCGGCGTCGATCATCGGTGAAACGCGATCGATCGTATAGGGTTTCTCGATCATCGGAGTGTTGGTAAACTCGGCAGGCGGTGGTTCGACATGCCCCCCTGATGCAAGCAGGAACGGGATCCCGCGCTCGCGAAGCGCAGTGGCCACCGGCCAGACGCTTTCACCCTGCAGGTTGACGTCAAGGATGGCGAGGTGGAAATCCTTGCTCGCGACGGCCGCGAGGGCTTCGCTCACGCTTTCGCAAGGGCCGGCGACTTCGTAGCCGAGCGAAAGGATGAAATCCTCAAGCATCATGGCGATGAGCGGTTCGTCCTCGACGATCAAAATGCAACGCGGATCAGTCACTGGACAAGTGGATAGCATCGGATTTGGCGGAGGGAAGCGCTATTTGTTCGGCGCCAATGCGCGCCGTACCGCTTCGGCCAGTTCGAGCACGCTGAAAGGCTTGGGAAGAAAGGCAACATTCTCGATTGCGATCGATTTGCGGAGCTGCTCCTCGGCATAGCCTGACATGAACAGGATCGGCACATCCGGGTGCGCCTTGCGTGCTTCGCGGACCATGGTTGGGCCATCCATCACCGGCATAACGACGTCGGAAATCAGTAGTGCGACCTCGACCCCAGGCTCGGCCAGCCGCTCAAGCGCCTCTTCGCCATTATTCGCGGTCAGCACCTTGTAGCCGTGGCGGACCAGCGCGCGCTCGGCGACGGTGCGGACCATCGCCTCATCCTCGACGAGCAGGATCGTGCCGGTGCCCCACAGCTCATCTTCCTGCTCCTTGGGCTTGGCTACCCGCTTGGTGCGGACCTCCTCGACCACTTGATGAACCGGAAGATAAATAACGAAGCGCGTGCCCTCCCCGACCGAGGAATCGGCGAAGATGAAGCCGCCCGACTGCTTGACGATGCCATACACGGTCGAGAGGCCAAGCCCGGTACCTTTGCCGACTTCCTTGGTTGTAAAGAAGGGTTCAAACACTTTGCCGAGCACGCCAGCAGGGATGCCGGTGCCGGTGTCGCTGATCGAGAGCGCTGCATAATCGGCGATCGGCAAGATGTCGCTGCCGAGGTCGGCGACCTGGTCGGCGCGCACGGGATAGGTGTGGATGGTGAGCGTTCCGCCGCCCTTTGAGACCATCGCGTCGCGCGCATTGACCGCCAGATTGACGATCACCTGTTCGAGCTGGCCGGGATCGGCGCGGACCGGGCCGAGGTCGCGGCCATGCTTGGTCACCAATTGCACCGTCTCGCCGAGCAGCCGCTTTAGCAGATGCGACACTTCGGACACGACGTCGGGCAGTTCGAGGACTTGCGGACGCAGCGTCTGCTGGCGAGAGAAAGCGAGCAATTGGCGGGTGAGGCCGGCGGCGCGATTGGAGTTCGACTTGATCTGCTGAATATCGTCATAATCGCTGTCGCCCGGCGTGTGGCGCATCATCATCAGGTCGCAATGCCCCATGATCGCTGTGAGAATATTGTTGAAATCATGCGCGACGCCGCCCGCGAGCTGGCCGACCGCCTGCATCTTGGTCGCCTGGGCAACCTGGCGCTTCAATTTGGCTTCTTCGCTATTGTCCTTGAGCAATAATAGGACCGCGGCATCGCCAAGGCCGCGCAGGCCAGCAACCGTCAGGGCAACAGGCTCTCCCGCCTGGTGGCCTAGCCGCACCGGGAGATCGCCTGACATAGCAGGGCCGCGCGCGTTTCGCCGGACCGCGTCGGCGACCGCGGCCTTGTCCTCCTTGACCACGAGGTCGCCGGGATAGCTTGGCATCTCCCCGCCGACGATTCCGGCTGCTACGTGGAAGGACTTGTTCATAGTCAGGAAGCGCCCATCGCGGTCGACCAGCGCAAGCCCGACCGGCAGGATTTCGAGCAGCGCCTGGACATTGGCCGAAGTGGCAAGGCTGGCGGTGGCTTCATGCTGTCCGAAGATTAAAGTGGTTCGCGCTCCGCCTTCGCTGAGCGGGTCGAGCGGCACGTGAAGCCCACGTAAGGGTAGCGCGTTTTCACCGTCGTTAAGGAATTTGAATGACCCGTCGTCGCCCTCGAGAACGAGGTCGGCAAAGGACAAGGCTTCGTCCCCCGATACCGAGTGACCGATCGCCCGTTCGGCAAATAATTTATTAGCCGCGAGCAGCCCGCCGCCCGCATCGACAAGTGCGGCGAGCACTCCCGCCGCGGCCAGTCGTTCGCCGGTCGCTCCGGCGATGCGCTCGGCCGTCATCATTATGAGGTCGGGTTTGTTGGCGACAGGGAAACGCCACAACAATAGCTCGCCCGCGCTTCCGATCCGCTCGATGCCGACCGCGACTGGCCCATCGAGAAGGTCGATGCGCCCGAGTTCGGCGGATCCGTCGCGCCATGCCGACGCCCGGCCTTGTTCAAGCGCAGCCTCCGCGTCACTATCGCCGCCAAGCGCCAGCGGGGGCGGTGCATCGGGGAATTTGCGGCGATACGCGCTGTTTATCTTTAACAGCGTGCCGTCAGGGTCCGTAAGCGCCGCAGGATCGTTAATTCTTTCGATTGCGGCTCCGACCAATTGATAATCGGGCGGCGCGACGCTTGCGGTCGACGGGTCCCTGCCGTTCTGGCGGCTGGAGATGAAAGCGAAGGCCGACAGTGCCGCGAAGGCCAGTAAGAAGAACGCGGCCAGCATCAGATTGCCAACTAGCCACAATAGCCAGGCCCCACTCGCCGCCGCGAGCGCGACCAGCGCCGGCACAAGCCAGCGCAGGCCGCGGTCATCGGCGTCCAGTGAAACGAGTTGCTGGTGAAGCACTCGTTACCAGATACGCACCCGCTGCTCGGGTGCAAGATAAAGCGCCTGGCCGGGCTGCACTCCGAAGGCAGGGTACCAAGGGTCGAGATTTCGAACGACCGCCGCGCGCTGTTCGGACGGCGAGTGGGAATCGGTAATCAGTCGCTGGCGAAGATTGGCTTCACGATAATTGCGCCGCCACACTTGGGCCCAACCAAGATAGAAGCGCTGATCCCCGCTGGTTCCGTCGATCACCGGCGCCGGCCGGCCGCCAAGCGAATGTAGATAGGCATCGTGGGCAACGGTTAGACCGGCAAGATCGCCGATGTTTTCGCCAAGCGTCAAAGCCCCCTTCACGTTGATGCCAGGGAACACATTATACTTGTCATATTGCGCAACCAAAGTCTTGCTGGCCGCCTCGAACGCCTTGACGTCTGCGGGCGTCCACCAATCGGCGAGGCGGCCCTTTTCGTCATATTTTGCACCCTGATCGTCGAAGTGGTGGCTGATTTCGTGCCCGATCACCGCGCCGATTCCGCCATAGTTGACCGCCGGATCAGCGTTGGGATCGAAGAATGGCGGTTGCAGGATCGCGGCCGGGAAGACGATTTCCTGCATGCTGAAATTGGCATAAGCGTTGACCGTCATCGGGGTCATTCCCCATTCCCAGCGCCGGATCGGACTTCCGAGCTTCGACACGGAATCGACATGGCGCCATTCGGACGCTCGCATCGCGTTGCCGATTGCGTCGCCGGGCTGGATCGCAAGCGCGGAATAGTCCTGCCAGCGATCGGGATAGCCGATCTTGGTCGTGAAATTGGCGAGCTTGGCGCGCGCGCGGAGCTTGGTTGCTGGTGCCATCCAGGCGAGTCCATCGATGCGGCGTCCCATGGCCTCGACGACATTCTTGACCAGCGCGTCGGCGGCGGCCTTGGTCTCCGGCGGAAAATGGCGTGCGACGTAAAGCTGGCTGACGTCATCGCCGAGCGATTCGGTAGTGGAGGCGACTGCGCGCTTCCACCGCGCTTCCTGCTCGGGAGTACCCGACAAGGTCGTACCGAAGAAGGAGAATTGCTCTTTGTCGAATTTCGACGGCAGGAAAGCCGCATATTCGTCGAGCGAGCGGACCAGCAATTGGTCCTTGAGCACGCCCAACGGCGCCGATCCGATCAAGCGAGCGATCGCGCTCACCGCGCTCGGCTGGGCGACGATCACTTCATTAGCGCCGGCAAGGCCAATTCCGTTGAGGAAGACAGCCGTGTCGAACCCGCGAGTCGAGGCGATGAATTGCGCGCGGGTCATCAGATTATAGGTCTTGGTGGCATCGCGACTGTCGACGCGCGTCCAATGCGCCCGCGCGATCCGGGTTTCGAAATCGACGATCGCCTTGGCGCGAGCGGCGGCATTGGGCTCACCGGCAAGCGTCAGCACATTGGCGACGTGAGTTTGATATTTGCCGCGTATCTCGACCAGCTTGGGATCGGCGGCGATGTAATAGTCACGGTCGGGCATGCCGATGCCGCCTTGTCCGATGCTCGCAATATAGCGGTCCGGAGTTTTGTCGTCCTGGCCGATGAAGACCCCGATCGGAGTGCCGATGCCCATGCGGTCGGCGCGCGCGGCGACAGCGGCATAGGCCTTTTTTGACGGGACGCTCTTGATCGAGGTGAGCCAGGGCTGGAACGGCGCAAGCCCCTTGGCCTCGATCGCCGAGCTGTCGAGGAAGCTGTTATAAGCGATGCCGATCCGGCTCGATGGCGTCTTCGCCTGCTCCTCGATAATGACGCGGGTGCGTTCGCGCGAGATATCGTCAAGACGGGTGAACATGCCGTAATTGGCCTTGTCGGCGGGGATCGGTGTGTTTTTCACCCACGTGCCATTGGCGTGCTGATAGAAATTATTGCCGGGAAGGACGCTGGTATCCATTCCGGCCTTGTCGAACCCGTAAGTTCCAAGCTCGGCGGCGGGAGCGACTGGAGCGGGCTCGACCGCGATGGCGGGAACCTCGACCTGTACATGTGCGGGCTCGCCCGCCGGAACGGTTGCGCAGCCCGCCAATGCAGTACTTGCCACTAGCGAAATCAGATAGCGATTCATCAAATATGCTCCTTAAGAATCTCTAAAGTTATGATATTCAAATGCTTTGACCGGCACGTTGACGCCATTTGCGTCCTATCCACCAGCGCCAACCGACAAGCGACACGATAAATCCGGCGAGCGCCACTCCAAGCCCAATCAAGAACAGTCCCGAGACCATTGCCGGGGCGGCGTCGGACCACAACCATGAAAGCCAATCGCCGAGGTCGGCGCGACGAGCGCGCAAGGCTTCGAAGGTGGCGAGGTCGGCGTGGAAGCCCAGCCGGCTTCCGACTTCGAGGCTGGCGAGGAGGAAAAATGGGGTCGTCGCCGGGTTGCTGAGAAAGGTCATCGCCGCGGCGGTCGGAATGTTCGCGCGCATCGGAATCGCCAGCAAGGCCGCGCCCACGAGCTGAAGTCCGGGGATCATCAGGAAAATGCCGACAAACAGCCCGGCGAACACTCCGCGCGGGACCGAACGGCGCGTAAATCGCCACAATTCCGAATGGCGGACCCGTGGACCGAGCGGCCTGATCCAGCGGCTTGCGAGAACTTCATCACGCGACGGCGAGTGGCGGTCCATGAACCGTCGCCAGAAACCGCGCTCAGCCACGGGCTCGCATTACCCGCCCCTGCTCCCGCTTCCAGTCGCGCTCCTTGATCGTCTCGCGCTTGTCGTGGACCTTCTTGCCGCGCGCCAGGGCAAGCTCGACCTTGGCGCGGCCGCGTGTGTTGAAGTAGAGCGACAGCGGAACCAAAGTCAGTCCCTGGCGCGTGATCGCGCCGTGAAGCTTGGCGATTTCGCGAGCGCGCATCAGCAATTTGCGCTTGCGCCGCGGCTCATGATTGGCGCGGTTGCCGTGGCTATATTCAGGGATCGACGAGTTGATCAGGAAGACCTGCTCGTCTTCGACCAGCGCATAGCTTTCGGCGATCGAACCTTCGCCGCCACGAAGCGCCTTGACCTCTGTGCCGCGCAGCTCGATCCCCGCCTCATATTTGTCCTCGATGAAATAGTCGTAGCGGGCGCGCCGGTTCTCGGCGACGACCTTGACCTTGTCGAACTGTGCAATCGGCGGCTTGGCCATCAGGCTGGGACCAGCCCGGCGTGAGCGAGCGCGGCGTCGATCGCAGCGCGTGAGGCGGCCGATGGTTCGGTCAGCGGAAGGCGGAGTTCGGTCGAGAAGCCCGGGCGAACCTTCGACAAGGCATATTTGGCCGGGCCCGGCGAGGCGTCGCTGAACAAGGCGGCGTGAAGCGGATAGAGCTTGTCCTGAAGCGCGAGCGCATCGTCCCAGCGGCCTTCGCGGGTGGCGGCCTGGAAGTCGGCACAAAGCCGCGGCGCGACGTTTGCGGTAACCGAAATGCATCCGACCCCGCCCATGGCGTTGAAGCCGAGCGCCATGTCGTCATTGCCGGACAACTGGCAGAATTGAGGACCGCAAGCGAGCCGCTGGGCAGTGACCCGAGCGAGATTGCCGGTCGCATCCTTGATTCCGACCACCGACGGAATGTCGGCGACTTCGGCGAGCGTTTCGACCGAGATATCGGCTACGGTCCGGCTCGGAACGTTGTAGACGATGATCGGCAGGTCGGAGGCTTCGCCAAGCGCTCGGAAATGCGCTGCGATCCCTGCCTGGCTCGGCTTGTTGTAGTATGGAATGACTACGAGCGCGGCGGCGGCGCCTGCCTGTTGGGCCGCGCGCATGTGCGCGATCGAGGCGGCGGTCGAATAGCTTCCGCAGCCGGCGATGACCGGCACCCTGCCCCGCGCCGCCTCGACTGCAAGCGCGATAAGCCGGTGATGCTCGTCACGTTCGAGCGTCGCGACTTCGCCGGTGGTGCCGCACGGAACCAGCGCCGAGCTGCCTTGTTCGATCTGCCACTCGATAAAATCGCGAGCCGCCGCTTCATCGACACGCCCCGTCGCAAACGGAGTCACCAGAGCCGGAATCGACCCAAAAAACATTTTGTTACCCTTCGTGAGAACTTAACGACGGTTCCAAGGGTCGCGGACGTTCTGTTCAGCCCCAGATAAGGACGAGCACGGCATGATGTCCAGCATGACACGAATGATCATCTTTGCACCGCTCCTCCTCGCGACTGTCGCGAGCGCGTCGACGCAGACCTATGTTCCGCCGGTGCAGCCTTACGGCCAGGTTCCGCAGCGCAGCTATCAGGCTTATGCTCAGCCCGCCGCGACGGACGTCAATGCCGCGCTCGCGACCTGGCGGCGGCTTCGCCAGAGCGAGGGCTATGCCTTTGCGGACTATGCCTATTTTTTAGCGACCAATTCCGGTTGGCCGGGCGAAGCCGGACTTCGCAGGAGCGCCGAGAAAGCGATGCGGCCCGGTGAGGCTCCGCTGAGCGTGGCGGGTTTCTTCCGCACGGCCGAGCCGATTAGCGGCAACGGCTGGGCGCGGCTTGCGGATTCGCATGTTGCAATGGGCCGGTCGGATGAGGCGCTTGTGGCTGCGCGCAATGCGTGGCGATCGGGCGATTTGTCGGCCTATGACGAGGCGGTTCTGCTCAGCCGCTATTCTGCGCAATTTTCGCCCGCGGACCATGATCGCCGCTTCGACGCCTTGATGTTCGCCAAGAAAGTCAGCGATGCGCAGCGCATATTTGGCCTGACCAGCCCATCGCGGCGCGCGTCCTTTGCGGCGCGGATCGCGATGTTCACGCGCGCGCCGGACGCCGAAGCGCAATTTGCCGGCGTGGCCGGACAGGTCGCGAGCGATGCCGGGTTGATGATCGACCGGGTGCGATACCTTCGCGATTATGGCAATGAGCAGGGCGCACGACAGCTCGCGGCGCGACAACATGATTTCGTCCACAGGCCGGTCGAGGTCGAGCGCTATTATGAAACGCTCGTCAGTCTTGCCAAAGGCGCGGCGGCGAGCGGGCAGTGGTCGACCGCCTACAATATCGCTCGTCAGGTTGACGATGCCTTCGGGCCTGGCGGCGAAGTGATGCTGAAAAGCTATGGCATCCGCGATGAATATACGACGCTGACCTGGCTTGCAGGGAACGCAGCGCTTCAGGGCCTCGGGCGTCCTGGTGATGCGGTGTCGCTGTTCGACCGCTATGCGCGGGGTGGACGATCGCTGCAGGTCGCGACCAAGGGCTGGTACTGGGCCGGGCGCGCCGCTGCGCAGGCCGGGCGGATGACCGAGGCGACCAATTATTTCCAGCGCGCAGCCGCGACGCCCGAGCTTTATTACGGGCAATTGTCGCTTGAGCGGCTTGGCCGGACAGTGCCTGCGCCGGGTCCGCTCCACGTCGTGCCCGTGACCGAGGCCCAGCGTCAGGCTTTCCAGAACAAAAGGCTGGTGCGTGCGGTGCGGCTGCTCGGCTCGCAGGGGCAGCGTTCCGAGCAGACATTGTTCATCCGCGCTTTGTCCGAAGCGGTCGAAACCCAGCACGATCGAATCCTTGCAACCGAATTGGGCTCCGCGATCGGGCGGCAGGATCTTGCCGTGTGGACCGCCCGGTCCGCCCGCAATTCGGGGACGGCTTTCTACACACGCGCAGGATTTCCGACCCACTCGGGCAATGTCCCCGGTGGGCGCTTGTGGTCGCTGGTCCACGGGATCACCCGCCAGGAATCGAGCTTCGACCGTGCCGCAGTGTCGCACGCCGGAGCGCGCGGGCTCATGCAGCTGATGCCAGGCACCGCCAACGAGCAGGCCGGGAAGATGGGCTATGGCTATGACATGGGACGGCTCACGTCCGATCCGGCGTACAACGTCATGCTTGGAAGCGCCTACTTCCAGCGGCTGGTGAACCAGTGGGACGGCAATTATCCGCTCGCGGTAGCAAGTTATAATGCGGGTGCGGGCAATGTCCGCAAATGGATCCGCGCTTATGGCGATCCCCGCGGCGGTGACATCGTCACCTGGATCGAGCGTATCCCGTTCGACGAGACGCGTGGCTATGTTCAGCGCGTGCTCGAGAACAGTGTGGTGTACGATCGGCTAAACCCGTCGCAGCTCGCTCCACAGTCCGTGCATATCTCGGCCTATCTCGGCAAGTCGTCGCGTCCGGGCTGATGGACGGCGCGCGCGAACGCTCGCCTCGATTTATCACTCCGGCGGGCCTGGCCCGAATCGAGGCCGAGTATCAAACATTGTTCGGGATCGAGCGGCCGAAGCTGGTCGAGGTGATCAGCTGGGCAGCGGGCAATGGCGACCGGTCAGAGAATGGCGATTATATCTACGGCCGCAAGCGGTTGCGCGAGATCGACCGGCGGCTGGGCTATCTGTCGAAGGTTATGAAACAGGCCAAGGTCGTCGATCCGGCGCGGCAGGAGGATCGCGGCGTGGTCCGCTTCGGAGCGACGATTGAGCTTGCCGACGAAGCGGATGAGCGGCGCCTACTGACGCTGGTTGGTGAGGATGAGTGCGACGCCACCGCTGGGCTGATCAGCTGGGCGGCGCCGATCGCGCGCGCGCTGATCGGTGCGCGGGTCGGGGACGAGCGCGTCGTGCGTCTGCCTGCCGGCGAGAAGAGCTATGAAGTGCTCGCGATCACCTATCCCGAAGTGCAGGGACGCTAAGCGCTTTTCTGAAGCCGGATCGGGACGACTTTCTCGGCGGTCGCGGGCGGCTGCGCGGGGATTGCCTTGGCTAAGGCGTCAGTAACCATGGTCAGAGCCGCGAGCTGCGCCGCGCGGCCATCGCCGGCATCCACGATTCGCCACGGCGCCCAGCGCGTGTCCGTCAAAGCGAACAGATCTTGGAGCACCTCGATTGTCCGAGCCCGGTCCGCCTCGTCGATAGCTTCGTCCTGCGGCGGCAAATGGCGACGCCAGGGATCGTCCCCCCGCTCACGAATCCGCGCCGCGCGGACATTCGCGGTGGTGTGGAAGTAAAGCTTGACGATGATCGTGTCATGGTCGTGCTGCTGGGCCTCGAACTCATTGATTTCGTCACAGGCTCGGGACCAGGCCTTGTCGCCGACCCGCCTCTGCACACGCTCCGCGACCAGGCGACGGTACCAGCCGTGGTAAAAGATCGCGGTGCTACCCGTTGCCGGTAATGCGTTCCAAAATGGCGCGAGCCAATGACGCCCCTCGTCGCGAGCATCACCAACCGAATGCGTAGCGAAGTGGCACGGATCGAGCGCAGCAGTGATCGGCCTCAGCGCATCCTTCTTGCCACTGCCGGACGGGCCTTCGAAAATGATCAAAGCGCGTTTGGCATGGACGATCTGAGCAAGCTGAAGTTGCGCCAGCCGTTCCTGCAGTCCGGCAAGCGCCGCGGGATAATTACCCGTGAACGGCACGCCTCGTTCAAATAGCGTTAAGTCGGTCGTCACCAAGCGGAGTTATCGTAAAGCCGTTAAGCCCGCAATAACTAAGCTGTTATAGCCTGAAGCTGCGCCGTTTCGGGACGTTCAGCTTGGCTTCGGCGCTCCGTCGGCGACCAATTTGATCGACAATTCCTTGAGCTGACGCGCGCTGACCGCAGCGGGGGCGTTCATCAGCAGATCCTCGGCTTTCTGGTTCATCGGGAATAGGATGACCTCGCGGATATTGGGCTCGTCGGCGAGCAGCATTACAATGCGGTCGATCCCGGGAGCCGATCCGCCGTGCGGCGGCGCCCCATATTTGAACGCTCCGATCATCCCGGGGAAGTTTGCATCGACCTCGCCGCGACTATAGCCGGCGATTTCGAACGCCTTGTACATGATGTCGGGACGGTGGTTTCGGATTGCGCCCGAGGATAGTTCGACCCCGTTGCAAACGATGTCATATTGCCAGGCGAGGATGTCGAGCGGGTCCTTCGTATCGAGCGCGTCCATCTCGCCCTGCGGCATCGAGAAGGGATTGTGGCTGAAGTCGATCTTTTTTGCTTCCTCATCATATTCGAACATCGGAAAATCGACGATCCAGCAGAAGCGGAAGGCGCCTTCCTCGATCAGGCCCAATTGCTCGGCAACGCGGGTTCGCGCGACTCCGGCGAGCCGTGCAGCTTCGGCTTCCTTGCCTGCCGCGAAGAAGATGCCATCGTCGGGGCCAAGCCCCATCGCCGCCGCAAGCGCATCCATGCCCTCGGCGCCGTGGTTCTTGGCAATCGGGCCGCCCCACTCGCCCGCCTTGCGCGTCGCGTAACCGAGCCCGGCAAAGCCTTCGCCGCGCGCCCAATCGTTCATCTCGTCAAAGAATTTGCGGCTCTTTTCGGCAGTCGCGGGCGCAGCCACCGCGCGGACCTTGCCACCGCCCTCGACGATTTTCGCGAACAATCCAAAGCCCGATCCGGTGAAATGGTCGCCGATGTCGTGAACGATCAGCGGATTGCGCAGATCGGGCTTGTCGCTGCCATATTTGAGCATCGCCTCGCGATAGGGGATACGCGGAAAGTCGCCCGCCGCGGTAACCGACTTGCCGTCCGCGAACTCGGCGAACAGACCGGCAAGGACAGGTTCGATGGCATTGAATACATCGTCCTGGGTGACGAAGCTCATTTCGAAGTCGAGCTGGTAGAATTCACCCGGACTTCGGTCGGCACGCGCGTCTTCGTCGCGGAAACAGGGCGCGATCTGAAAATAGCGGTCGAAACCGGCGACCATCAGCAATTGCTTGAACATTTGCGGCGCCTGCGGGAGCGCGTAGAATTTGCCCGGGTGGACCCTGCTCGGCACCAGATAGTCGCGCGCGCCTTCGGGTGAGGAGGCGGTGAGGATCGGGGTTTGAAACTCAGTAAACCCCTGCTCGATCATCCGTGCGCGGATCGACGCGATCACTTTGGCGCGGAGCATGATGTTGGCGTGAAGCCGATCGCGGCGAAGATCGAGGTAGCGATATTTGAGTCGGATATCCTCGGGATAGTCGGCCTCGCCAGCGACCGGCATCGGCAATTCGGCCGCCGACGATTGAACCTCGACGGTTTCCGCGACGACTTCGATGTCGCCGGTGGCGAGTTTGGAATTGACCGCCCCGCCTTCGCGCGAAACGACTTCGCCAGTGATCGTCACGACCGACTCAACCCGCAGCGAATCGAGCAAGGCCAACGCCTCGGTCCCGGCGCGCGCGACCAATTGAGTCAGCCCGTAATGGTCGCGAAGATCAACAAACAGCACGCCGCCATGATCGCGCTTGCGGTGGATCCAGCCCGACAGGCGGACGGTCGATCCGACGTCACTGCTTCGAAGGTCAGCGCAACTGTGCGTTCGGTAGGCGTGCATTGATGGGCTCGCTTGGAAATTTGCCATTTCGCAGGAGCGAAATTTCGCGCCGCCGCTTCGCCTTTCGGGAAGCGCTTTGTCAAGGCGCGCAAGGGCGGCTATGGCGCGGGCCGACATGAAAATTCATCCGCTGATCACCACGTCCGACGAACTCGCCGACCTCATCGCCCGAATGTCCGAGCACGACTTCGTAGCGGTCGATACCGAGTTCATGCGCGAGAATACCTATTGGCCGATCCTGTGCCTGCTGCAGATCGCGACCCCCGACGAGGCCGCGGCGATCGACCCGATGGCCGAGGGGATCGACCTCACCCCGCTGCTCGATTTGCTCGTTCGCAACGACCGCGTGCTGAAGGTTTTTCACGCGGGCGGCCAGGATCTGGAGATCATCCACAATATGACGGGGAGCGCGCCGAACCCATTGTTCGACACCCAGATCGCGGCGATGGCTTTGGGTTATGGTGAGCAGATTGGTTATTCGAACCTGATCGAGAGCATTTTGGGGCATAATCTCGACAAGGGTGCGCGCTTTACCGACTGGGCGCGGCGGCCGCTTGACAAGCGTCAGATCGACTATGCGATCGGCGACGTTACGCACCTTGCGACGATTTTCCCGAAGCTGGTTACCAAACTCAAAAAGACCGGCCGTGGTGCCTGGCTCGACGAGGAAATGGAGCGACTTGCCGACCCCTCGAGCTTCGCCTTCCCGGTCGAGGATGCGTGGAAGCGCCTCAAACTGCCGAGTCGCAATCCACAGGTGCTCGGGCGGCTAAAGGCGCTTGCAGGCTGGCGCGAAAGCGAGGCGCGGAGCAAGGATTTGCCGCGCGGACGGATCGTCAAGGACGACACCCTTGGCGACATCGCCGGGCACCCGCCCAAATGTCAGGACGATCTCGGTCGGGTGCGCGGGCTTTCGGCCGGATGGCGCACCAACGACATTGGCGCGCGGATGATGGCAGCATTGGCCAAGGCCGAGCCGCTGCCCGCCGAGGAGCTTCCCGCACGCGAACCGCGGCGTCCGGGCCTGACCAAGGACGCCGCATTGGTCAGCGATTTGCTCAAGCTGTTGCTCAAGATTCGCGCCAAGGAAGCGGGAGTGGCGTCGAAGCTGATTGCGCGTTCGGACGAATTGGAATCGCTCGCCGCCGGAGTGCGCGATGGGCTCAACATATTGTCAGGCTGGCGGTTCGAGGAATTTGGCCGCGATGCGCTTGATCTTGTCGAGGGGCGACTTGCGTTCGCCACCGAATTTGGCAAGCTCAAGCTGACCCGGACCGAGCAGTTGGCGCCCGAGCCCGAAATCGCAGCGACCGCCTGACCGGCATTGCCCAAGGAGACAAAATGCGCATTTCCATTGTTGCTCTACTGCTTCCCCTCGCCGCCTGCGCACCGACCTACATTGCGCCGCCGCCAGTCTTCGTCGAACCGCCCATGAGCGGTGGCGGGATCGGCATCTGCAACACTGCCGGTCTGGGATCATTCGTCGGACAGGTCGTAACGCCCGAGCTTAGCGCGCGGATGGTTGCTGCATCCGGAGCGCGAGTGGTGCGCGTGATTGGACCCGGCATGGCGGTGACGATGGATCACAGCGACGCGCGCCTTAATATTCATGTCGATCGCAACAATCGGGTTTTGCGCACCGACTGCGGTTAATCGAACGCAATCTCGGGCGAACGGCCGAGGGCCTTGGCGAGCTGGAACAGGCGCCGTTCGACCGCTCCAGAGGCAAGCTCGCGATAGCGCGGGTGCAGGGTCAGGATGACGCGATTATCGCTTAGGCTGAGACTGCTTCGGCGAAGCAGTGCTTCGGTCCCGCCACTTAGGCGCTGCGCGAGGCGGATCGCCTTGCCCCAGGCCGACGCGCGCTCGTTCTCGCTTGGCTTAAGCAGCCCGACCAATTGCTTGCTGAACCCGCCGTCTCCGCCAAAGGCCGCGCACAAGGTGCGGCCAAGCATTGCGCGGCCATGCGCGTCGATCCCGACCCAATTGCCGTGAATTGCGAGATCGACCGCACGCTCGGCACGAAAGTCGGGGTGGGCGTTCCAGCCGATGTCGCCAAGCAGGCAGGCGGCGAGGCGCAAGCGCTCCAGCCCGGGCTGCTCGTCGGGGAATAATGGGTCGATCCATTGATTGAGCAAGGCGCCGTGATCGCCGAATCGGCCGAGCCGGTCGCCGACTTCGAGCGCAGAAGCAAGCAATGGGTCCTGAGCCTGAACCTTCTGGTCGAGATCGCGGTAGAGCAGCCCCTCGCGAAGCCCGAACGCCGAAACGAACACCCGCGCCGGATCAAGCACTTCGCACATCGCTTCGAGCAATGTCGCCGCTGCGGTCAAAGTGGCGATCCGGCTTGGGGAAAGCCCGGTGCGAGCCTTTAGAGTGTCGACGCTCTCGCTTCGCCCAATTTCGGCGAGTTCCCCGAGCCGTTCGCGGCGAATGCGATGCTGATGGACGATTGGCAGAGGGTGGCCGAGCAGCTTGAGATCGAGCAGCGCGAGCGCTCGAAACGACCCGCCGACCAGATAGAGCCCATTGCCCTTGGCCGCTTCCTTGAGCCGACTTGCCTTGACCGCTTCGCCGATCGATCGTTCGAGCGCCTTGAGGTCCGGCTCAGCGCCGATGCGCAGCACGCCAAGCGGGAGCGACACCCCTTCCCCCGCCGTACCTCGCGCCACTCGGACCAGTTCGAGGCTGCCGCCGCCAAGGTCCGCAACAATGCCGTGCGCATCCGGGATGCCCGAGATCACGCCGAGCCCCGACAACTCGGCCTCCTCCTGACCCGACAGCAATCGCGGCTTGAGCCCAAGCGCTGTAATTCGTTCGAGAAACGCCGGCCCATTGCTTGCATCGCGCACAGCGGCGGTCGCGACCGTGTGCAGCTTTTTCAGACCCATCTCGCGACCCAGCCTGCGGAAGCGGGCGAGCGCTTCGAGGGTCAGGTTCATTGCGTCGTCATCGAGTTCGCCGCCGCGCTGCAGCCCTTTCCCCAGTGCCGCGCTGGTCTTTTCGTTGAACAGGCTGGAGGGCACGCGCGCAGCGCCGCCATAAGCGACGAACCGCACCGAATTGCTTCCGATGTCGATAATCCCGACCGGGCCGAAGGACTTGGCCGCCACGTCAGCCGCGCTGGGTGAGGCGGAGTTTGGGGACCGCACGACCGGCAAGCGACGCGCCGCGCCCCGACAGCGACGGGTTGGTCATGAAATAATGGTGCAAGTTGAAGCGGCGCTTGCCCGGCGTGAGGCGGCGATATCCCCCGTCGGGGCCAAGCTCCCAGCTTTGTTCATTGTCGATCAGATTGGCGATCATCACCTGGTCGAGCACCTGCGCATGCACCGTCGGATTTTCGAGCGGCATCATATATTCGACCCGGCGATCGAAGTTGCGCGGCATCCAGTCGGCCGAGGAGATGTAAACCCGAGCCCCCGCATGGGGCAAACGGTGACCGTTGGCGAAGACGAAAATCCGGCTATGTTCAAGAAAGCGGCCGATAATCGATTTGACGCGAATGTTTGACGACATTCCCGCGACCCCTGGCCGAAGGCAGCATATGCCGCGGACGATCAGGTCGATCGAAACGCCCGCTTCGCTCGCTTCGTACAATTTGACGATGATCGCGGCGTCGACAAGGCTGTTCATCTTCGCCCAGATCGCTGCGGGCCGACCCGCCTTGGCATGGACGATTTCGCATTCGATCAGCGTCAGAAAACGCTCGCGCAGACTCTTGGGGCTGAGGGTGAGCAGTTCGAGCCCGCGTGGGGGCACATAGCCGGTGATCAGGTTGAACAGTTTGGCCGCATCACGCGCCGCCCGTCGCGAGGCGGTAAAGAAGCTTAGGTCCGTGTAGATCCGCGCGGTCGTCGGGTGGTAATTGCCGGTGCCGAAATGGCAGTAAGTGCGAAGCGTCGAGCCTTCGCGGCGAATGACCATCGATACTTTGGCGTGGGTCTTCCATTCGACGAAGCCGTAGATGACCTGCACCCCGGCGCGTTCGAGCCGGCTCGCCCACAGCAGATTCTGCTCCTCGTCGAAGCGCGCCTTGAGTTCGACCACCGCAGTAACCGATTTGCCGGCTTCGGCGGCGGCGACCAGTGCGTCGATGATCGCCGACTGCTTACCCGCGCGGTACAGCGTCTGCTTGATCGCAACGACGTCGGGGTCCTCGGCCGCCTGGCGGAGGAAGGCGACGACGACCTCGAAGCTTTCATAGGGATGATGGACGACGAAATCCTTGGCGCGGATCGCGGCAAAGCAATCGCCGTCATGCTCGGCCACACGTTCGGGAAAGCGTGGGCTGTAAGGCGTGAATTTGAGGTCGGGACGGTCGACTTCGACCAATTGGCCAAGGTCGGCAATGCCGATGAAGCCGCCGCTCTCCGACACAAGCGCCGAAGTTGCGACCAGCCCTGTGCGAACCTGCTCCTCAAGGTCGGCCGGGGTTCCGGCGGCGAATTCGAGGCGGATGACCCGCCCCCGGCGGCGCCGCTTTATCGCCGAGCGGAAGTAACGGACGAGATCCTCGGCATCCTCCTCGACCTCGATGTCGCTGTCGCGAAGCAGGCGGAAGGCGCCCGACGCGACTTTGCGGAAGCCGGGAAACAATTGCCCGAAATTGGCGCGGATCACGCTGTCGATCGCAATGAACCGGCAGCGGTCGCCGGGCAGGCGCACGAACCGCCGCAAGGTCGTCGGGATCATCAGCAATTCGGTGACCGCTTCGCCGTCGCCTTCGGTTTCAAGAGCGAAGATCAGCGAAAGGCCAAGCGTCGGCACGAACGGAAACGGGTGAGACGGATCGATCACCTGGGGGGTAAGCACCGGCAAGATCTGCTCGCGGAAGTGGCGCTCGAGCCACTCCGTCTCCTCGGCGGTGCAATCCTCGGCCGAAAGCACTTCGACCCCAGCTTCGCCCAGCATTCCCAGCAAACGCGTCCATTCGGCCTGCTGCGCCACGACCAGCGCATCGGCGTCGTTTGCAATTGCCTCCAACTGCTGCGTTGGGGTCTGCCCGTCCATCGACAGATTTTCGATGCTTTGAAGCTGCTGCCCCTTGAGTCCAGCGACGCGGGTCATGAAGAATTCGTCGAGATTGGTCCCCGAGATCGACAGGAAGCGCAGCCGTTCGAGCAAAGGATGCGCCGGATTGGCGGCCTCCTCCAGCACCCGTCGGTTGAACGACAACCATGACAATTCGCGATTGAAGAAGCGCGCGGGATCGGGCGGAATCACGGCGGCGCTGCTGCTCATGCCGCACCGCGCTGATCGATCAATCCGCCTTCGGCCAAAGCGCGGCGGATGGTTGGCAGGGTCAGGCGCGCGCGATCGGCGATTGCGAAGCGGTCGATCGCTGCAACCGCGCGCTCGGCCATGTAATAGCTGCGCTCGACGCGTTCCGAGAGGAACCGTAACGCGTCGGCAGGAATATACAGGCCGCGATCGGCAAACAGCAATTGGACAAGGTCGCGGAACAGCACGTCGTCGGGTTCAGCGATGCGTGCAATCGGAGTGACCGCGATCCGCGTGCGAAGGTCGGGCAAAGCGATATTCCAACCCGGCGGCACCTCATCGACGATCATCACCAGCGGGCGCTTGCTCTCCTGCGCGCTGTTCCATGCGTGAAACAGATCTTCCTCGTCGTGGCGCTCGGCATTGTCGACCAGGCGGCCGCCGACCCGTGCGCAGAAAGAGCGCGCGAGCAAGGTGCGCCCCGACCGGCGCGGCCCCGCAAGAAGCGTCGCAGCGACCGGCCACAGGCTCCAGGTGCGAAAGTGATCGAACGCCGCGCGATTGGCGTCGGACACGAGGAAGCGGTCGGCGTCGGCGATTTGCGGCCAGTCGAGCGGGAGCGCAATCTGGTCGGGCGCCTGCTTCATCGCGGCGGCGTTGGCGCTGGTGGAGCTGGCTGAGGCGGAGGCTGGGGCTGAGGCTGGGGCCGAGGCGGCGTCGGACCGGGCGCCGGTGCGGGCGCCGGGCGTGCGACCGACAGGCGCAGAAAGCCACCGACTTCGTCGACCGACCATCCGCGCGCGATGAGCGCCGAGCGGAGCTGGGATACCGAACCGCGATAGCTGACCATCAGCGACGATGTCCCGCCAAGCGCGATACTTCTCTCGCTTACGCTTTGCACGCCGCCCGCACCCCGAATATTGGCGATGATCGCGGACAAGGTCGGAGCATCGGGCGCGGTGACGAGCAACGGGACTGCCGTCATTGTCACGGCGCTCTGCTCCAACTGTTCCTCGACTTCCTCCTCGATCATTGGGGGCGGCGGTGGGGGATCGAGCGAGCGGTCATGGACGAACACGCCCGCCGCGAGCGCACGCGCGTAAAGCTCATCCATCCGCTGGACGCCTTCCGCCATCATTCGTGGAATGTCAGCGCTATCTTTCGCGGTCAGATCGAAGCCGCCGAGCCGATCGCCGTCGGGTCCGAAACGGCCGGTAAAATGCGCTCGGGCCGGACCGCCGGGATAGAGCCGCTGAAGCCGCACCTCGGCGACCAGAACGTTCGCCGCGCCGTACAAGTCGAGGATGTTGCGCCACCATCCGCGCCCGGGGCGCGCGGATTGGGCAGCGTTGACGAGCAGCGGATCGACACCCATCCCGCTGACCCGTACATAGTCGATTGCACTCTGCGAAGTGCGATATTGCGCCCATGCACGCTGCCAGCTGTTGCGAAGTTCGACCGAGGTCGCGTTGCCCGCGGTAACCGTAATCGGGATCAGCAGCATCGGTTCGGATCGGCGCTGAACCCCCGCCACCCCCAGCAAGCCGCCCGCGCGGGTGCGATCAAACAATATGCCGAGCTCGGCGATATAGCGATTTGGACCAATCTGCTCGCGTTCGACAATGATCGACGCGACCAGCCCGTCGAGGGTCGAATCGGCCAATGTCGGTGCCTCGCCGATCGGACGCTTGTTGGTCTTGGCCCACAGCGCCTTGAACCCTTCACGCTGTGCAATCCGCCAGCCGGCATAACGTGCGGACGCGGAATTTTCGCCTGCGACGTCGACGCGGATCCCGCCAATCTCGAGCGTCCCGCTGCTGTCGATCGGGAGGATGCCACGTTCGCCCGCTTCCAGTTGCGCGACCAAGGTCCCGCCGGTGGCGAGGGCGGTCAAAGCGCCGATAAGGATGAGGGCGGTGCGCCGCTGAGATGGCATGAGCGCGCTTTTGGCGACAATGGCGTGGAAATCCAAGCGCGATGTGGCTAGTCGGCGTCGCCATGACGCAAAAGCCGCTTACCTACGCCGATGCGGGCGTGTCGATCGCCGCCGGCAATGCGCTGGTGAAAGCCATCGCCCCGCTCGCAAAGTCGACGGCGCGACCAGGGGCAAATGCGGAATTGGGCGGCTTTGGCGGTTTTTTCGACCTTAAGGCCGCGGGATATCGCGATCCGCTGCTGGTCGCCGCCAATGACGGCGTCGGAACCAAGCTCAAGCTGGCGATCGAACTTGGCAAGCATGACGGCGTTGGGATCGATCTGGTCGCAATGTGCGTCAACGACCTTATCGTCCAGGGCGCGGAGCCTTTGTTCTTCCTCGACTATTTCGCCTCGGCCAAGCTCGACCCGGTGGTGGCCGAAGCGGTGGTGACGTCGATCGCCGCAGGCTGCCGCGAAGCCGGCTGCGCGCTGATCGGCGGCGAAACCGCCGAAATGCCCGGAATGTATGCCGATGGAGATTATGACCTTGCCGGCTTCTGCGTCGGCGCCGTGGAGCGCGATCAGGTTCTCACCGGCGAGCGAGTCGCACCGGGAGACGTCGTTCTCGGGCTGGCAAGCTCGGGCGTACATTCCAATGGCTTTTCGCTGGTGCGGCGGCTGATTGCCGATAATCGCTGGCGAATCGACCGCCCTGCCGTCTTCGATCAGGAAAAATTGCTTGGCGAGGCATTGCTCGCGCCGACGCGAATTTATGTGCGGAGCCTGCTTCGGCCGGTCCGTGAGGGCAGGATCGGCGCGCTTGCGCACATCACCGGCGGCGGCTTGCTCGAAAATATCCCGCGCGTGCTGCCCGAGGGCTGCCATGCGGCGATCGACGCCGATGCATGGGAACTGCCGCGATTGTTCGCTTTCCTCCAGGCGGGCGGCGCGATCGAACCTGGCGAGCTGGCGAGAACCTTCAACTGCGGCCTCGGCATGGTCGCGATTGTCGGTGAAGGCGAGGTTGGTGATTTGACTGCCGCACTCCGAGCGGCCGGAGAAGTCGTTCATCGCATCGGCCGCGTCGAAGCAGGGGACAAGGGCTGCACCGTGCGCGGTTCGGCCGAAACGTGGAGCGCGCGTGAAGATTGGAGCGCAACCTTCCATGGTTGAACGCGCGCGCGTCGCCGTGCTGATCAGCGGGCGCGGATCGAACATGGCGGCGCTGATTTACGCGTCACGCGCCGACGACTGCCCGTTCGAAATCGCGCTTGTCGCCAGTGACCGCGACGCGCCCGGGCTCGCCCTCGCAGCCGCCGAGGGGATCGCGATCGAACGCATAACTTATGACAAATCCACTTATTTCCAGCGGCTTGGAACGCTTCTTTCAGACCGAGCGATAGACATCGTTGCACTTGCAGGCTTCATGCGCATCCTCCCCGCCGACTTCGTCGCCCGCTGGGCCGAGCGGATCGTCAACATCCACCCCTCGCTCCTGCCACGACATCGCGGGCTCGATACCCACACCGCGGTGCTCGCTGCGGGCGAAAGCGTCACCGGCTGCACGGTGCACCTCGTCACAGCCGAGCTCGACGACGGCCCGATCCTCGGCCAGGTTGAGGTTGCGGTCTTGCCCGGCGATACCGTCGTGACGCTAGCGGCCCGAGTGCTTATTGCCGAGCACCAGCTCTACCCGCACGCTCTCGCCGCCTTCGTCGCGCGTGAAAATGACCCGGACTGGATACGCCGCCGCCTCGACGCACTCGCCCTCGCCCTCCCAGAGACCCGCGCAAAGAGCAGTCACGGGTCGCCTGGCTGGAAAGTCGGCAGCGTCAGCAGCGACAAATTCTTCGCCATCATGTTCAACCGCCATCACGGCGAGGACAGCGTCGGCGTACTCGTAAAATGTGGCGGACAGGACGAAATGGCCGCTTTGATCGAAGCCGATGCCGACCTTTACTTCCGGCCCGCCTACTACGGCCCGTCCGACTGGATCGGCATCCGTCTGGACCGCCGCGGCGTAGATTGGGATCACGTCAGCGACTGGATGGCGCGAAGCTGGCGCCTGTGCGCGCCGCCGCGGCTGACTAGATCGTTGGACGCAGAGCGCTGATCAGCCGACTATCTCGTCATCGCTGAAGAAAAAGGCGATCTCGGTCGCTGCATTTTCCGTGCTGTCCGAACCATGGACCGAATTGGCCTCGATCGATTCGGCGAGTTCCTTGCGGATCGTTCCAGGTTCGGCATTTTCCGGATTGGTCGCACCCATCACTTCACGGTTCTTGAGCACGGCATTTTCGCCCTCGAGCACCTGGACCACGACCGGGCCCGAGATCATGAAGCTGACGAGGTCGTTGAAGAACGGGCGTTCGCGGTGAACGCCGTAGAAACCTTCGGCCTGCTCGCGGCTCATCTGGATGCGCTTGGATGCGATGATTCGCAGGCCGGCATCCTCAAGCATCTTGGTGACCGCGCCGGTCAGATTACGGCGAGTTGCATCGGGCTTGATGATCGAGAAAGTGCGTTCGGTCGACATGGCCGAGCGGCTCCTGTGCTTGAAGGGATGGGATTGGTCGCGCCCCTAGCCCGCGCGGCGGCAAAGGGCAAGGATCAGGCCTTTTTCGCCCACTTGCCGCCGTCATGCGCCCAATAATTTCGCTCAACCCCGTCCCGCCCCGCTAGCAATTTCCAAGCCAGCCGCGCCACCTCCAGGCTCGCCTCGTCGAACAGATAGAATGCCCGATCATAAGCAAGCGCCGCATCGCGCCATTCGCCGTCCGCGATGAGCAGATTGCGAGCAAGATTGGGAGCGTCGGTACCCTGCGACAGCAGAACCGGCTGCGCAGCGTCATCGCTTCCGCCCGCAAGCCCATGCGGGATGAAACTGGTTGCGCCCTGGTCCCACAGCATCCGGTCGAGCCGCGCAAGTAACGCATCGTCCGCGGCAACCACCAGCAACCGCTGGCCCTCGTCGATCAGCTTGATGCCGAGGGCGGTTATGACGCTTTCCAGCGAAACCGCGCCGAGCTGGTAGAAATCAACGCGCATGCTTATTTCTCGACGCAGCTCGCAATATATTCGTCGAGCAGGCGCACTCCAAAGCCGGTAGCGCCCTTGGCATAGGTCGAACTCGGCTTCTCCGACCAGGCCATCCCGGCGATGTCGAGGTGCGCCCAGGCGACCCCGTCGTCGACAAACCGCTTGATGAATTGGGCGGCGGTGATCGAACCCCCTTCGCGCGGGCCGACATTCTTCATGTCGGCGATCGTCGAATCGATCAGGCGATCATAGGCCTCGCCGAGGGGTTGGCGCCACAATTTGTCGCCGCTTGAGTCAGCGGCCTCCATCAAATCTTTGGCCAGCGCATCGTCATTGGCGAAGATGCCGGCATATTCATGCCCAAGGCTGATGACCATTGCGCCAGTGAGCGTTGCAAGGTCGATCACCACTTTGGGTTTGAATTCCTTTTGCGCCCAGGTGATCGCGTCGCACAAAACCAGGCGACCCTCGGCGTCGGTGTTGATGACTTCGACCGTCTGGCCCGACATCGTCGTAACGACGTCGCCCGGGCGCTGAGCGTTCCCGTCGGGCATGTTTTCGACCAGACCGCAGATTCCGACGACATTCGCCTTGGCCTTACGCCCGGCGATTGCCTTCATCGCGCCGACGACCGCGCCGGCGCCGCCCATGTCCCACTTCATTCCTTCCATGCCCTGCGCGGGCTTGATCGAAATGCCGCCGGTGTCGAAGGTTACGCCCTTGCCGACGAAGACAGTGGGAGTTGCGCCTGCCTCGCCGCCGTTCCAGCGCAGAACGAGCAATTGCGCCTCGCGCACCGAACCCTGCGACACGCCGAGCAAAGCACCCATGCCCAGGCGAGCCATGTCTTCTTCGCCAAGCACGCTGAGTTCGATTCCGAGGTCAGCAAGATGGCGGACGCGCTCGACGAAGCTCTCGGGATAAATGATGTTGGCTGGCTCCGCTACCAGCTCGCGGGTTAGCGCGACCCCCTCGGCGACCGGGGCGTAACGTTCGTTCCAGCGCGCCTCAGCTCCCTCAGGAGCGCCGACGATGGTGATGGTCGCAAGCGTCGGCTTTTGCTTGTCCTTGAGCTTCGTACGGTAGCGGTCGTGACGCCAGGACCGAAGCACCGCTCCAAGCGCGACGCGCGCGGCCGCATCGGCATCGAACCCTGCCCCGCTCAAATCGATAACTGCTGAGCTTTCGCCCGAGGTGAGGAGCTTCGCGGTGACGGTTCCCCCGAGTTTTTCCGCGCTATCGCCATCCGCTGCGTCGGTGCCGACCCCTATGAAAAGGAGGCGGCGTCCGCCGTCGCTGTCCAGATAATGCTCGGCACTGCTTCCGGCTTCGCCTTCAAACCGCTGGCGTTTTATCGCGGCCTCGATCCCCGCTTTGGCGGCACCAAAGCTTTCCAACGCGGTGCGCTCGGAACCGGCGACTGGAATAACGAGGCTGTGGTCGCCGGACGGGCGCTGGGCGGCGAAGCGAATCTGCATGGGAGTTCCTTGAACGAGAACGAAAGTTTCCCGAGTTCCTTAAGCGTCGTCTGCCGCGATGGCAAAGCCGGTGGGGCAACATGATTTGCGGCTTGGCGAGCAAGATGCGATAGGCCAAGGCGCACTCGATGGAACGAGCAATCGGGAATCTGGTAAAGGTGGATCGAAGACTGGCATGCTGGACGGCGCTGCCGCTGCTGCTCGCCTGTGCGAGCGCGGCGCAAGCGGCTGATACGGCCGCGGCGGCGGTGCAGGTGCCAACCCCCACGGTTACCACCCCCGCCACTGGTGCTCAGCCCGGCGTAGTCAACTTCAGTGCGGACAGCGTCAGCTACGACGACAACAGCCAGTTCGTCATTGCCGAGGGTCGAGTGCGCATGGCCCGCGATGGCTATTATCTTTCGTCGGACCGCATCGAGTGGAACCAGCGCAGCGGCGAAGTGGTCGCGATCGGCAATGTCGTAGTGCTTTCTCCGGAAGGCGATCGGATCGTCGGCGAGCGGGTCGTGCTCGACGATAGCTTGCGCGACGGCACGGTCGAGAACCTCCTGGTGGTCCTCGACGGCGGCGGACGGCTCGCCGCGCGGAGTGCGACGCGGACCAATGGCGTCCTCCAGCTTGAGCAGGCGATTTATAGCCCTTGCGCCACGACCGGTCCAACCGGCTGTCCGCGCAAGCCGAGTTGGTCGATCACCGCTGCTCGAGTGACTCGCGACCCCGTGCGCGGGCGTTTGCGATTTGAAGGCGGCCGTCTCAATCTGCTCGGGCTGACGCTTCCGCTGCTGCCCGTGTTCAATATCAGCGACGGGAGCAATAATCAGGCGGCAAGTGGAATATTGATCCCCAATCTTAGCGTATCGAATTCCAATGGAGTCGAGATTGGCCTGCCCTATTATTTGCGCCTCGCCGAGAATCGCGATCTGACGATCACACCCCATGTCTATTCGAAAGTACTGCCGGCATTCGAAGCACGTTGGCGCCATCTCACGACGATCGGTGCCTACCAGCTTGGCGGCTTTGTCACGCATGGCAAGGTCGACCGAGTCGAGCGCTTTTCTTTCAGCGGCTCGGAAACCGAGTCGCGACGTGGGTTTCGTGGCTATTTCGAGGGCAATGGCCGGTTTCAGTTCAACCCATTGTGGAGCCTGACGTCGTCGTTCCGGGTCGCAACCGACAAGACCGTGACCCGGCGCTACGACATTACGCGCGACGACCGGCTTCGAAGTTTCGTCGACCTCGAGCGGATCACTCCAAATTCCTATATATCGATCGCGGGCTGGGCCTTCCAAGGGCTGCTGGTTGATGATGTCCAGCGGCAGTTTCCCATCGCTCTGCCAGCGCTCGACGCTCGTTTTCGCCTTGACGACCCCCTGTTCGGAGGCCGGGTCGAGCTTCAGGCAAACAGCCTTGCCATCCTGCGCATCGACGGCCAGGACACGCAACGGGCCTTCGCCAGCGCCCGTTGGGAAAAGCGTCGCCTTACCCGCCTTGGGCAGGAATTGACCCTCACCGCGTACGGCCGCGGCGATGTCTATCACAGCAGCAATTCGCGATCGAACAGGATCCCTTTCTATCGTGGAGAGGACGGCTGGCACGGGCGGGCGATCGGAGCGATTGCCGCCGACGCGCGCTGGCCGCTGATCGGGTCGCTGTTCGGCGGCACGCAGCGCCTGACCCCACGAGTCCAGCTGGTGCTAACGCCGCCAACGCGAAACCTTCCTATTCCCAATGAAGATGCGCGGTCGGTCGACCTTGAAGACAGCAATCTTTTCGCGCTGAATCGCTTCCCCGGTTACGACCGGTGGGAGGACGGATCGCGGGTCACCTATGGCACCGAATGGTCGCTCGATCGTAACAATTGGTCATTCAACGCGATTGTCGGCCAGAGTTACCGGCTGACGCGCGAGCCTTCGCTATTTCCTGATGGTACTGGGCTTACGGACCGATTTTCGGATGTCGTCGGGCGGTCGCGATTGCGCTACGGGCGCTTGTTCGATCTCACCCACCGCTATCGTCTCGACAAAGACAATCTTGCAGTTCGCCGCAACGAGGTCGACCTGACCGTC
This sequence comes from Sphingomicrobium sp., assembly GCA_035575595.1. Taxonomy (GTDB): domain Bacteria; phylum Pseudomonadota; class Alphaproteobacteria; order Sphingomonadales; family Sphingomonadaceae; genus Sphingomicrobium. Next base: position 70,481 of record DATLXR010000015.1, read on the forward strand.
GGCACCGAGCAGACCTATCTCCAGATTGGCTATCTCAGACTCGATCGCGACATCAGCAGGGCGATCGAGGATTTACGCGACAAGGAGGAATTGCGCGTTGCCGGCCGGCTCAAGTTCCTCAACTATTGGTCGCTCTTTGCAGCGACGGTGTTCGACCTGACCAGTAGTCGCGAAGATCCCCGGAGCGGCGCCGACGGATTTCGGCCGGTCCGGCTTCGCATGGGGCTGAATTATGAAGATGACTGCCTTGAGCTTGGCGTCTCGTGGCGGCGCGACTATGAGCAGATCGGGGAGTTCCGCAAAGGCAGTACCTTGTCCTTCAGCATCAATTTGAAGGGACTGGGTCGCTAAGCTGGCGTTCAGCGGCGCCTTGCTATGCGCACGACACATCAACGAGTTGCACTTTAAGGATTTTTGAGTGGCCATTGCAAAGATTAATCTTACCCGACGCCCGGCCAAGCTGATCTTGCTCGCCTCCCTCGGCGTCGTTTCGGCCGGGGTAGCCTTGTCCCAGACAGCTCCGCCGGCCAACAGCACGGCGGCCCTGCGTCTGCCCGATAATCCGGTCATTTTCTATGGTGCCGCCCTTCCGCAAATCGTCAAGGCGACCGCGATCGTCAACGGCGAGGTCATCACTCAGACCGACGTCGATCAACGCATTGCCTTGCTGTCGATTGCAAATGGCCAACCGGTCCCGGCCGAGGAAATGGAACGGCTGCGTCAGCAAGTCCTGCGCAATTTGATCGATGAAACTCTTCAGATTCAGGCGGCGAAGGGCGAGGAGATCAATGTCTTGCCCGCCGATATCGACCGCACCGTGACGCGTGTTGCTGGGAATGTTAAGCAGACCCCAGAGCAAATGGCGGCTTATCTTGCGAGCAACGGATCGTCGATTCGTTCGATCCGCCGGCAGATCGAGGGCGAGATCGCCTGGCGGCGTCTGCAAAGTGCGAAGATTGAAAGCGGAGTCAGCGTCAGCGACGACGAGGTCAAGGCCGTGATCGACAAGCTTCAGGCGACCAAGGGCACGGAAGAGTTTCGAATTGGCGAAATCTTCCTTCCCGCGAACACGGCCAATCGCGGCGAGGTGCTTGCAAATGCTCAGAAAATCACAACCTCGCTAAAGCAAGGGGCGTCCTTCGCGGGCTATGCACGCCAATATTCCGAGGCCTCGACCGCCGCTGTTGGCGGCGACCTTGGATGGGTTCGTCCAGAGCAATTGCCAGACCCAATTGCGGCGACGGTGCGCACGATGGCCGCAAATTCCCTGTCTCCACCGATCGAAATTCCAGGCGGCTATTCGATTGTTGCAGTGCTCGACAAGCGCAAGGTCCTCACGGCAGACCCGCGCGCCGCGGTGCTCAATTTGAAGCAGGTATCGATCAAATTTCCGGCCGGGACGCCCGCGCCGGTCGCGAGCGCTGCTGTCGCGCGTTTCGCAGCGGCGGCCCAGAGCGTTGGAGGCTGCGGTGGCGCCGAGAAGCTTGCTGCGGACTTCAAGGGTGAAGTCGTGCAATCGGACGAGGTCAAGATGCGTGACCTGCCGCCCGCTTTGCAGGACATGATGATGCCGATGCAGGTTGGCCAGTCTACCCGCCCGTTTGGGTCGATTGAGGATGGCGTTCGCGTGCTCGTGATGTGCGGCCGCGATGAAGTCGACGCATCAGCGAAAAGCTATGATGAGGTCTATGCACAGCTTAATGAGGAACGCGTCAATCTGCGCGCGCGCCGCTTCCTGCGTGACCTGCGCCGCGATGCAGTGATTGACTATCGTTAAGGCATGAGCCCGCCGCCCCTTGCCGTTTCGCTCGGCGATCCCGCGGGAATTGGCCCGGAAGTGGTCGGCAAATGCTGGGATCATCGCGGACAGTTCGGCTTGCCACCATTTGTCGCGATCGGTGATCCGCGCAGCATTGCCGCCGTATGGGATGGTCCGATCGTCACGATCGAGGACGCGCGCGAAGTCGATAGCGCCTTCGACGTCGGACTTCCTTTATGGCCGATTACTGCGGCGGATCGCGACGTTCCAGGATGCCCGAGCATGGCGGGGGCACATTGTTCGCTCGATGCGCTCGAACTTGCGGTCGGACTGGCGCGATCGGGGACTGCGGCCGCGGTCGTCACCGGCCCGGTATCGAAGGAACAGCTTTATCGGATCGGCTTTGCCCATCCGGGGCAGACCGAATTCGTCGCGGAGCGATGCGGCGTTTCACCGGCCAATGTCGCGATGATGCTCGCCGGGCCGACCTTGCGCACCGTTCCGGTCACAACCCATTTGCCGCTTGCAGAGGTCCCTGCCGCGCTCACTATTTCCTTGATCGAGGCACGCGGGCGAGCCGCCTTACGCGGATTACAGCGTAGCTTCGGGATTGCCGAGCCACGGCTTGCGGTTGCCGGGCTCAACCCCCACGCCGGGGAGAACGGCGCTCTGGGACGTGAAGAGATTGAGTTGATCATACCTGCGGTCGAGGCATTGCGCGCTGAAGGCTGGCATGTGACCGGCCCCCACCCTGCCGACACCATGTTCCATGCCGCGGCGCGGGCGCGTTATGACGCCGCTTTGTGCATGTATCACGACCAGGCCCTGATCCCGTTGAAAGCGCTACACTTCGAGGACGGGGTCAACATCACGCTCGGCCTTCCGATCGTGCGCACCGCTCCGGACCACGGGACGGCGTTCGACATTGCCGGAAGCGACCGCGCCGACCCGCGGGCGATGGCAGCCGCAATTCTTCAGGCGCAGACCAGCGTTGCGCACCGCGCCGCCTGCCGCGGATGAGCGGGGACCCAGGCCCCTCCTCTCAACCGGAAGCCCTGCGCGAGGTCATTGCCCGCCACGGTTTGTCGGCGTCGAAAGCGCTTGGCCAGAATTTCATTCTCGATCGCAAGCTACTGGGTCGGATCGCGGCTATTCCGCGGGTCGGCCCAGGCGACCGAATTTATGAAGTCGGCCCCGGGCCCGGGGGGCTTACCCGCGCTTTGCTCGACACTGGAGCCCATGTGATCGCGGTCGAACGCGACCGTCGCTGCCTGCCGGCGCTTGACGAACTTGCCAATGAATATGCCGGAAAGCTGAGGTTGATCGAAGGCGACGCGCTCGAGATCGACGAGCGCAGCGAGGTCAGCGAAGGGGCGCGTATCGTCGCCAACCTCCCCTACAACATTGGAACCGCGCTGCTCCTGCGTTGGCTAGGCGGGCCCTGGCCACCGTGGTGGCGGTCGCTCACCCTTATGTTCCAACGCGAGGTTGCGGAGCGGATCGTCGCCGCTGCTGACAGCGAGCATTACGGTCGGCTGGCGATCGCGGCGCAATGGAGGGCGGATGCCCGTATCGCGATGACGGTGCATCGAAGCGCTTTCACTCCGCCGCCCAAGATCGCATCAGCGGTGGTGCATTTGACGCCCATTGAGGAGCCCCCGGGAATCAATCCCGCTGTCCTCGAGCGGGTCACCGCCGCCGCGTTCGGACAGCGGCGCAAGATGCTTCGTCAAAGCTTGAAGACCATTCCTGATGCACTCGACGCACTGGATGAACTCGGCATCGATTCGACCAGGCGCGCGGAAACGCTCACGGTTGCAAACTACGTCGCGCTGGCCCGAAAGCTCTCTTAATTGTTCTTTTTGACGGGGATCGGCTTCGCTGCAGCCATTGCCGGACCTCGAGCAATTGCCGCGCCAAGCGACGCCAGCTGAGGACAGCCCGGCGGGCAAATCTTCTGAAGCTTGGCGAGATTGGCGCGCGCTCGCGGCAATGCACCAAGCTCGACCATCGCCTCGCCCTGCACCGTGATTGCGTCGCGGTCGGTCGGGTCGAGCGTAAGCGCCCGGTTGGTCAAGCGGATCGCCTGCCCAAAGAGGCGCTGCTTGATCGCCACCCGCGCCATGGTGACGAATGCCGCGCGGTTGCGAGGATCGACCGCCAGCGCCGTCTCAAGTGCGTCGTCGGCAGCGATGAAATTGCCCGCGGCAAGCGCCGCCTGCCCCTGGCGCACAAGCTCAGCCGACCTCGGTGCAATCTGGTCGTCTGGACGCTGCCCCTGAACCGACACCGCCATGGTCGATGTCGCGAGACCAAGCATCAGTACGAGGGGACTAATCCGCATCATATTCTCCAACCAATCGCGGCGACCTAGCACGGCGCCACAAATCGCGCGATGAAAAACCCGTCGGTGGCATCGTGGCCCGGGGTCAGCAGGCGCCCCGGTCCATCGGCTCGACCACCGTCGAAAGTGACGTCCTGCGCTTTCCAAGATGAATGGCGCCCGAAGAAGTTTTGGGCCTGAACCGCGCCTTCGCGGGAAAGTATCGAGCAGGTCGCATAGACCAACACTCCCCCGGGGCGAACCAGTGGTACCGCGAGGTCGAGCAAGCGCTCCTGGAGCTTCGCCACTCGCTCCAGCCGCTCCGGGCTGAGCCGCCAGCGCGCCTCGGGATTGCGCCGCCAAGTCCCCGATCCACTACACGGAGCATCCACCAACACGATGTCCGCCTTCCCAGCGAGATCAGCGAGCATCGCGGCCTCGCGCCCTGCGTCGATCAGACGGGTAGAAATCGCCGCTCCGGCGCGCGCGGCGCGCGGGCCAAGCTGGGTCAGGCGCGCCCGGTTGGTGTCGCAAGCGATGATAGTTGCGTTCGGCGCTGCGGCCGCCAGCGCCAACGCCTTGCCGCCAGCTCCGGCGCAAAGGTCGATCACGGTCATGTCGCCACTCGGAGCGCAGGCAAGCGCGATCAGCTGGCTGCCCTCGTCCTGGACCTCGACGAGCCCCTCTGCAAATTCGGGGCGGTCGTCGACTCGCGTGTCCGCGGCCAAGCGCAGTCCCCACGGGCTAAGCCTCGTCGGGGCTGCCTCGGGAAAGGCGGCCGCCATGACCTCGCGATCAGTACGCGCCACATTGACCCGCAGGTCGAGCGGAGCACGGTCGAGCAGCGCTGGCCATTCGGCGGATTCGACCAATGGCGAGAGCTCGGCTTCGATCCAATGCGGGAGGAGGCCGCTCGCGGCGCCTGCCTCATGCTCGCCCCGAGCCGTGGGGCCGTGCGGAGAATCGTCGAACAGCGCGGCGATCTCGTTTTCCTCATCGGCAAGGCCGAGCATCGCGGCGCGGCCGCCTCCCGGGACTTCACCTGCGCGGCGGATCGCTCGAAACACCAGTTCTCTTACGGCGCGGCGGTCCTTCGACCCCGCATAGCGCCGCGTCTTGAAAAAGCGTTGGACGAGCGCGTCAGCGGGTGGCCCGTCGTCACGAGCCGCCGCGATCACTTGATCGAGGATTTCGATCGCCGCCTGAACCCGCGCCGAAGGAGTCATTCGGTCAAGCCCCTTGAGCCAAAGACGCGCTGCTGGCACGATAGTTTTGCTCGAGGAAGGAGCAAGTGCCGATGAATCCACGTCATTCCCTCTGTGCCCTCATGATAGTCCCAATGCTTGTCGCCGCGACGGAGATTCCAGCGGGACGTCTCAAGTCGCACGTCCGCATGCTTGCCAGCAATGGCTTTCACGGCCGCGGCCCGGCGCAGATCGGTGAAAAGCCGACCCTCGAATATCTGATCAAGCAGATGAAGGCCTCAGGGCTAAGCGCCGCGGGGCCGGGCGGTTCGTGGCTTCAGCCCGTGCCGATGATTCGCATCACGCGCACTTCGGCAAAACTTTTTGCGCGCGTCGGCAAGATCATAATCCCCCTTCGACCGGGGATGGAAGTCACCGCGACCGCTTCTGCGGCGGGCAGGACCCTACTCAACGACGCACCGATCGTCTTCGGCGGCTATGGGGTGACCGATCGCAAGCTTGGCTTCGACCCGTTTGCGGGCGCGGATCTCAGGGGCAAGGTCGTGATGCTGCTGTGGGGGGACCCCGATGTCGAGGCTGGCCGGGACCTTGGCTTTGGCGGACGCGCGCAAACCTTTGCCGGGCGCACGGGTGAAAAAGTTGCGGCGCTGCAGGGTCGCGGCGTTGCCGGGATCGTGACGGTCCATGAAGATTTTCCGGCCAGCTACCCCTTTTCGCAGATCGCCAAGGGTGATGCTGTGCCTTTGCACATGCTCGACCAGGGCCAGCCGATCCCGACCAGCGGCGATGTGCGCCTGGTAATGCGCAGTGACGTTGCCAAAGACCTGCTGCGCCGCGCCGGGCTCGACTATGCGGCGCTAAAGCGGAGCGCGCAGGACAAGGACTTCCGCGCGGTCCAGGTCAAGAATTCCAGCCTCAGCGCTGACGTCTCCGCCACCGCCGACCGCGTCGTCAGCAAAAATGTCATCGGCATGGTCAAGGGGCGTGACCGGGCCGCCGAGACGGTGCTTTTCGGGGCGCATTGGGACGCTTATGGCGAAAATGCCTTCGACCTTCCCGGGGATCCCACGCGCAACGGAGCGATCGACAATGCAATCGGCACTGCCGAGTTGATCGAGATTGCCCGCGCTTTCGCGCGCGGGCCGAAGCCGCGCCGTTCGGTGCTCTTCGCCGCTTGGACGGCCGAGGAGAAGGGCTTGTTGGGCGCTAGCTGGTACGCCGCCCACCCGCTCAGGCCACTGGCGACCACCGCCGCAGTGTTCAACCTCGACCCTCACCTCGCGCTCGGACGCGCGCGTAACCTCGACCTCATCGGGCCGGGTCGCACCCCTCTGGAAGCCGATCTCGCGCGGGTCGCACGGCGCCACGGCCTGCGTCTCGATAATGAGGTCAACAGCGAAGCGGGATGGTATTTCCGGTCGGACCATTATGCCTTCGCTGCGAAAGGCGTGCCCACCGTATATTTCCGCGCGGGGCAAGACCTTGTCGAAGGCGGGCGCGCCAAGGGCGGAGCGCTAACCGCGGCCTATAATGCCCGCTGCTATCATCAGCCGTGCGACGAATATGACCCGCGCTGGACACTCGGCGGCGCGGTGCAGGAAGCCCAGGTCGCACTCGCACTTGGCAAAGAGGTCGCCAATAGCAGCCGCTGGCCGGGGTGGAATCCGGGATCGCAATTCGCACCTCTGCGTCAGCAGACCGCTGCCGCGCGCCGCTGAACGCGGCCTAGCGTGTCGGATAATTGGGGGCTTCGCGGGTTATGGTCACGTCGTGGACATGGCTTTCGCTAAGGCCGGCATTGGTGATGCGGATGAACCGCGCGCGCGCCTGAAGGTCGGTTATGGTGGCAGAGCCGGTGTAGCCCATCGCCGCTTTCACTCCGCCGACGAGCTGGTGGACGATATCCCGCACCGGGCCGCGGAAGGCGACCTGGCCTTCAATGCCTTCGGGGACAAGCTTTAGCTGGTCCTTGATGTCCTGCTGAAAATAACGGTCGGCCGAGCCACGCGCCATTGCACCGACGCTGCCCATCCCGCGATAGGCTTTGTAGGCGCGGCCCTGATGGAGGAAGGTTTCGCCCGGCGCTTCTTCAGTCCCGGCGAGCAGCGATCCGACCATGACGGTCGAGGCCCCTGCCGCAAGCGCCTTGGCGACGTCGCCCGAAGTGCGGATGCCGCCGTCGGCGATGACTGGAACCCCGGTTTCGGAAGCGGCCTTCGCCGCGGCCATGATCGCCGACAATTGCGGAACCCCGACCCCGGCGACGATTCGCGTGGTGCAGATCGAGCCCGGTCCGATCCCGACCTTGATCGCATCGGCTCCAGCCCCCGCAAGCGCGCGCGCCGCTTCGGCGGTGGCGACATTGCCGGCGATGACCTGGACGCTGTTGGACAATTTCTTGACCCGCTCGACCGCCCGCGCGACGTCCACATTGTGGCCGTGAGCAGTGTCGATGACGATACAGTCGACGCCCGCGTCGATCAGCGCCTCGGAGCGCTCGAAACCCTTGTCGCCGACGGTGGTCGCAGCGGCGGCGCGCAGGCGCCCCTGCTCGTCCTTGGTCGCGTGGGGGCTGGCCACAGCTTTCTCAATGTCCTTGACGGTGATTAGCCCGACGCAATGGTCATCCGCATCGACCACGAGCAATTTTTCGATCCGCCGTTGATGGAGCAGCCGCCGCGCTTCGTCCTGGCCGGTGCCGAGCGGAACGGTGGCAAGATTGTCGGCGGTCATCAGTTCGCGCACCGGCTGGCGGGGATTTTCCGCGAAGCGCACGTCGCGATTGGTGAGGATTCCGGCGAGCTTGCCCGACGCCTCGACGATCGGAATGCCCGAGATGCGGTGAAGCTTCATCAGCTCGAATGCTTCGGCGAGCGTCTGATCGGGGGTCATGGTGATCGGGTTGATGACCATTCCGCTCTCGAAGCGCTTGACCGCTCGCACCGCGTCGGCCTGTTCCTCGACCCCGAGATTGCGGTGGAGCACACCGATTCCGCCAAGCTGCGCCAGCGCGATCGCCATATCCGCTTCGGTCACTGTATCCATCGCTGCGGACAGCAAGGGAATGTGCAGCGGGATCGCGCGGGTCAGAAAGGTGCCGGTGTCAGCGCCGCTCGGCAGGATGGAGGATTCGAGCGGTTGGAGCAGAACGTCATCGAACGTCAGTCCGAGCGGAATATCGTCATGGAGATGGTCGGCCATGCGCGCCTTTGGCAGGCCGCGGGCGATTCGCCAAGGGTTGGCGGGTCGGTTGAGAAAAGTTCATGTCTGCTTTGGGTGGAAAGCAGACTTTCGTGTTGGCAACATCTGGCAATTCGCGGTGCTTAGGCTGGCGTTTTGCGGGGCAGTATAGCGGCGAAGTCCAGGCCCCGTTGTACCCACTGAGCCAGGATGGCGTCGGACTTCAGTGAGTCTTGATCTACCAGCACGAACCCTTTTGTCGTGCGTCCACCAACCTCCATGGGCCGGACACCTGACTCAGCTAGAGCCCCAACGTATGCGTTCGGACCTGTCCGCACCATCAGAGCCGACCCAATGACCCCGCATGTCATGTAGTCATCAACCATGAAGCAGAGCGCCCCCATCATCTTTCGTTCGGTTACCGTATGCTGGGACAGAGCGTTACGGACCCGTTGGGCAAGAGCTGCGTCAAACGCCATGGCTGATTCCGATGCTCGTTTATGGATGACGATAGGGGAATGCCGTTGTTGCTCAGCAATCGCATGTCCGCAATGCGTCGAAAGCGCACATTTAGCGATTGCGCCTCAACAACCGCATGGCCGTTTTAACATGCATGTCTTCGATCATTGCATCCTCAAACCGCTGAGCACCCCCCAACGCCGCAGCCACAAGCCGCTCGGCCCAGGCGACATCATCGGCGGACGGCGCAAAAGCGGCGTGGCAGGCGGCGATCTGGTCGGGGTGGATCAGGCTTTTGCCGTCATATCCAAGCTGGCGGCTCTCCGCGCATTCGGCCGCAAGCCCGTCTGGATCGTCGAGCCGGTTGAACACTCCGTCGAAGGCCGCAATACCGGCTGCCCTTGCCGCGATCAGGATATGCTGAAGCGCTGCCTGCAAGGGCGTTCGGCCGACACCCGGAGGAAGTCGCAGGTCTGCAGAAAGATCATTGGTTCCGGCGATCAGCGCCGAGGCCACACGCGCGATGTCGGCGGCGGCGAGCACTCCTGCGGCAGTTTCGATCATCGCTGCAACAGGTCGGCCAGCAGCCGCCACGACCGCCGCCACCTCAGCCGCAGTGGAGGCGCGCGGAATGACGATCAGGTCCGCGTCCGACCCCGCAACCGCGTCGAGGTCCGCCGCATACCATTCGCTCGCGCTTCCATTGATCCGGATCGCGACCGGCATCGGCCAGTCCTCGTCCACCGATGCAATCGCCGCATCTCTCGCGCGTGCCTTGTCGTCGGGCTTAACCGCATCCTCGAGGTCGAGAATCACCAGGTCGGCATCGCTGCCTCGCGCTTTGGCGATCGCGCGCGGATTGCTTGCCGGCAGGAACAATAGTGCCCGCTTGTCCAACAGTTCGAGCGTCATACCGATTTCGCTTCCGTGCCGGGCGCTGCCGTCGCATCATGCCGCGAGACCGGGGAGATAAGCATGCTGACCACTTTCTTGATATTCGTTGCCGTTCTGGTGCTGCTGTTCGTGATGATGGCGGTCAAGATCGTTCATCAGGGCCATCGCTACACGATCGAACATTTCGGCCGCTTCGTCCGCGTTGCCCAGCCCGGCTTCAATTTCGTACCGCCCTTCTTCTACCGCGTCGGGCACAAGATCAACGTCATGGAGCAGGTCGTCGACATTCCCGGCCAGGAGATCATCACCAAGGACAATGCGATGGTCGCGGTCGACGGGGTGGTCTTCTTCCAGGTGCTCGACGCCGCCAAGGCCGCTTATGAGGTGAGCGATCTCTACGCCGCGATCATGGCGCTTTCGACGACCAATTTGCGCACCGTGATGGGATCGATGGACCTCGACGAGACCTTGTCCAAGCGCGACGAAATCAACGCGCGCCTGCTCAACGTCGTCGATCATGCGACCGAGGCGTGGGGGGTCAAGATCACTCGCGTCGAATTGAAGGACATTCGCCCGCCCGCGGACATCGTCAACGCAATGACCCGCCAGATGAAGGCCGAGCGCGAAAAGCGTGCCTCGATCCTCGAGGCCGAGGGCGCGCGCGCGTCGGAAATTCTCCGCGCCGAAGGCGACAAGCAGTCACAGATTCTCGAGGCCGAAGGACGCAAGGAAGCCGCTTTCCGCGACGCCGAAGCGCGCGAGCGATCCGCCGAGGCCGAGGCCAATGCGACCAAGTCGGTGAGCGATGCGATCGAGGGCGGAAGCGTCCAGGCGATCAATTATTTCATCGCCCAAAAATATGTCGAGGCGATCGGCCTGTTCGCAACCTCGCCCAATGCCAAGACGATCCTGTTCCCGGTCGAGGCGACCCAGTTGATGGGCACGCTCGGGGGGATTGGCGAACTGGCGCGCGAGGCAATCGGCGACGGCCTTGCCAAGTCGGCCGACCGTGCCAAGCCGAAACCGGCGCCGGCCGCCAGCCGCGGGCCGGTCCCGACGATGCCTGGAGTTCCGGGCGTGCCGCGGATTGAAAGCTGATGTTCGGCGATCTCGAACCCGGCTGGATCTGGGCGATCGGCGGTGTCATCCTGCTGATCGCCGAAGTGCTTGCGCCGGGGTTTTTCCTGCTGTTCATCGGTGCTGCGGCCATCGCTACCGGCGTCTTCACCTTGCTATTCGACCTTGATCCCGCACCCCAATTGGTGCTGTTCGCGCTCTACTCGGCGCTCGCGGTGATGCTCGGCAAGCGCTTCTACGCGCAGCCTGATACGGCCGACAACAATTTGACGCTCAACGATCCGGGCCGGCGGCTGATCGGCAAAAGCGTATTAGTTGTCGATCCTGTCGACGAGCATGGCGGGCGAGTGAGGGTCGGCGATGGCGAGTGGACCGCTCGTGGAGGCCCGGCCTCTACCGGAGAGCGAGTCACGATCACCGGGGTCGATGGCAATTGTCTGACGGTGAGCGCAAGCGCGCGGCTGACCGAGTGAGTAAGGAGTAGGATGATGATCGAGCAAAATTTCTCGCGGCGCCAAGTGGTTGCGACTCTTTCGGCGGGCGCGGCGACGATCACCTTGCCGGGTTGCGCGCCGAAGCTCCTTGGACCGGCGCGCGTTGCGACTGACGCGGCGGCGACATCCCTGCTCGATTCTTTCGCCGAAAATTTGCTCGCCTTGCAGCCGGAAACCGCAACCTCGCTCGGGCTCGACACTGGCGCGCGAGCGGTGCTTCGTTCGCTTCTGTCCGATCGCAGTCCGGCAGGGCAACAGCGCATTGCCGCGGTGCTTCGCTCCGACCTTGCCCGCGCGGCAGCCGTGGACACCAGCGCACTCAGCCACCCCATCCGCACCAGTGTCGAGGTCGTGCGGTCGGCTTATCGCACCGCGCTAGAGGGATTCGCCTTGCCCTACGGCGACGTCGCGGTCGGGGGCTGGCGCAACACGCCCTATGTCGTGATTCAGAACGTTGGCGCCTATCTCGACGTGCCGCGCTTTCTCGACGCCGACCATCCGATCCGGGAAAATGCCGATGCCCACGCTTATCTGTCGCGGCTCGAAAGTTTCGCGGTGCAGCTCGACGGCGAATTGCTTCGCCTCAAATCGGCCGCGGCGATGGGAGTGATCGCTCCTTCCTTCCTGATCGACAAGGCGACTGGTCAGCTTCGCGAGAGTATCAAATCAGCGCGAAACGGCGGCGGGCTGGTCGAGTCGATTGTTCGGCGCACCAAGGATATTCCCGGCGCCTGGGGTGCGCGTGCCAAGGCGATCGCGGCGCAAAAAATAGCGCCCGCGCTTCAGCGGCAACTCGACGAGCTCAACAGGCAGCGCCCGCGCGCGACCAACCATGCCGGAATTTGGGCTCGGCCGGGCGGCGATGCCTTTTACGCCTGGGCGCTGAGGGCTTCGACGACGACATCAATGGGCGCCGACGAAATTCATCGCATGGGGCTCGAACAGGTTCGCGAATTGCACGGGAGGATGGATCCGATCCTTCGCGGGCTCGGCTACACGAAGGGCTCGGTCGGGGAGCGGATGAAGGGGCTCGCTGACGACCCACGCTTCAAATTCGCCGAAGGCGACAAGGGCCGCGCCGAAATCATGGCGTTCATTCAGCAACGCCTGACCATCATCCGCAAGGAATTGCCGCGCGCCTTCCGGACGCTTGTGCGCGGCAATGTGGAAGTGAAGCGCCTCCCGCCCGAGGAGGAGCCCGGCGCTCCCGCCGCTTATGGCGGGGCGGGATCGATCGACGGGCTGATCCCCGGAAAATTCTGGATCAATTTGCGCAAGACCGATTTGCACAGCAAATACAGTTTGCCCGATCTTGCCCATCATGAGGCGATCGCCGGCCATGTCTGGCAGGGCGAATATTCGAACCAGCTTCCGACCATCCGCGCGATGCTTGCCTTCAACGCTTATTCCGAAGGCTGGGCGCTTTATGCCGAACAGCTTGCCGATGAGCTTGGCGTCTATGACGATTTTGTGGTCGGGCGTCTGGGCTACCTCCAAAGCCTTGCTTTTCGCGCCTGCCGGCTGGTGGTCGACACCGGCCTCCACGCCAAGCGCTGGACCCGCGAACAGGGGGTCCGCTATTTCGTCGAGGTCAACGGCTCCAACCCCGAGGAAGTGGCGAGCGAAGTCGATCGCTATTGCTCATGGCCGGGTCAGGCGTGCGGTTATAAGGTCGGCCACAGCGAAATCCTCCGCCAGCGCGACCGAGCAAGGGTCGCGCTCGGGGCCCGCTACGACCTGCGCGATTTCGACGACACGGTGGTCAAGGGCGGCAACGTCCCACTCGACGTACTCGCGAAGAATGTTGATAAATATATTGCGGTGGCCAGACGAGCGTAAAAGCGGGGATCCCTGCTTTCGTCCTTAAGCGAAATTAGAACAAAGGTGAATCTTGCGAGCCCCTTTTGGGAGGCCACTGCCATGTTGGCAGAGCGCGGGGCCTCAGAGGACATAAGGTAGATTCCGCAAGATTGGACCGCTGACGAACGCGCAAACGCTACGGCTGCATGTACACTTTCCCACCCATGGCGGACGTCGGCGAATAAACTGTCCTACAACGACCACTCATGTCATGGCCGAGTCGGCTGTTTATTATTGTTGAGGAATTGTCGGGAGCGCGCGCGGGCATCCAACGCGAAACACTGCTCGCCACCGCGACCATTGGGAACATTCGCGGATGGCGGCCGCCGCCGGCCATCTTAGTAAGCTTTGCGTCTTCCCCAACCCGCGCTTCAGTGGGCAGGGCTCATAGTCACGCTACAACCTTCGGCCCCGCCTGCCGCACGCCTTCCTCGACGTGGCTCTCGAACTCCGTGAAATTGGTGATAAATAGATCGACCAGCTTGCTCGCGGTGCGGTCATATTCCGCTTTATCTGCCCAGGTTGAGCGCGGATCGAGGATTGCGCTGTCGACCCCGGGAACGGCGACCGGCACGTCGAAGCCGAAATTGTCGTCGTTGCGGAACTCGGCGTTGTTGAGGCTTCCGTCCAGCGCCGCGTTGAGCAAGGCGCGTGTCGCCTTGATCGGCATGCGCCTGCCAACCCCATATTTGCCGCCGGTCCAGCCGGTGTTGACAAGCCAGCACGTCACCCCGCCCGCGGCAATGCGCTGCTTGAGCAGATTGCCATAGACCGATGGATGACGCGGCATGAACGGGGCGCCGAAGCACGTCGAGAAAGTCGCCTCGGGCTCGGTCACGCCAATTTCGGTTCCAGCGACCTTGGCGGTGTAGCCCGACAGGAAATGATACATCGCCTGATCGGGGGTAAGCCGTGCAATCGGGGGCAATACACCGAATGCGTCAGCGGTGAGCATCACGATGTTCTTGGGCAACGGCCCCATGTTCTTTTCTGAACTGTTGGGGATGAAGTCGATCGGATAAGCGCCGCGGCTGTTCTCGGCCAAGGTCGCATCATTGAAATCGAACTCGCGCGTCACTTCGTCCATGACGACGTTTTCGAGCACTGTTCCGAACCGCTTTGTGGTCGCAAAAATCTCCGGTTCGGCCTCTGCCGACAAACGGATCATCTTGGCGTAGCAACCGCCTTCGAAATTGAACACCGCAGTGTCCGACCAGCCATGTTCGTCGTCGCCTATCAAGGTTCGCTTGGGGTCCGCCGAAAGCGTCGTCTTCCCGGTGCCAGAGAGGCCGAAGAAAATCGCCGTGTCCCCGGCGGGACCAATGTTGGCCGAGCAATGCATCGGCATGATGCCATCGACCGGCAGAAGGAAGTTGAGCAGGCCGAAGACCGACTTCTTCATCTCGCCGGCATAAGCAGTGCCACCGATGAGGATCAGCTTCTTTTCCAGACTGACCGCGATCACCGTCTCACTGCGGCAGCCGTGCCGCTCGGGGTCGGCTTTAAAGCTCGGCAGGTCGATGATCGTGTAATCGGGAGCGAAATCGGCAAGCTCGGCAGCTTCGGGTCGAACCAGCATCGTGCGGATAAACAAATTGTGCCAGGCAAGCTCATTAATCACGCGAACCTTGACACGGTGCTCGGGCTGCGAGCCGCCGTAAAGGTCGGCAACGAATAGGGTTTCCTTCGAACCGAGCGCGGCGACGAAATCGGCGTAAAGCCGATCGAAGGCGTCGGATGGCATCGGCCGGTTCGATTTGCCCCACCACACGACGTCCTCGCTGACGCTATCGCGGACAAGAAATCGGTCCTGCGCCGACCGGCCGGTGTGCACGCCGGTCTGGACCACCAGCGGGCCATCCTTGCCAAGACGTCCCTCACCGCGCGCTACCGCCTGCTCGACGAGCGGCGCGGTCGACAGGTTCCAGTGGACGGCTGCGCCCGTCTCGATGCCCTGGGCGTCAAGCCGATACGCGGGGGTCCGCTCACTCACGTCAATTCTCCCTGTATTTTCAATGGTGCTTGTGGCCGCCGAGCCTGGCCGCAGGCTTTATGCGTCGGGCTATACATAGGGGACGGCAAACGGTCAAAGCGGCCCGGCGAGCCTTGTTTCGCCGCCGTGCCATGCTATCGCCTCGCCAATGCTTGGCACTGCGATCATGACATGACCCATGTAATCGCGCTGGTCGACGACGACCGCAATATCCTGACTTCGGTTTCGATCGCGCTGCAGGCGGAGGGCTTCATCACGCGCGTCTATACCGACGGGCAGGCGGCGCTGAAGGCGTTTGCCGACAATCCCCCTGACATGGGCGTGTTCGATATCAAGATGCCGCAGATGGACGGGATGGAGCTTCTTCGCCGGGTGCGTGAACTTGGCGGTGGCGCGAGCGCCATGCCAGTGATCTTCCTGACATCGAAGGACGACGAGCTCGACGAAGCGCTTGGCCTCGCCATGGGTGCCGACGATTATATTTCCAAGCCATTCTCGCAGCGCCTGCTGATCGCGCGGATTCGCGCGCTCCTGCGCCGTCAGGATTTGTCTCGCGGCGTCGCGCAATCCGGTGGCGATGGAGGTGAGGAAGCGCCGTTGCTGGACCGAGGGCGGCTGGTAATGGACCCGGCGCGGCACAAGGTGTTGTGGGATGCGCGGGAAGTCACTTTGACCGTTACCGAATTCCTGATCCTCGAGGCGCTCGCTCAGCGTCCGGGCGTGGTAAAGTCGCGCAACCAGTTGCTCGACGTTGCCTATCACGACGACGTCTATGTCGACGACCGCACGATCGACAGCCACATCAAGCGCATCCGCCGCAAGTTCCGGACCGTCGACGGGGACTTCGACGCAATCGAGACATTATATGGCGTCGGGTACCGCTTCGGGGAGGAATGACGAGAGCGATCTCGTCCTGACATGGTCAGGGCGCTGGACGCTGTCGTACCGCATTCTCGCAGTCAATGTGCTGTCGATCGTGTTGATCGGTCTCTCGATCGCTTATCTGGACGCCTATCGCAACCGCCTGGCGCTGGAGCGGTCGCGCCAAGTTGCGGCGGAAGCGAACATGACAGCCACGGCCATCCAGGCGGTCTCGGCCGACCGCCGCGAGACGCTCCTCGCTGCTTTGTCGCGACACAGT
Source organism: Sphingomicrobium sp. (assembly GCA_035575595.1). GTDB lineage: Bacteria > Pseudomonadota > Alphaproteobacteria > Sphingomonadales > Sphingomonadaceae > Sphingomicrobium. Next base: position 86,866 of record DATLXR010000015.1, read on the forward strand.
GCCGGACGGTTCCGAGTTTACGCGTCTGACGGGCGGCTCGAGCTTGATAGCTGGCGGCTGACGGGTCCGACCTATCGTCTGCGCGATCCGGCGACCCAGCGTTGGACAAAGGGTATCGCACGATCAATCGACCGCGGTTTCAATACAATCGTGGGGGAAGAGTCGCTTGGGGAATTCGTCGAGCCGCGTGTCGATCAGGTCGATGCCTGGAGCGAGGCGCGAGACGCGAGAGCCAGCGGGCAGGTTGCCACCGCAATCCGCCAGACTCCCGAACTGACACCCGTGTTTTCCGCGGCAGCGCCACTCGCCGACGGCACGATCCTGCTGGTTACCGACAATGACCGCGACTTTACCCGGACGGTGCGCAAGCAGCGCCGCTCGCTAGTGCTTGCCCTGGGCCTCGTCACGGTCCTGTCGGTGCTTTTGTCCCTGTTCCTGGCAAGGACCATCGTTCGCCCTCTGCGGCGGATCGCGATTGCCGCGCACCGTGTCCGCATGGGCCGGGCACGCGAAGTGCGGGTCCCTCGCCTGCCCTCGCGACGCGACGAGATTGGTACGCTCGCGCGCGCGGTGAGCGACATGAGCCATTCGTTGCGTCACCGGATCGACAATATCGAAGCCTTCGCCGCCGATGTAACGCATGAGCTCAAGAACCCGCTGGCCTCGCTGCGCAGCGCGGTCGACAGCCTTGACCGGGTTAAGGATCCCGCCCTGCAAAGCCAGCTTGTCGACGTTATTCGGCAGGACGTTATCCGCCTTGACCGGCTGATCGGCGATGTCGGGGAAGCTGCACGAACCGATGCCGAGCTGGCGCGCGCGAGCTTCGAATCCGTGGACCTGGGTAAGCTCATCGGCCAATTGGTCGCGAGCTGGGAAGCGCGTCGCGAAACCGGAAGTGTCCGCCTCGCCTTCGCACGCCCGAGACGCGCCAGCGCCATCACCTTTGGCGAGCCAAGCCGGCTGGCGCGGGCGATCGATAATTTGATCGACAATGCCATCAGCTTTTCGCCCCCGAATGGACTGGTCGAGGTCGCCGCAACGCGCGTGGGCGAGCATATCTGCATCCGGATCGAGGACGAAGGGCCGGGCGTGCCGCCGGAGCAACGCGAGGCAATTTTTAACCGCTTCCATTCAGTAAGGCCCGTGACCGAAGCCTTTGGCCGCCATTCGGGACTGGGCCTTGCCATCGCAAGAGCGATCGTCGAGGGCCATGACGGGGAGATTGACGTGACCGACCGTGACGACGCACCTTCGGGAGCGCGCTTTACAATAAGATTGCCAGCAGCGCACTACACGGGGGCCAGCGCATGAGCATTCGCCTCAGTTCGGAGACGGTCCATGCGTCAAGCGTTGCAATCGAGGGGCGCGCGGTGCTGATCACGGGCCCGTCAGGATCGGGCAAGTCGGACCTCGCACTGCGATTGCTCGATCGCGGTTTCACTTTAGTCAGCGATGATCAGACGATTGTGAAAAAAGTCGGAAAGCGGCTGATCGCATCGGCCCCGCCGACGATACGCGGGAAACTGGAGATTCGCGGAGTCGGCATCGTCGAAATGGAGCATGTCGACGACGTGCCCGTTGCTCTGGTCGTTGAACTGACCAGTGAAATTCAGCGGCTTCCCGATGACAGTCGTGAACGGCCGGTGCTTGGGGTCGGAGTGCCGCTGATCAGCGTCGATGCCGCGACTGCCTCGGCTGCATCAAAGGTCGCTCTGGCGCTCGACCGGCTCGGCTTGCGCTTCTGATGACCCCGGCGCGGCGCCCCTCGTTGCCGCGCCTGCTACTCGTCACTGGAATGTCCGGTGCCGGCAAGTCGACCGTGCTCGATGCACTGGAAGACATGGGCTGGGATTGTGTCGACAATCTTCCGGCCGCGCTGCTTAACGACTTCGTTCACGGCGAGCGGGCGGCGGGCCAGTCGATGCCGGTAGCGGTCGGGATGGACGCCCGCAGCCGTGGGTTCGACGCCAAGGCCCTGCCCGCTTTGCTCAAGTCGATCGAGGGCGTTACGCCAGAAATCCTTTACCTCGATTGCGCCGGTGCCGAGCTGATGCGGCGGTTCGACGAGACCCGCCGCCGCCACCCACTTGCTCCCGACCGACCCGCGGAGGATGGGATTGCGCGCGAGCGGGGAGTCACAGCACCGCTTCGCGAAGTCGCAGACGTCCTGATCGACACGACAGATCTGAGCCCAGTCGAATTGCGCGACGCTTTGCTCCAGCATTATGGCGGAGAGATCGATCAACCGGTGCTGACACTCGCCTCATTCGGATTCGCGCGCGGTATCTCGCGCGCTGCCGATTTGGTGTTCGATATGCGGTTCATCGCCAACCCGCACTGGATAGAGGAGCTCCGCCCACTTACCGGGGAGTCCAGGGAGGTCCATAATTACGTTGCCAATGATCCCGCCTGGAACCCGACGCTCGAACAGATCGAATCGCTGTTAAATGGTCTGATTCCCCGCTATTGGGCCGCCGGTAAAAGCTATTTGACCGTAGCGTTCGGCTGCACCGGGGGACGCCACAGGTCAGTCGCTGCAGTGAACGAGATGGCTAAAAGGTTGCGCAAGGCGGGATTTACGCCGATTGTGCGCCACCGCGACCTCGCTTCACCACCAAGCGACACGATTGAGGGTTTGCCTGTGCAATCTGGCCGCGAAACCAAACGCGCGGCCGTGACGAAGCGAGTGAGTGAATGATCGGATTAGTGCTGGTGACCCACGGCCGCCTGGCGGTCGAGTTCATCACCGCGATGGAACATGTCGTCGGCCCGCAGGACGCGATTGCCGGCATCTGCATCGACGCGGATGACGATATGGAGCTTCGCCGCAAGGACATCGCCGACGCCATCCAGACCTGTGACCAGGGCGATGGGGTGATAATCCTGACTGATTTGTTCGGCGGCACTCCGTCGAACCTGGCGATCAGCCTGATGAAGTCCGAAAATGTCGAAGTTATCGCCGGGGTCAATCTGCCGATGCTGATTCGCCTCGAGGGCGCGCGCAAGGCGATGAGCGTTCGCGCCGCGGTCGCCGCCGCGCGCGAGGCGGGGCGGAAATATATTTCGGTCGCGTCGGAAATTCTGGGCGAGGCGGCGGCTTGAATCCTCAGTCCAGAACATTGGAGATCACCAACCGCCGCGGGCTTCATGCTCGGGCGAGCGCGAAGTTCGTCAACCTTGCCGCCAATCTGTCAGCCAAGGTCGAGGTGGAGAAGGACGGCAATCGGGTGTGCGGAACATCGATCATGGGCCTGATGATGCTCGGCGCAGCGATGGGCGACACGATCACCATCCATTGCAACGGCGACGATTGCGGCGATGCCATCGATCAGCTGGCGGCACTAGTGACGGAGCGCTTTGGCGAAGACTGAGATGCCGCGGCAAATCTCCAGTTTCATGAACGAGACGGTCAAGCTTCTTCGCTCGCTGCGCGACAAGAAGGCGCGGCGCGAAACCGGGCTGTTCCTGGTCGAGGGTCTGCGCATCTTGGCCGAAGCGCGCGACAGCGGTCACTTGCCGCAGATCATCGCATATAGCGCCGCGAACGGGATCAACCCGCTCGCCACCCACATCATTGCCGAGTGCGAAGCCGCGGGGGGCGACGTGGTCCAGACGAGCGGTGAGATCCTGTCCAAAATGTCGGGCAAGGACAATCCGCAGGCTATCCTCGGGGCATTTCGCCAACCTCGCACTTCGCTCGGTGAGATCGAGCGCTCGGCCTCACCGCTCTGGCTGGTCGCGCAGTCGCTGCGCGACCCGGGCAATATCGGGACGATCCTTCGCACCGGCGACGCCGCCGGCGCCGGCGGGCTGATCCTGATCGACGATAGTGCGGACCCCTTCTCGGTTGAAGCGGTGCGCGCTTCGATGGGCGCGGTGTTCACGCAAGCGATTGCGGTTGCGCGCTGGGATGAGTTTGTGGCGTGGCTGCGAAGCGGCCCGGGGCAACTCGTGGGGACGAGCCTCAATACGAGCAGTGATTATCTCGAGGCGGCCTATGAACAACCGTGCTTCCTGCTGATCGGCAACGAGAGCCAGGGGCTTCCTGCTGACTATGAGGCAGAGTGCGACCTGCTCGTTAAAATTCCGATGGCCGGGCGGGCAGATAGTCTTAATGCAGCGGTGGCGGCGGCGGTGATGGCATTTGCGGTCAGAGCGAGTTGGCGGTGATGGAACAGGGACGCGAAGACAGGGTTGATCGGCCATGAAACGACTCATTGCATTTCCATTCGCAATTCTGGCGGCGTGCCAGCCGCATCCGGCTCCGCCGCCGATCATGCCCTTTCCTCCGGGCAGCGCCTATCGGGCGATTGGCAATGAGCCGTTCTGGGATCTGACGATCGATCAGCGCGGGATGGTCTTCACCGATCGCGGGACCAATGTGCAGGTCGCTCAGCCGACTCCGGTAGCGATTAACGGAGTTGCCGGGGAAATCTATCAGACTCCACGGCTTGGAGTGAACATCGTCCATCGTCAGTGCAGCGACGGGATGAGCGACCGAGTTTATCCCGACAGCGTCAGCGTGACGGTCGATGGCCGTCCCTATCGCGGCTGCGGCGCGGCGGCGGTGTTTTTCAGCCGGATCGGCGAGAACGGGCTGCCGAACGCGCGCTAACGTCACTAAGGTCGCAAAAGTCATAGAGTCGGCGACCATTTCGCTACTCCCCCCGAGGCGAGTCGTGACTTTCATGGCGTGGCAGACGAATTCCTACATTGAAAGCGTTGTGATCAATGATCGTCGGTGTTTGGCGGCAGGGCAATATTGACTTCGCCGTAGCGGGCGAGCGCTTCGACCGGAGGGACCAGCTCGATCTCGCGCGCGCTTGGTTCGATGTTGAGTTCGCGGAATTTGCGCGCGGTGACGAGTGAGCGGCTTTCGAAGCTCGATACGAAGCTGTTGTAATTGTTGACCGCGCTGGTCAGCCCCGAACCGACCTTGCGCAAATCGCTCGCGGCCTTGGCGAGACGATCGTAGAGTTCCTTGCCCAGCTCGCCGATCTGGCGCGCTTCCTTGGCGAGCTTTTCCTGCCGCCACACCGCCGCGACGGTGCGGGCGATGGCGATTAAATTGGTCGGGGTGGCAAGCAACACGCGCTTGTCGAACGCATAATCCCACAGCGCGGAATCCTGTTCGAGCGCCGCCGACAGGAAATGTTCGCCGGGAATGAACATCACGACATAATCGGGCGCATCGGGAAATTGCGACCAATAGGCCTTGGCGCCGAGCAGATTGACGTGGGTACGGATCGCCGAAGCGTGCGTTCCGAGGTGAAGCAGGCGCTCGGCCTCATCGACCGCTCCGAAGGCGTCCTGATAGGCGTTCAGCGAAACCTTTGCGTCGATTACCAGGCTCTGCCCGCCCGGGATTCGAACGATCACGTCGGGGCGGATTCGAGCGCCGTCCTCGTCCGAGCGGCTGACCTCGCAAGCAAAGTCGCTATGTTCGGCAAGCCCGCAGCTTTCGAGCACGTTGCGCAATTGCTGCTCGCCCCACCGCCCACGCGCCTTGGGAGCGTTGCGAAGCGCGTTGACTAGCTTGGCAGCCTCGGCCGAAACGCGCTCGGTGCCGCTTTTCATCGCTTCGATATGCCCGGTGAGCAGCCCGAAATCCTTGCGCCGGTCCTCTTCGACCTTGCCGACCACCTCCTCGTAGCGCTTTAGGCGCTCGTGGACCGGCTGTAGCAGCGCCTTGAGGCTGGTGCCGGCGGTCGCTTCGGATTCCTTGAAGCGCTGATCGGCGCGCTCGAGAAATTGCTTCTGAGCGCTTTCGAGCAATTTGCCACCAACTTCGGCGAATTGCGCGCCGAGTGCCTCCTTGGCGGCGTTGATTTCGGCCAGCCGTTCCTCAAACGCACGCTCACGCTCCTCGCGAGCTGCCTCGGCGCGGGCGTGACGGGTTGCAAGCTCGCCATGCTCGCGGCGAAGCTCGTCGATTGCGCGGCAATGCGAATCGCGTTCCTCGCGCACTCCGTCGAGTTGCAGCCGGAGCGATTCGACAACCCCTGCACCGGCGGCGGAACCGCGAGCGCCAAGCAGCCAGCCGATCAACGCGCCGAGCGCGAGTGCGGCGATGATGAAGATGATCAGATTCGTGTCCAAATGGACCCCCAAAAGCGGAACGAAATGCGAACTTAGCTCTGCTGCCGCCCTTGCTCAAGCGGAACATTGGCTCCATCGTGCGTCCACGAGGAATCAGGAGACACTATGTCTATTCGCAAGATGATCGCGCTTCACCCCAGGGACGAGAATAACCAGGCGCTCGGCGATGCCGTTCACCATTTGATGTACGCGTCCAAGATGACTTTGTCGTGCGCCGACAGCTGCATGGCCGAGGCGCATAAAGCCGAAGGCGGGGACATGGCACAGTGCATCCGATTGTGCCTCGACGCGTCGGACATTTGCGAAGCGACGTCACGGCTTGGCGCGCGCCGCACGGGCGACGATCAGCCGATCCTTCGCGAATTGCTCGAGCTGTGCGCGCGGATGTGCGAGCAATGTGCCGCCGAATGCGAAAAGCATGACCATGAGCATTGCCGATTGTGCGCGCAGATCTGTCGCGAATGCGCCGATGACAGCCGTAAGGCCGCACTAAGCCTGAGTTAGACCAACGCTCGAAAGAGAAGGATGATGGCCGGAACCTCGTCGCAACTTTCACGCCGCACCTTCCTTGGCGGCGCTTTGGTCATCGCACCGGCGCTTTCGGTTCCGGCGCTTGCTCAATCTGCGTTGTCCCCTGCGACAGGTTCAGCGGTGAGCGTGAAGGATTGGGGCGCTAAAGGGGATGGGGCAAGCGACGATTCAGCGGCGATCCAGGCCTGCATCAATGCGAATCCGGGCAAGCGCATCCTGGTCCCGAAGGGCAATTACAGGATCAACACCTCCCTGAAGATCCTGATCGCGGTGACAATAGACTTCGAGGCTAAGGCGACCCTGCTCCTCGCCACCCGCAACATGAATGGAATCGAGATCGGCGATGGGACTGACGCGACGCGTGACAGGACGTTTGGCACCGTCATCAACCGGCCAGCGTTCAATGCCTTCCCCGGAGTGGCGCCGTTCACCGCCGGAGCCTGTATCTTTCGCAACTTCATTGCATTTTGCGATGTCAACGATCTGACAGTCTATGGGCGCGAGGGAGTGACGACCAAGCTGTTCAATGGTGTGTACGATTATCGCGCAAGCGAGTGCGACATGTCCGGCGCAGTGGTCCAATATGTTAGCAATTATGCCATCCACTGCAAGGGTGATGGGACCATCCCCGGGCGGACGGTCGATTGCAATTATGACAATTTGCGCGCGACCGACATGCGTACCGGAATTTACATCGACGTCGGCTGCGCCGGCCTCGGCTTCTACCGCCCGATGATTTACGGGATTACGGCCGGCGGACGCGGTATTCACATCAACACGATTGCGGGCCCGCAAGGTCAGAACTTCTTCATCGATTCGCCGGACATCGAAGCGGGTCCCGCGGTTGCCGCCGCGATCGACTTACAGAGCGGACAAAAGGCGATCATCACCGGCGGCTGGGTCGGCGCGTCGATGGGCTATGGACTGAAAGTCGGTGCTTTGTTCGACGGTGCGATGGTCTCATGCAACTTCGTGCAATCGAAAGTCATCATCCAGGGTCCGCACAATAGCCTTTCGGGCGGCGAGATCGTCGGCGATGCCGTCACGGTCACCGACGGGCTGGTGATCACCGGCCCGAATACCGTGGTCGCATCAGGCGTGAAGGTCAGGCAATGGGCGGGCAACGGCATCGCCTGGGGCGGGGCCAGTGCGACAGGCATCCTGATCGGCGCGTTGCACTTTGCCAATAATGGCAATGACATCGCCGCGCTGAGCGGGTTTAGCCCTGCGGCGATGCCGGTCATCCTGCAGGGCAATACCGACAAGGGGCGCACGGTGACGGCCGCGGCGACGCTGCCACTACCGATCACGCTGCCCTTCGCGCAGATATCGGGGACAACTCCGATCCGGACGATTCCGATCAGAGGAGTGGGCGCGCGGATCACCCTGCAGGCGGGTGCCGGGGGAATAGCGTTTCAGTCGGGAGGCAATCTGACCCTGCCAGCCTCCCCGCTGAATATTTCGGCCTATAATACCGTATCGCTGGTCAGCGACGGGGCGAGTTGGTTCTTCGACGGCAGGAGCAACTGAGATCAGGCAGCCCTCGTGCCGCGCTCCTTGCGCATCTTGGCGAGTTTCTTGAGCAATATTTCGCGTTTCAGGCGCGACAGATGGTCGATAAACAGGACGCCGTCGAGATGGTCGATTTCATGCTGGAGGCAGACCGCGAGCAGGCCTGAGAGCTCCTCCTCATGGCAGGTTCCGGTTTCGTCGAGCCAGCGCGCGCGGATCGTCGCCGGGCGAAGCACTTCGCCATATTGATCGGGGACCGACAGGCAGCCCTCGGTGTAGGGCGCGAGTTCGTCCGAATGCGACAATATTTCAGGATTGATGAAGACGCGAGGTTCGCGCACCGGCTCGCCGCCCTCTTCCGCAGGCTCCTGAAGGTCCATTACCAGCAGGCGTTTGAGTACGCCGATCTGGACCGCGGCGAGGCCGATTCCGGGGGCATCATACATCGTGTCGAACATGTCGGCGATCAGCGCGCGAATATCATCATCGACCGATTCAACCGGGGTCGAAAGCTGGCGAAGGACTGGGTCGGGAATTTCGAGGATGCGGAGGACGGCCATGGGGGCGATTTAAGGCACGCCTCCCGCGGCTGCAAGGATGGTTAGGCGACCGGCCTTCGTGCCCTGAGCGCCTGCGCCAAAGTCCCTTCGTCGAGATAATCCAATTCGCCACCGACCGGGAGGCCGTGAGCCAATTGGGTGAGGCGGATTGGGAATTTTTCGAGGCGCTCGGCGAGATAATGGGCGGTAGTCTGGCCTTCGAGCGTCGCATTCATTGCAAGCACAACCTCATCAATCCCGCCAGCGCCGACGCGGGCGACGAGCGAGTCGATGGCGAGGTCGTCGGGGCGAATGCCTTCAAGCGCGGACAGGCGCCCGCCGAGGACATGAAAGCGGCCCGGAAACAGGCGCGAACGGTCGAGCGCCCAGAGATCGGCGACTTCTTCGACCACGCACAGCAGGCGATCGTCGCGGCGCATGTCGCGGCAGATTGCGCAGGGGTCGCTGGTGTCGAGATTGCCGCAGGTCGAGCAGGTCGAGAGGCGTTGGGACACCGATTGCAGCGCGGCGAGCAAGGGATCGAGTGCACCCTCGCGCTTCTTCATCAAATGAAGCACCGCGCGCCGCGCCGAGCGCGGGCCGAGTCCGGGAAGGCGCGCGAGCGCCTGGGTCAGCGCCTCGATTTCGGTCGATGCCATATTTCCCAATAGCGCCAGGGCCTGGCTTGTCGAAGCCCCGTCCTTTCTTTTCATCCACAGGAAGCTAAGGACGGCCCTTCGACTGGCTCAGGCGAACGGATTTCAAGGTGCGCATCATCTTTATGGGGAGCCCTGGGTTTGCTGTGCCGACGCTCGATGCGCTGGTCGCAGCGGGGCATGACATTGTTGCGGCCTATACGCAGCCGCCCCGGCCCGCCGGGCGCGGCAAGAGCGAGCGGGCGACCCCGGTCGAGCTTCGCGCGCGGGAGTTGGGAATCGCGGTTCGGTCGCCGCGGACGCTTCGCGATGCGGACGAGCAGAAGGCGTTTGCGGCGCTTGGCGCGGATGTCGCGGTTGTTGCCGCTTATGGATTGATCTTGCCTCAGCCGATCCTCGATGCGCCGCGGCGGGGGTGCCTCAACGTCCACGCCTCGCTTTTGCCGAGGTGGCGCGGTGCGGCGCCGGTGCAGCGCGCGATCATGGCCGGGGATGAAGTCACTGGAGTGACGATCATGGCAATGGAGGCAGGGCTCGATACCGGGCCGATGGTTATGCGGCGCGAGTTGAGGATTGGTGGCGAGAACTCCGCACAAGTCACGGAAAAGCTTGCCGAGATTGGCGCGACGATGATGGTCGAAACGCTTGCCGGGCTCGACGTACTGGTCCCCGTTCCGCAGCCCGAGGACGGCGTCACCTATGCGGCGAAGATCGCAAAGCAGGAGGCGCGGATCGACTGGTCGCGGCCCGCCGCGGAATTGCTTCGCCATGTGCAGGGTCTTGCGCCCTTCCCGGGTGCCTGGTTCGAACATGAGGGCGAGCGGATCAAGCTGTTGTCGGCGGAGTTGGCCGAGGGACGTGGGGCGCCAGGTGACGTCATCGACGGTCGGCTGACTATTGCCTGTGGCGACAGAGCGCTGCGACCGGTGCTGGTGCAGCGAGCGGGGCGTGGGTCAGTGCAAGTCGACGAGCTCTTGCGCGGGTTCGCGATACCTGCCGGGACACGGATCGCGTGACGCGCTGGCGGTTGACGGTCGAATATGATGGCGGGCCGTTCGTCGGCTGGCAGCGGCAGGCGTTCGGCGAGTCGGTGCAGGAGACGCTTGAGCGCGCGATCGGGCGGATGACTGGCGAGCAAGTGACGGTGCACGGCGCGGGGCGGACCGACGCGGGGGTTCATGCGCTGGCGATGGAGGCGCATGTCGATGTGGCGAAATCGCTGAGCGAGCATCGGTTGCGCGAGGGGATCAATGCCTTGGTCCGGCCAAGTCCGGTGTCGGTACTTGCGGTAGCAAGGGTCGCGGAGGATTGGCATGCGCGCTTTTCGTGCAGCGGGCGGCGTTATCGCTATCGGATCCTCAATCGCCGCGCCCCGCCCGCGGTCGACCGCGGGAAGGTCTGGCATATTGCCGCGCCGCTCGATGTCGAGGCGATGGTCGAGGGGGCGGCCTTGCTGGTCGGGCTGCATGACTTCACAACGTTCCGATCGGCGCATTGCCAGTCGAAGGACCCGGTCAAGTCGCTCAATCTGTTAAGGGTCGAGCGGGTCGGTGAGGAAGTGCACGTCACCGCCGCGGCGCGCAGTTTCCTTCATCATCAGGTGCGGTCGATGGTCGGTTGTCTGGCTCTGGTGGGGCGTGGGCGGTGGTCGCCGGGGGATATTGGCGAAGCGCTGGCGGCGCGGGATCGCGCTGCGCTCGGGCTGAATGCACCCCCGGAGGGGCTGTATTTCGTTGAAGCGCGCTATCCCTAGACGAGGATTTCGCGTGCGGCCGGCTGACTGAGGAAGGATATCGGGCTTGCGCTGAGGCCATAGGCTCCCGCGCAAAAGATCGCGACGATGTCCCCGACGTCGGCGCGGGGCAGCCGGACCGAGTCCGCGAGGAGATCGAGCGGGGTGCAAAGGCAGCCGGTGACCGTCACTTCCTCTTCGGGTTCATCTGAGAACTTGGGGGCTATGGCAATGGGATAGTTTCGGCGCAGTAATTGGCCGAAATTTCCCGAGGCGGCGAGCATGTGGTGGAGCCCGCCGTCGGTGATCAGGAAGGTGCGGCCGCGACTGACTTTGCGCTCGACGATGCGGGTCAGATAGACCCCGGCTTCGCCGACAAGCCATCGTCCGAGCTCGATAGAAAATTGTGTTGTTTCCAGTTGTTGTGGTCTGTCTCTAAGACTCTCTCGCAAGGCCGCGCCGACTGCTTCGATGTCGAGCGGCTGGTCGCCTGGGAAATAGGGGATCCCGAAACCGCCTCCGAGATTTACGGCTGGCGGGCTTGCTGCAGCCTCGTTCGCGAGCTCTCCAGCAAGCGCGATGGTCGCGCGCTGGGTTTCGATCAGCGCTTCGGCTTGCAGGGCCTGACTTCCGCAGAAGATGTGGAAGCCGCGCCAGTCGGCGCCGGCGTCGATTAGCCGCCGGACGAGCGCGGGGACGCGGTCGTGATCGATTCCGAACGGGCTGGCCAGACCGCCCATCTTCATTCCCGCGCCTTTAAGGCCGAAGGGCGGATTGACGCGAACCGCAAGCGACGGACGAACGGACATTCGCTCGGCGAGCGCGAGCGCGCGTTCGGCTTCCTGCTCGCTTTCGAGATTGACGGTAATCCCAGAGCACAATGCGGCTTCGAGCGCGGCGTCGGATTTGGCTGGTCCAGCGAAGCTGATCGCCTTGGTGTCGACGCCGTGGAGGCGCTCCAACTCGCCGATGGAGGCAATGTCGAAGCCGTCGACAAGGGGCGCGATGAAGCGCAGAAGCGGCGCGAACGGATTGGCCTTTACCGCATAATGAAGCGCCACATCCTCTGGCATCGCCTTGCGGAAGCGGGCGATGCGAGCGGCGACAATTGCGCTGTCGTAAGCGAAAATGGGGGTCGGCCCTTCTTCCGATGCGAGTGCCTCCACCCGCCAGCGCCCGATCGTCAAAGCTCCGTCGCTGTCGGCGTGGAAATCGTTCGGGATGAGACCCGCCGCTTTCATTTGTGTTCCTTTACAAGCGTTTTTCGGTCGATCTTGCCATTAGAGTTGAGCGGAAATTTATCGCGCCAGACGATCTCGCGGGGGTGCATGAATGCCGGCAATTCCCGCTTGAAATAAGCGCGCAACCGCTCCTCCGCTTGGTCTTGCCGGGCTACCGCGATCAGGAGCACCGCCTGACCGAGGAGGGCATCTGGGACGCCTATCGCAAGCGCCTGTGATACCGCTCCGCTAGCGAGCGCGGCTTCCTCTATTTCGGTCGGAGACAGTCGGTTGCCGCTGACTTTGATCATCGCGTCGTCGCGGGCGCGGAAGCGGAGCAGGCCATCATGACCGCGTACGACGGTGTCGCCCGACCAGACTCGTCCGTCGCGGAAGCGCTCGGCGGTGCGGATCGGGTCGTTCCAATAGCCGTGCGCAACTAGCGGACCGCCGTGGACGAGCTCGCCCTCCTCGCCCGGAGCGACTTCTGTTCGGTCGGGGCGCATGACCGCGAGGTCGGCGAAGGGGATTGCGGTGCCGATACTGTCGGGGTGGGCATCGACGAGCGCGGGATCGAGGCTCGACGAACGGAAGGCTTCGGTGAGGCCGTACATCAGGTGCAGCCTTGCCTGCGGGAAGGCGTGACGCAAGCGCCGTACCAGCGGTTCGGGTAGATGGCCGCCGCTGTTGGTGAGCGTGGTCAGGCTCGTGCCCACGTCTCCCCATTCCGCGTCGGCAAGCTGGAGCCAGAGCGGCGGTACTCCGGCGAGTATTGTGACGTCATGGCGTCGGATCGCTCGGACGACTTCGCCCGGCATTAGATAGTCGAGCGGGATCACGCTTCCGCCCGCATACCAACCCGCGAGCAATTGGTTCTGGCCGTAATCGAACGCCAGCGGAAGCACTGCGAGCGTCCGGTCGGACGGGCCGAGTCCGAGATAATAAGCGACGCTGACCGCGCCGAGCCACAGATTGGCGTGCGACAGCATCACGCCCTTCGGACGGCCGGTCGAGCCAGAGGTGTAGAGCAATGTGCACAGCGCGTTGGGGTCATGGCTTGACGGTGGAAGCGCTGGGCCAGGCGCGAGCCAGCCTTCGAGCGCTGCGGGCCGCGCCGCCGCAAGATCGCCGTCTTCGAGGCTGTCCAGCCTCGCCTGATTGGCAATGAGCAATTTGGCGCCACTGTCAGCGAGGATGTGCGCGGCCTGGGCACGGCGGAGCACCGGATTGATCGGGACATGGATTAGCCCCGCGCGGGCCGCGGCGAGCGGGAGGACGCAGGCCAGCATCGTCTTGCCCATCCAAATGGCGACCCGGTCGCCCTTCGACAGTCCTAGCGCAAGCAAGTGGGCCGCGTTGCGACCGACCGCGTCGTCAAGCTCGGCAAAACTGATCGTCACTTCGCCGACCGTCAGCGCAGGCGCATCGGGGGAACCGCGAAGCGCGAGATGGTCGAGCGGATACGGAGTTGGATCAGGCGACGTCATGTATTGTCATTGCGAGGAGCGCGGCGTCGAAGCAATCCGGTGCGGGTAGAAAAGGAGATGCGCGCTTCGGTCGCGATGGCTTGCCTGACCGACCGGCTTTGCCTAGGCGCGCGGAGCATGAGCATCCGGGGGACAAAAGTGGCCGACACCGACTGGGACGAGACCGAGGCGGTGCTGCGCGCCTTGCTTGCCGAGACGCTCGGGCTGCCTCCCGCGAGGATTGCGAGCTTTACCGAGGGAAGCGAATTGTTCGGAGCGCTGCCCGAAATGGATTCGATGGCGGTCGCGACATTGCTTACCGGAATCGAGGAAAGGTTCGCGATGCTGATCGAAGACCATGACGTCGAGGCCGAGGATTTCGCCACCTTCGGAACCTTGCTCGCGTTCGTGCGCCGGAAGGTGCTCGCCTAAGTCCTACTATTCGGCGGCTTGCAGCGCTTCGAACTCCTCCGCCGCAAGGTAACGTTCGGCGTCGAGCGCGGCCATGCAGCCAGTTCCGGCAGCGGTTACGGCCTGGCGATAGAGCTTATCCATGACGTCGCCGCAGGCGAACACGCCCGGGACGCTGGTGCGGGTCGATCCGGTCTCGACGAGGATATAATTGTCGCTGTCGAGCTCTAGCTTGCCCTGGAACAGCTCGGTCGCCGGGGTGTGGCCGATCGCGACGAAGGCTCCGTCGACGTCGAGCCGGCTGATTGCGCCGGTCTTGAGGTTGCGCAGGTCTAACCCGACCAAAGTCTCGGGCTCTCCGCCGCCGATGAACTCGACGACTTCGCTGTCCCACACCAGTTTGATCCCGGGGTGAGCGAACAAGCGATCCTGCAGGATCTTCTCGGCGCGAAGCGAGTCGCGGCGGTGGATGAGCGTGACGTCATGGCTATGGTTAGTCAGGTAGAGCGCTTCCTCGACCGCGGTATTGCCGCCGCCGATCACCGCGACCTTCTTTCCGCGATAAAAGAAGCCATCGCAGGTCGCGCAGGCCGAAGCGCCCTTCCCCTTCATATGCTCTTCCGAAGGCAGCCCGAGCCATTTGGCCTGCGCTCCGGTCGCAATCACCAGCGTGTCGCACGAATAGATGGTCCCGCCATCGCCGGTCAGCCGGAAAGGGCGGCTCGACAGATCGACGTCGGAGATATGATCCCACATCATTCGCGTGCCGACATGCTCGGCCTGCGCCTGCATTTCCTCCATCAGCCAGGGGCCCTGGATGACGTCGCGGAAGCCGGGGTAATTTTCGACATCGGTGGTGGTGGTCAGCTGGCCGCCGGGCTGGATGCCCTGGACAACGATGGGAGACAGGCCCGCGCGAGCGGCATAGATGGCGGCGGTGAGCCCGGCTGGGCCCGACCCGAGGACGAGCAGGCGCGTGGAAACGATGTTGGTCATGGCGCCGCATCTAGGAAGATGCGCCGCGGCGGGCAAGGCTCAGCCGCGGCCCCCGGTCGGACCGCGCCGAGCTTCTGATTACTTAGTCTTCGGTGGGCGTCGAAACGTCCTGAACAACCTTCCAGCTTCCGTCCGCCTGCTTCTTATGGACAAGAAGATAATATCCCTTGCCGGATTCCACCGTCTTGCTCTTCGAATTGGTGTAAGTAACCTCGTAGGTTCCCGTCGAATAAGCGAGATCACCGCCGGACGAAACCACGGTGGATTCATTCGTCGGGACAAATTTGCCTGCGGGATCCGCAGCGAATTTGTCGTAGTCTGCCGAGATCGCGGCGATACCCTTCATCGGGGCCATTTCCGGAATGACCATGGTTGCATCGGGCGCGTAATAGGATTTTGCCGTGGCATAGTCCTTAGTCGCGAAGGCGCCAAGGAACGCGGCGACGGATTGTTCGACCGCACCGGTGTCGGCGGCCGAAGCCGACGCGGCGCCGGATGCATTGCCTTGGGCCGGTGTAGCAGAGCGCTCGCATGCGGTAAGCGAGACGGCGAGCACCACGCCCGCCGAAATTAGGATAAATTTGTTCATTGGATTCCCCCCCTTTTTTCGAAGCGAGGAAGGGAATACCCATTGGCGCGAATTGGCAAGCTGATTCGCCGGTCATGCCTAAGTGCCGACGATCGTCACCTCAGTTGGAGGGGCGATTATGTAGCTTACAAACACGTTGCTAGTCCGGGTGCCCAACGAGCAAAGGACTATCCTCGAACTTAAACCAGCCGCGATTGTTTGAGTGCGGCGCCGATGAAGCCTGCGAACAAGGGGTGCGGTTCGAACGGGCGGCTTTTGAGCTCCGGGTGGAACTGAACGCCGATGAACCAGGGGTGGTCGGGGCGCTCGATGATTTCGGGAAGTGCGCCGTCGGGGGACATTCCCGAAAATACCAGCCCGCCCTGCTCGAGCGCGGCGCGATAATGAACATTGACTTCGTAGCGATGGCGGTGGCGTTCGCTGATCTCGGTCGCGCCGTAGATCGATGCGACATGGCTGTTGCCGGTGAGCTGCGCGTCATAGGCGCCGAGCCGCATCGTCCCGCCCATGTCCGCCGCCGCGGAACGTTGTTGAAGTCCTTCGGCGCTCATCCATTCGGTGATCAGGCCGACCACCGGTTCGGATGTCTCGCCGAATTCGGTGGTCGATGCGCCGTCGATCCCAGCGGTATTACGCGCACCCTCGATGCAGGCCATCTGCATTCCGAGGCAAATGCCGAAGAAGGGCACGCTGCGTTCCCGCGCGAAGCGGACCGAGGCGATCTTGCCCTCGCTTCCGCGCTCACCGAACCCGCCGGGGACAAGCACGCCGTGGAGGGGTTCGAGTTGGGCGGCGAGATCGGCACCGTCAGTCTCGAACAATTCGGCGTCGAGCCAGCGAATGTTGACCTTGACGCGATTGGCAAGGCCACCGTGGACCAGGGCCTCACGCAGACTCTTGTACGCGTCCTGCAGGCCGACATATTTGCCGACCACTCCAATCGTCACCTCGCCCTCGGGGTGGTCGACGCGGTCCATGATGTCCTGCCAGCGGGTCAAATCGGGATCAGGCGCGTCATCTATTCCGAACACGCGCAGGACTTCGTCGTCGAGGCCTTCGGCATGATATTGAAGCGGGACGTCGTAGATCGAGCGGGCGTCGAGCGCCTGGATCACTGCCGACTGGGGGACGTTGCAGAACAAAGCGATCTTGGCACGGTCGGCGAGCGGGATTTCACGCTCGGCGCGGCACAGCAAAATGTCGGGCTGGATCCCGTAGCTGGTAAGTTCGCGAACGCTGTGCTGGGTCGGCTTGGTCTTCAATTCGCCGGCGGCGGCGAGATAGGGGACGAGCGTGGTGTGGACGAACAAAGATTGGCCGCGGCCGAGGTCGTTGCGGAGCTGGCGGATCGCCTCGACGAACGGAAGGCTTTCGATGTCGCCGACGGTTCCGCCAATCTCGCAGATGACGAAGTCGAGTCCATCGGTATCGGCGAGCGCGAATTCCTTGATTGCGTTGGTGACGTGCGGGATGACCTGAACGGTTGCTCCGAGATAATCGCCACGGCGCTCGCGCGCGATGATGTCGCGGTAGATGCGCCCGCTTGTGACATTGTCCGACTGGCGCGCCGAGACGCCGGTGTAGCGCTCGTAATGGCCGAGATCGAGGTCGGTTTCCGCCCCGTCGTCAGTGACATAGACTTCGCCGTGCTGGTAAGGCGACATCGTCCCTGGATCGACGTTGAGATAGGGGTCGAACTTGCGAATCCGGACCGAATAGCCGCGCGCCTGAAGCAATGCCCCGAGCGAAGCCGCAAGCAAGCCTTTGCCAAGCGAGGAGACCACGCCGCCGGTGATGAATATATACCGCGCCATGGGAGACGAGCCTTAGGGAAAGCTGCGCTCGGGTGGAAGCGCGCGAATCGCTTCAGACGTCAAAAACTTTTTGGCTGGAGCGCTTATTGAGCCAGCGGGACCGAGGGAGCCGGTTGTGCCGCGCCGGGAGCGGTCGCCGGCGGGACGTTCGCCGGCGCTTCGCGGGCGAGCGAGGTGTCGATCTTGCCGGGTTCGCCACTCGTGCCGGCGATGGCTGCGAGAGCGATCGAGAGCAAAACGAACATTCCGCCCAGCACCGAGGTAGCACGGGTGAGGAAATCAGCCGCTCCGCGCGCGGTCATGAAGCCCGATGAGGAGCCGCCGACACCAAGCCCGCCGCCTTCGGAACGCTGCATCAAAATGACGAGCACGAGGCTGGCGGCAACGAGCGTCTGGACGATCAGCAGGAAGGTGAACATGGGCTAGCTTTCGAACAAGGAGATGGGGCGCATCTAGCCATTCGCGCGCGATTGTTCAACGCGCCGCCGCGATGATCGGCTCGAACTGTTCACACTTGAGGCTCGCTCCGCCGACCAATGCTCCGTCGACGTCGGGGACGGCGAAGATCTGCGCGGCATTGTCGGGCTTGACCGAGCCGCCGTAGAGGATGCGCACGCTTTCACCCGCAGTGCCGTAAGCGGCGGCCAGGCGCGCCCTGAGCGCTGCGTGCATTTCCGCAATGTCGGGGATTCCGGCGACCTTGCCGGTTCCGATTGCCCAGATCGGCTCATAGGCGACCGAGAAATGCGCGGGGTCGGCGATTGCGCCAGGAAGGGACGCGTCGAGTTGTTCGGCAACATGGGCGACCGCGTTTCCCGCCTCGCGCACGGCTTCGCTTTCGCCGACGCAGAGGATTACCTTGAGTCCGGCAGCGAGGCCGGCCTCGGCCTTGGCCCGGACGTCGGCGTCAGTTTCGCCTTGGGCATCGCGTCGCTCGCTATGCCCGACAATGGTCAGCGTTGCGCCCGCATCGGTCAGCATTACTGCCGAGACGCAGCCGGTGTGAGCGCCTGACACCGCGGAGTGAACGTCCTGGCCGCCGATCGACAGGGACTGTGCGGACCTCGCGGCGCGCTCGATCAGCGTCGCCGGGAGGCATAAGGCGACATCGACCTCCTTGCACCCGGCGGCGACCGCCGCGATTGCGGTCACTTCGGCGAGGTCGGCGCTGGTGCCGTTCATCTTCCAATTTCCAGCGATCAGCTTGCGTCTTGTCATATACCCGCCCTTTCCGATGCGGCTGCTTGCCGCCGCGCCGCCCCGCCCCTAAAGCTGCGCGTCCCAAACATCAAAGTGCGAGCCACCATGCTGTCCTCATTCCGAAGCCTGTCGAAATCGAAGGTCGGCACCGTCGTGCTTGCGCTGTTCGTGCTTGCGATCGTCGCCAGCTTCGCACTTGCCGACCTGGGCGGGAGCCTGAGCGGAGGTGGGATCGCCAACGGGAGTCTCGCCAAGGCCGGTGACGAGCAGGTGACCGAGCGGGACTTTTCGACCTCGATGGAGCGGCTGCTTGGTGCGGCGCGCCAGCAGAACCCCGAGGCGACCTATGCAACAGTTTCAAAGGACGTCCCGGCACTGCTCGACCAATTGATCGACGAGGCAGCGTTGAAAGCCTTTGCGGGCGACCATGAGTTGCGCCTGTCGCGGCGGCTGATCGATGGGCAGATCGCGACCCTCCCCGGGACTCGCGGGCTCGACGGCAAATTTAGTGAGGCGGCTTATGGCGACTTTTTGCGCCAGCAGCGGCTGACCGACGACCAGGTGCGGCGCTTGCTCGCGGGTGACCTGACCCGTCGGCTAACGCTTGGCCCGATCGCGGCCAATGCGCGAATTCCGACAGGGGTTGCGACCCAATATGCGTCGATGCTGTTGGAGCAGCGGCGTGGCCAGCTTGTGATGGTCGACAATGCGCAGTTCCGCGCGGGGCTCGCGCCCAGCGCGGGTGACCTGCAAGCCTATTACGATCAGAATCGTGCGCGCTACATGGTGCCCGAGCAGCGCGTGCTGCGCTTTGCGACGATCGGTCCCGAGCAGGTCGCGGCGGTCGTGCCGAGCGATGCGGAGATCGCCGCTTTCTACACCGCCAATAAGGCGACCTATGGTGGGCGCGAGACCCGGGTCATCAGCCAGGCGGTTGTGCCCGCCAAGGCGGTCGCCGACGCAATCGCAGCGCGCGCGCGCGCGCGATCGGGGGCGAGTTTCGTTGCCGCGACTGCTCCTGCCGGGCTTAGCGCGGAAGACGTCAGCGTCGGTCCGCAAACCCGCGCGCAATTCGGCTCGCTTGCGGGGGAAAGCATCGCCACGGCTGCTTTTGCCGCTCCGCGCGGTGGGATCGTCGGGCCAATCAAGTCCGATTTGGGCTGGCACGTCATTCGCATCGATGAGATTCGCGGCGAGGCTGGGCGCACATTGGCCGAAGCGCGCAGCGAGATTGTCGCTCGGCTGACCGTCGACAAGCGCAAGGAAGCCTTGCTCGACAAGGTCACCCGGATCGAGGAATCGATCGAGGATGGCGCGAGCCTGACCGAGGCCGCCGCCGCCGCCAAGCTGACGCTGGTCGACACCCCGCTGATCACGGCCGCAGGCGCCGATCGCTCCAACCCGGCGTTCCGATTGCCCGCCACCTTTGCACCGGGCCTGAAAAGCGGGTTCGAACTTACCGCCGATGACGATCCGGTCGTCGAGACTCTGCCCGGGGCCGGCGGCTATCTGCTCGTCGGGGTCGGACGCAGCGTTGCGCCCGCCCCCGCCCCGCTGGCGCAGATTCGCGAGCGCGTTGCCGCCGACTGGATCGCGAAGAAGGCGGGCGACCGGGCGCGCGCAGTCGCGACCGAGATTGCGGCCAAGGTGGCGCGCGGCGTTCCCATCGCAGACGCCGCTCGGCAGGGTGGTCGAGGAGTCTCGACCGTTCGGCCGATTGCGGCCCGCCGAATTCAACTGACTGAGGCACCGCCCGAGGCCGCTGCGCCGCTGCGCATCTTGTTCTCACTTACTGCCGGGAAAAGCCGGATGATCGCCGATCCGCAAGGGCGCGGATATGTCATCGTGCGCGCCGAGAGCATCACGCAAGGCAATGCGGCAACGCAGCCGGCATTGATTGCGCAGGTGCAGAGCTCGTTCCAGGAATCGGTGTCGCAGGAACTCGCGCAACAATTCATTGCGGCGGTGCGTCGCGATGTCGAGGTTCGGCGCGACGAAAAGGCGATCCGTGCAGCGCGTCAGCGGATTGTTGGAAGCGGCAGCTGAGAGCCGGGAGACATCGCCGCCAATGAGCCGCCCGGCGATCTTGGTGATCGATAATTTCGACAGTTTTACCTTCATGCTGGTCGATTATTTGCGCAGTGCCGGAGCCGAGGTGCGAGTTGCCCGCAACGACGCGCTCAACGTCGGCGAAGCGCTCGTCGCGGGGCCAGCAGGAATAGTCATTTCGCCCGGGCCCGGCGCGCCGCTCGACGCGGGAATCTCGGTCGATCTCACGCGAGCCTGCGTCGCCGGGCGGCGGCCGCTCCTTGGGGTATGCCTCGGGCATCAGGCGCTCGCCCTCGCATGCGGCGGATCGGTCGTGCGGACTCATCCGGTTCACGGCAAGATCGGCGCAGTTTGCCATGACGGAAGCGGGTTGTTCGCGGGCGTGGAGTCTCCATTTGCTGCGACGCGATATCATTCGCTGTCTGTGCCCAAGCCCACGCCCCCCCTGATCGCGAATGCGTGGAGCGAGGATGGAACGGTGATGGCCATGCGGCATGGCGATGCACCTGCGCATGGGGTTCAGTTCCACCCCGAAAGCATCGGCACAGCAATGGGTGCGGCGCTGATCGCGGCCTTCGTTACCCTCTGCTTGGGCGAGGCTTGACGGACCTCCGTTCGTTGCCTACACGTTCTTCGTTCGTTCCGTAGGGGAAGCGTCGATGCTCACTGTCAAACAGCATGAACTGCTGAGCTTCATCCACGATCGCCTTGCCGCGACCGGGGTCAGTCCAAGCTTTGACGAAATGCGCGAGGCGCTAGAGCTCAAGTCGAAGTCCGGGGTTCACCGGCTGATTTCGGCGCTCGAGGAGCGGCAGTTCATCCGGCGGCTGCCGAATCGAGCGCGCGCGCTTGAGGTGGTCAAGATGCCAGAGACGAACTCGGCCCAGACTGCGCTACGGCAAGTCCCCGCAGCCGCTAATGATATGGTCGAAATTCCAATGCACGGCCGGATCGCCGCGGGAACACCGATCGAGGCGCTTCAGGGAACCGAAGCTTTTGCGGTTCCTGCCGCATTGCTTGGCCCGGGCGAGCATTATGCGCTTGAGGTGTCTGGCGATTCGATGGTCGAGGAAGGAATTCTCGACGGCGATTTCGCGCTGATCCGAAAGGTCGATACGGCACGCGAGGGCGAAATCATCGTTGCCTTGATCGACGAGTCCGAGGCAACGTTGAAAACCTTCCGCCGCGACGGGCAGATGATCCGCCTCGATCCCGCCAACCGGCATTATAAGGCGCAAAGCTATCGCCCCGAGCAAATCCAGATCCAGGGCCGCCTCGCCGGGCTGATCCGCCGTTATTAGGAGGCCAGGGATGAGCGAAGCGCGGATTGATTATGTCGAATTGCCGAGTGCGACCGCGCACGAACTGACGCGCGCTTTCTACGCTGCGGCATTTGGGTGGACATTTACCAATTATGGCCCCGATTATAGCGCGACCACGAGCGGCGATGTCGATTTGGGGCTTGAAGGATCGCGCGAGGATGCACTGTCGGCGCCGCTTGCGGTGATCCATGTCGGCGACCTTGAGGCGGCATTGGACGCCGTGTGCAAGGCCAATGGGATAATCGCGCGGCCGATATATTCATTCCCGGGAGGGCGTCGCTTTCACTTCATCGATCCGGGCGGCAATGAGCTGGCGGTTTGGTCCGATGCCGGGATCACAGCTGAGGGTGCTGCGACAGACGGCGAGTAAGGCCGGGATTTCGGTTTTGCGGGACCGTCGGGACGCTGGGTCCAG
Source organism: Sphingomicrobium sp. (assembly GCA_035575595.1). Classification (GTDB taxonomy): domain Bacteria; phylum Pseudomonadota; class Alphaproteobacteria; order Sphingomonadales; family Sphingomonadaceae; genus Sphingomicrobium. Next base: position 109,417 of record DATLXR010000015.1, read on the forward strand.
GGGACTGGATGATAGCGCCACGGATGTTGGCCAAGGCGATCGTTGACGGTCATAACGCGCGGAGTACCGCTGAGGTATAGCGAAACTCCGCCGCTTTGCGCCAGGGCAGCGCGATCTAATTTGAGCCAGCGTGGGGTGCATCCGCGTGGCAGACGGCGGCTTGCAACGACAATGTCCGCGTCTGCGCAGGCCGTGGTGAGCTGAGTCCAGTCGATGCGGTCGCGGCTGCGGATCGCGAGGATCCTCCAGGCTTTCCCGCGTTTGACCACGTCGGCGACGCAGGAATCGCGCGAGCAGCGCGCGAAGGCCTGTTCTTCGAGGTTGAGCGGGTCGCCGTCGAATGCCGCCGCTTCGCTCATCAGGCTGCGAACGAAGTCGCCGCTGCGGCTGCGCAACAGCACCGGAACGCCGTCGTCGCGAACGATTGCAAGATGTTCACCGTCGCCGGTGACGAACAGATCGGGCACTGATGCGAGTGCCGCCCCCGCCGCACCCGCCGCGAACGGTAGCGCCGACCACCATCGGATCGGCCCGCGCCACAAGCACAACCACAGTCCGGCGAAGACCATCGCTCCGAATGCCCAGCGCGGCATCGTCGGAAGCATTGCGACCGCGTTCTTGGCCTCGGCTACACGCGTGGCGAGGCCAAGCATGAGATCGATGGACCAACCGGTCGCAGCCCACAAAGGCGCGCCAAGCCCGAGCGTGTCGAGGAGCAAAGCCCCCGCCTCGAGCGGCATGATGACGAACGTGGTCAGCGGGATCGCGATCATATTGGCCGCGACCCCGTACAGCCCGGCCTTGTGGAAATGGTAGAGCGCAAACGGCATCAGCGCGAGTTCGACCGCAAGCCCGGTGAGCAATAGTCCGACGGCCCCCCGGAAGAATCGCATCGGCCAATGTTCCTCGCGCGGGCCGAGCAGGCGGCGGACCGGGCCAAGCTGGTGCAATGTAATGATCGCGGTGACCGCGGCGAAGCTGAGTTGAAAGCTGGCGCCGGCAAGCGCTTCGGGGCGGAACAGCAGGACGAGCAAGGCGCCAACCGCGACCAGGCGCAGGCTGATCGCTTCGCGGCCGAGCGCCATCCCGCCGAGGACGAGCACGGCAGCGATGCAGGCGCGAACCGTCGGCACCTGCATTCCGGTGAGGAGGGTATAACCGACCCCGGCGCAAGCGCTGATCGCTGCCGACACAAGCACGAGATTGACTCGAAGCGCGAGTCTTTCGCTGAGCGCCAGAAGCCGAAGCGAAATAAGCATTGCCGCGCCGACCGCGGCGGCGATGTGCAGGCCGCTCACCGAAAGCAGATGCGCTAGCCCCGAGCGCCGCATCGCATCTGCGTCGGCCTCCGTCACCGCGCCCTGATCGCTATTGGCAAGGGCGGTGGCGACGCCGGCGCTCGACGCGGGCAGTTGCGACTGGATATGTTTCCCGAGACGGTCGCGGAGTGCGTCGAAGCCGCCACCGGGGGATGGGGCGATAATTGCCACCGGGCCGATCGCGCGGCCGACCGCTCCGCGTTCCTGAAACCAGGCGTCGCGGGCGAAGTCATGACCGCCGGGGAGTGCCATCGGCGGTGGCGGCTGGAGCCGCGCACGGACCTTTACCCGCGCTCCGGCGCCGAGACCAGGCGGTGCCTTCTCAGCAGGCATCGACACCCGAATCCGCGGCGGGAGTTGATCGCCGTCTGGCGCCAACGTCAGGCGCAGGTCGCCCCTGGCAACGAGCGGTTCGACCTTTTCGACTCGCGCGGCGAGGCTGACGACAGTCGCGCGCTCGAGCCGCGGCGCGGCGATCCGTTCGCTGCGCAGCCATATCCAGCCGCAGCCGGCGGCGAGCGCCAGTCCGCCGACCATCAGCGCGCGCCCCATCCGCCCTGCGCCCCACGCCAAGCCGGCCGCGGCAAGACCCAGTGAAGCAGCGATCCATGCGCCCCACTGAGCCGGAGCAGGGAGCCACAGCCAAGCCGCGATCCCCGCCGCAAAGCTGGCGACGAACCACAAGGGCAATTGGCCGCTTTCGGCCTCAAGAAAACTTTCGAGACGCGCCGCCAAGCGGCGGGCGGAATCGCCGGAAAAGCGCCGCCGCGCCGGTTCCAGCGACGCAACCTCTATGTTAGGGGCGCTCACCCAGTCCATTCTCGCCGACAGACAAAGGAAAGTGCGCTCCAGCGCAAGCCGCAATATGAACAGCGCAGACAACATTACTAACCCCGGCGAACAGGTCGTCACCCGCTTTGCACCCTCCCCCACCGGATATCTTCATATCGGCGGGGCTCGCACGGCCTTGTTCAACTGGCTGTTCGCGCGGCATCACGGTGGAAAATATCTGCTTCGGATCGAGGATACCGATCGCGCCCGGTCGACCGAACCGGCGATCGCGGCAATCCTCGACGGGCTGGGCTGGCTTGGGATCGAGGGGGACGAGCCGCCGGTCTTCCAATTCGCGCGAACCGAACGCCACGCCGCCGTCGCTGAGCAATTGATCGAAGCGGGCCACGCCTATCGCTGCTTCCTTTCGCCCGAGGAATTGGCCGAGCGGCGCGGTCGGGCGCAGGCCGAGCGTCGTCCTTTTCGGATCGACAGCGAATGGCGCGACCGCGAGCCGGGTGCGGGCGAAGCGGATGAGGCATCGGTCGTGCGTCTGAAGACCGTTCGCCAGGGTGAAACGGTGATCGACGATCTCGTCCAGGGCCGCGTAACCGTCGCCAATTCGGAGATAGACGATTTCGTCCTGCTTCGATCAGATGGTACCCCAACATACATGCTCGCGGTCGTGGTCGACGATCATGACATGGGGATCACCCACGTCATTCGCGGGGACGATCATTTGAATAACGCCTTTCGCCAGGTCGCGCTGATCCGCGCGATGGGATGGCGAATTCCGCGCTATGCTCACATTCCGCTGATCCACGGCGCGGACGGAGCGAAATTGTCGAAGCGCCACGGGGCGCTTGGAGTCGATACCTATCGCGACGAGCTGGGGATTTTGCCTGAGGCCTTGTTCAATTATCTGCTCAGGCTCGGCTGGGGCCATGGCGACGATGAGGTCATTGCACGTGAGCAGGCGGTCGAGTGGTTCGACCTCGATCATGTTGGAAAGTCGCCGTCGCGCTTCGACCTCAAGAAGCTCGAGCATCTGAATGGTCATTACCTTCGCGAGGCCGGCGATGAGCGGCTCGCCGACCTGATCGGTCCGCGGCTGGGGATAGACTCCGCGCGCCGCGATTTGCTGATCAGGGCAATGCCCGAATTGAAGGCGCGGGCGCATGATCTGGGGCAGCTTGCCGACGGTGCCGCCTTTTTGTTCAAAGCGCGTCCGCTGGGGCTCGACGAGGCGGCTTGCAAATTGCTCGATGAGGATGCGCGGCGGCATTTGAGTCTGGCCCATCAGGCGCTTGCGGCGGTCGAAGATTGGGACCATGACGCGATCGATGCTGCAGTGCGAGAAGTTGCGAGCGGCGCCGGACTCAAGCTAGGCAAGCTTGCCCAGCCGCTGCGCGCGGCGCTAACGGGCAGAACGACCTCGCCGGGGATTTTCGACGTCCTCCTGCTGCTCGGCAAGGACGAGAGCCTGAAGCGCATCGCCGATCAAATGCTGGAGCCGAACGCATGACCGACAAGACTGTCAAACTCACTTCCGAAGGCAGCGATTTTTCCTACCCCTTGATGGGAGGATCGGTGGGTCCCGACGTCATCGACATCCGCAAGCTTTATGGCGAAACCGGTAAGTTCACCTATGATCCGGGCTTCACCTCGACTGCGTCGTGCCAGAGCGCGATCACCTATATCGACGGCGACGAGGGCATTTTGCTGCATCGTGGATATCCGATCGATCAGCTGGCCGAGCAATCCTCGTTCATGGAGGTCGCCTATCTTTTGTTGCACGGCGATTTGCCCGACGCCGACGAATTGAGCGAGTTCACTTACACCATCACCCGCCACACGATGGTTCACGAGCAGCTCGCGACCTTTTTCCGGGGGTTTCGTCGCGACGCGCATCCGATGGCGATCATGTGTGGCGTGGTCGGGGCCTTGTCCTCATTCTACCATGATTCGGCGGACATCACCGACCCGCGCCAGCGCTTGATCGCGTCGCACCGCCTGATCGCGAAGATGCCGACGATCGCCGCCATGGCGTTCAAATATTCGATCGGCCAACCCTTCATCTTCCCGAACAACGACCTCAGCTACACCGGCAATTTCCTGCGAATGACGTTCGGAGTCCCGGCCGAGCCCTACGTGGTGAATCCGATCGTCGAGCGCGCGATGGAGCGGATTTTCATCCTTCATGCAGACCATGAGCAGAATGCCTCGACTTCGACCGTGCGACTGGCGGGATCGTCGGGTGCCAATCCATTCGCATGCATAGCGGCCGGGATCGCCTGTCTGTGGGGTCCAGCGCATGGCGGAGCGAACGAGGCGGCGCTCAACATGCTTCGTGAAATTGGCACAGTCGACCGGATTCCCGAATATATCGCGCGCGCCAAGGACAAGAATGACCCTTTCCGGCTGATGGGCTTCGGGCATCGCGTCTACAAAAATTTCGACCCGCGCGCGAAGGTGATGAAGGCGACCGCCGACGAAGTGCTCAAGGAGCTCGGCAAGACCGATCCGGTACTCGACGTCGCCAAGGAGCTTGAACGGATCGCGCTCAACGACCCCTATTTTATCGACAAGAAGCTCTATCCCAACGTCGATTTCTATTCTGGTGTCATCCTTAATGCGATCGGCTTCCCGACCGAGATGTTCACCGTGCTGTTCGCACTTGCGCGCACGGTCGGCTGGGTTGCGCAGTGGAACGAGATGATTTCCGACCCCGAACAGAAGATCGGTCGTCCGCGCCAGCTCTACGTCGGGCCGACCCAGCGCGATTATGTCGCGGTGGGTGACCGTTAGGCGGGTAAAACAAGCGTAAAGCGAGCGCCCTCGCCGGGGGCGCTTACGAGCTCGATATCGCCGCCCATTGCACGCGCGAGGCGGCGCGAAATGGCGAGGCCTAATCCGCTCCCCTCAGGGCCGTCACCGACCTGCTCATAACGTTCGAAAATGCGTTGCTGGTCCTCCTGCGCGATTCCCGGGCCCTGATCGGCGATCGTGGCGCGGAATTGCCCGGTGGAATGACCGAAGGTCACAGCCACCTCTCCTCCTTGCGGAGAGTGGCGGACGGCGTTGCCGAGGATGTTTACGAGAATCTGGACAATCGCGCGTGCTTCACCGTTGACGAGCATTGGCGGCTCGCCCTCCTGAAGGGCGATTCCGATCCCGCGCGACTCCGCGAGCGGCAGCACCAATGCGATAGCTTCGGCGCTGAGCGCGGCGGGATCGACTTGCTGGGCGGGAGCAGCTGAGCTTTCCGTCATCGAGCGGATGACCGCCAGTAGGTGGCGCCCCGCAGCGGCAATGTCGCTTGCGTAATTGGCATAATCGGAACGCAGCGGTCCGTCGCTTCGCTCGACAAAGCGATCGGCGGTGGAAATGATGCGCGCCAATGGCGAGCGCAGGGCTAGATCGAGCGTATCCTCGAGCGGGCGGTCATCGGGGGGGAAAGCGGGGCTGTCACCTTGCCCGCGAATTAAGCCCGCAAAGCCGTCGAAGCGTCCTGCCGCGTCGGTCATCGGCTCCGCGTCGAGCCATAATTCCCCGACCGCGGCGCCCCTGGCAAGCGCGCGTTGTCCGCGCACGGAGTCACGAGCGGCGACGGCAGCCAGCAAAGGCATCGACCCGCCTTCCTCCTCAACCAGCCGGAACAAGGCGGTGAGCGGCTGCCCGACGCATTCGTCAGGGTCGTGGCCGAGCAGCGCCGCCAGAGCCACCGACACATTGATCAGGTTCAGCGCGGGGTCGGTCCTGAATTCCAGTCTCACCGAAGAAGTGTCATCCGAGTGTTGCAAGTCGCTGGCCGGACCAGCCAGGGTAAGGCGCGCGGTCGAGGCCGGACGAGAGATCCAGCGCTCGATCGTCAATTGAACTTCGTCCCCATTGGGCTCGGCGCGGACGAACAGGTCAAGATCATTGCTGCTGTCCGCCGCGATCACCGCGCGTGACAGCGGGACGCCAAGCGCCCCCGCCGAGCGCGCCAGCGCGGCGAGTTGGGGTAGTGCCAGCAGCGAACCGAGCGCCGAACCCGCTTCGATCTGAAGCCTCTCGAGCGCCGGATCGGCGGCGATTAGTCGTCCCGCACGATCGACCCGGCCACTAATCGGAACCGGTTCAGTCGGTAGGCTGACCATCGCGCCCTCCGATCAAGGAAAAGCAGTCACGATATTGTCGAGGCAAGCGCCACCATCCGCGCGCCGCTTCGATGTCAGCGTCGCTTGGTGAGTCGTACCAAGCGATTGCTTTGCCTGGGTCACCCCACTGCAAGATTTGCCCGAAGGTGGCGATCAAGGTCGCGGCGGTTGGCCGCGACAGGCCGGCCAGTCGCGCCAATAGAAGCGCCTCGCCCACACCGCCGTTGACCAGCAGAAGCCATCCGCTGGCGGGCGAAATCCCTGCGCGCGCGGAACACAAAGCGGCCAGCAGGGCGGCGTCGCCCTCGCTTGCGAGGTCGGCGATCATTGCATCGTCCGGGCCGCGTGCATTGACTAAGGCGGCGGCGAGTTCCCCCACCCGCGTCTCGGTTTGGCGGGCTTCGCCGTGCCCGCTCAGCACTCGCGCCGCAGCGTTCGCCAGGGCATCGTCGGTCGCCACGGCTGCCCCGCCAAGCTGATGGCGCACTGCTGCTGCTACCAGGTAGACCAGAAAAGCAGCCTCTTCGACAGGAAGGTCGTCGAGTTCAAGGCCAATCCGCCCGAAGCGGTCCCGGCGGCGACCGCGCGCAATGGCCAGCGCCATCGCAGCGCTCGCGATTTGGCCGTCCTCGTCACCGACCAATTGTTCGACTACCGACGCCGAGGAGACGCTGCAGGCAGCTGCGATGCGTTGTTCATCGACTCGGGCCATCAGCAATTCGATTAGTATTGGGCGATCGAGCAATCCGCTGCGCCATAAACGCGGTACCATCGTTTCGTGGTTTCGCTCCGCCGCCGGCAGGATGTCGGGGCCTAGGCCAAGGCGTACTTCGTCAGCGATTTGATCAATCAGCGTGCCCAGCATGGCCGACATCAGCGCGCGTTCCTGTTCCGTCAGGCGCGCGCTCTCGTCGAGGAACAGATCGCGGCGGACAATCGGCAAGCGGTCACGGCCCGCGCGGCGCGCCGGGTCGACCGGATGGTCGGCTGCTTCCGCAGCGATCGGCCATTCTACAGGCATCATTCCTCTGCTGTTAGAGGATCGGTGTTAATTTCGCGTCAATCGCGAACGACGCGGTGGCGCAAATGCTGGACTAGGAAGAAACTGACCGCGGCGTAAAGCGCGAGAAGGACGAGATAGCTGCTCCACCACCCCCCGATGGCAAACGGGATTGCGAGCACGATCGCCGCGCGGCGCGAAAAATAATAGATCGCTCCCGGCGGCTCGATACCCCACCGCTCGATTCGCATAGCTTCGGCAAATGCGGCGGCGCTGAGCGCGGCAATCATTGCGCCCCATCCCCCGCCGTGCCGGGCGACGAACCAGCCAAGTGCAAGCAGCGCCAGTCCTGCCGCCGGCCACAACAATCGTTTCGAGATCAATCGAGGCCCGAGCGGGCGCAATCTTAGCAGGCCGATCCGCCGGGCGACGAGGTCGAGCGGAGTGGCGGCGACGAGCATCGCGACTCCAGCCGGTAGCCAGCCACGCGTGAACGCAAAGGCGGCGGCGAGTGTCAGCGTCAGCGCAATGCGGGTCAGCCATTCGGCGCGGAGCCGTGTTTCCATCAGCCGCTCGGTTGCCACTTCTTCGACAATCGGCAGCACGAAGCGGCTGACCCAGTCGCGACGCGACCCGCGCGATGCGAGAAGGAGTCGCCGTTCGAACCCGGCGATCGTCTCGCTGTCCGCCAGAAACGGCCCGGCGCCCGCGCCGGTGGCCGAGGGGACCAGCCGGGACCCTGACTGGACCGCCCGGCGGAGCAGGGTCGATTGCAAATCCCAATCGCCGATCATTGCCGCTGTGGCGCCGACCAGCCCCGCGGGCATCCGCGCCAGCCCGGCCCAGCGATGCGTCGCGTCGATGCGCTCAAAAGCCGAATGGGACTCATCGTCGGAGACGGTAAGGATCACCGGCTCCTCCTCCTCGGCCAACCGCGCGAGGTCGTTAATGTCGGGCGCGATCCCGTCAGCGAGGAGGATCACGTCGCTGCCCGCTTCGAAGCGGCTTGCAGCCTCGGTCCCGTCACTCACTGCGACGATCGAAATCCCTTCGGCACGAAGTCGGTCGAGTGCGTCATTGAGCGCGGGAGGGACGCGCTCGACCAGAACCAGCATCGGGGCCGCTCCCAGGGCCGCGAGGCAGCGCGCCTGATATTCGATCAGCGTCTGTCCGGCGAGCGGAAGCACTGCACGCAGCGCGCCTGCCTCATCCTCCTGATATGCTCCGATCAGCGCGCCGAGCGCCATAGCATGCCCATCTGTCCGTATTTTCGCCCCCGTGAAACTCGCAATAGGACAGGGCCGCGGACGATTTCTACCCCGCACAGCTTAATCGCTTTGCAGACTGAACAAAGGTGGTAAACTCCTGTTCATGACCGCCCAGCCCAATTACGCCGAGCGACGCGGAGTTCACTCCGACACCAGCCGCTCCGAGCCCCCCGAGACGAGCGACCATGTCGCCGTTGAGCCGGAAGGCGCGCCGTTCGACGAAACGGCCTGGTTGGAACCTGAAGTCGAGCATCGGCCCGTAGGTGCCGGTGGACGCGCGGTGCTCGGCTGGGCATTGGGGCTGCTCGCAGGATTTTGGGTAGCGTACACGGCTTGGTCGGCAGGACAGGCGCTTCGCTCCGAGCCGCTGAACAGCCCTGCACTGGCGCAATGGGTCGCTATCGCCGCCGGACCGCTGGCCTTGCTCGGCCTCATATGGCTGATGTTTGGCCGCACGCGGCGCAAGGAGGCCGAGCAATTCACGCGTTCGGTGGTGGCGATGCGCACCGAAGCGCGTGCGCTCGAGGACGTGCTCGCCTCATTGTCGCGTCAGATTGATCATAATCACACATCGCTTGGCCGGATGGCGGGCGATTTGATGGGGCTTGGCGACGAAGCGGCGACTCGGATCGGTGCGATTTCGGCGGAGTTTGGAGCCCGGTCAACGGAATTAGTCCGGCACGGGGCTGCGCTCGATCGCGCGGCGGAGAGCGCGCGGACCGATATCGGGGTGCTGCTTGGCGATTTGCCCGAAGCTGAAGAGCGTGCCTTGCGCCTTGCCGAAACGCTTCGCTCGACGGGCCAGTCTTCGCTCGAACAGGGGGCGGCATTCCAGGCTTCGGTCGAGGCGCTGACCGCGCGCACCGGCGAAGCGGACTTGGCGATCAGCGAGGCTTCGCAGCGGCTGGTCGATCATCTGACGCGGGTTGAGCAGGCGGGTGTGTCTGCAGCGGCGCGGGTAACCGAGGCTGGCGATGTCACCAATGCCGGGATCGACGCTTTGCTTAATCGAACGGCCGAATCTCTATCCGGAATCCGCAGCGGGATCGATGCGCAGGCCGCGTCGGTTTCAGCGCTGCTGGAGCAGGCACAGGCGGGACTCGGCCGGGCCGGGATCGAGGCGAGCCAGGCGCTCGGGCAGCGGCTCGACAGTGCTTCGGGCGCTCTCGATGGACTAACCGCGCGGATCGCCGAACAGGAAAGATCGTCGCAGCGGCTGATGGCGAGCCTGGATACTGGACTGGCTGCACTCGACGAACGCTTTGGACGGCTTGCCGAGCAGGGCGATCAGCGCGCGCAGAGGATTTCGGGGCTGGTGAGAGGGTTGCGCGGCGACCTTGACGCCTTTGGCAGCGACACCGCCGCGCAGGACCAGGCGCTGCTCGCGCTCACCGATCGCACGGCCGCGCTTCGTGACGGCGTTTCGACCTTGTCGATTGCCGTGGCGCAGGAATTGGGCGGAGCGTTCGTCGAGGCCGAAGCTGGAGCCGAGCGGCTGCTTAGCGCGACCCAGGACGTCCGTCCGTCGATCGACTGGATGCGCGATGCGGCTGCCCAGACCGCCGAACGCTTGATCGCGGGCCAGCAAGCGGTCGAGGCCAGTGAGCAAAAATTGGGAGCGATGCTCGCCGCGGTCGATGGCGGGGTCAGCAGTGCACAGCAACGGATCGGCGATCTCACGCAGGCGATTGCGCTCGCCAATGATGACGCCGCGCGATTGTCCAACGAGACCGGGCCGGCGTTGATTTCCGCGCTGGTTCAAGTGCGCGAGGCAAGCGCGCTTGCCGCTGAACGTGCACGGACCGCTATCGCTGCGATTATCCCAGCGAGCGCGACCGAGCTTGGCGACGCCACCCGCGCGGCGCTTGAGCGCGTGGTGCGCGAAACGGTGGCGGAGCGCCTCGCCGAGGTCGATCGGGTTGCCACTCGCGCGGTCGAGACTGCGCGTGAGGCGACAGATCGCCTGACCCAGCAGATGTTGTCGATCGGTCAGAGCGCCGTAGCTCTGGAAGCCCATATCGAGCAAAGCCGAGCGGCCGAGCGCAAGGACGACGGTGAGGATTTCACTCGCCGGGTGTCGCTGCTGATGGATTCGATGCACTCGGCATCGATCGATGTTCAGAAAATTCTATCCGACGAAGTCGACGAGAAGGCGTGGGGCGCTTACCTCAAGGGCAATCGCGGTGTGTTTACCCGCCGCGCGGTGAGGCTGATCGGCGGAACCGAAACCCGCGCGATCGCGGCGCATTACGAGTCCGACCCGGAATTCAAGGAGTCGGTCAACCGCTACGTTCATGACTTCGAGGCGATGCTCCGGCGGGTGCTCGCCGAGCGTGATGGCGGGATGATCGCCGTGACCCTGATGAGTTCGGACATGGGCAAGCTTTATGGCGCGCTCGCTCAAGGCGTCGAGCGGCGCCGCTAATTATAAAAGTCGAGGTCCTCGACCTTGATCCAGCCGAAGGTCCAGTTGGCATAGTATAATGCGAAGGCGGCCGCGGCGGCCAATGCGGCGCGGAGCATGTGCCGTGCGAGGTCGAAGCGGTGGGGCGCGCTGTCGGCCTGCCCTGGCACCTTGGCCGTACCTGCCTCCTCGTCGGTACGCACCCCGAACGGAAGCATGACAAACGCCGCCGCGATCCAGAACAGAAAATAGATCGCAAGGATCGAGCCGAGGGTCACCGGACGGCGACACTCATGAATTGACCCGGATCAGTGCAACTTCGACCTGCGGCTTCTTTCCAGTCCATAAGGTCGCACAGCGGCGCACCGCGAGGCGCACCGCTTCGCGCATTTTTTCCTCTGGCGCGTTCGGAGCGAATGCGCGCGCGGCTGCGTCGGTGGCGTCGGCAAGGAAATCGTCACGATCCTGCTCGACCGGAATCCCGAACGGCAGGATCTGTGGATCGCCGGCGAGCGCGCCGCCCGGCCCGAGGGGAAGCGTGACTGTGATCAGTCCGTTGAGCGCGATCTTACGGCGCTCGTTGATCGTCGATCCGTCGGCAGGGAGGATGACGTCGCCGTCGAGCACGAGACGCCCGACCCGAACGTCGCCCACTTTCTTCGCGCCCTTCGGAGCAAGGCGAATGACTTCGCCATTTTCCTGCACCATCGCCTTGGGAATGCCCTGGCTCAGACCGAACCGGGCCTGTTCGCGAAGATGGCGTGGCTCGCCGTGGACCGGAACGAGGATTTGCGGCCGCATCCACTGATACATTTGCGCAAGCTCAGGCCGACCCGGATGGCCCGAGACATGGACGTGTGCCTGACGCTCGGTCACGGTCAGAACGCCAAGCTCGCTAAGCGCATTCATGATCCGGCCGATGGCAACCTCATTTCCAGGGATTTGCTTCGACGAGAAGATCACCGTGTCGCCATCGCCGAGCTTCAGTTCATGGCTTCCGAACGCAATCCGGCCGAGCGCAGCGCGGGTTTCGCCCTGCCCTCCGGTAGCAATGATCAGCACTTCGGAGCGCGGCAGCCGCATCGCCTCGTCGAACCGCACGGTCTCCGGGAAATCACGCAGATAGCCGGTCGCGCGTGCAACCTTGATGATCCGGTCAAGGCTGCGCCCGGCGACGCACAAGGCCCGCCCGGTCTCGCTCGCGACGCGGGCGATCGTTTGAAGCCGTGCGGCGTTGGAGGCGAAACTGGTGATGAGGACGCGCCCCTTGGCCTTTTCGACCTGGCCGCGAAGCCCGTCGTGAACGCTGGTTTCACTCCCGGAAACCGTTTCCTGGAAGGTGTTGGTCGAATCGCACACCAGAGCGAGAATGCCGCGGTCGCCAATTGCCGAAAGCGTTTCGGGCGAACTCATTTCGCCGACCACCGGGTCGTGGTCGATCTTCCAGTCGCCGCTGTGAAAGACGTTTCCGAACGGACTTTCGATTAGCAGACCATTGCCTTCGGGAATCGAGTGGGCGAGCGGGACGTAGGTCACTCGGAACGGCGCAAGATCGAACGATCCGCCGCGTTCGATGATCTTCAGCTGGACTTGCCCGGTCAGCCCCTCTTCCTCAAGTTTCCCCGCAATCAGGCCCGCAGTGAACGGAGTCGCGTAGAGCGGCACTTTCAGATCGGCGGCGAGATAGGGCAAAGCGCCGATATGATCCTCGTGCCCGTGAGTAAGCACGATCCCGACCAGATCCTTGCGCCTCTGCTCGATGAATTCGAGGTCCGGGAGTATCAAATCGACCCCCGGATAATCGGGATCGGCGAACGTCAGCCCGAGATCGACCATCATCCATTTGCCGCGGCAACCGTAGAGATTGACGTTCATCCCGATCTCGCCCGACCCGCCGAGCGCGCAGAAAAGCAGTTCTTCGCCGGGGGTCATCGCGCGATGCTCGCGGCGAGCAGAGCCAGGCCCTGGATGGTGAGATCGGGTTCGATCGCATCGAACGCATCCGTATGTTTGTCGAACAGAATGGCGAGACCTCCGGTGGCGATGACTGTGACTGGTCGGCCGATTTCGGCCTTGAGGCGCTGCACGAGCCCCTCGATCAGCGCGACATAGCCCCAATAGACGCCGATTTGCATCTGAGATTCGGTGGTGCGTCCGATAACACCATGGTTTTCGGGCGCGGTGATGGCGATGCGCGGCAATTTGGCAGCCGCGGCGACAAGTGCGTCGAGGCTCAAATTAATCCCTGGAGCGATGATCCCGCCTTTATAGGCGCCGCTAAAGTCGACCACGTCGAACGTCGTCGCGGTGCCGAAATCAATGACGATCAGATCGCCCGAATGCCGTTCGTGAGCAGCCAAGGCGTTGAGCGCGCGGTCGGCGCCGACGCTGGTGGGCTCGACAACATCAAGCTCGAGCGGCCAGCCGCCCTGCCCCGCGACCAGCGGCGTCTTCCCGAAATATTTTTCGGAAAGCACGGTCAGATTGTGAAGTGCCCGCGGAACGACTGTGCCGATGATCACCTGCTTGACGTCGCCGCGCTCGAAGCCTTCCATCGCAAGCAATTGGTGGAGCCAGACGGCATATTCGTCGGCGGTGCGCCGCGGGTCGGTCGCAATCCGCCAGCGGGTACGAATTGTCCGCTCGTCATCGACCAAAGCGAAGACGATATTGGTATTTCCGGCGTCGATCGCGAGCAGCATGGGCGGGTGCCTAGCCCGAAGCGGCACGAAATGCGAGCATCACGCGAGGCTGACATCACCGGCGCGGACGAGTTCGACCGCACCGCCTTCGAGCCGCAATCGCAGTGCTCCGTCGGCCTCTATTCCGTCGAACAATCCGGCGCTGCGCTCACCCGGAGCGCTGTGAACTTCAAGCTTGGTGCCCAGAGGGTGCGCGCGGGTGAGCCAGGCGCGGGCAAAAACGGCAGGATCTGCGGCGCGCCATGCGGCAAGGGTGCGCGCAAAGCTCGCCGCGAGCAGTGGAGCGAAGGCTTGCGGAGTAATGCGGGAACCAAGGTCCGCCGTCCTGCGTCCCTCGATCGAAGGCGCGGCGGCCAAATTGAGCCCGAAACCTGCGACCACGCGGTCGCCCGAGCGCTCCAGCAGAACGCCAGCAAGCTTTGCATCATCGAGCATCAGGTCATTGGGCCATTTGAGGTTCAACGGCATGTTCGGAGCAGCGACTTCGACCGCTTCGATCAAGGCCAAGCCGGCGACCAATGCAAGGGCGGGTGCAGGCGGATCGGTATGGCGCAATGCGATTATCGTCGAGCCGAAGAAATTGCCTTCGATGGTCTCCCATGCGCGCCCATGGCGACCGCGCCCGGCGTCCTGGCGAAGCGCGACCAGCCAATCGCCTTCAGTCGCGGCGGAGTCGGCAAGCAGGTCCGTGTTGGTCGAACCTGTCCGCTCGACTATGCGGATTCGGCTCAGAACAGGGATCCTGCGGCATTGTCGGCAAGCTGGCCAATCGGGCCGATGAGCAAGTAGCCGAGCGGGGACACGATCAGCGCGGCAAGGAGGATTAGCGATCCTTCGAGTTTGTTGGCGCCTTGCGCTAGCGGGCGCCCCGGAGCGTCGAAGTACATCACCTTGACGATCTTGAGATAGTAAAAGGCACCGACCACCGTGCCCAGAATCCCGATGATTGCGAGCGGAAGCAGCCCTTCGGCGACCGCAGCATTGAACACCATCAATTTGGGCCAGAATCCGAACAAGGGCGGAATTCCGGCAAGGCTGAACATGAAGATCGCAATCGCCAAAGCGAGTGCGGGACGCGACTGAGACAGGCCGGACAGGCTATCGATATTCTCAAGTGCTTCGCCATCCTCACCGCGCATTCGGAGCACGCACAGGAACGCACCGATCGTCATCACGACATAGACCGCCATGTAGAACAGGACCGACGAGGCCCCCGCGACTCCCCCAGCGATCAGCCCGATTAGCGCAAAGCCGACGTTGTTGATCGACGAATAGGCAAGCAGCCGCTTGATATTGGTCTGGCCATAGGCAGCGACCGCTCCGAGCAGGATCGAGGCCAAAGCCGCGAAATTCATGATCTGGCGCCATGCGTCGATCGCGGGACCCAATGCATCGAGGCAGAAGCGCACGGTGAGCAGCACTGCGGCAACCTTTGGGGCCGAGGCGAAGAAAGCGGTCACCGGCGTCGGCGCGCCTTCGTAAACGTCGGGTGTCCACATGTGGAAGGGCACGACGCTCGCCTTGAACGCAAGGCCGGCAAGCGTGAACACCAGCCCGAACAACAGCCCGATCGAACCACTTCCCTCACGTGCGAAAGCCGCAGCGATGCCTTCGAACTGGATCGACCCGGTGAAGCCGTAGAGCAGCGAGATGCCGTAGAGCAGGATTCCCGACGAAAGGCCCCCAAGCACGAAATATTTGAGCCCTGCCTCGGCCGAACGATCATCGGTACGACGATAGGCGGCGAGGACATAGGCCGACAGGCTCTGAAGCTCGAGCCCAACGTAGAGCGAGACGAGGCTGGTCGCCGACACCATCACCGCCATGCCGACCCCCGAAAGCAGGATCAGCACCGGATATTCAGCCGAATGTTCGAAGTCGCGCTCGAACCAATTGTGCGCGGCGATGATCGCGACCGCCGCCGACAGGAAAATGATCAGTTTGCCGAATGCACCGAAGCCGTCGGCAACAATCAGTCCGTCGAACAGCGGCCCGGCAGTCTGCGGCTCGCCCAACAGCGTCGCTGTCGCGCCGATGAGAAGCGCCACAGACGCCCAGGTCGTCACTCCGCTCGCACGGCGGCCCGAGAAGGCGGCGACCATCATCAGAACGATTGCGCCGACGGTCAGGATCAATTCGGGAAGGATCGCCTCGAAATTCATCAGTGCGACTCCGCCGCGTCATGCGCTTTGGCTGGTTGCGGCTTGCCCGCGGTCGGCCGCGAGTCGTTCGGCGGGGTGGCGCGCTCGATCCGTTGGAGCAAACGTCCGACGTCGGCTCGCATCGGCGAAATGAAGCTTTCCGGATAAACTCCCATCCACAGGACGACCGCGGCGATCGGCGCGAGCAGCCACAGTTCGCGGCGGTCGATGTCGGGCATTGCCGCTGCGTCGGCGTTTCGCTGGGTTCCGTACACCACCCGCCAGTAGAGGTAGAGCATGTAGGCCGCACCAAGGATGATCCCGGTGGTCGCGACCACCGCCGCCCAGGTCGAGCGTTCGTAGGTGCCCACCAGGCTCAGGAATTCGCCGACGAAACCGCTCGTCCCGGGGAGTCCGACGCTGGCCATCGTGAACAGCATGAAGAACATGGCGTAGCGCGGCATATTGTCGGCAAGCCCGCCATAACGTTCAATTTCGCGAGTATGGAGCCGGTCGTAGATGATCCCGACGCACAGGAAGAGCGCGCCCGAGACGAGGCCATGGCTGAGCATGACGATCAGCGCGCCCTCGATCCCCTGACGATTGAACGCGAACAATCCGAAGGTGACAAACGCCATGTGCGCCACCGACGAATAAGCGATCAGTTTCTTCATGTCGTGTTGGGCAAGAGCGATCAGGCTGGTGACGACCACCGCGATCCCGCTGAGGATGAACACGAAGGGGACGAAGTCGGCCGACGCGTCAGGGAACATCGGCAGCGAAAAGCGGATGAAGCCATATCCGCCCATCTTGAGCAACACGCCCGCAAGGATTACCGAACCCGCAGTCGGCGCCTGGACGTGCGCATCGGGAAGCCAGGTGTGAACCGGCCACATCGGCATCTTGACCGCGAAACTGGCGAAGAAGGCCAGCCACAGCCAATATTGCAGTCCGGGCGCAAAGTCGTAGGCCATAAGCGCGGGGATGGATGTGGTGCCGGCGGTGAGGATCATTACCAGCATCGCGATCAACATCAGCACTGATCCGGCAAGCGTGTAGAGAAAGAATTTATAGCTCGCCCTGATACGCTCGGCACCGCCCCAGATGCCGATGATGAGGTACATCGGAATAAGGCCGCCCTCGAAGAAGATGTAGAATAATAGCAGGTCCTGCGCCGCGAACACGCCGATCATCAGCGCCTCCATCAGCAGGAAGGCCGCCATATATTCGGGGACGCGCTTCTCGATCGCTCGCCATGACGCCCCGACGCAGATAGACATCAGGAACACGCTGAGCATGATCAGCATCAGCGCTATTCCGTCGATGCCGAGGGCCCAGCTGAAGGTGCCGCCAAGCCCGATCTGCTCGACGAATTGCCATTGCGCGCCTGCCGGATCGAAAGCGGCCCAAAGCGCAATTCCAAGGGCAAAGTTGGCGAGCGTTGCCGCAAGTGCGACCCACCGCGCGCCGCTCGCCGACAGGAACAAAGCGACGACCGCCGCAATCAATGGCAGGCCGATCATCAGCGACAGCATCGGCACGCCGCTCACGAGACCCACCAGAATACCCAGCTTGCGGCGGCAATCAGGCCGATCAGCATGACGAGCGCATAGCTGTAGACGAAGCCCGACTGGAGCCGGGTCGTCAGCCGGTTTCCGACCCCGACCAGCGCCGCGGCGCCGTGCGGGCCAAAGCGGTCGATGGTCTGCTCGTCACCGCGCTTCCAGAAAAAGCGGCCGAGCGCGAACGACGGACGGACGAACAGCCAGTCGTAGAACTCGTCGAAATACCATTTGTGCATCAGGAATTTGTGCAGGCCCCCGAATTGCCCAACGAAGGCGGCGGGGGCGCCGGGTTTGGCGATGTAATTGCGGTAAGCGAGCGCGAGGCCTATCAGCATCACCGCGAACGGAGTCCATTTGACCCAGTCAGGAACCTCGTGCGCCGCGTGGGCAAGATGCTCGTCGAACGCGAGGCTTCCGTTCCAGAATGCTGCCCCGCCCTCGGCATCGACGAAGGCGTGGTGGAACGCCAAGCCTGCAAAGACAGCCCCGAGCGACAAGAGCCCGAGCGGGATCAGCATCGACCAGGGACTCTCGTGCGGATGATAGCCGGCAGTGCCTTCGACGGTGGCATGGCCGTGATCATGCGCGCTGTCGATGTCCGACGCTTCTTCGCTGGCGTCCTCGTGATGATGATGGACGGCATGCTGGATATGCTCCGATGACGCCCAGCGCGCTTTGCCGAAGAAGGTCAGGAAAATCAGCCGCCACGAATAGAAGCTGGTCAGCAGCGCTGCGAGCGCCCCGAGGAAGAATGCGATGTTGCCGTGAACGGTGCCGCTCGCAAAGGCGCTCTCGATGATATTATCTTTCGAGAAATAGCCCGCGAAGCCAATCCCGAACAGGCCCACTCCGGTGATTGCGACGGTTCCGGCGATCATCGCCCAGAAGGTCAGCGGAATCTCTTTCCGCAAGGCGCCATAGTGCCGCATGTCCTGCTCATGGTGCATCGCGTGGATCACCGAGCCTGCCGCGAGGAATAAAAGCGCCTTGAAGAAAGCGTGGGTGAACAGATGGAACATCGACGCGCCGTAAGCGCCGACCCCAGCGGCGAAGAACATGTAGCCGAGCTGCGAGCAGGTCGAATAAGCGATGACCCGCTTGATGTCGTTCTGTACCGTCGCAACGGTAGCGGCGAAGATGGCGGTGGCCGCGCCGACATAGGTCACGACCATCAGCGCATCGGGCGACACTTCGAACATCGGTGACAGGCGGCAGACCATGAATACGCCGGCGGTGACCATCGTCGCGGCGTGGATCAGGGCGCTGACCGGGGTGGGGCCTTCCATCGCGTCGGGGAGCCAGGTGTGGAGTCCGAGCTGCGCCGACTTGCCCATCGCCCCGACGAACAGGAGGAGGCAAAGCAAGGTCATCGTATCGACGCGGAGGCCGGCGAAGCCGACGGTGGAACCGGCCATCGAAGGTGCCGCGGCGAGGATCGCGGGAATTGAGACGGTGCCGAATATTAAGAAGGTGCCGAATATGCCTAAACTGAAGCCGAAATCGCCTACACGATTGACAACAAAGGCTTTTAGCGCGGCGGCATTGGCCGATGGCTTGTGATACCAGAAACCGATCAGCAAATAGGACGCTAAACCAACGCCTTCCCAGCCGAAAAACATCTGAACCAAACTGTCGGCGGTCACCAGCATCAGCATCGCGAAAGTGAACAGCGACAGATAAGCGAAGAAGCGCGGCTGCGACGCGTCCTCCTCCATATAGCCCCAGCTGTAGACGTGGACGAGGCTCGACACGCTGGTGACGACGACCAGCATCACCGCGGTCAGAGCGTCGACCCGCAGCGCCCAGTCGACGACCAGATCGCCCGAGCGGATCCAGTCGAGCACCGGCACGACCTGCGCCTCGCCCGAGCCCGCGACGAACGCCAGGAAGATCGGCCAGGACAAGGCGCAACTGATAAGCAGCGCCGCGGTGGTGACGATCTTGGCGGCGAATTTGCCGATCACGCGCCCGCCAAGCCCGGCGATGAGCGCGGCCAGCAGCGGCAGGAAGACGATTGCCTGGATCATCTAGCCGCGCATCCGATCGGCATCGTCGACCGCGATCGAGCCGCGGCGGCGGAAGAATATGACGAGGATCGCAAGCCCGATCGCGGCTTCGGCGGCGGCGACGGTGAGCACGAACATTGCGAACACCTGCCCCGTCAGATCGCCGAGATAGGCGCTGAACGCGACGAGGTTGATGTTGACGCCAAGCAGGATCAGCTCGATCGCCATCAGCATCAGGATGATATTGCGGCGATTGAGGAAAATTCCGAGCACCCCGATGGTGAACAGGATCGCCGCGACCGCGAGATAATGGGTCAGGCCGATCACAGCGTCATCCCCTCGCCCACTGGCGGCTGGAGGTTGCGGACGGCGTCGGCGGGGCGGCGGTCGATCTGGCGGGCGATCTTTTGTCCGCGTGTGTCGCTGCGCCTGCGGTGAGTCAGCACGATCGCGCCGATCATTGCGACCAGCAGGATCAGCCCGGCAAGTTCGAAGGGCATGAGGAAGCGGGTGTAAAGCAGCTCACCGAGCGCAACGATATTGGGCCGCGCATCGGCCTGAACGACGCCCTGAGTGACCGGGCCGGCCTTCCACGCCGAGACTGCGATGATGATTTCGGCGAGCAGCACCAGTGCGAGCAGCAGCCCGAAGGGGAGATTGCGCGTGAAGCCCGATCGCATCGCCGCGAAGTCGATGTCGAGCATCATCACGACAAACAGGAAGAGCACCGCGACCGCGCCGACATAAACGATCACCAGCAGCATCGCGATGAATTCGGCGCCGAGGATAAGCATCAGCCCCGCCGCGTTGAAGAAGGAAAGGATCAGCCACAACACGCTGTGCACCGGGTTGCGCGCGAAGATGACCAGTATCGCCGAGACGATGGTCAGCGTCGCAAACAAATAGAAGGAAAGCGTGGTGATCATGGGTGCCGGGCGCCTACCGGTAAGCCGCGTCGGCGGCAAGGTTGGCGGCGATGGCGCCTTCCCAGCGGTCGCCATTGGCAAGCAATTTGGCCTTGTCGTAAAGCAATTCCTCACGTGTTTCGGTCGCGAATTCGAGGTTCGGGCCCTCGACGATCGCATCGACCGGGCAGGCTTCGGCGCACAGCCCGCAATAGATGCATTTGACCATGTCGAGATCGTAGCGCGTGGTTCGACGCGACCCGTCTTCGCGCGGTTCGGATTCGATCGTGATCGCTTGGGCGGGGCAGATCGCCTCGCACAATTTGCACGCGATGCAGCGCTCCTCGCCATTGGGATAGCGGCGAAGCGCATGTTCGCCGCGGAAGCGCGGGCTCTGCGGTACCTTCTCGAACGGATAGTTGATCGTCACCTTGGGCTTGAAGAAATACTTCAGCGTCAGCGCATGCGCGCGGACAAATTCCCACAAAGTGAAGGCTTTGATGGTGCGAAGGATCATGCGGCGGCTCCCGGATAGCGGGTCCACATGATCCATCCGGAAATGAGGACGACGAAAATCAGGCTGAGGGGCAAGAAAATCTTCCATCCGAGCCGCATCAACTGGTCGTAGCGATAGCGCGGGACGGTCGCCTTCACCCAGCCGAAGATGAAGAAGAAAATCGACATCTTGAGCAGCAGCCAGAAAAATCCCGGAATGTCGAACCAAGGGATGAGGTCGACGTTGAGCGGTGGCAGGAAACCGCCCCAGAACAATATGGCGTTAAGCGCGCACATCAAAATGACGTTGGCATATTCGCCAAGCCAGAACAGTGCGAAGCTCATCGAAGAATATTCGGTCTGGTGGCCCGCGACGAGCTCGCTTTCGGCCTCGACCAGATCGAACGGGGTGCGGAAGGTCTCGGCCATCGACGAGATCAGGAACACCACCGCCATCGGAAACAGCAAAGGGTTGAAGCCGTAGCCGTTGAGCAGACCGAAGACATGGCCGGTCTGTGCAAGCACGATCGCGGTGAGGTTGAAGGTACCCGAATAAAGCACGACGCAGATCAGGACGAAGCCGATCGACACTTCATAGCTGACCATCTGCGCAGCTGCGCGAAGCGCGGAGAAGAAGGGATATTTGCTGTTGCTCGCCCATCCGGCGATGATCACTCCGTACACGCCGAGCGACGAGGCGGCGAGGATGTAGAGCAGCCCGACATTGATGTCGGTGAGCACCACCCCGATGTCGAACGGGATCACCGCCCAGACGATCAGCGCGGTAGCAAAGGTGACCACCGGGGCGATCAGGAACAGGCCCTTGTTGGCGCTCGACGGGACGATGGTTTCCTTGAGGAACACCTTCAATCCGTCGGCGAAGCTTTGCAGCAGCCCGAACGGCCCGACCACATTGGGACCGCGGCGAAGCGCGATCGCCGCCCAGATCTTGCGCTCGGCATAGATGACCATCGCCACCGCGAGCATCAGGGGCAAGGCGATTGCGAGGATCAGCAGCAATGTTGCTGCGAACCAGCCGAAGCTTTCGCCCATCCAGCTGGCCTGGAACCAGGCGGTCATGCGGCGGCCTCCGCATAGCTTTGGCCGTGAAGCAATTCTTCCGAGCAGCGGCGCATGGTCGGGCTGGCGCGGCAGATGGCGTTGGTCAGATAGAAGTCGTGGATCGGATAGGTCAGCGCACCCTCGGCTTTGGTTTCGAGCGACGGCGGCGTCCAGGGCATGTCGATGATCCCGTCCTCGCCGAGTGCGGGCGTGTCGGCGATCATCGCGGCGCGAAGCTGGTCGAAGCGGTCGAACGCGAGCGGCTTGCCGAGCAAATCGCTCAAGGCGCGGAAGATGGTCCAATCCTCGCGGGCATCGCCCGGCGGGAAGGTGGCGCGTTCGCCACGCTGAACCCGGCCCTCGATATTGACATAAGTCCCGTGCTTTTCGGCATAGCTCGCGCCCGGAAGCACCAGATCGGCCTGAGCCGCGCCATTGTCGCCGTGATGGCCGACATAGACTTTGAATGCATCGGCAAACCGCTTCGGCTGGACCTCGTCGGCGCCGAGCAGAAGCACGAGGCTTGGCTTGGCTTCCTCGATCGCCGCGATCCCGCGCGGCTGCGAGAAGCCGAGCAACAGCCCGGCCATCCGCGAGGCGGCGGTGTGGAGGACGTTGAACCCGTTCCAGCCGCCTTGCATCAGCCCGAGCGGGCCGATCGCGGCGAGGCCCGCGCCAAGGCCGCCCTTGGCGAGCGCTGCGGGGCCGAGGATCATCACCGGCTTCGACGCGCCGGCGAAGGCCTCTGTCACCGCCTTGGGCAGCTTAGTCAGCGTCTTAAGTTCGTCGCCGAGCCATTCGACGGCATAGGTCAGATCGACTTGCGAGCCGATTGCGAAAACCTTGGCGCCGCGCCGCACCGCTTTCAGCAGCCGCGTGTTGACCAGTGGCGCTTCCCAGCGTGGGTTGGTCCCGACGAGCAGGATGACATCGGCGCTGTCGAGATCGGCAAGCGGCGTATTGAAGCGCACCGCCGAAAGCGAGGTGACGTCATAGTCGAGTCCGGTCTGGCGCCCCTCGAGCAAGGTCGAGCCGACCCCGGCGAGCAATGCCTTTGCGGCATACATCGTCTCGGCATCGACAAGGTCACCGGCGATTGCGGCGACGCTCGATCCCACGCTGCGCATCTGTGCAGCGAAGATGTCGAGCGCTTCGTTCCAGCTGACTTCGGCGAGCCTGCCGTCCTTCCGCGCCCACGGCCGGTCGAGCCGTCCGCGAACCAGCGCGTCGACGTGGTGGCGGGTCTTGTCGTGCGCCCATTCCTCATTCACCAGATCGTTGATGCGGGGCAGGATACGCATCACCTGACGCTGGCGGACGTCGAGGCGGATGTTGGTGCCGACCGCGTCCATCACGTCAATGCCGGGGACTCGGCGAAGCTCCCACGGGCGCGCTTCGAAGCTGTATGGCTTGGAAAGCAAGGCGCCGACCGGGCACAGATCGACCAGATTGCCCGACAATTCGCTGGTGAAGGCGCGTTCGAGATAGGTCGTGACCTGCGCGTCCTCTCCGCGATAGAGCATTCCCATGTCGGGAACGCCCGCGACCTCCTCGGCGAAGCGGATGCAGCGCGTGCACTGGATGCAGCGGGTCATCGCGGTCTTGACGATCGGGCCCATATATTTGTCTTCGACCGCGCGCTTATGCTCGTCGTAGCGCGAGTGGCCGCGGCCATAGGCCATCGCCTGGTCCTGAAGGTCGCATTCGCCGCCCTGGTCGCAGATCGGGCAGTCGAGCGGGTGGTTGATGAGGAGGAATTCCATCACCCCTTCGCGCGCCTTCTTGACCATTGCAGTGTCGGTGCGGATTGCCTGCCCGTCGGCGGCGGGGAGCGCGCAGCTTGCCTGCGGCTTGGGCGGGCCGGGGGCGACCTCGACCAGGCACATGCGGCAATTACCGGCGATGCTGAGCCGCTCGTGATAGCAGAAGCGCGGAATTTCCTTGCCCGCAAGCTCGCACGCCTGGAGCACGGTGGCGCCCTGCGGGACTTCGATCTCGACGCCGTCGACGGTGAGTTTAGGCATTAGTTGCACACTCCGCCGTCGCTGCCGCCGCAGTCGGCACTGGATGAATTGGACGTTGATGCCGTCATGATAATGCCCGTGCCTGATCCTTCGTCGCTTTTGGCAGGCGAACGGACGCGCTCCCTGGTGCCGCGGACTGCTATCACGACGATCAGCAGAGGGACCACGAAACCTGCCACGAGCAAAATATCCGAGATAATCACTCCGCCGCCTCCTGCAGCGCGCCGCGTTCGGCAATGCGGCGTTCGAGTTCAGGGCGGAAATGCTTGATCAGGCCCTGGATCGGCCAGGCGGCGGCGTCGCCGAGCGCGCAGATGGTGTGGCCTTCGATCTGCTTGGTGACGTCGAGCAGGCGGTCAATGGTGCCGACGTCGGCGTCTCCTTCGCGCAGACGCTCCATCGTTCGCCACATCCAGCCGGTGCCTTCGCGGCAAGGGGTGCACTGGCCGCAGCTTTCATGCTTGTAGAAATAGGACAAGCGGCTGATCGCGCGGACGATGTCGGTCGATTTGTCCATCACGATCACGGCGGCGGTGCCGAGGCCCGAGCCGAGCGCTTTCAGCCCGTCGAAGTCCATCGGAGCATCGATAATCTGATCGGCGGGGACGAGCGGGACCGAGGAGCCGCCGGGGATCACCGCGAGGAGATTGTCCCAGCCGCCCCTGATGCCGCCGCCATGCTTGTCGATCAGCTCGCGGAACGGGATGCTCATCTCTTCCTCGACCACACAGGGGGTGTTGATGTGCCCGCTGAGCTGGAACAGCTTGGTGCCGCTGTTATTCTCGCGGCCGAAGCCCTTGAACCAGGCGGCGCCGCGGCGGAGGATCGTCGGGACGACCGCGATGCTTTCGACATTGTTGACGGTGGTCGGGCAGCCGTAAAGGCCCGCGCCCGCCGGGAACGGGGGTTTCAGGCGCGGCATGCCCTTCTTGCCTTCGAGGCTTTCGAGCATCGCGGTTTCTTCGCCGCAGATGTAGGCGCCGGCGCCGCGGTGGACGAACAAATCGAAGTCGTAGCCCGAGCCGGCGGCGTTGCGGCCGAGCAGGCCCGCCGCATAGGCGTCGGCGACGGCTTTGCGCAGCGCCTCGGTCTCGACGATGAACTCACCGCGGACGTAGATATAGCCGGCGCGGGCGCGCATCGCGAAGCCTGCGATCAGCGCGCCTTCGACAAGCTTGTGCGGGTCGTGGCGAAGGATTTCGCGGTCCTTGCACGATCCAGGCTCGCTCTCGTCGGCGTTGATGACGAGGAAATTGGGGCGGCCGGGCGTCGGCGCCTTGGGCATGAAGCTCCACTTCATTCCCGTCGGGAAGCCCGCGCCGCCGCGTCCGCGAAGCCCCGATTCCTTGATCACCTCGATGATCGAATCCTCGCCGCGCTTGATCAAGGCGGCGGTGTCGTCCCAATCGCCACGCGCCTGCGCCGCCTTCAAATCGGGCGACTGAAAGCCGTAGAGGTTGGTGAAGATGCGGTCCTTGTCGGTCAGGCTGTTCATCCGCCCAACCCCCCGCTGAAATAATAGAGTGCGGCGAGCACGATCAGCCCGAGCACTGCGAATTTGATCAGCCCGATGACGAAGCGGAACACGAGGAAGGCGGCGATGACCGCGATGATGATTGCGACTATGCTCATCAGCGCTCAACCTCGTGAAGCTTCAATCCCCAAATCAAAAGCGCCGCGGCACCCGCCATCAGCAACATCCCAATCGGCCCGATGACGATCCAAGCGGCAAGCGCCAGGAGAACCGCAAGCGTCAACTGATCGGCACTCCGCGATCTCTTGGCGACCCAAACGAGGAAGTTGCAGACGCCGTTCATTGCGTCCCCCCACCCGCAGCGTTCCACTGCGGTCGATAATCGTAATTGCGTTCGGCCATTTTCTTGAGCGTGGTCGGGCCGCCTTCGGGAGCGCTGGTCTGGCGTGCGATCTGCGGGCCGATCCTGGGCCGCTCGCCAGCGGCAAGCGCGTCGAGGATCGAGCCCATGCTGTCGGCCGTCAGATCCTCATAATTGTCGTCGTTGATCTGGACCATCGGAGCGTTGGCACAGGCGCCGAGGCATTCGACTTCGGTCAAAGTGAACAGGCCGTCACCGGTGGTGTGGCCCTTCCTGAGCCCGCGCTTGGCACAAGCGGCAAGGACATCGTCGGACCCGCGAAGCATGCACGGCGTCGTCCCGCACACTTGCACGTGGAATTTGCCGACGGGGGCAAGGTTGAACATGGTGTAGAAGCTGGCGACCTCCTGAACGCGGATCACCGGCATATCCAATTCGCGCGCGACGAATTCGATCACCGGGATCGGCAGCCAGCCCTGCGTCCCGGTTTCGAGCCCGACCTGGCGCTGGGCAAGGTCGAGAAAGGGGATCGAAGCCGACATCTGCCGCCCCGCGGGATAGCGCGAGACGATCTCGGCCGCGGCCTTGGCGTTGGCCTCGGACCAGGCGAATTTGCTCCACCGCTGGCGAAGCAAGGGCGTGTCGGGGGCAAAGTGACGGTCAGCCATGATTATTGGCTTGGGCAACAGAGGCGGAATGGCTGGACAGCAACTTCTCGTAGAGCCAAGCGTGAAGCGGAAACACCGAAATGAACGTAACCAACAGACCAAGGCCCAAATGCAGAGACCCTGCAACCGCTGACCAATTCAACGTTTCGGAGACCCACCCGACCCCAAAATAGACAGTTACCAAAGCCAAGACGGCCGATACCAAACAAGAAATGAGCTGATACCTACCGGGCATTGCTTGGGTGAACAGTCTGGCCACTGCGAGGACGCTTACGGCAGTCACTGACGCCGTAATTATGACATTCATCACGAGCCAAATCACCGATCGCACTCCCCGAACACGATATCCGCCGCACCGAGCACCGCGGTGACGTCGGCGAGCATGTGGCCTTTCATCATGAAGTCCATCGCCTGCAAATGGCTGAACGCGGTCGGGCGGATCTTGCAGCGGTAGGGCTTGTTGGTGCCGTCGGCGACGAGATAGACCCCGAATTCGCCCTTGGGGCTTTCGGTCGCGACGTAAACCTCGCCGGCGGGGACGTGATAGCCTTCGGTGTAGAGCTTGAAGTGGTGGATCAGCGCTTCCATCGACTGCTTCATTTCGGCGCGCTTTGGCGGGAACACCTTGCGGTCCATGCTTCCGATCGGGCCTTTCGGCATGTCACGAAGGCATTGGCGCATGATTCGCGCCGACTGCCGCACTTCCTCGACGCGGATCATGAAGCGGTCGTAGCAGTCGCCCTTGGTTCCGACCGGAACGTCGAACTCCATCCGGTCATAGACTTCGTAGGGCTGCGACTTGCGCAAGTCCCACGGAATGCCCGCCGCGCGGATCATCGGGCCGGAGAATCCCCAGGCGATGGCGTCGTCGCGGCCGACCGTGCCGATGTCGACATTGCGCTGCTTGAAGATGCGATTGTCGGCGACTAGGCTGATCGCATCCTCGAACAAGGGCAGGCGCCTGTCGAGGAAGGCGCCGATGTCCGCGAGCACCTTTTCCGGAATGTCCTGATGCACTCCACCGACTCGGAAATAATTGGCATGCATGCGCGCGCCCGACACGGCCTCGTAAAGCTGCATCGTGTCCTCACGCACTTCGAACAGCCACAGATTGGGGGTCATTGCGCCGACGTCCATGACGTGACTGCCGAGGTTGAGCATGTGGTTCATGATGCGGGTGAGTTCCGCCATCAGAACGCGGATATATTGCGCGCGAAGCGGCACCTCGAGCCCGAGCAATTTTTCGACCGCGAGGACGTAGCTGTGCTCCATGCACATCGGCGAGCAATAATCGAGCCGGTCGAAATAGGGCAAAGCCTGAGCGTAGGTCTTATATTCGATCAGTTTCTCGGTGCCGCGGTGAAGCAGGCCGATATGCGGATCGATCCGCTCGACGATCTCCCCGTCCAGCTCCATGATCAGGCGAAGGACGCCATGCGCCGCGGGATGCTGAGGCCCGAAATTGATCGTGTAATTCTGGACAGTTTCGTCGCCCGGGGTGGTGTCGCCGGCCTCAGGCGTTCCGATGAGAACGTCGACTTTGCTCATGACTTGTCCCCCGGCTTGGGCGCGGGCGTGGAGGTCGCCTTGCCGCCGGCATTGCCAGCCTTGGCCGCGGCGGGCTTGCGCGCCTGTTTGCTCGCGGCCTTGTCCGACGGAGCACCTGCGCCAGTGTCGGCGGGCTTTTCGGTGACCTTGGGATCGCCCGGGCCAGCCTTTGCGACGACCTGAGGCGGGCCGCTCGGCGCTGGGGCTGGCGATGGCGCGCCGGGCGCCTGGCCTTCGGCTTTCTCATCGCCAGGAAGCCGATATTCGGGGCCTTCCCACGGGTTGAGGAATTCGAATGTGCGGAAATCCTGCGGCAAGGACACCGGATCATAGACGACGCGCTTTTCCGCTTCGGAATAGCGCAGTTCGACATGGCCCGTCATCGGGAAGTCCTTGCGCAGCGGATAGCCTTCGAAGCCGTAATCGGTAAGAATCCGGCGCAGGTCATCGTGCCCCGAGAAGGTCACTCCATACATGTCGAACACTTCGCGCTCGAGCCAGCCCGCAACCGGCCACAGCGCGGTGAGGCTCGGCACCGGAGTGACTTCGTCGGTGGTCAGTTTAAGCCGGATGCGGTGGTTTTGGGTGAGCGAGAGGAAGTGGTAATTGACCTCAAACCGCTCGGGGCGCTCGGGATAATCGGCGCCCGCGATTTCCATCAATTGCTGATAGTCGAACCGATCGCGGAGGATAAGGCACGCCTCGACGATCGAATCGCGCGCGACGGTCACGCTCAGTTCGCCGACATGCTCCTTATGCGACAAGTACGACGCGCCGAGCGCGACCTTGAGCGTTTCGGCAAGCTCGGGCCGAGGCTTGATTCGCGGGAGGTGGTTCACCGGTCGATCGTCCCGGTGCGGCGGATTTTGCGCTGAAGCTGCAGGATTCCGTAGAGCAGAGCCTCGGCGGTCGGCGGGCAACCGGGGACGTAAATGTCGACCGGGACGATTCGGTCGCAGCCGCGAACCACCGAATAGCTATAGTGATAATAGCCGCCGCCATTGGCGCAGCTGCCCATCGAAATGACGTATTTAGGCTCCGACATCTGGTCGTAAACCTTGCGAAGCGCGGGGGCCATTTTGTTGCACAACGTCCCGGCAACGATCATCACGTCGGACTGGCGCGGGCTCGCGCGCGGGGCGACGCCGAAGCGTTCGAGGTCGTAGCGCGGCATGTTGACGTGGATCATCTCGACCGCGCAGCAGGCAAGACCGAAGGTCATCCACCACAGCGATCCGGTGCGCGCCCAGGTGACGAGGTCGTCGAGGCTTGCGACGAGGAAGCCCTTTTCATCGAGCTCGGAGCGCATCGCGAGGAACTTGGCCTCTTCGGCGCTGCCGGGAACGAGGCCCGCCGCGCGTGCGATTTCCTCCTCTGTCGGATGCGGGTTCGCCGCGGGGTCGAGCATCACTCCCATTCGAGCGCTCCCTTTTTCCACGCATAAGCGAGGCCGAGCGCGAGCTCGACGAGGAAGATCATCATCGCGCCCCACCCTGCCCAGCCGGTGCCCATCAGGCTGACCGCCCAGGGGAAAAGGAAAGCCGCTTCGAGGTCGAAAATGATGAACAGGATCGCGACGAGGTAGAAACGCACGTCGAACTGCGCGCGACTGTCCTCGAAGGCGGGGAAGCCGCATTCATATTCGGACAATTTCTCGGGCGTCGGCTGATGCGTGCCCGTCAACCGGCTGACCAGCATCGGCAGCACGACAAACGCCCCCGACAGAGCGAGGGCGACACCGATGAACAACAGGATCGGCAGATATCCGGCGGCAACGCTGGCCAAGGAATACTCCTGAGGGCAAAATCTTGGCCGCGCTTTAGGGCAGCCGCCCGCCCCCCGCAACCATCGGGGGCGCGTTTCGGTGGCTTTTTCCCTTAGCGCAGCGCGGTGGCGAGAAGCTTGTGGAGGCGCGAGTGAAGTTCGCCCGATGCGGCGAGATATTCGCGGCGCTCGGCCATCCGGTCCTGGCCGCGATAGTCGCTGACGAACCCGCCCGCTTCGCGCACCAGAATCATCCCTGCCGCAGTGTCCCAAATGTCGAGATCATCTTCCCAAAAGCCGTCGAAGCGCCCGGCGGCGACCCACGCCAGATCGAGTGCGGCCGAACCCATGCGGCGAATGCCGGCCACTTCGGGAGCAATCGCGCCGTAAATGCGCGACCAGTCGCTGACATTGCCGCGCCCAAAGTGAGGCAGGCCGGTGCCGATCAGTGCTTCGTCGAGGTGACGCCGGGCGGACACGCGCAGGCGGCGGTCGTTGTGCCACGCGCCGCGGCCCTTCTCGGCCCAGAAGCTCTCGTCGGTCAGCGGCTGATAGACGAGGCCGTGGGTAATCTCGCCGCGCCCGTCATATTTTTGCTCCTCGACCGCGATCGAGATGGCGAAGTGCGGCACGCCGTGGAGAAAGTTGGTGGTCCCGTCGAGCGGGTCGACGATCCAGCGCGGCTTGTCGGGATTGGGGTAAAGCTCCCCCGCTTCCTCGGTGAGGATGCCCCAGTCGGGACGCGCGTTGCGCAACTCCTCGATCAAAGTCTGTTCGGATTGCTTGTCCGCCATCGACACGAAGTCGGCCGGGCCCTTTTTCGACACCTGAAGCTGCTCGACCTCGTTATAGTCGCGGCGCAGGCGCGGCGCCGCCTTGCGCGCGGCGCGGGTCATCACGGTGATCAGGCCAGAATGGGAAACCATGTCAGTCGGCGCGCTTCACATAAGTCTGTTCGTAGACGTCGACGACGATCCGTGTCCCCGCGCCGATGTGCGGCGGGACCATGACGCGGACGCCGTTTTCGAGCAGAGCGGGCTTGAACGACGACGACGCCGTCTGCCCCTTCACCACTGCGTCGGCTTCGACGATCAGCGCTTCGATCGTGTCCGGCAATTGGACCGAGATCGCGCGCTCGTCGTACAATTCCATGACCACGTCCATGCCGTCCTGAAGGAAGGCCGCGGCGTCGCCGAGGATGTCGCGAGACAGGTTGATCTGCTCGTAATTTTCCTTGTCCATGAAGGTCAGCATGTCGCCGTCGGCGAACAGGAACTGGAAATCCTTCGTGTCGAGGCGGACGCGCTCGACCGTCTCGGCCGAGCGAAAGCGGACATTGTTCTTGCGCCCGTCGATAAGGTTCTTGAGTTCGACCTGCATATAGGCGCCGCCCTTGCCCGGCTGGGTGTGCTGGATCTTCACCGCGCGCCAGATGCCGCCTTCATATTCGATGATGTTGCCGGGACGAATCGAGACGCCGCTGATCTTCATGGGTGATCTGCCTATATGCTTGCACAGTGGAAAAGAGCCGATAAGCCTTGCTTGCGCGCCGCCCACCAAAATGTGACGCGCA
>DATLXR010000016.1:0-7079 GCA_035575595.1 Sphingomicrobium sp.
ACGCGCGGCTACACGGCAAGGACGCGCTGTGGGTGGTCGGGACCGACCATGCCGGGATCGCGACCCAGATGGTGGTCGAACGCCAGCTCGACCTCGAGCAAAAGAAGCGCGCCGACTTGGGGCGCGACGCGTTCGTCGAGCGGGTGTGGGAGTGGAAAAAGGACAGCGGCGGGCAGATTACCCAGCAGCTGCGCCGCCTCGGCGCGTCGTGCGACTGGGCCAATGAGCGTTTCACGATGGACGCGGGCTTTTCGAAGGCCGTCACCCATGTGTTCGTCGAGCTTTACAAGCGCGGCCTGCTCTATCGCGACAAGCGCCTCGTCAATTGGGACCCGCATTTCCAGACCGCGATCTCCGACCTCGAGGTCGAAACGCGCGAGGTTCAGGGCAAGTTCTGGACCTTGCGC
The DNA here is from genome assembly GCA_035575595.1 of Sphingomicrobium sp. Classification (GTDB taxonomy): domain Bacteria; phylum Pseudomonadota; class Alphaproteobacteria; order Sphingomonadales; family Sphingomonadaceae; genus Sphingomicrobium. Next base: position 408 of record DATLXR010000016.1, read on the forward strand.
TACCCGCTGGCCGACGGATCGGGTCATATCGAAGTCGCCACCACGCGTCCCGAGACGATGCTCGCCGACATGGCGGTCGCGGTCCATCCCGAAGACGCGCGCTACGCGAGCCTGGTCGGCAAGCAGGTCAAGCTGCCGATCACCGGCCGCTTGGTCCCGATCATCGCCGACGAACATGCCGACCCCGAGCTTGGCTCGGGCGCGGTCAAGATTACGCCCGGACACGACTTCAACGATTATGAAGTCGGCAAGCGCGCGGGCTTCAAGCCCGGCGAGATGCTCAACATGCTCGATGGGCAGGGCCGCATCGTCCAGTGCGGCGGAGTTCCCGACGAATTGCTTGGCCTCGACCGCTTCGACGCACGAAAGCGGGTCGTCGACCTGCTCGATGCCGAGGGCGCGTTGGTCAAGGTCGAGGATCGAACCATTGCCACGCCCTACGGCGACCGATCGGGCGTGGTCATCGAACCGTGGCTGACCGACCAATGGTATGTCGATGCGGCAAAGCTCGTCGGTCCGGTACTCGAAGCCACTCGCTCGGGCGCAATCAAGATCGTCCCCGAGACGTGGAAAAAAACCTGGTTCAACTGGCTCGAAAACATCCAGCCCTGGTGCGTCTCGCGCCAATTGTGGTGGGGTCATCGCATCCCGGCGTGGTTTGATGATGAAGGGAATGTCTTCGTCGCCGAAGGCGAAGAAGGTGCGCGGGAACAAGCCGGGCAGCGCGCATTGCGTCAGGACGAGGACGTTCTCGACACCTGGTTCAGCTCAGCGCTGTGGCCGTTCGCAACGCTCGGCTGGCCCGATCAAACCCCGGACCTAACCCGTCACTACCCCAACGACGTTCTCATCTCTGGCTTCGACATACTGTTCTTCTGGGACGCGCGCATGGCGATGCAGGGGATTGAGCTGATGGGCGAGGTCCCGTGGAAGACGCTTTACCTCCACGGTCTTGTCCGCGACGCAAATGGTCAGAAAATGTCCAAGTCGAAGGGCAATACGGTCGACCCGCTTGGCCTCATCGACCGCTACGGCGCCGACGCGCTGCGTTTCACGCTCGCAGCGATGGAAAGCCAGGGCCGCGACATCAAGCTCGATGAAAAGCGCGTCGAGGGCTATCGCAACTTCGCGACCAAATTATGGAACGCCGCGCGCTTCCTGCAAATGAACGGCGTCGGCGCAAGCACCAGCATCGCCGCCCCTCCCGCCGAGCTTGCCGTTAATCGCTGGATCATCGGCGAAGTCGTCGAAACCCTCGCCAAGCTCGACAAGGCCTTCGCCGATCTGCGCTTCGACGACATGGCCGATGCCATCTACCACTTCACCTGGGGCACCTTCTGCGACTGGTATGTCGAGTTAGTTAAAGGGGAAATGGCGGCACCCGCAGTAGGCGAAGAGACCCGCAGAGTGGCAGCTTGGGCCTTCGATCAGATTTTGGTGATGCTCCACCCGCTGATGCCTTTCATCACAGAAGAAATATGGAATGCAAATTCGCGCCCGTACCAACTTATCGTTGCGAAATGGCCGGAACCAGAAGCGCACGTCGATGGCGCTGCCAGTGCGAAAATGGAAAGCGTAATTCGGATCGTTACCCAGGTCAGAACTGCCCGCGCTGAGCTTAACATTCCCTGGAGTGCTGCCCTCAGGCCGCACCTCCTCCGGCAGTCGGCGGACCTATCGAAGGTTGGCAATATGATAGGGTTGATGGGGGAGTTCGAGCCTCAACTCAAACTTTTGGCCAAGCTGGACAACGCAGTGGAAGTTGACCTTTCACCGCCAGAGGCCGCACAGATTGTAGTCAACGGGGTCACTATTGCGTTCCCCCTTGGCGAGGCCATCGACCTCGATGCCGAGCGCGTCCGCCTCACAAAGGCATTGGCCGTGGCGGAAAAGGACCGCGACGGCCTCGCCGCGCGGCTCGCCAACCCCGCTTTCACCGAGCGCGCGAAGCCCGAAGCAGTGGAAAAGGCGCGGAGCGACCATGATCTGCAATCAGCCGAGGCTCAAAGACTCCGGGCCGCCATCGAAAGGCTCGTTTGAGCAATGAAACTCGATCATATCCTCATTATGGTCCGCTCGCTCGATGCGAGCCTTAACTGGTACACCACGCTACTTGAATCCCTGTCGTTCACTAAGACTCGCGACCACGTTTGGTACGATGGCGAACTCGCGATCGACCTTCAGCAAGCTGAACCCGATACTCCCGATTATGCGCGCCGCGGACCAGGCCTAAATCACCTAGGCTTCACCGCGCCGAGTGAGTCGGAGCTCGATCGAGTCCGCTCTGAAATGGCAGCGGCAGGCTTCGACGTTCCTGAAAAACAGCGATTCGGCAATGATATCGCAACCTTCTTCAAGGACCCGGAGGGCATGCGCATCGAGGTGGCAGTATATGCTTAGGCCAGTGAGGATTACTTCACCGGAAACTGCCCCTCTTTCGGCGCCGCAACCTCTATCGCTCCACGCGCCACACTGACCGTCACCGGGGTTCGCCCGGAAATTTCCCCATCGACCGAAATGTGAAGCCGGGGGCGCGTTTTGAGGATCATCTTGCGCCCGCGATATTCGCAGGTCGTTCCATGCCGCGACTTGAGCTTGAGCAAGGTTGCGAACCAGCTCCACGCAAGCCCGATCACACTCGTGCCGGTCACCGCCTGGATGACGATCTCACCGCTGTCGATTTCCTGGCTTTCGACCAGTTCGACCCCGCCGTGGTGCGTGCCGTTGGCGATCCGCGCCTCGGTCGCCCAGGTCTTCTCGATCCGTCCGTCCTCATGCTCGACCGTCATTCGGAACGGGCGGAACCGGAACGCGCAGCGCACCGCCCAGATCAGATAGCCGACCATCCCCAAATATCGCTTCAGATTGTGCGGCACCGTTTCGGCAATCAAGGGTGACAGTCCGATCGCCGCCGCATTGGCGAAAAAGTCCCCGTCGATGCAGCCGAGGTCGATCCGCTTGCGCTCACCCTGGGCAATTACCGCAATCGCGCTGTCGATATCCTGCGGGATGCACATCGTTCGCGCAAAGCTGTTGGCGGTGCCAAGCGGTAGCACCGCGAACACCGTGTCCTGGCCGATGAACAAATCGACATTGCTCGACAGCGACCCGTCGCCGCCGCCGACGATCACCATCGGCGCCTTGGCGATGGCCTCTTTCACCGTGGTGTCCATCGCATCCGGCTCATGGACGGCGTGCGCCTCGATCAGCTCGATGCCCGCGGCGATCAATTTATCGCGCACTTCCTCGAATGCGTCGGAGCCGCGGCGGCTCATCGCATTGACGACGAGTATGGCTTGTTTTGGAAGAGGTTGCACTTGCTGACCATGCCGCCCGCCCGGCGTTAAGTCGAGGGCGTTCACACCGCGCATCTCGACTTCGCGCAATCCGACCGGGTATGGGGCAGGCAATGCAGCACCCAAGCTTTCCCGCGACCCGAATGCGCCGTGGCCGCTCTGCGCCGTGGATCCGCGACCTCCTCGCCGAGCATCGGCTCGCGCCGACCGACCTGATCTGGCCTCTATTCCTGTGCGAAGGGGCAAAGTGCGACGAACCGATCGCCAAGCTCCCAGGGGTCAGCCGCTGGTCGGTCGACCGCCTTGGCGATCGCGCCCGCGAAGCGCGCGACCTCGGCATACCCTGTGTCGCTCTATTCCCTAACACTCCGCCGGCCCTTCGCAGTGACGACGCCCGCGAGGCGCTCAATCCCGACAATCTCATCTGCCGAGCGATCGACGCGATCAAGCAGGCGGTTCCGGAGATCGGAGTGCTCACCGATGTCGCGCTCGACCCCTATACCGCTCACGGCCATGACGGTCTGGTCGACCAGCGCGGCTGCGTCATCAATGACGGTACCAATGCGATGCTGGTCGAGCAGGCCTTGATCCAGGCCGCCGCCGGCGCCGACATCGTCGCCCCATCGGACATGATGGACGGCCGGGTCGGCGCAATCCGCGCCGGGCTTGAGGCAGGCGGCTATTGCGACATTGCGATCATGGCTTATTCGGCAAAATATGCCTCGGCCTTCTACGGCCCGTTCCGCGAAGCGGTTGGAAGCGCCGGACGCCTGAAGGGCGACAAGCGCGCCTATCAGATGGATCCCGCAAACGGCGCGGAAGCCCTGCGCGAAGTCGCTTTGGACATCGCCGAAGGCGCCGACATGATCATGATCAAGCCCGGCCTTGCCTATCTCGATGTCCTTGCGCGGGTGAAGGACGCGTTCGGAGTGCCGACCTTCGCTTATGCCGTCTCGGGCGAATATGCGATGATCGAGGCAGCGGCGGCGGCGGGCGCAGGCGACCGCGATGCGTTGATCCTCGAAACCCTGCTTGCGTTCAAGCGCGCCGGAGCCACCGGAGTGCTGACCTACCACGCGCTCGACGCGGCGCGACTGCTCAGCGCCCGCTAACCGCCGAGCCGGTCGCCAAGCCGGGCGATAAGCGCGGCCTGCGAATCATTGATTGCACCCACCGTCGCTGCCGCATCCTCGATCGCGGCGCGGTTGGCCGGAGCGATCCAGCGCGACGCCTCGATCCGATCGGCGGCGAACGCGTCGAGATCGCTCGCGGCGCGCGTCGTCACGCCATGTTGTGCGACCAGTGCTGATAAGGCCTGCTGAGCAACGATCCAACTCTCGCTCTGGCTCGGCCCAGCCGCCGCCGCCGCGCGCTCGGCAATCGCCGCGAGCCGGTTGAATTCGACCACTCCGCTTCGTGCCGCGGACACCGTTCCGCTTAGTCGTCCCGCAAGCACCGGGTCGACAATCCCAGGGGAGGGCGCGGTCTCGATCGGCAAGCGCGGGTCGATGGCTTCGCTCGCGCGCGTTGCAAGCGAGGGATAAATCCCCGGGGCGCTGCAGCCGGTCGCGAGCAGCATTGAAAGGCACAGGGCAAGGTGTCGCATAGCTCTTAGTTAAGGAGGCCCGCCGCACCGCGCAATGCGCACCGATTTCCCCGGGGACAGGGTTGCGCGGCCCGGCACATCACCCTATTGGCACCCCCGGCACGCGCCCGTAGCTCAGCTGGATAGAGCATCAGACTACGAATCTGAGGGTCGGACGTTCGAATCGTTCCGGGCGCGCCATTGTTTTCAAACGATAAATTCGAGTCAGCAGACAGTTTCCTCGCTGGCCCGATTTGCGTCAAGCAATCACATAGCAATCACGAGGTGTAAACTGATTGCTCGATCGCCAGCATGCACGTTGCGAAAGTTGCGATAGCTGCGAAAGACTGTCCACCGGTGCTTCAGAGTTTCTCGGTCAATGTCCCGTTATGGGTGGAAAGCGGACGTCAGCCCCGCTACTCCCCATCGCAAGCGAGGCCCCAAAAGACGCTACTGCCTCATTCTTCCTAAAGGTGGTTACATTGAACAGCATAGAGCTTGAAGAGCGTCTGGCGAAGCTCGAACAGCGACAAGCACTGGCTGACGACTTTGCAACGGCCGCCTTTTGGACCGCACTGGACGCGAGCTACGCAATCACCCTTCCAGACCGCCTAATTCGCTGCATCGTTTGCGATCGGGAAGCCTGCCGTGGCTCTTGGGAAATCCTGAGTGACGAGTGCATGTTCGGCGGCGGTCGCCTCGAGCGATACCGCTGTCCGGATTGCGACTGCGTTTTCGGACCGATGAAGTTCCTCGACCTTTCCGAGGCATTCGTCAGGCTCGATTATCGCATGCTCTACTCGCGCTATTCGGAGGGAGATTCGACCGAAAGCGAACGACGCACGTTCCAGGCCCTCGATCCCGCGCCGGGCAAAGCCTATCTCGACTGGGGCTGCGGCGGGGCCTGGAGCCGGACGATCGACACGCTGCGGGCCGACGGCTTCGACGTCTGGGGCTTCGAGCCCAGCGCACTCGAACCTAGCGACTTCATCGTTATCGACCGAAACCAGATCGGCGCCCGGTTCGACGGCATCTTCTCGAATAATGTGATCGAGCATTTCCGCGATCCGATAGCCCAATTTCGCGACTTGCACGGCCTGTTGAAAGACGGAGCACTAATGGCTCATTCCTCGCCCTGCTACGATTACGCATTCTCGTTCACGCGCTTTCATTCGCTTTTCCTGCTCGGACGGTCCCCCGAAGTCCTAGCTAATCGAACTGGCTTCCGCGTCGTGGACCGCGAGCGCGACGGCGAATATATCAACCTGATTTATCAGCGCCGCTAATCAACAGCGATGTCTGACTTGACGACCACAAATTACAGGCACCCGACCCCAATCGGCAGGTTTACGATAAATAAGGCGCGCACCTCGCACGGTCTTTTTGCAACTCCGTTTTGCTGGGAAGCGTGCACTCCAATAACCGTAGCGACCCGGCGTCCTGAGTGTCGCGGCCGCAGACTCAGCTCTCTCAGCGTAACGTCGGTCACCCGTCCGAGTCAGATGTATTTATCACTAGTCTGCCCAAGGAGGCTCTAAGCGTCGTGCCGCCGGCCGCCCAAACTTAGCTGGTCAATGTGGACCCTATACTGCTCTACTAAAAACTGTTCCTTGCACGATTGTCTCAGGTAAACATCGTTACGGCCACACAATGGCAGGCAACAGACGCGACCTCGAAATCGTGTCATGCTGCTCTTGCCTAATATTGGAGTTATTTGGAATGAGCAGGTTGGCAAAGGATTCCCCGGCTCGGGTTAAACTTCTGACTCGAATGAACCGAGGGATCCCTAAG
>DATLXR010000017.1:0-14467 GCA_035575595.1 Sphingomicrobium sp.
TTGATACTGTTGCCATAGAGCTCCCAGGCCTCTTCCACCGAGTCACCGTCCTTGATGGACTGGCGAATGGCTGCCAGCTGGGTCTTTTCATGGGCGGCTTTGTCATCGAGGATCTCGTTATGCCAGCCATCATCTTTGTCGTTCGTCATGAAGAACCATACCCGGCGTGTGAGGCAAAGCTCAATCAATTCTTTTCGATGCAGGCCTGAAGCGGATCGCGTCTTGGTCAACTTCCCCCATGTTACCCCGGTGCTCTGTTCACCGGGCTGTGCGTAACGAAGTGCCCGGACAGGTGCTGGCAACTATGTACTTAGTTAGCAAGGAATCGGCGGCATGGAAGATCGACAGGTTGGCGCTCTACTTTCCTTGTTTCTTTCGCGCAGCCTTTCGCGCCTTGGGTGTGTTCACCCCTCTGGTTCGGGTCTCGCTGGGAAGCGCGGGCACTTTATCCATGTCGATGATGAATTGCATGAGGTCCATTCCGACTTCGTAGAGCGTGACCGCTTTGCGTTTGATCTCATCGACAGTCACTGGTCGTGAACTGATTGCGACGTGCGTTCGCGCCTCTTGCTGGACTAACAAAACAGCTCCGTCAGAAGGCTGTAAGCACCACGACCCGTGGACCATTGCATTGCGATCTTCGACCGCCTTCTTGATCGTCAAAAGGATGTTATCAAGATCGTTGAGCGCGTCGGCGCTGGTAAGGGCTATCTCGGCGGCGGACTTTAGGACGCCGACTCGCAACGGCGCTGACATATGGGCGGTGACGGCGTAACCCTGTTCGCCGTCTATGCCGAGCATTCCGGCGATTGCCATTTCGATGATATTGTCGGTGCTTGATGCTGCGGCGCTCATCAGACCTATCGCTGCCAGGATGTCCTGCGGTAGGTTCGTTGGGGTGAAGTCGAGCACTTCGTTGCCGTTTGGAGTGAGTTTCATGGAAAGCGATCCTAAATCAGAAACCTACAGCGAAGCCGAGACGAAAGCGCGTCGCGAAGCCACATTGAAGGCGATATTGACGACCCCGCACAAGCCAAAAGCCGCGACGCGCAAATGACGGACTTGGCTGAAGGCATCGACTGGACTGGCACCTCAGAAGACATGGTCCGAGAAGTGTTGGCTCAGGGCGAAGCATTTTTACAGGCCCAGTTTCAAAGTGCGCTTGCTGCCGATCAGCGCGCCACTACTCTCGCCAGCATTTTGGTCACGATCTCGGTTGCGGTCTTCGCTGGCGCCTTAGCTGTCTGGGAAAGTGTGCCTGACGATGCGCTCTACGCCGTGTCAACGATTGCCGCCGTCCTCTTGCTTGCCGCCGCGTCGGCTGCATGGGCTGCGCGCCCGATAGATTTCTGGTATCCCGGCATGCGCCCCGAGCAATGGTATGACGGACGGAACGAGAAGCTCGTCGATATGCTCGGCGGGGCATCCGAGGATGTCCAGTTCAGGATCGACGAGAACGAAACGTTAATGGGTGGCAATCAAACCGCCATCCGAATAAGTTTCGTTCTCGCGATCCTCTCGCCAATCATCGGTTTTATCGTTTGGCGGGCCTTATAGCTTAGCTTTTTTTTCCGGGTTTTCCCGGCTTGGGCTTGTGCGTGACGTGAGTGCGCGGACTCGCAGAAGCTTTCTTAGCCGTCGCATAGCGTCCAGTTACCGCGCTTCGGTGGGTAGTTTTCGAGCCTCCGCTCGCTTTTTTGGCCATCTTCCTTACCCTTTTTATGTCGGGCAAGGTTGACCGCAACCACTGGAAAGCGCATATAGCGCCTTGTGATCACAACCCGCCCTTACCCGGCGGTTCCAAATTGGCTCGGAAGTTTTCACCACTTCCGAGCCTTTTTTGTGCCTAGTCGAATATGAACTCAAAGTCGAATCTCGTTCGCACGCTGTTCACGGGAACAGGCTAAGAACGCCAGCGCTTCTGGCGTTCGCCAACTTGCACATTAGCGGGGCCGCTAACTTCACGCGGCCTGAAAGCGAGGAGCAAAGGCAATGCCAACTGAGAGTCCGATCCGTACAGGCGTGTAATCGCTGCTGCATGGTGGCTTCCGACCTCGCAACTTGGACATGAGACTGAGCACTGGTCATGGACAAACGCCGGACGTGAAAATGAGAGACCTATACCTCGGACCATTCACCGTCAGCGTAAGGGCGGCTGACCAATGGCGAATATCGGCGATCCCAAGAAAGTCAGCGGCGAGGCCGTCAACACCCTCAAAGAGAGATAAATGTGACGGCGCTTGATCAAGGCCCATGCGACACCTCCCGCAGCATTACGATACTCAAAGGAGGGCGCCCGTATCATACTACGGTTTATGGTGCACGACCCGTAGCACGGCTTGATACCGCCTGTCCGTGGTGCGGGGCACACTCTCCGAATGAATCTCAGAGGGCGTGTCGCCAACAGAATCAGGTCGATCAGGAAACTGCGAGGTCTGACCCAGGAGCAGCTTGCGAGCCAAGTCGATCGCACGGTGTTCGCAATATCCCAACTTGAGCGAGGGTTGAGCCTACCGAGCTTCGAGACGCTTGAACGGCTGTCCGCTGCGCTTCGCGTTCCAGTAAGGGACTTCTTCGACGCGGGTGATGGCCCTGACGCGAAAGGGATGAGTTCCCGCCGAATGGAACTGACGACGATTCTGTCTGATGCGCTTCGCGCATTATCTGATGATGAGGTCGAAATCATCATTCGCGTGGTCAGCGCGATATCCGCCCGCAATAAGGAGGCCGGCCGCTAGTTATCGGCCCATGTCGCCCCGGATCAGCTCAAAGATACCACCGTGCTCGCTCTGGCAACCCCGCTCGTCATGCTCGCTTCGCTCCGCGTGCCTCCGCGCCGACAAGTCGGCCGCGCTGTCGCGCGGGGGTTTGCCCACCGCTCCGCTCGGCGATGACACCGTAGGTATGGTCGGGGCGAAGGGATGGCCATTAGTGAGTCGAACAAAGGGATCGATGTTTACAGGCGATTCGGTGTAGTGCGAAATTGGGGACGAGATCATTGGCAGGCCGAAGGCGGACCGCCCTATCCACCTCATCCGCGTGGCGACTTGGTGGCGACACGACAAACGAAACATCACCCCATGAGTCCGAAGCGCAGCTAAAGTACTGTATCACAAAGGAAAAATGGAGCGGGCGAAGGGATTCGAACCCTCGACCCCAACCTTGGCAAGGTTGTGCTCTACCCCTGAGCTACGCCCGCTCGATCGGCGGACCGGAAAAGTCCCGGTCGGGTGGAGCGGGCGCCTAGCATCGCACCGGACCGTCCGCAAGCCCCGGCGGGGGCCAACGAACGCTTGCTGCCCGCGGAACCAATGCCCATATGGCGGCGACAATAATGGGAGCGTTGCGTGGCGACTTTGGGGATGAGCGAAGACGAACGGGCCGCGTTCGAACGGTTTGAGCGCGACGTCGTCAAACCCTCGATGACCAGCCTCGTCATTCTCGATTTCTGGGCGGAATGGTGCGGCCCCTGCAAGCAATTGAGTCCACTGCTCGACAAGATCGCCACCGATTACGCCGCCAAGGGCGTTTTGCTGGTCAAGATCGATGTCGATCAGGACAAGTTGATCGCGGCGCAATTCCGCGTCCAGTCGATCCCCACCGTCTATGCAATCTTCCAGGGCCAGCCGGTCGCCGATCTGACCCAATATCGAACCGAAGCGCAGCTGACGCGCGCGCTCGATCAATTGCTTTCCAAACTGCCGGTCAAGGGTGAGGCGCAGGACCTTGCCGCCCAGATCGAGCCTTTGATCGCAATGGGCGAACAGGTGCTGAGCGAGGGCGATGCTGCCCGTGGCGAATCGATCTTCACGCAGATCCTCGACATGGACCCGGCCAATCCGGCGGTGATCGGTGGACTCGCCCGATCGATGATCGCAGGCGGCAAAACCGACGACGCGCGCGCGTTGCTCGATGGCGTCGACGCCGAGCAGGCGGCGCATCCGGCAATCGCTCGCGCGCGCGCCGCGCTCGAAGTCATGGCGTCACCTCCGGTTGATGTGTCGGCCGAGGAAGCCCGGCTTTCCACCGATCCCGACGATCATGAAGCGCGTTTCGCAATCGCCCAGGCGCGAATGGCCTCGGGCAACCGCGATGCTGCTGCCGACGAACTCCTGACGATCATCGAGCGTGACCGCGAGTGGAACGAGGGCGCGGCGCGAACCCTCTTCCTGCAAATTCTCGAGGCCGCTGGCTATGAGGATCCGTGGGGCCGCGCCCAGCGGCGGCGGCTCTCGGCGCTGTTGTTCACATGAGCACGAAGAAGCCGACCCGCGTTCCCTTGTTTCCAGTCGCTGGCGCTCTGCTTTTCCCGCGCTCGCAACTTCCGTTGCACATTTTCGAAGAACGTTATCGCGAAATGGTCCGCGACGCGCTCGCCGGGCCGGGCCGAATCGCGATGATCCAGCCGATGCCGGCACACAGCGAAACCGAGAAAGGCGAACAGCCATCGCTGTTTCGAACCGGCTGCCTCGGCGAAATCGTTGGAGTCGAGGAGCTTGAGGACGGGCGCTTCAACATTGTCCTGCAGGGCTCGCATCGCTTCCGGCTGATTGCCGAGGCCGACACTGGCACCCCCTACCGCCAGGCCGACGTCGATCTCGATGCCTTCGACGATGCCGAGCCCGATGCGCTCCCGCTCATCCTGCGCAGCGCGGTCGAGCGCGAGGCGCGGCGCTTCGGCGATGCGCTCGGGCTCGCGGTCGATTGGGACGCGGTCGGTCGGCTCGACGACGAAATGCTGGTCAATGCCATTGCCCAGGTCGCGCCATTCGATGCGGGCGCCAAACAGGCACTGCTCGAGCAGGCCGAACTCGCCGGCCGCGCGGAGCTGGTCGTCCAATTGATGGAGTTCCAGCGCTTGGCGCCAGGCGGTGCCGACATGGGACAAACACTGCAGTAGAATCTGACGGTCGTTAAATCGGCAAGCCACGCAGGAGCAGGGGCAAATCCCCGCTCGTCCCACGCGCTTCGGCCATCAGTCGCTGCTTGACCGGCGCGATCCGGTCGATCAGCCCCATCCCAAATCGCCGGACCCGTGACGCCGTCTTGCCGCGCACTCCGTAAATACGCGCCAGGCTGTCGGTAGCGATCGCGACCATCGCCGTGTCTAGCCCGCGCCAGCGCTGATAGCGTTCGAGCAATGTCCGGTCGCCGAGATCGAGCCCGAGACGAGCGCCCTCGACCAGCACCTGCGCCAATGCGGCCGCATCGCGATAGCCAAGGTTGACCCCCTGACCGGCAATCGGATGAATTCCGTGCGCGGCGTCGCCGATCAAAGCGAGGCGGTTGGAAATGATCTGCGCGGCATGGTGAAAACCCAGCGGATAGGTTGAGCGCGGCGCGATCATTTCGATCCGGCCAAGGAAGCCGCCCATCGCCGCTTCGGCTTCGGCGGCGAAGTCGGAATCGCTCAGCGACAGGAAACCCGGCGCATCGCTCGCCGCGACCGACCACACGATCGCCGATCGGTGCCCGCCGGCGTCGTCGCTCATCGGCAGCAGCGCGAACGGACCCGATGGATAAAAGATTTCAAATGCGACGTTGGCGTGCGGCTCGGCATGGCGAAGCGTGGAGACAATCGCCGCATGGTCATATTTCCAGCGTGCGACGCGAATCCCTGCTTCCTCGCGGGTCGGCGAATTGCGGCCCTCGGCGGCGATCAGCAGGGGCGCTCGGAGGGTTCGGCCGTCGTCGAGAGTGACGCTGACGCCATATTCACCGCGATCGATCGACGCCGCGCGGTGCTTCCACAGAAGCTGAATCGACTTTCCAGCCTCGGCGCGGGCGCGAAGCGCGGCCCGCAAGTGGCGGTTTTCGTACATCCAGCCGAGCGGCTCATCACCGACGCCGGGATCGAACGACAGACCGCCGGGTCGGAGACCGTCGGATATTTCGATCCGCCGGATCGGGCAGCCGGGCTCGGGAAAATGCTCGCTGATCCCGACCGCGTCGAACATCTGCTTTGACGAGGAGGCGAGCGCCGTGGCGCGGCCATCGAAGTCAGCACCGGTGCGCGCGTCGGGGTCGGCTGGATCGATGATCGTCGCCGACAATCCGCTCGCGTCGAGCGCCGCGGCAAGTGCCAGTCCGACCAGCCCGCCGCCAAGGATAATTACGTCGCTGCGTTCCATCGCATCGTTCTACGGCAGGCTTCGCTTCAAGGCGAGTGCGTCAACGCGCTTGCCGCCGAGTCCCCGGCAAGGCATTGTGCTGGCGGGAATTGACCGGGGAATAATCATGGCTACCGCGGCTCAGCGGGCTCAGAAGCGCAACCTCGAACCGCATTGGCGCGACAAGCTCGCCGATTCGGTGCGCCGCTTCGTCCGCCGGAGCGTCGGCGCGCTCCTGATCGCGGCAAGCATAGGCCTGGCCCTCGCGCTTGCGACTTTTTCAAGCGTCGACCCGAGCTTGTCGACCGCCGCCGCTGGCCCGCCGACCAATTGGCTTGGCTCGGTCGGGGCTTATTCCAGCGATCTCCTTTTGCTGCTGTTCGGACCGGCGGCCGGCCTGTTTCTGCCCTTGCTGGCGCTCACCGGACTGCGCCTGTTGCGCGGCGCCGATGGCGGGCGGTTCGGGCGCGCCTTGCTCGTCGCGCTTGCGGGCGTGCTACTGCTCGGACTGGCCGCCGCGCTGCTCGCAGGATCTGCGGTGTCAGGACTACCGGGGGGATGGGGCGGAGTGATCGGCCTCGCCGCCGCCAACGGCATCGGCGCGCTGATTGCGCTGATCGGCAATCCCGCAATCGAAGGTCCGCTTCGGCTCTCGCTGATGGCCTTGCTGGCGATCGGCGGGCTGGCGCTTGGTTATTTGGCGCTCGGACTCCGCCCGGAGGAGCGCGGCTGGGCAAGCTCACGCTTGCGCCGCCAACCCGACGCATTTGGCGACCGGCCGCCACGCCGTACCCGTCAGCGCGCCGGTGCAGATGACGAACTCGCCAGTCCGCCGCGCTCACGTCCGGCGGTAGCGGTCGCGGATCCGGCGAAGCCGATCCTTCCCGCCGCCGCTCCACGCAAGGACGGAGCACGGCGTGGCAAGAGCGGGGCGGCAGGACAGGCCAATCTCGCGCTCGGCGACAATTACACGCTTCCCCCGCTTGCGCTGCTCGCGGCGGCTCCCGAATCGACCAAGGTCCCCGTCGATCGCGCCGGCCTCGAGCGCAATGCGCGACTGCTCGAAAGCGTTCTCGAGGATTTCCACGTCCGCGGCGACATCGTCGAGGTTCGCCCCGGCCCGGTGGTGACGATGTACGAGCTTGAGCCCGCATCGGGGATCAAGGCGAGCCGCGTAATCCAGCTTGCCGACGACATTGCCCGCAACATGTCGGCGCTCTCGGCGCGGGTCGCGACCATCCCGGGGCGAAGCGTGATCGGGATCGAATTGCCCAACGCGCGCCGCGAATCGGTGGTGCTCAGCGAGATCGTCGGAAGCCAGGCGTTCGAGGACCAGAATATGTCGCTGCCGCTGATCCTCGGCAAGAATATCTCGGGCGATCCGGTAATCGCCGACCTCGCGCCAATGCCCCATCTGCTCGTCGCCGGGACCACCGGCTCGGGCAAGTCGGTCGGGCTCAACTGCATGATCCTTTCTTTGCTCTACCGGCTCAGCCCCGACGAATGCCGGATGATCATGATCGACCCCAAGATGCTCGAACTGAGCATCTACGACGACATTCCGCACCTTTTGTCCCCGGTGGTGACCGAGCCCGGAAAGGCCATCCGCGCGCTCAAATGGACCGTCGAGCAAATGGAGGAACGCTACCGCATGATGGCCAGCCTCGGCGTTCGCCAGCTCGCCAGCTTCAACAGCAAGGTGCGCGACGCCAAGGCCAAGGGCGCCCAGCTCGGGCGCAAGGTCCAGACCGGCTATAACGCCGACAGCGGACAGCCCATCTACGAGACCGAGGAGCTCGAATATGAGGTCCTCCCGCAAATCGTCGTCGTAGTCGACGAACTTGCCGACCTGATGATGACCGCAGGCAAGGAGGTCGAATTCCTGATCCAGCGGCTTGCGCAAAAGGCACGCGCCGCGGGCATTCACTTGATCATGGCCACCCAGCGCCCCTCGGTCGATGTCATCACCGGCGTAATCAAGGCCAATCTGCCAACCCGCATCAGCTTCCAGGTAACCTCAAAGATCGACAGCCGCACGATCCTCGGCGAGCAGGGCGCCGAGCAACTGCTCGGCAAGGGCGACATGCTCTACATGCCCGGCGGCAAGCAGATACTTCGAGTCCACGGCCCCTTCGTCAGCGACGACGAAGTCCGCGCCGTCGCCGACCATTGGCGCAAGCAGGGCGTCCCCGACTATATCAAGGCGGTCACCGAGGAACCCGAGGACGGTGGCTATGTCTTCGACGGCCAGCCGGTCGGCGAGGACGATGCAGAGACCCAGCTGTACCGAAAAGCGATCCAGGTCGTCGCCGAAAGCCAGAAGGCCTCGGTCAGCTACCTCCAGCGCCAGCTCCGCGTCGGCTACAACAGCGCCGCGCGTTTGATCGAACGCATGGAAAAGGACGGTCTTGTCGGTATCCCCGATCACGTCGGCCGCCGCGAAGTCCTGATCGACACCGACGGACACGCAATCTGACGCCCCCAATCTGAACAGCAAGGAACCGCCGGGTTCAGGACGCATTCAATGGCCGGGCGCCAGTGAGCAACCAAATATTCAGGAGTTTTGCATGTCCTTCACCACCAATTTCGTGCGCGCGCTTGGCTCGGCGACCGCCGTCGCCGCGCTCGCCGCCCCCTCGCTCGCGGCACCCGCGGACGATTTGCGGTCGGTCGAAAGCCACCTCGCCCAAACCCAGTCGCTGGTCTCGCAATTCACCCAGACGGACGGCAAGGGCCGCAAATTGAGCGGCACGCTTTCGCTCAAGCGCCCCGGCCGCATCCGTTTCGAATATGGCGAGGACGCCAAGATGCTGCTTGTCGGCAACGGCAAGACGCTCAGCTTCGTCGATTATGAAGTCGGACAGAAATCGAGCTGGCCGGTCGCCAAGTCGCCGCTTGCGGTCCTGCTGTCGGCCACTCCCGACCTTGGCCGAATCGCCCGCGTCGTCCCGTCAAACGATCCGCGCGTCGTCGTCGTCCGCGCCCGCGATGCGCGCCGCCCTGAATTCGGAACGCTCGTGCTTGCCTTCATGCGCGCGCCGGGAGCACCTTCGGGACTTCGCCTCGAAGGCTGGACCGCGATCGATGCGCAGAACAAGAAGACCGTCGTCCGCCTTGACGGCCAGCGGTACAATGTCGCCGTCCCCGAAAGCGCGTTCACTTTTGCCGAGCCCAAGCGCAAGCGTTAGAAACTTCGTCTTATTTCGCAACGGTTAACCGTGGCGACAGGCTGAGGGGCGTAGCAGAAATCGTGATCGCACCGGTCGTGGGGTTTCCCCCTGTTACCCTCGACCCGTGATCACCCTGCGTGACGAACGCTCGGTTGGCCCTCGCTCCATGCCCCCGGAGCGAGGGCCTTTTTCCAGCCTGCCGGGGGCAGGCTGGAAAAAGGACCTCCTTTTTGTACCTGCCGCGGGCGGGTTCCAAAAAGACCTTCCTTTCTGGTGCCCGCCAAAGGCAAACCGAAACAGCCCCTCCTTTTTCCCTGACACTCCCGCTAAACCCCCTCGCGTGAAGCTCAAGATCGCCTCGTGGAACGTCAATTCGGTGCGCGCGCGTGCCACGATCGTCGAGCGGCTGCTCGATGACGAACAGCCCGACATCCTCTGCCTGCAGGAAACCAAGGCGCTCGATGCGGTTTTCCCGGCCGATCTGTTCCACTCGCGCGGCTATGTCCATCGCGAGCTCAACGGCCAGAAAATGCACCACGGCGTCGCAATCCTCAGCCGGCTGCCGCTCCACGACAGCGGACGCCACGACTGGCAGGACAATGGCGAGGCACGCCACGTCGGTGCCCGGCTCGACTGCGGTATCCGGCTTGAAAATGTCTACATCCCTGCCGGCGGCGACATCCCGGATCGAACGCTCAACCCGAAATTCGGCCAGAAGCTCGACTTCCTTGAACGGATGACGCGCTGGTCGGAGAAGTTGGCTGAGCCGACTTTGATCGTCGGCGACTTCAACGTCGCGCCGCTTGAATGCGACGTTTGGAACCACAAGGCGCTGCTTGACGTCGTCAGCCACACGCCGGTCGAATGCGAAGCGCTCGAACGCCTTCGCGAAGCGCACGATTGGGTCGATCTGGGGCGTGCGCACATCCCCGCGCCTCAACGCAATTTCACCTGGTGGAGCTATCGTTCGAAGGATTTCACCGCCAACGACCGCGGCCGCCGCCTCGATCACATGTGGGCCAGCCCGCCGCTCGCCGCGCAATGCACCGGCCATCGCGTGCTCGAGCCGTGCCGGGGATGGGAGCGACCTTCGGACCATGTCCCGTTGATCGTCGAGTTCGACCTGTGAGCAGCGCCGGGCCGCTCGAGCAAGCGATCGCCGCGCTTCGGGCCGGTCGCGTCGTCGCACTTTCGGGCGAACCGCTGCTGGCCGTCGAAACGGCAACGCCGGCGATGCTCGCTCTGCTCGACCCCGACCGGACCGCCCGCCTGCTGCTCAGCGGGCAACGTGCGGCAGCGCTTGGGCTCGGCAATGAACGCGCCTCCGCCGACCCCGCCTTGCCGGTGGTACTTCGGCGCTGCGCCTGGCTGGGCCACGCCGACGCGCTTGCGCTTGCCGACCCCGGTCGCGACTTCGACCGCGCGCCGCTCGGTCCGCTCGATCCGCTAGTGATTGAGTCTGTGGAACCCGTCGTCGCGGCGCTTCGTCTCGCACGGATTGCCGGACTGCTGCCCGCCCTGTGGCTCCTTCCCCCACAACAAATCGACGTCACGACGTCATTGGACATCGCGGCTCTTTCGGCTCCGGTCGAAGCGCGCATCGTCGCACGCGCTGCTCTTCCCTTAGAAAATCTTCCGCCTTGTCAGATGGTCGCATTCCGCGATCCCGCCAGCGGGGAGGACCACGCCGCACTGGTCATCGGCGCCTTCGGTGGAAAGCCGCCGCTCGTCCGCCTGCACAGCGAATGCCTAACCGGCGACGTCTTCGGCAGTCTCAAATGCGACTGCGGACCGCAGCTGAAGGAAGCACTGGCCTTGATCGGAGCGGCCGGCGGAGGAGTCCTGCTTTATGTCCGCCAGGAAGGACGCGGGATTGGCCTCGCCAATAAGCTTCGTGCCTATCAGCTTCAGGATCGCGGGCTCGACACGGTCGATGCCAACCGCCGCCTCGGTTTCGACGACGATGAGCGCGACTATCGAATGGCCGCTGCAATGCTGCGCGCTCTGGGGATCGACCGCGTGCGGCTGCTTACCAACAATCCGGCCAAGGTCGCGGGACTCGAGGCGGAGGGCATAGCCGTCACGGTCCGTCTGCCGCATCACATGCCGATCAATCCGCATAACGCCGACTATGTCGCGACCAAGCAAGGCCGCAGCGGGCATCTGCGCTAGGCCTCTCCGGCAATCTCCTCGAGCTCGCGCTCGGCGGCCTGACGCCGCCATAGCTCGGCGTAGAGCCCGCCCTTCGCCAGCAATTCCGAATGCGTGCCTCGCTCGGCGACCTCACCGGCATCGAGCACGACGATCTGGTCGGCACCGACGATCGTCGACAGGCGATGGGCGATGACGATCGTGGTTCGATTGCGGACGACCCCGTCGAGAGTCGCCTGGATCGCTTCCTCGGTGCGGCTGTCGAGCGCGCTGGTCGCCTCGTCGAGGATCAGGATCGGCGGATCCTTGAGCAAGGTGCGCGCAATCGCCACCCTTTGCTTCTCGCCTCCCGAAAGCTTCAGCCCGCGCTCGCCGACCATGGCGTCATAACCCTGCGGCAGCATGGCGATAAATCCGTCGATCGATGCGCCGCGCGCCGCCGCTTCGATCTCATCCTGCCCGGCGCCCTCGCGGCCATAGCCGATATTGTAGCCGATCGTGTCGTTAAACAGCACCGTGTCCTGCGGGACGATCCCGATCTCGCCGCGAAGGCTCGCTTGAGTGACGGCCCTTATGTCCTGCCCGTCGATCGTGATCCGCCCCGCGGTCGGGTCGTAGAAGCGGTACAATAGCCGCGCGAGCGTCGACTTGCCCGCGCCCGACGGCCCGACCACCGCAACGCTGGTTCCCGCGGGCACGTCGATGTCGATCCCTTTTAGGATGATGCGCTCGGGCTCATAGCCGAAGGCGACATTCTCGAACCGGACATGGCCCTCGCTTACCACCAACGCCGCCGCGCCCGGAGCATCGGTGATTTCGGCGGGCGTGTCGGTCAGCTCGAACATCGCCTCCATGTCGATCAGTCCCTGGCGGATCGAGCGATAGACCCAGCCGAGCATGTCGAGCGGGCGAAACAATTGCATCAGCATGGTATTGATGAACACCACGTCGCCGGGGGTGAAGCGCCCCTTGCTCCACCCCCACACGGTATAGACCATTGCCCCGGCCATCATCAGATTGGTGATCAGGCTCTGGCCGACGTTGAGCCAGGCGAGGCTGGTCTCGTTGCGAACCGCGGCCTTGGTGAAGCTTGCGATTGCGGCGTCATAGCGTTGCGCCTCGCGCTCCTCGGCCCCGAAATATTTGACCGTTTCATAATTGAGCAGGCTGTCGACCGCTCGGCCGATCGCCTTATTGTCGACCTCGTTCATCTCGCGATGCAGATGCGTCCGCCATTCGGTCACCCGGCGGGTAAACCAGATGTAGATCACGACCATAGCCAGCGTCGCCGCGACCAATGCCGCTCCGAATTTGACGAAGAAAATGATGCAGGTAGCGATCAGTTCGATGATCGTCGGCGCAATGTTGAACAGCAGGAAGTACAGCATCATGTCGATGCTCTTGGTGCCGCGCTCGACGACCTTGGTCATGCTGCCTGTCCGGCGCTCGAGGTGGAAGCGCAGCGACAATGCGTGGATGTGGCGGAACACCCGCGCCGACAGCCGCCGCGCGGCCGACTGACCGACCTTTTCGAACAAGGCATTGCGCAGATTGTCGGTCAGCACGCCGCCAAAGCGCGCTCCTGAATAGGCGAGGACAAGGATCGCCGCCGCCCCCCACGCCTGCTTGTCGCCGCTCATCGCGTCGACCACCGCCTTGTACGCGAACGGCATTGCCAGCAGGATCGCCTTGCCGAGCAGAACCAGAACCAAAGCGATCACTACCCGAAGGCGCAATTCGGGTTCGCCCTTGGGCCACAGCATCGGCAGGAACCGCCACAGCACCGCGAAGCTGCCTTTGCCGACGGGCGGTTGCTGGGCGGAGCTGTGCATGATCCCGCAGGTAAGGCGCGGCGCTGCCTTCGGCAACGGATGCGACGAGCCGATTGGAACCATTCTGCTTTTCGGGCGGTTTATCGATCAGTTCAGTGGGAGGGCATCATGGGTCCGGGGTTTTTCTTCATCGCCATCCTTGGTTGCGCTGACGGCTCCGGCGCCTGCACTCCGGTCGCGACCATGCCGACCCGTTATGAAAGCCAGTCGAGCTGCTCCGCGGCCACCGGCTCTGCGCTCGCCGCGAGCACCGAATTCGACTTTCCGACCCTTCTCGCCGAATGCCGTCCAGGCAAGGCACCCGCCGCAAGCCGGGTCGAGATTGGCAAGAGCCTCCCGGCCGACGCCCGCCAGGGCTGATCATGTCGGACACGGCCATCGAGCCGATGATCCACGAGGATGGGCTGCCCGGGCATGAAAGCCGACTAACTCCGAAACCCGAATGGGAGCCGCGTTACGGCGGATCGGGCCGTCTTTCCGGCAAGGTAGCGATTGTCACTGGTGCCGATAGCGGGATCGGCCGTGCGGTTGCCGCGCTTTACGCCCGCGAAGGCGCCGACGTCGCGATCTTCTATCTTTGCGAACATGACGATGCCGAGCGGACCAAGGCAATCGTCGAAGCCGAAGGGCGCCGCGCGATCCTCGTTCCCGGCGACCTCGGCGACAAGTCGGTATGCGAACAATCGGTGCAGAAGGTGATCGATGCGTTCGGGCGGCTGGATATTCTCGTCAATAATGCTGGCGAACAGCATCCCGACAAGGACATTCGCGATATCAGCGAAAAACAGTTGAAGCGCACTTTTCAGTCGAACATTTTTTCGATGTTCTTCATGGTCCAGGCCGCTCTTCCGCATTTGAAGGCGGGCTCCGCGATCATCAATTGTACGTCGATCACCGCCTATCAGGGATCGGAATTGTTGCTCGACTATTCCTCGACGAAGGGCGCGATCACCGCTTTCACCCGCTCTTTGTCCCAAAATCTGATCGGCAGCGGGATCAGGGTCAACGCGGTCGCCCCAGGCCCGATCTGGACTCCGCTCAACCCGTCCGGCGGCCAGCCACCCGAAAAAATTTCCGAATTCGGCAAGGACACCCCCATGGGCCGCCCCGGCCAGCCCAATGAAGTCGCTCCCGCCTTTCTGTTTCTGGCATGTGAGGATTCCTCCTACATGGCGGGCCAAGTGCTTCACCCGAACGGCGGACA
>DATLXR010000018.1:0-12305 GCA_035575595.1 Sphingomicrobium sp.
CACGCGCTGGCGCACGCGCCGTGCCGTCTCGGGGACTTTCAGCCAGATCGGCAAAAGAACTTCCTGCACCGCAGAAGCATCGATCTGATCAACGCGCGTAGACCCGATGACTGGAAAAACATGAGACTCCAGCGTTGAGAGCCACTGAGTTGAGTGTTTGTCGTTACGCCAACCGTCCTTGATTGCCCCGTGATACTTTATAGCTGTTTCGGCGAATGTCGGAATCACATTGACCGACCGCTTCCACTCACGCGACGGGTCTTTTCCTAACCGCGAAAGCTTACGACCCTCGACTGCCTTTTCTCGTGCTTCGCTCAAGGATACGAGATCAGCGGGACCCAGGCCAAAGTCCCGGCGACGCCCATCGGTCTGAACCCGCAAGACCCAAGACTTCGAGCCTGCCACTGGCGAGCCATGAGAATCCAGCTTGGGCTTGCCGTGGGAATCTAGCTGAGGCTTCACGAACAGGTAAAGCCCCTTGCCGTCCCCATGACGACCCGGCCTGGCATTTTTGACCTGCAGGTTGGTAAGACCCATCACGATGCTCCCACTTCTGTTCCCACGCAATAGAGCGGTTGGTCGCGAAGGTCAACGAATGGTAGCGAACGATTTAAGATTAGATTTCCGGGATTTATCCTAGCTGAGCGAAGGCCAGCGAATGTCAGCGGTATGGCGGACAGCGGACACCCCATCCGCCACTTCAAAAAAACACTTGCACTTCCGCTACAAATGTAGCATTCGCTACAGATGTAGTGAAAAAGGCGAGTCGATGTTGAAGAAATTACCACCGCGCGAACGACAGATCGTCGACCTCCTGTTTCAGAAAGGGGAGATGAGCGTCGCCGAAATCTGCAACGCTTTGCCCGACAATCTTAGCGGATCGGCGGTTCGCGCAATGCTCAAACGGCTCGAGGACAAGGGCGCGGTCAAGCGCAGCGAAGGCGAGCGCGGCTTCACCTTCAGCCCCGCCGAAACAGCCGGCGCCGCCCGCCGCTCCGCGCTCGGTGAAGTCGTCCGCGTCTTCTTCAACGGCTCGCCCGCCGGTGCCGCCACCGCACTGCTCGGAATGTCCGACAAGCTCGACACCCAGGAACTCGACGAGCTCGAAGCGATGATCGCCAGCGCGCGCGCTGCAAAACAGGCGAAGGGGGCTTAGACGTGGAAATGTTGATCGCGCTTGCCGCAAAATCCCTGATCATCGGCGCGGTCGCGCTCGGCTTGCTCAAGCTCGCCCGCAACCGCTCCGCAACCGATCGCAGCTGGATCGCGCACCTCGGTCTCGGCGCCCTCCTGCTCCTCCCGCTCTCGCTCGCGCTCCCGGCGCTCGAAGTCACCGCGCCTGCCCTCCTCGCCAGTGGGCCCGCCGACTTCATCACCACCCCGGCAACCGCCACAGCCGACCCCGCATCGTTGAGTGACGCTCCATCAGCGGCCCCGGCAGCCGAACCGATCAACTGGCTCCTGCTCGCTTACATCATCCCCAGCGCAGTGTTTTTCCTGCTCACCTTGATCGCCTTGATGCGATTGATCCCACTCAAATCGCGTGCGACCGTGCTGGTCGATCCGCACTGGCTCAGTGCTCTTGCCCACGCCCAGCGGCGAATGGGCTTCAAGAACGGCACTGCGCTTCTCGCAAGCGAAGAGCTCGTCTCTCCGATCAGCTGGGGCCTGATGCGCCCGACGATCCTGCTCAGCAGGGAAGCCATTGAGGCGCCCGGCGATGCCGAAGCGATCATCGCGCATGAGCTCGCCCATGTCGCCCGCTTCGACTGGGCAAAGCTGATGCTCGCCCGGGTCGCAATCGCGCTTTTTTGGTTCAACCCGCTCGTCTGGCTCCTCGCCCGCGAAGCGCACCAGCTGCGCGAGGAAGCCGCCGACGACGCAGTGCTCGGCAGCGACATTGAAGGAACGCAATATGCAAGCCTCCTCGTCGGCATCGCCCGGCACGAATGCCGTGGCCTGCTGATCGGCGCCCACGGTGTCGCCCCCGGCCGAAAGTCGCTCGCCCGCCGCGTCAAGCGCGTCCTCGACGTTGCCTCGATGCGCCGCCCCGGCGGATGGCGCTGGAGCAGTGCCGTAGCGATCTTCGCCGCGGGCGCCGCGGTCCCGATCGCGGTTTTGAGTTTCGTGCCTGCGTTGCCCGACGGACCAGGAAATGCCGGTCCAACGCGCAACGCCACTGCCCCGGCAAAAATCGTCCCGGCAACGGTGCCCACCGGTGCGCTCGGTCTAAATCCGGCGACGCCACAGATTGCTACCGCTTCCGGCGCCATTCCTGTCCCCCCGGCGAGGGCAGAGGGTGCATATTCTCGCTTCGACAGGAGCCCTCCTGCCATTCCAGGGACTGAATTCGCTGCGGCGCTCTCCAGTCGCATTGACGCCACGCTTGCCGCTCGGCTCGAGGGGCGCAAACCCCCATTCGGACCCGGGCGCGACGATGATTTCACCGCCGCCGCCATCCATGGTGTCACCCCGGCCTATGCCTCGGCGATCAAGGCCGCCTCCCCCGGCCTTGCCAACGCCACGACACGCGATCTGGTTGGAATGAAGATTCAAGGCGTCACTCCAGCCACGGTCCGCGAATTCGCAAGCCTCGGAGTCGCCAGGCTGACACCCCGAACCGTGACCGCCGCTGCAATCCAGAATGTCGACCCAGGCTTTGTTCGCGCGATGGCTGGTGCCGGATTTAGGAATCTGCCCCTCGATCGGCTCACCGAAATGAAAATGTTCGGGGTCACGCCCGCTTATGCCAACCAGATGCGCCGGGCCTATCCGCAGCTTGATGCAAGCGACCTGATCCGAAGCCGGATGCACGGAATTCCGCCACCCGAATAGCGCCGCTCCGAGGGCCCCGCCCCTCACACAGCCCAGTTTTCTTCCGTCAATCCCGCACCTGCCGTCCTCGCGTTCGAGGCGAATGGTCTCGTGCGTCCATCTCATCTGAAGGAGTTCACCATGTTCAAGACCCTCGCCTCATCCGCACTCACCGCAGCAGCGCTCGTCACGTCGGCATGCGCCCTTCCGGCAATTGCCAGCGCCCAAAGCGTCAACTGGACCAGCGAGCAGGGCAGCCGCAACGGGAACCGCGTCCACTTGACCACCAACGGCAATTGGCCGGGACGCAGCCATAGCAATTGGTCGTTCGACGAACGAAGCCAAGGACTCGCCGGTGTGAACTTTCAGGCGTTCGCTTCCGGACCGGTGCTCTTCGCCTTGCTGCGCGACGCGGGGCGGCTCGATTGCCAAGGACGGGTTTCGTCAATTCGTGGCGCCGGCAATTGCGCCTTCACCGCCGACGCTGCTTTCGCCGATTATCTCGCAAGCCGTGGAATTGCGCGGCCCGACCGCCGCACCTCTTTCGATCTGACGATGAGCGGTGCCAACCGCGCCCTGGTCGAGGCGCTCGCAGCCTCGGGCTCCCCTACTCCGACCCTCAACGATCTGACCGCACTCTCGATCCACGGGGCGTCGGCAGGCTTCGTCCGCTCGCTCGCAGCCGCAGGCTACCCATCGACGCCGGCGAGCAAGCTTGTCGCTTTCCGAATTCACGGAGTCGACGCGGCGTATATTCGCGGATTGGGCGAGCATAATCCCCGGCTTCGCGCGCTAAGAGCCGACGAGTTGATCGCAATGCGAATCCACGGAGTGACGCCTGCGCAGGTCCGCGAACTGGCGCGCCTCGGCTATGGCGACCTTGGATCGAGCGATTTAGTCGCGATGAACATCCACGGAGTGACTCCGGCCTTCATCACTGGCCTGACCCGCCTCGGCTATCGCGACCTGCCGGCAAGCAAACTCATCACCTTGAAGATGTTCGGACCCATGAGTCGCTAGCTTGAGGTAGAGGCACATTAGCTTGCCAGGTCCGAGGGAAAGCATGGCAAAGGTCTTGGCTGCCCTCAAACCTACCCCGATCAATCGTCAAAGCACGCATTACGTCCGACGAAATCGATCATACTCGACGGAGCGACACTCGGCGGGCCTGCTTAAGACAGGGCTTTAAACTACGCCGCTGGCCGAGCTGTCGACCCCTTTTGCAGAACCGTTTGTCGACCGGTCGATTCCGGCTGGAGCGATCCGCCCGCCTGACTAAGCGACAAATTCGAACAGGACAGGAACCTACAAATGTCTCGCAAGATACTCTTGGCTTCGGCCGCACTGGCCGCCATTGGCACGTCTCACCCTGCATGGTCGCAGGCTACGGCTCCGGCCGCTCCCGCTCCCGCTACCGGCCCATCCGCAAGCGACCGGGTGGCGCGCTACGAAGCCGCCTTTTTCGCCTCCTTCGCGCCGCGCACCGCGCTCGACATCGCGCGCCGGGTCCCCGGCTTCACGCTCGACCTCGGGTCGAACCAGGGTGGCGGCAATGAGGTGCGCGGTTTCGCGGGTGCAGCAGGCAATGTCGTCTTCAACGGCGCTCGTCCAAGCTCAAAGGCCGACTCGCTTGAGACCATCTTATCGCGAATCCCGGCGAACCGAGTCGTTCGAGTGGAGGCTGGACCAGGCGATCTCTACGGCGCCGAATATTCGGGCAAGAGCCAGGTGCTCAACATCATCATGTCCGCTGAGTCGGGCGTCGATGGCAACATCACGACCTCGGTTCGACGCGACTATGAGGGTGGATACACTCCCAATTTGGCGGCGTCGGCTTTGATCAAGCGGGGCGCTTCGACCTTTAACGTGTCCGCCGGCTCGGAACGCAATGATGGCCATGAAGAAGGCACCGATCTTCAGCTTGATGCAACCACCGGCGCAACAATCGAGCACCGCCGCAGGCGCAATGTCTATCGTCCGCGCGAACCCTTCATTGCCGGCAGTTATGCACTGGAGCAGGCGGCCAATAAGTCGGCGCGACTCAATGCGCGCTACTCGCACGGCACCTTCACGCTCGACCAAAAGAACCATGTCACTCCGGCGAATGGCCCCGAGCGCGACGATACGCTCAGCCAGGATTTCAAAACCCCAGCGCTCGAGCTTGGCGGCGACATCACCCGGCCGTTGGCGGGTGGAGCGATCAAGCTCGTCGGCCTCGCCACCCGTCGCACCCGCGACAATGTCGAAACCTACCGCTTGCGGCGCGACGGCCAGACCTTGGGCGGGTTCGAGCAGACTCAGAACGCCAAGCGCAACGAGACGCTCGCCCGGCTGAGCTGGAACCGCGCCGACGTTGCCGGCTTCTCTTTCGAGACCGGCGGCGAGGCCGTCCTCAACACGCTCGACAGCGCGGTCACCTTCTCGCGATTGGGTGCCAACGACGAAAAAACCCGAATCCCCCTCCCTCTCGCCAATGCGACCGTCGAGGAAAAGCGCGGCGAAGCCTTCGTCAATGTCGGACGCTCGCTGAGCAGCTCGCTCAGGCTCGATGGCGGACTGACCTATGAATATTCCAAGCTAAAGGTCCGCGGCGACACCACCGCCGACCGCAAGCTGGGTTTCCTCAAGCCCAACGCAACGATCGACTGGAAACCCGGCGGCGGCTGGCACACCCAATTGTCGGTGCGCCGGAACGTCGCCCAACTCGACTTTTACGACTTCATCAGCAGTGCCGAACTGGCCAACGACCGAGTCAACGGGGGCAATTCGGAACTTCTCCCGCAGCGCGCATGGGAATTCCGCGGAACCATCGACCACGCCATCCTCGGTCAGGGCCTGGTCAAGCTCGATGTCGGCTATGACCACATCAGCCTGCTGCAGGACCGCACGCTGACCAACGGCTTCGACGCCCCTGGCAACATCGGCACCGGCAGGCGCGCCTTCGCCCGCCTGTCGATCGACGCCCCGCTCGGCTCCCTCGGCCTCACCGGAACGCGTTTGAAGATCAATGGTCAAATCCAGCGGACGCGGGTTGAGGATCCACTAACCGGCGAAATGCGCAATTTCAGTGGCTTTTACCCGGACTGGAATTGGGACGTCGAACTGCGCCGCGATGCTGGTAAATTCTCCTACGGAATGACTGTGCTCCATCGCGACAGCTTCAGCTTCTTCCGCACGGACGAAATCGACACATTTTCCAACGGCGGACCATATGCCCTCGCCTTCGTCGAATATCGCCCAAGCAACCGGACCGCGATCACCTTCGATGTCGACAATTTGTTCGACACCCCTGCCAAGCGTGTTCGCCAAATCTCATTGCCCAACCGCGCAACGCCAACCCGGCGGCTCGACGAGTTTCGCGAACGCAACCGGCACGCGATCTTCCGCCTGACCCTGAAGCAGAGCTTCGGCGGCGGTGGTTCGGCCAAGTAAGCATTCCCCCGGGGGTGGCGCGACGCTGGCAGCAACGCTAGACAGCGCGCCACCATCCACCATCGCGGGAATCTGACGTGGGCGAACCTGCCATCCTTCCGTTCGACTGGACCGATCCGTTCGATCTCGACCGTCAGCTTACCGACGAAGAACGGATGGTCCGCGACACCGCCGAGGCCTATGCCAAGGACAAGCTCCAGCCGCGCGTCACCGAAGCTTATCTCAACGAAGATTTCGACCGCGAAATCCTCCGCGAAATGGGCAGCCTCGGTCTGCTCGGAGCGACCGTCCCCGCCGAATATGGCGGCGCAGGCCTCGGCTACGTCAGCTACGGGCTGATCGCCCGCGCGGTCGAGCGCGTCGATTCGGGCTACCGCTCGGCAATGTCGGTGCAAAGCTCGCTCGTAATGCACCCGATCAACGCCTACGGATCGGACGAACAGCGCCGCAAATATCTCCCCGGCCTCGCCTCGGGCGAACGCGTCGGCTGCTTCGGCCTGACCGAGCCCGATGCCGGCTCCGACCCCGGCGGAATGCGCACCCGCGCCGAGAAGACCGCGACCGGCTACCGCCTCACCGGCGCGAAGATGTGGATCACCAATTCGCCAATCGCCGACGTTTTCGTCGTCTGGGCCAAGTCCGACGCCCACGGCGGTGCGATCCGCGGCTTCGTCCTTGAAAAGGGCATGAACGGGCTAAGCGCCCCCAAGATCGGCCAAAAGCTCAGCCTGCGCGCCTCGATCACCGGCGAAGTCGTGATGGACGGGGTCGAAGTCGGCGAGGATGCCCTCCTCCCCAATGTCAGCGGGCTCAAGGGCCCGTTCGGCTGCCTCAACCGCGCGCGCTACGGGATCGCCTGGGGAACGATGGGCGCCGCCGAAGCCTGCCTCGCCGCCGCGCGAAGCTATACGCTCGACCGCAAGCAATTCGGCCGCCCGCTCGCCGCTACCCAATTGGTCCAGCTAAAACTCGCCAATATGGTCACCGAAATCACCCTCGGCCTCAACGCCGCGCTTCGTGTCGGGCGACGGATGGAGGACGGCGAACTCATTCCCGAAGCGATCAGCCTGATCAAGCGCAACAACAGCGGCAAGGCGCTCGACATCGCCCGCATCGCCCGCGACATGCACGGCGGCAATGGCATTAGCGCCGAATATCAAGTCATGCGCCACGCCGCGAACCTCGAAACGGTCAACACCTACGAAGGCACGCACGACGTCCACGCGCTGATCCTCGGCCGGGCAATCACCGGGATTCCTGCATTCTAACAAAATAACCCGCTCATCCTGAGTAGGGACTGAGCGAAGCCGAAGGCCCGTATCGAAGGAAGGCCCATATCGAAGGGTCCGTCAACGCGCCGGACGCTTCAGCACCCCTATCGGCTCGTCCCGATACACACTGTCGGCCAGCCGCTCGAACCCAAGCCGCTCGGCAAGCTTGAAAGAAGGCGCATTATCCAGGGAAATGATCGCCCACATCGGGGTCGGCTGCAAATTCGCATCCGCCCAGTCGAGCGCCGCGCGGCACGCTTCGCCCGCAATCCCCTGCCCATGGACCTGCGGAGCGAAAATCCACCCCATTTCCGGCTGCTCGCCAAATTCAGGCTCGAGCGCGCGCCAGGCGTTGAACAGGCTGACCACTCCGACCAGCACATCGTCGGCCTTGCGGATCACCGCCCATCCGCCAAAGCCCATCAAGTCCCACGACCCCACCGACGCGACAAAGCGCCGCCAATTTTCCTCATGATCGCTCACCGGCGCCCCGAGCTGTCGCATCACCGCCTCGTCGCGGAGGATCGCATAATGCGCCGTAAAATCGTGCCGCGTGTAATGCCGCAACACCAGACGCCCGGTCTCCAGGGTTGGAGCCGAGCGTTGGGTCGGTGTCGGTAAAGTCATTATCGCCTGGTGGAATAAGGTGCTCGCCATGCCCCCGGCATGGCTGTGCGCCTTATTTCTTCCCCAGTGTCAGCCCGCCGAAGCGCTTGTTGAAGCGCGCGACCTGGCCGCCGGTGTCGAGAAGCCCGCCGCGTCCGCCGGTCCATGCCGGGTGAGCGGTCGGATCGATCTCGAGCGCAAGCGTGTCGCCTTCCTTGCCCCAGGTCGATCGCGTCTGATAGCTCGTCCCGTCGGTCATCTGGACGGTGATCATGTGATAGTCCGGGTGAATCCCGCTCTTCATGGCAATTCCTTGGATGTGGCTGGTTCCGACCAGCCTATATTGATGGCGCGCGCCTAGCCGAAGCCCACCACTTTGACAAGTTGCCGCGTTGACAGGAGGATCGTGTCTCGGTTGGAGATAGGCGCACGAATGTCCATTTTGGGTGGTAAGCGGACGTTAGCCCCCCTCAATGTTGCGGTACTGCGCCTAACCGTCGCTCTGAGCGCAACGGCGTCATTCGACCCCGCCCCTTTCGTCCGTTCGGCCATCGCCCTGCATCGGCCCACGAATGGATCGTGATCGGCATCCCTCATCACTCCGCTCGATCCGCCTTCTGGAGGATCAGGTTAGCCGAGGTCTGGGCTACTAGCCTATAATTGCTTCGGACGGCCTCACTGAGACCAGCGTCAGCCAAATTCTTCATGGCAAAATCGTAAGAGGCCTCGATGATTATAAGTCCGGGGCGGTACTCTGAGGTTGCAATAAGCTCGTTGAGAACTCGCACGTCGAGGCCCTCGATGTCGAGACTGAGTACGTCGAAGGTCGCAGGAATCCCCTCGGCGAGGACATCGGGTAGGCGCTGCACATTGACTTCTATTACCCGCGTTATTTCTCCCCACATCGCGGCGTGCTCGGGCAGCAGCGAGGAGACGTCGTCGTTTATGCCGATGTGAAATGGCATTGTTCCAGCCACGTCGCCAACGGCGCAATTCACCAGCTTATAATCGAGCCCTTCAAACTCCGCCGCAATTGAGTCCACCAGCAATGGGTTGGCCTCAATCAGAAGCCCCTTCCATCCGAAATCTTTAAGCAGGTTGTAAGAATTTGACCGGTCTCGCCCGCGTGCACCCACATCGACGACGATTTGAAACTCGCTGCCTGAGCGTACCAGACGTCGCAGAAGATGGCCCAGCTCCCCGAACTGCGTATAGTCATGCAGACCCCGTGGGCCCATCATTCTGAGTTGATGCTCGTCTGAGGTGAAAAAAACTCGCTGCCAAATGCTCCAGGGTAAGCTCACGATTACGCAGGTTTGTGCAGTAGGTTTGCAATGAGCCTTCATCGGGTTGCCGGCCTAAGACAGCCTGATACAACGTCGTTACCATCTGTTTTGTCGAGTAATGGACGCTTTCGCGGTCCCTCTGACTGCGGCGCAGTGCGCCAACAAGACGCTTTAACACAGACGAGGCTGCGAACATTCCGCGTTGTGGAAGACGACGAGGCGGGCTGCAAGCCCCAGAACGAAGCCGACCAATCTTGCTCAACGCCCGATTTATTAAGCTGGTCTCATTGTGTGCCAGATATTGAAAGCGGTATGTCCGCAATGGGTGGAAAGCGGACATTAGTGCCGTCCGCCGCAACTCCCGCTCTCCACCTCTGCAGCGGGGGGTCCGGGCGATCAGCGCTGCAGCTTGGCACACACGTTCGAGCTGCAACATTGTCCGCGCGTGCAATGGACGCCTCCGGTTGCACTCATGGCGCGCGTGTCCACGGCGGAGACAAGCGCGGGGGATGGACCGCTCAGGCCTGCTTCTTCGTGACCGTGTTCACTCGACGAATGTTCATTGCGATGGAAATCCGATGCTCCTCAACATTCGACGCTTCAACGCTGTGCGAAAGCCATGCCGGAAACAGCAGCATCTGTCCTGGGGTCGGCCGCAAACGGTGGAGCACTTCCGGGCCCCCATCCTTGAAACGCAGCACCGACGAATGCATTCGTAGCGCAGGAAGCCTGGGGTCGTGCAGAGTCAGTCGTCCGCCTTCACCTTCGGGCACCTTCACATAATATACCGCCGACCAGAAATTGCCGCCGTGGATATGCGGGGCATTTCCGGCTCCTGCCCCATTGACGTTGGCCCAGCCAGCGATCTTCCAATTCAATTCTGCGCCGCGCATGGTCGATGTATTTGCGTTGGCCAGCGAGAGCGCGTGCTCTGCCACTCGATCCGCCGCGGGTCCGCCCCAGCTCAGCAAATCTGTTTTTGAGTGCCAACCGCCACCCACATTGGAGCGCTTGATACCAGCGTCGGTTTCCATCTTCTCATAGATCACGCGTTCGAGTTCCGCGTTCAGTTTCTCGAAGCCCTCGAGTTCGTCCGTTACGAGCGGAGTCGGAAAGAGGTGTCTGCGCCTCTGCATGTCTGTAACCTTTTCACCCGGTAGCGCCTTCGCTTTAACTTCAGGCGGCGCCAGAGGCTCCGCCTAATCTTTGTTTTGGAGCGGTGGCTAGCCCGGCCACCTTGATCCGGGCCAGCAACGACAGGAACCTTGCCCGTAGTTCGGGGTTCTCCAATTGTAAAGCGCGCGTTCTCCGGCACTTAGGCTGGCTTTTTGCGCTTAAGGAGAGTCCCATGGACAATAAAAAATCTTCACCGACAACGCGAGCAATTCTGGGCAGCGCCACCGCGCTGATTACGCTTGCCGCTGCCACCGGTGCGATCGCAAAGCCCCAAAACAACAAGGGTGCGCAGGTCCGCGACATAGCTCGGCAACAGAGCAAGACCGACGACGTGAAAGGGATCGGTTCGATCGTGCGCGAAATCTCTCCGCCGAAGAAAACGCGCAACCAGGGCGACGAAGGCGACGAGGGCAACGAAGGTAATGAAGGCGGCTTCGGCGACGAGGGCGATGAAGGCAACGAGGGTAATGAAGGCGGCTTCGGCGACGAGGGCAATGAAGGCAATGAAGGCAGCGAGTCTGGCGACGAGGGCGATGAAGCTGACGAAGGAAACGAAGGCGGCTTCGGCGACGAAGGTGACGAGGGCAACGAAGGTAATGAAGACGGCTTCGGCGACGAGGGCGACGAAGGCAACGAAGGTAACGAAGGTAACGAAGGTAACGAAGGCAATGAGGGCAACGAAGGCTGACGAAGGAACTATAGCCGCTAACTAATTGGTGGTCGCTAGTGAACGGGGTGGGCTTCGGCCCGCCCCGTTTGTTGCAGAGCCGTCAGGCTATCAAACAACGCGTTCGGCGCTTCCCAGTGCCGCACGCGGTGCAGCGCACGCAGTTGCACGGCCCACTGCGAAGTCCCGGTCGCGCTCGAAAGTCCGATTTGGGTCGAAAGCGGACGTTTCACAAAGTCAAAAGCTGGCCTTTTACCGACGACAGCGTCCGCTTGACATGCCACCCCCGGCACGCCACCCCCGGCGCCAGGACCAGGGTCCAGCGGTGTAATGCCGCCGGCAAAGGGGGAAGCCGGACAATCCGGCACTGTGCCCGCAACTGTGCGCCGCTTGGATAAGCGGCGAAGTCAGATACCCGCCTCGGTCCGTCGTCCGTTTCCCGGCCGGGATCAGCCGTGAACCGTGGGTAGTTGGCGCTCCGCGCTGACCTTCCCTCCGTGACGACATGTCATGGACCGGAAGGAAGATTATGCCCGATTTACCAATTTATATTGAGCCGACCGTCATCGTCACCGCGTCGCGCGCGTCCGAACCGCTCGGCACCGCCGCTGCAAGCGTCACTTTGGTCGACCCGAAGCGCATCGACCGCCTCGCCCCGCCTTTGGTTACCGATTTGCTCCGCCTCTCTCCCTCGCTGTCGGTCGCAACCAGCGGCCCCGCGGGATCGCAGACCCAGGTCCGGATCCGCGGTGCCGAGGCCAATCACACATTGCTGTTCGTCGAGGGCATTCGCGCCAACGATCCGGCCGCGGGCAATGAGCCGCGCTTCGATCTGCTCAATGCCGATGTCGCAAGCCGCATCGAAATCGTCCGCGGCCCGCAATCGGCGCTGTGGGGCTCCGAAGCCATCGGCGGGGTGATCGCGGTCGAGGGCGCGGCACCCGGCGCTGGCGAATCCACCGCGATGGTCGAGGGCGGAAGCTTCGGCACATTGCGCGGGGCGGCAAGGACCAGCCTCGGCACCGCCGATCGCGGCATTTCGCTGGGGATCGC
>DATLXR010000019.1:0-4630 GCA_035575595.1 Sphingomicrobium sp.
CGCTCGCAACCGCTTTTCGTGCCTGATCGCGGCAGGATCGGCTGCTGGCTGCTGCTGGCCTTGCTTGGCGTCGCCGCGTTCCTGGGTTGGCGGGAATATCAACGCCTGGTCCGCGAGGAGCCCGAAAGATTTCCATGGACACCGCTCAGTCTGTCGGACCCGATCGGCGACTATACCGGGCGCAAATTGGCCGCGCTTGGCGGCGAATCCGGACAGTGCGAGGACTTGCTCAACGCAATCGACTCGGGCGATCGCGCGGTGGGGGCGCGGCGCGGTAGCGAACCGGCATGTGGCTATGATCTAGGGATCGAGCTTCGCCCTGCCGACCGTGCCGCTTTACGCTTCGCGCCCGCAGGACTAGTCACCGCCTGCCCCGTCGCCGCCGCGCTCGTCCTATGGGAGCGCGACGTGGTCCAGCCTGCCGCCGAGCGGCACTTCGGCGAGCGAGTGGCGCGGATCGATCATTTCGGAAGCTATTCGTGTCGCCGCCTCTACGGGCGCGCCGAGGGCGCGTTCAGCGAGCATGCTACCGCCAATGCGCTCGACATCGCCGGCTTTCGCCTTTCCAGCGGCCGGCGCATCAGCGTGCTTGGCGACTGGTCGGACACAGGCAAGGATGCCGCCTTCCTGCGCGAAGTCCGCAGCGGCGCATGCGACCTTTTCGCGACCGTGCTTTCGCCCGATTATAACGCCGCGCATGCCGATCATTTGCATTTCGACCAGGCGGCGCGCGGCGCGATGGGCTGGCGCGGCTGCCGCTGACGCGAGTCGCGACGCCGCTACCGCCACGAAAAGGGGCCCCGGCTCACGCCAGGACCCCTCTGCCATTCAAGGGCCGAGACTAGCTCAGCTACTTGGATTAGTCAGATGCTTCGACAGATACTTGTTCATTTCGAACATGGTGCACTTGTCGACGCCGAAAACCTTCTTGAGCTTGTCGTCGGCGAGAATTTCCCGCTTGTTTTCGGGATTTTGCAGGTTGTTCTTGCGGATATGGTCCCACACTTTCGAAACGACTGCGCTGCGCGGCAACGGGTCGTTGCCGACGATCGCGCCGAGTTCCGGCGAAGGCTGGACTGGACGAGCAAGGCCCCCGCCTGCTTTGCGCGGTGTAGCGGTCGATGCTTCTTTTGCCATGTGGCTCTCCTGTTGTTTTCGCCCAAGGTAGAGCGCGAATTTTCCCTCTACGCAAGAGGGGACGCGCACAGCGTCGTCAATCGCGTGCGAGGTCGAACGGCACGACCCGATTTGCGGCATCATGACCGACGTCGGCATCCCCGCCAAAAGCGATCCCCGATCGTGCACACCAGTCGCGAACGATGCTTTGCGGATCGGCTCCGAACACGGGGTCATTGTCGGGGATTTCGATCATTCTCCCCATCCGAATTGACCGGCAGCGCCGCACCGCCGCGCTCCCGGTGAGGTGGAACAGCATCCGGTCGAGGTGATACTCGTGTTCCGCAACCTCCTCGATGATCAGGTCGGCGCCCGAAAAGTCAGGCTCGAGCGTGGTCCCGAGCAGATTCGATAACACCGTCAGATTGAACGCCATTGCGCGAGATTTCGGCCTGAGCCCCGGCTCCAACGCGCTTGATTCGCGCTTCACCAACCAGTCCAGCGCGCGATGGATCGCCGCCCCGCCGCTTGGGCGCAACACGTCCTGAACCATCGGCCCGTGCGCAACGCTCAGCCCGGCCTTGTCAAACGCGGCAAGCAGGAAACCGGCGTCCGAATAGCCGAGATAGATCTTGTCCCGTGCCGCAGCGGGCAGATTGCGCGACGCGGCCTCGGCGATGCGGTTCGATCCATAGCCGCCGCGAGCGAACCACACCGCATCCACGCCTGGATCGGCCATGACCTCGCGCAGTGCAGCGAGACGCTCGCTGTCGGTGCCGGCAAAATGCCCCGCACTGGCGAAGCACTGTGCATGGATGGCAAGTTCGGCATCGCCGCGCGTAGCGACGAGTGCCTCCACCGCCTTGGCGGCATCGGGGTGGAGCAAGCAACTTGGGGCGACGACTGCAATCTTCATGGCCGCAAGATTTGCACAAGCCACGGCTGCCGCATAGGGCAAGCGCCTATGAACGAACCACGCAACTTTCATTTTTGCGGCATCGGCGGGAGCGGCATGCTCCCCTTGGCCGCGATCCTCCGCGCCACCGGAGCGCGTGTCACCGGCTCGGACCGCGCCCTCGATGCCGGGCGCTTGACCGCCAAGTTCGACTATTTGCGCAGCCTGGGCATCCGCTTGTTCGCGCAGGACGGAAGCGGGCTGAGCGACGGCGCCACCCTCGTCACGTCGACCGCGGTTGAACCGACCATTCCAGATGTCGTACGCGCCGATGAGCTTGAACTGGCCCACGTCACGCGCCCTCAGCTATTGGCGCAACTCCTGAACACCGCGAGCATCAGCGTTGCCGTCGGGGGGACCAGCGGGAAATCGACCGTCACCGGCATGGTCGGGTGGATACTCCACACCATGCATCGCCAGCCAACGGTGGTGAACGGCGCGGTGATGAAGAATTTCGTTTCTCCGGAAACCCCGTTCGCCTCGGCGCTCGTCGGCGACCCCGAGCTGTTCGTCGGCGAAGTCGATGAAAGCGACGGTTCGATCGCTCTCTATCACCCGACCGTCGCGGTACTCGGCAACATCAGCCTCGACCATAAGTCGATGGACGAACTGCGCGGGCTGTTCAGCAACTTCCTCGGCACCGCGCGCAAGGCGGTCGTCAATCTAGATGATCCCGAGGCGCGCGCCATCGCCGACGAGTTCGACCCTTCCAGATTGATCGGCTTCGGATTCGAGTCGCCCGGCATCACGCTCCGCGCGCAAAATCTCGAGCTAACCTCCGACGGGTCGCGCTTTACCCTCGACGTTGGCGGCGAACGTCACGCCGTGACCCTCGCGGTCCCCGGGCGGCACAATGCGATGAACGCGCTCGCCGCCTTGGGGGCAATTCATGCGCTGGGATTACCACTCGGCGAGGCGGTTGCTGCAATCGCGCACTTCGCCGGCCTGAAGCGCCGGCTCGAGACCGTCGGGACCGCGGGCAACGTCACCGTGATCGACGATTTCGGCCACAACCCCGACAAGATCGCCGCGACGCTTGCTACCTTGACCACGCAACCCGGCCGCCTGCTGATTATGTTCCAGCCGCACGGCTATGGCTCGCTTGCCAAGATGGGCGACGAGCTTGCCCGGACCTTTGCCCAAGGCCTGCGCGACGGCGACCAACTGTTCTTCCCCGACCCGGTTTATCAGGGCGGCACGGTTGATCAGTCACGTGGTTCGGACTGGCTTGCCAATGCGGTGCGCGGCGCGGGCGGTCTCGCCACGCATTTGCCCCAGCGCAGCGCGATCGGCACCGCCCTGCTCGCCGAAGCACGCCGCGGCGACCGTATTGCGATCCTCGGCGCACGCGACGACACGTTGAGCGAATTCGCTGCCGAACTCCTGGCCGAGCTCGGCGCCAATCCGCCGATGGCGTCCTGACATGGCAAAGCCTGGCTCGGTCATCGGCTGGACGCTCGACCAAGGCGAGCGTGCCGACCTGCTGGACAAGTTTCCGCCGCGCTACGCCAAGGCCGTTGCGCACCACGTCACCCTCGCGACCGAGGCCGAGGACCGCAACCTTCCCCGGCCTGTTCGCGCCCAGATCGTCGGTCGCGCCAATGACGAGAAGGGGGTCGAAGCCATGGTCGTGGCGATTGATGGCGATAGCGCGCGCCCCGACGGATCAACCTTTCACATTACCTGGTGGCTCGGCGAAGGGCGACGTGCGCGCGAAAGCAATGACGTGCTCAAAGAAAGAGGCTGGATCGAACTAGGAAGTGTTGACAAAGGGGATTCCCAACAGGGGTAGTTTCTGATTCACGGTAGCTTTTGGGAGGCAATCGTGATCCGGGGTTTGATGAGTGACGAGGAATGGGCCTGCCTTGAACCATTTGTGATCGAGCGCGGCGCGCGCAGTGGTCGTCGCCCGAGGAACCATCGTCTTGTTCTCGATGGGATTTTCTGGATTGCGCGGACGGGTGTGGCGTGGCGCGATCTGCATGAGCATTTCGGCAAATGGTCATCGGTTTACCGCCAGTTCCGGCGCTGGACGCTGTCGGGCTTGTGGGAGTATTTGCTCGAAGCGTTTAACGACAGCGGGGGTGGCAACCCCAGTTTGCAGATGATCGACAGCACAATAATCCGGGCACACCAGTGTTCAGCCGGCGCTAAAGGGGGACTCCGCGTCAGGGTCTTGGCCGCTCAAAAGGTGGCTTTACGACCAAAATCCATCTCCGCATCAATGCGATGGGCCTGCCCATAGCGTTCGCGCTGACGGGCGGCGAAGTGTCGGACTTCAAGGGCTATCTGCCGGTCATGAATGCCGATGGGCCAGCACCCAAGGTGCTCCTCGCCGATAAGGGTTATGACGCTGACTTCATTCGCGAAGATATGCAAAGGCGAGGTGGCGTCGCAATGATCCCGACCAAACGCAATCGGCTTGTCCAGCTTCCCGTCGACACCGCGATCTATGCCCTGCGCAACATGGTCGAACGCTGCTTCAACAAGCTCAAAAACGCCCGGCGCCTGGCAACCCGTTACGACAAAACCGCCGACAGCTACCTCGGCTTCATTCAC
>DATLXR010000020.1:0-6850 GCA_035575595.1 Sphingomicrobium sp.
AATGGCGCCTCGACCAAATGCCGCCGCCGCCCGTGCCCCAAGCCCGCCTCAAGCTCGCCGACCCGCCCGGCAATGAGGCGCAGCCACCGCTGGTGTGAGCTACGAGCGACGTTTCGCTTCGATCGTCGCGATCGACTGGTCTGGAGCGAAGGGCACCAAGCACAAGGGAATCGCGATTGCCGAAGCGGTCGGCGACGACGCGCCCCGATTGGTCCACCCCGGCCACGTCTGGTCGCGGACCGAAGTGCTCGGCTGGCTAGTCCTCCGCTCGGCGTCCGAGCCGACGTTGTTCGGGTTCGACTTCAGCTTCGCCCCGCCCTTTATCGAGCGCGGCTCCTACCTTCCAGGCGAGGTAGGTCTGCCCGAAAATGCCCGCGATTTTTGGGCCTATGTCGACGCGATGAGCGACGACGACGACCTCGGCGCGGCCTCGTTCCTCGAACGCGTGCACCGGAAGCACTTCTATTTCGGAATTGCTGATGGGGTGAAGGCTGACTTCGTCCGCTTCCGCCACTGCGATGCCGTGCTCAATGCGGCGGGTGGGCGCAAAACCGCGAGTGCCTATGATGCGATCGGCGCGGCGCAGGTCGCGAAGGCGAGCTTTGCCGGAATGCGCTTGCTCCATCGCATCAGCGGCAAGGTCGCGATCTGGCCGATGGACGACCTGCCCGCGTCGGGGAGCGCGGTGATCGAGATTTATACGCGAATCTACATTCGCAACGCCGGACTTCCCGGCAAGAAAATACGAAGCGCGGCCCAACTCGATGTTGCATTGACCGCGCTCGGCTCACCCCCAGCTTTACTCTTGCACGACCCCAGCGACCATCAGGCCGACGCGCTGATTACCGCTGCAGGCATGCGCGCGCACCTCAACCACCCGAACGCCTTCGCCCCACCCGGGCTTACGCCGGAAATTGCAAACACCGAGGGGTGGACGTTCGGTATCACCTGACGATAAGGCGTGCCGCGTGCCGGTTTAGCTCAGTTGGTAGAGCAGCGGTTTTGTAAACCGAAGGTCGCGGGTTCGACTCCTGCAACCGGCACCACAAAATCCGACAACAGCTAGCGATGCCCGCAGTTGCGGAAGCCCTGAAGTCGGCTACCCATGCCCATGTCGAGATCGGCGCGCCCGACACTGTCCGAACAGTCCTTTGACTGCCATTCGCTTGCCTCGGTCGGATCAGCGGCTCCGCTGAACAATTTGATGACTTGTTTCCCCTCTACCCCTGACCCCGTGAGATCAGCAGCATTTTGAACTTTGATCATCTCGCAATCCTCCCGTCGGCTTAACCAACGAAGGGCTGGCGGCTCCGTTCCAAAGTCGGGACGATCACACGTTAAACTCGCCTATTTATCGCCGGATTATGGAAAGTCGCATCGTAAGGGACATTTCCTCTCCCGGCGCCACGACGCGTATTCCAAGGGCGGACCATTGCCCTTCATCTGCGTTAAGCGCCGCATTGGCGTGGCTGACCGGTTCTATAACGAAGATCCCGCCTCGCTGTGGGGAGTATAGCTGGAAAAACTTCGCTCCGTCGGACGCCATGTTTACATCAAATGGTAAAGCCCGATCGCTGATCACGGCGTCGCCGCCCCACCCGTCGAAGCCGTGATCAAGGCCAAGTCCGCAAACCGCGCCATCATTTATGTCGAACCGTCCCCTCGCTGGAATGCGTTCAACCGGCAAAATATTCTCATCAATCGTCCAAACGTTCGCAACTTTGGTTCGAAGCCGCGTTGTGCGCGTGCAATTAAAATATGGATGCTGGCCCAACCCGCAGGGCATCGGCTCGCGTGAACGATTGGTGCACGAAAGCGCAATCTCGACGCCCTCCTCGTCCATTCTGAACCTCTGCCGGGCGACATAGGACCATGGCCATTCGCCAGAAGGATGCTCGAACCGCAGTTCGGCGTCCCTAGGCGTAACCGACAGGGCATCCCAATTAGCCAGCCAGCCCTGACCGTGCAGCGGGCTACGATCCCCTTCCATATTGGGAGCGAGCCGAACCTCTCGGCCGCGGAAAGTGAACCGACCGCCAGCAATGCGATTGACGAAGGGCACGAGCGGGAAACTTGCGGCATCCAGCACGCTTGCCGGCACCCCGTCGCATCCACGCAGGATCGGAGTACGCCCGTCAGCGTCCACCAGGTCGAATCGGGCAATGCTCCCGCCAACCCCGGGGCAAATAACCAGCTCCAGATACCCCGCAGTAAGAACGACCAGCTCCGCGGGATCACGTATCACCATTCGGCAAAGCTGCCGTCGACGTGCCGCCAAATCGGGTTGCGCCAGCGGTGACGGTCCTCGTGCGCGCTGCGCACGGCGGCTTCGTCGATGCCTACCCCAAGGCCGGGCATTTCGGGGATCGGCAGGAAACCATCGACAGGCGTAAGGACTTCCGGGTCGGTCACGAAATGAAGCAAATCGTGACCGACATTATAATGGATGCCGAGCGACATTTCCTGAATCGCGACATTGGGCGTGCAGGCAGCGAGCTGCAGGCAGCTTGCGAGCGCGAGCGGCCCGAGCGGGCAATGCGGTGCAACCGCAATGTCATAGGTCTCGGCCATCGCCGCAATCTTGCGACATTCAAGCAGCCCACCGGCGTGGCTCAGATCGGGTTGAATAATGTCCACCGCGCCGCTCTCGAAAAACGGCTTGAAGTCCCACCGCGAATAAAGCCGCTCGCCGAGCGCAATCGGCGTGCTGATGAGGCGCGCAATCTGCGCCAGGCCCTCGGGATTTTCCGACAACAAGGGCTCCTCGATGAATAGCAGCCCTAGTGGCTCAAGCACCTTGGCAAGCTGCTTGGCCATCGGCCGGTGTACCCGCCCGTGAAAGTCCAGACCGACGTCAAGCCCGACCGCGTGCGCCGCCTCGACCCGCGCGACGACATCGTCGAACAGCTTCGCAGTGCCGATCCAGTCAAGTTCGGCAGTCGCATTCATCTTCACCGCCGAAAAGCCCTGTGCGAACCGTGCCGTCGCCGCTTCGGCGATCTCGTCGGGCCGGTCGCCGCCGATCCAGGCATAAGCGCGAACCTTGTCGCGAACCCGTCCGCCAAGCATTTCCCAGGCCGGAAGCCCGAGCACCTTCCCCTTGAGATCCCAAAGCGCCTGTTCCAACCCGGCAAGCGCTGACATCAGCACCGGGCCACCGCGGTAAAATCCGCCGCGGTAGGCGATCTGCCAAATGTCCTCGATGCGGCGCGGATCGTGTCCGATGAACCGGTCGCGCAGCGCCTCGAACGCTCCGTCAACTGCCTCGGCATGGCCTTCGAGACTCGCTTCGCCCCAGCCGACGGCGCCGTCCGCACTCTCGACCCGAACGAACAGCCAGCGCGGCGGAACGAAGAAGGTCTCGATGCGGTCGATCTTCATCGAATCCTATCCTGCTTCCGGATTTGCTAGCTCGGTGCCGTCGCTCGAACCATTGGGCTCGGAGCGCTTATATGCTGGCCACGACGATTCTGACGGCAATACGATCGGCACCGCCAGGCAAACGCTCGACGCGGGCAGCACCTCGCGCCAATCGCGGATAAGCTGCTTATAGGCCTTGCCCACATTGCGGATATTGCGATCGAGATCGTACAGACCAAGCGGGACGACATTCCCATTCTGCTCGCGAAGCGCAGTGTCCCAGTCGATCTGGTCGGTCAGCGAATACCAGGTGAAACCGAGCGTCGGGATACCAACGTTGCGCAGCCGCAAGACATTGGCCCATTCCTTCCACAACCATTGCACCGCTTCCTGACCCGTGGGCCCTTCGCGCAAATTGGTTTCGGTGTGCATGACCGGCACCCGGTAGCGGTTATAATATTGGCGCGTGATCTCGCTGTAACCGAACACTTCGCCAGCCGCCTCGGTCGATCCGTTGGGATGAACACGATGCTCGTTGGTTAGATAATAATCGGTGCCAAGAATGCAGTGCTGCTTCAAGCGATGCTCGAGGAAGAAATGATATTCCTCCTTCGACATGCCATTGTCGAGCATATATTCGTACATGTCGCTATCGACGCGGCGCCCGTAATTGAGGTCGAGCGAAAGGAAGCGGCGCGAATTGAGCGCTTCGGCATGTCCAATCGCCGCGGGGCTGTCGGCATGGAAATATTCGGACGATTCGCTCTGGATGAAGATCGCATCGGGGCGCCGCTTGAGGATCTCGGTCATCGCCAGGACATTGGCCTTGACGAGGTGCTTGAGCGCAGTGACGAACCCGAAATCGGTCGTCATCTGCTCGTTCCACCAGCCATATTTTCCGGAGAAAACCGCGCAAATGAACATCTCGTTCACCGGCGTATAAAGCTGCACCCAGGGATAGCGCTCGGCAAAGGCCGCGGCATAATTTGCGAAGTGCATCGGAAAGTCGGGATTTTGGAAATTCCCGATCCAATCGGGCACTCCAAAGTGGCAGAGATCGACGATTGGAATGATTTCGCGGCGCTTGAGATCGCTGAGCGAGAGGTCGGCAAATTCCCAATCGAACCGGTCGGGGCCGAGGAAGGTGCGGTGCAGCGCCGGGCCGCAGCGCAGGAAATGTATCCCCAGATCCTCGACGCAATCAAAATCTTCGCGCCAATATTTATAATGGCCGCAGACATCCATCTGATCGACCCGGGTGCGGCCGTTGTGGATGGTGGGATTGCTGTTTTCGATACCGGTCGCAAACATGAAGTTGGCGATGACGGTTCTCCTTGGTCACGGCGGCAAAGCGATTGCTATCAACCGGCAAACGGCAACTCCGCCAGTCCGGACACTCCCGTTTCGAGCACAAACAGACCGCCCGCACAAGGTTGCGCGTTTAGTGCCGCGTCACTTAATCCAACCCGGGCGGACGTTACGTAAAGATGGTCGAGCGCTTCGCCGCCGAATGCGCAACTGGTCGGCCGCTGAACCGGCAGTCGCAGCGTCGCCAAGCGCTCCCCGGCCGGCGAGAATCGGCGCAGGCACCAACCGTCCCAAAATGCGATCCACAGGCAGCCCTCGCCGTCGACGGTCATCCCATCGGGATAGCCCTCGCCTTTCTCGAACGATGAAAAGACGCGCCGATTGGAAGGCGTTCCCCACTCATCGAGATCGAAAACATAGGTCAGCTGACGCGCCGAATCATTGTGATACATCACCCGTCCGTCCGGGCTAAAGGCCGGCCCATTGGCCACCCGATACTTATCGTCGCACCGCGCCCAACTCCGGTCCGCACTGATCCGATACAAGGCTCCCGAGGCCACGCGCTCCTCGTCGTCCATCGACCCAGCCCAATAGCGTCCCTCGCGATCGACCTTCCCGTCGTTGAAGCGATTGCTAGGGCGATCGGCCTCGGGATTGCAGAAGATCGTGAAG
The DNA here is from genome assembly GCA_035575595.1 of Sphingomicrobium sp. Classification (GTDB taxonomy): domain Bacteria; phylum Pseudomonadota; class Alphaproteobacteria; order Sphingomonadales; family Sphingomonadaceae; genus Sphingomicrobium. The sequence continues at coordinate 5,341 of DATLXR010000020.1, forward strand.
GACTGCGCCGCCAGATCGACATCGGCCAATCCCTGATCGGTCCCGGCGAAAAACCCGCCCGCCAGGCGCGGAACGAGCGCGCCGATTTGAAACGGCGCCTCCCATTCGCAGAGCTCGTCGCCCTCACTAAGCCGGAAGATCCGTTTGCCCTTGATGTCGACCCAATAAAGCGCCTGTTCGGCCAGGACCCAAACCGGCCCCTCGCCAAGCAAAGCTCGAACATCGGCAACGCAGCGCGCTTCGGTGACTAGCTCCATCGCTTCATGCATAGCTCCCCGGACCTAAAAGAAAACCGCGCACCGAGGTCGCCCGCGCCGCATATATTGTGCAATGTGACCCCCATGCGCTGGACGGAAGACTTTATCGCTGTCGACTGGGGCACCACCAATCGCCGTGGGTACCGGATTGACGCCCAAGGCAAGTGCGTCGCCGAATTCGAGGATGATCGCGGAATTCTCTCCCTCCCAACCGAAGAGTTTCCCGCAGCGGCCGCACAAATTCGTGAGCGCCTCGGCGACCTCCCTTTGCTGCTCGCCGGCATGGTGGGTTCGCGCAGTGGCTGGGTCGAGACACCCTACGTCCAATGCCCCGCCGACCTCGACGAGATCGCTGCACAGCTAAGCTGGGTCGAAGAAGGCCGCGCCGCAATCGTCCCCGGCCTTTCCATCCTCAAGGACGACCGCGCCGACGTCATGCGCGGCGAGGAAGTGCAGATATTCGGGGTGCTTGCGGCCGGGTTGATCCCGGCAACGGGCTTCGTCTGCCATCCGGGCACCCACAACAAATGGATCAAGCTCGACCAGGGTCAAATCACCGATTTCCGCACCGTGATGACCGGCGAAATGTTCAGCCTGCTGCGCGAGCGTGGCGTTCTCGCCGACATGATCGGCGGCACAGTGTCACCCGGCGAGCCTTTCCGCGCCGGGGTGCGACAAGGTCTCGGCTGCATGCTCACCGCCGAACTGTTCACGGTCCGCGCGCGTATCCTACTGGGTCGGCTCGAACGTGAGGATGCGGCCTCATTCACCAGTGGTCTGCTCATCGGCGCGGATGTCGGCCTTGGCCTCGCCCTCGGCGGCGAAACCGATCCGGTGGTGATGGGACGTCCCGAACTTACCCAACTCTACGCCGCCGCCATTGCCGAAGCGGGACGCTCATCGCGCCAAATCGACGGCGAAACCGCTTTCCTCGCCGGCGCGGTCGCAATTGCGAGGAAAATCGGATGAGCGCCAATGCATTGTTCGATAAATTCCTCACGGAATGCCCGCTGGTCGCGATCCTTCGCGGGATCGAGCCGAATGAAGCCGAGGCGATCGGCGACGCATTGTTCGACGCTGGAATCCGCATCATCGAAGTGCCGCTCAACTCGCCCGACCCACTCGAAAGCATCGCAAGACTTAGCGCACGCTTCGGCGACCGCGCGCTGATCGGAGCGGGAACCGTCCTCCGCGTCGAAGACGTCGCCGCAGTCCGCGCCGCTGGCGGACGCTTGCTCGTCTCCCCGTCAACC
>DATLXR010000021.1:0-34640 GCA_035575595.1 Sphingomicrobium sp.
CGCCGCTGATGTGGAACACCGGGCACAGCCTGATCAAGGCGAAGATGAAGGAAACCGGCGCGCCTTTGGCGGGCGAAATGAGCGGGCACATCTTCTTCAAACATGCATGGTACGGCTTCGATGACGCGCTCTACGCCGCCGTCCGCCTGATCCGTGCGGTCTCGCAAAGCGGCCAGTCGCTGACCGAGTTGAAAAGCGAAATGCCGGTCTCGATCGCCACCCCCGAGCTTCGCTTCCAGGTCGACGAAAGCCGCAAGTTCGCAGTCGTCGGCGAAGTCGCAGCACGCCTTGCTGCCGAGGGCGCCGAGGTCAACAAGACCGACGGGGTGCGGGTAAAGACCGCCGACGGCTGGTGGCTGTTGCGTGCATCGAACACGCAGGACGTGCTGGTCGCGCGGGCCGAGGCGCAGGATCAGCCAGGTCTCGACCGCCTGATGGCGACGATCAACGGACAGCTTGAGGCTAGCGGGATCGAGGCGGTCGAAGCGGCACATTAGCGACCGCTTTCGGCCCCTTTTCATGCACAGCGGTCGGCGGCAAAAATGCTGTCCTACACAGTGCAAATCATGCCATGACCGATTCGGCTGTTTCTCATGGATGCGTGGTTGACGACGAACCAGCCGCTACGCCCTTAAATGGGCTCGTCAGCGTGAACATTGGGACCATAAGCGCGTCGGCTTAACATCATATAGGTTCGCGCTGCCGTCACTCCTCTTCGTCATCCTCATACCCAACCAAATTCAACTCCCGCGCTTTCACCTGGTGCAACATGCACCAATGCTTCAGCGCATCCTCGCGCCCGTGGGTGATCCATACTTCCTTCGGCGCAACGTCGCGGATCGTCTGGGTAAGTTCGTCCCAGTCGCAATGATCCGAAATCACTAAGGGCAGTTCGACATTCTTCTGCCGCGCACGCTGCCGCACCCGCATCCAGCCTGAAGCCATCGCGGTGACCGGATCGGGCAACCGCCGCGACCAGCGATCGTTGAGCGCGCTCGGCGGGCAGATGATGATCCGCCCAACGAGTTCCTCCTTCTTTGCCCCCGCCACCGGACGCAACTCGCCCAGCGAAACACCAAGTTCCTCGTAAAGCCGGCACAATCGCTCCATCGCGCCATGATAATAGATCGGCTCGTCATGCCCCCGCGCTCGAAGTTCGGCGATCACCCGCTGCGCCTTGCCCAGCGCATAAGCGCCGACCAGCACGCAGCGCCCCGGCTCATGGTGAAGCCGATGAAGCAGCCGGTCGATCTCGGCGCCGGTGTCGGGGTGGCGGAACACCGGAAGCCCGAACGTCGCTTCGGTAATGAAGATGTCGCACGGGACGACCTCGAACGGAGCGCAGGTCGGGTCGGCGCGGCGCTTGTAGTCGCCCGACACCACCACCCGCTCGCCCCGATAATCAAGAACGATCTGCGCCGATCCAAGCACATGTCCGGCAGGAACAAAGCCGACCTCGACCTCGCCCACCCGAACGGTCTCGCCATAGCCGACCGGGTGGCCGCTTTGCTGCCCATAGCGCACGCCCATGATCGCCAGCGTGTCCGCGGTCGCCCACACCTCGCCATGCCCGCCACGGGCGTGATCGGCGTGCCCATGCGTCACCAGCGCCTTTGCCTGCGGTTGCGACGGATCGACCCAAGCGTCCGCGGGTTTGACGTAAATGCCTTCGGGAAAAGGCTCGATCCAATTGCCAAGGCGCGCCATAGCCAATGATAGCCGATGAAACGCCCGGGGGTTCCCGGCTCCACTCGAAAGGCACGACATGCAGGAAATGAGTCTCTGGGGAATCGCCACAATAGTCGGCCCGATCGTCCTGCTCGGCCTGTTTATCTGGGTAATCCTCCGCAATCGCTCGGCGCGAGTGAACAAGGACGTCACCGAGCGCGCGACCAAGGCCAATTACGAAGCCGAAGAACGCGCGCATAAAGACGATTCGGTCTGACTGGCCGCCTGCCAGCGGTCGTCGGGCAATGGTTCGCGGCAAGAGGCTGGGAGGCCCGGCGGCATCAACTTGATATGCTCGACGCGGCGCGCGGCGGCGAACATGCGCTGCTCGTCGCCGCGACCGGGGCGGGCAAGACCCTCGCGGGCTTTCTGCCAACGATCGTCAGCCTGATCGAGCGCCCTACCGAGGGCCTTCACACGCTCTATGTCTCGCCGCTCAAGGCGCTGGCGGTCGACGTCCAGCGCAATCTGATGGCGCCGATCGATGAGATGGGCCTTCCAATCCGCGTCGAAACTCGAAGCGGCGACACGCCCTCGAACCGCAAGGCCCGCCAGCGAATCCGCCCGCCGCAAATCCTGCTCACCACCCCCGAATCGCTCAGCCTGCTGCTGAGTTACCCCGACAGCGACCTGATCTTCGCCGGGCTCGAAACCGTGGTCATCGACGAAATTCACGCCTTTGCCCGCGAAAAACGCGGCGATCTGTTGAGCCTGTCACTCGCGCGATTGCAGACGCTTGCCCCGGCGGTTCGGCGGGTAGGCCTCTCGGCAACGATCAGCGATCCCGACGCTTATCGCAGCTGGCTCGCCCCTGACGCCGACATCGACGCGGTTCGCCTGGTCCACGGCGATCCCGGCGCCGAACCCGACTTGTCGATCCTTATCCCGCAAGGCCGCGTTCCCTGGTCGGGCCATTCGGGTCGTTATGCCGCGCGCCAGGTGATGGAGCTGATCGAACAGCACAAAACAACGCTTGTCTTCTGCAACACCCGCAGCCTCGCCGAACTGATCTTTCAGGATCTCTGGGCGGTCAACGACCAGGCGCTTCCGATCGGCATCCATCACGGCAGCCTCTCCCTCGAAGCCCGGCGTAAGGTCGAGGCGGCGATGGGCGACGGGCGGCTGCGAGGCCTCGTCGCAACCGCAAGCCTCGACCTCGGGATCGATTGGGGCAATGTCGATCTCGTCTGCCAGATGGGCGCACCCAAGGGCTCGTCGCGATTGCTTCAACGCATCGGCCGCGCCAACCATCGCCTCGACGAACCATCAAAGGGGATGATCGTCCCCGGCAACCGCTTCGAATATCTCGAAGCGCAGGCGGCGCTCGACGCGGTTGCAGCGGTTGAGCTCGATCCCGAAATATTCCGCCCCGGAACGCTCGACGTGCTCGCCCAGCATATTCTCGCGGTCGCCTGCGCCGGGCCGTTCGAGGAAGTCGCCTTGCTCGCCGAAGTTCGTTCGGCGGCGCCCTATGCCGGCCTCACCGACGCGGTCTGGCGAAGCGTGCTCGAATTCATCGCCACCGGCGGTTACAGCTTGCGCGCCTACGACAAATTTCGCCGCCTGATCGAGGACAGCCCCGGCCATTGGCGAATCACCCGGCCCCAGGTCATCGCCCAGCACCGTCTCAACGCGGGCATCATTGTCGATAATCCGATGATCGACGTCCGCTTCAAGAATGGCCGAATGCTTGGCCGCGTCGAGGAGGGCTTCGCCGCAACGCTGACGCCGGGTGACCACATCTTCTTCGCTGGACTGAGCCTGGAGATCGACCGCTTCAAGGACAGCGACATCATCGTCCACGCTTCCTCGAAGCCAGCGCGGATCGTCACCTACGGTGGGCAGCGCATGTCGATGTCGACCCATCTCGCCGAGCGCGTACGCAACTATCTCGCTACCCCGGCCGAGTGGCACCGCTTTCCCGACGACGTCCGCGAATGGCTTGAGGTGCAACAGCGCCGCTCGCGCCTCCCCCAGCCCGACGAGCTGCTGGTCGAAACCTTTCCTCTCGAAGGCCGTCACTACATGGTGATGTACAGCTTCGAAGGCTGGAACGCGCATCAGTCGCTCGGAATGCTGATTACCAAGCGGATGGAAGCGGCGGGGCTCAAGCCGCTCGGCTTCGTCGCCAATGATTATGCAATCTCCTGCTACGGACTTGAGCCAATCACCGATCCCGCAACCCTGCTTTCGCCCGACATACTCGAACGCGAATTCGTCGAATGGGTCGAACAGTCGCAATTGCTCAAGCGCGCATTCCGCGAAGTCGCGGTGATCGGCGGGCTGGTCGATCGCCAGCACCCCGGCAAGCGCAAGACCGGCCGCCAGGTAAGTTTCTCGACCGACCTGATCTACGATGTGCTGCGCAAATATGAACCCGAGCATTTGCTGATGAAGGCCGCCTGGGAAGATGCGCGCGCCAGAATGACCGAACTTGGCCGCCTGGTGCGTTTGGTCGAGCGGGCCGCGCAACAGATGGTCCACGTCGTCGCCGACCGGGTTACTCCGATGGCGGTGCCACTGATGGTGATCGTCGGGCGCGAGGCACTTCCCCCCGGTTCCGCGGACGAGGCCTTGTTGGTCGAAGCCGAGGCACTCGCCGCGGAAGCGATGCGGCTCGACTGAAATCTATCGACGCGGCCAACCGGACGCGGCATTAGGCGCCCATGCGCAACCTTCTCATCGCCGCCCTCCTGCTTCCCTTATCCGGCTGCGTTGTCAGCACCATCGCGAGTACTGCGGTTGATCTCGCTACTTTGCCCGTCAAGGTCGTCACCAAGTCGGTCGATCTCGCCACCACCAGCCAGGCCGAGGCCGATCAGAACCGTGGTCGCGCTCAGCGCAAGGCTGACGAAAAGGCCGGACGTGAAGCCGCGGCAAGGGCCAAGCAGCGGATTGCCGATTGCAAGGCAGCCACGGCGCGCGGCGAGGCATGCCCACCGCTGCCACGGTAAGCTCCGAATCGGATGCGAGCACTGGACCGGCTTCGCGTGCTCGTCCAAACATGTGCGAGTGCGCTATTTCCTCGACACCGAATATAATGGCTTTGGCGGCGTCCTCCTGAGCCTCGCACTGGTCCCCGAGGACGGTGGCGAGGAATTTTATGTCACGATCGACTGCAAGGACCCGCTCGATCCATGGGTCGAACGTCATGTCATCCCTTATCTGGACGTCGTTCCGGTCGCACTGCAGGCGCCAAGGCTAAGCCGCGCCTCAGCCGCCGAAGCGCTGGGCATTTGGCTAAGACATGACGAGGATCCAGTCATCGTCGCCGACTGGCCCGAGGATATTTCTCAATTCGCAATGCTCTTGGTCACTGGCCCGGGCCGAATGATTTCGGTGCCGCGAATCGCGCTGTGTTACGAGCCGCTGCCCGGCTTTTCGACCGCCGCCAACAGCGCCGTCCCCCACAACGCGCTCCACGACGCCCGCGCGCTTCGCGATCACATGATGAACCACTTGGATTAACTCCATATTCGCGTACAGGCGGAAAGATGGTTCCCTTTTCGTTCACTGGACATGATCTACTCGCAAGCCCGGACGGCGCGCTTCACTGGCCGAGCCAGCGCGCTTTGCTGGTGGCGGATCTCCATCTTGAGAAGGCAAGCTGGTTCGCCCGGCTCGGACAATTCCTCCCGCCCTACGATTCGCTCGCGACGCTGACCGCACTTCAGCGTGATATTGATCGCAGCGCGATCCTTCGCCTCTACTGTCTCGGCGACAGTTTCCACGATCGTTTCGGCTGTGACCGCCTGCCCGCCGCCGCGCGCGAATTGCTGAAGTCGATGACCGCGCGCCTCGACTGGGTGTGGATTGTCGGCAATCACGACTCCGGCTTCGTCGATCATTGCGGAGGCCGAATAGTCGAGGAAGCGCATGTCGCCGGGGTCGTACTTCGTCACGAGGCGCTGCGTGACGATCCAACGCCCGAAATTTCGGGCCATTATCATCCCAAGCTTCGGCTTCACATGAAGGGTCGCAACGTGTCGCGTCGATGCTATGTCGCGACTTCAACCAAGCTCATCCTGCCCGCTTATGGCTCGCTGACCGGCGGGCTCGACGCTCATCACCCCGAAATCCTGAGCAAGGTCGGCCCGGGCGCCTCGGCGCTCGTCCCGGTAACGGACCGTCTGCTGCGCTTCCCGATCGCAGCCTAGACCAGCCGCGCCGGGATTAGCCCGCGCAAGCTGTTCCCGATAAGGAATCCGCCCGCCAGATCGCCGGGGGTGAGATCGCTTTCCGCAGCGCGACCCTCATCAATCAACTTCGCTCGCAATATGCCCGGGATCAATCCGCGCCGCGCAGGCGGCGTCAGGAAACGGCCCTCACGCTCGACGAAGATCGTGGTCCGGCTGCCCTCGGTCAACTGACCCTCGCGGTCGACGAAAATCGTCTCGAAGGCGTCGTTGCCCTCCCGTGCCCGATCATAGAATCGACGATCCGTCGTCTTGTGCCGCAGCCGGAAATCGCCCGGATCGACCGGGAGCGGGCTCAGTGCCACCGTCACAATGCCCTCCTGATCCGCAAATGGCTTGGCTTCGATCGCCATCGCGCCCGTTCGCGACAATAACAATCGCACCATCGCCCGTTCCTTGCGTCCGAAGGTCGCGGCCTGAAGTTCGTTGCGCGCATCGTGGACATCGAATCGAAAGTCGAGATCTTGAGCCGACCTCTTTAAGCGAGCCAGGTGGCGCTCGAGCTCGCAAATGCCGTCATGCGGCTCGAAACGCATCGTCTCGATCAGGTCGAATAACTGTCCTTGTGTCCGCACGAAATCTCCCTTGAGCAGGCATTCGGCCCATTCATCGCGTGCGTTGCTTTCCACGACAAGCCCCGATCCGAGTCCAAGTTTTGCCCGCGTCGCTCCCTTTTGCCATTCAAGCGTGCGGATGAGGACATTGAATGCCGCATCCCCGGACCCGCGCGAGGTATCGGGCTCGATCCACCCCATCGACCCGGTATAGACTCCGCGCGGCTCTGGCTCGAGCCGGCCGAGAGCCTCGATCGCAGCGATCTTGGGGGCGCCGGTCACCGATCCGCACGGGAAGATTGTCCGCAAAATCTCGCATGCCCCGACCCCCTCGCGGAGCCGCGCGCTCACCCGGCTAACCATTTGGTGAACCGTCGGATAGGTCTCGACCGCGAACAATTGCGGCACCGTCACGCTTCCGGTTTGGGCAACGCGGGCAAGGTCATTGCGCATCAAATCGACGATCATCAGATTTTCGGCACGCTGCTTTTCGTCCGTCGAAAGCTTCATGATTTCCGCCAGATCCGCAGCCGGATCGGCGCGGCGCGGCGCCGTTCCCTTCATCGGCAGGGCCTCGATCATCCCGTTGCGGACAGTAAAAAATTGCTCGGGAGAGAGCGAAAGGATCGTTCGATCCTGCTCGATGATGACCCCGCCCCACCCAGCTTGCGACGACCTGCGCAGCCGCGCGTAGAGCGCCAGCGGCTCCCCGGCGACCGCGACATCGCAGCCGAAAGTCAGGTTCGCCTGATAATATTCGCCGGCGAACAAGTCTTCGCGAACCGCCCCCGCCGCATCCTCATAATCGCCTTGGTCAATTCGCGGGTGAACTTTGCCCACGAAGGCTCCGTCGGCATCGGGCAGCAGATCGGCAAGATTTGGGACAGTGAAGTCGTCAAACAGCCCAAACGACAGCAAGGGTCCCTCGGTCGCACGCGCGCTCGCGGCAAGGCGGGGGTCAAAGGCATGCCCCGCTTCATAGGCCAGATACCCCGCAGCGTGTGTGCCTGCCGCGACAGCGGCTCCAACCCGTTCGAGGGCAGGCACCACCTCCTCAAGCGAATGGGCAACGATCACCTCGCGAGGTTCGGCGTAAACCCGGGGCGAGGCGCCCCCGCGTCGTGCATCGTCAAACAATATCCACATCGCCCGGCCATTGCGCCGTGCGCACCGGCTTCGTAAACCCTTGTCCGTCTTGTCGGGGGAATGATCGATGCGATTGCTGACCTTGCTATCCGCGCTTTTGCTGGCGACCCCGGCCTTTGCCCAGCCGATCGACCGCGCCACGGCTCGGCGAATCGACCGCGTTCTCAAGGCCACCCCGCTAATCGACGGGCACAACGATCTGCCGTGGGAGTTGCGCGAGAAATATGGTTTCAGCGTCGCCAATCTCGCGAGCGGCAGCGATCGTCTTACCAAACCGCTGATGACCGACATTGCCCGGCTGCGCGCGGGGCGCGTCGGTGGGCAGTTCTGGTCGGTGTGGATTACCGGCGGAATCATTGGCGATGCCGCGATCCGGCTGACCAGCGAGCAGATCGACGTCGTGCGACGGATGGTTGCGGCTTATCCGGCCGACTTGGAACTCGCGGGCACCGCCGCCGACGTTATGCGAATTCATCGATCCGGCCGGATCGCCTCGCTGATCGGCATCGAAGGCGGCGACCAGATCGGCAATTCGCTCGCCGCGCTGCGCCAGTTTTACGCGCTGGGAGCGCGTTACATGACGCTCACGCACAACAAGACAACAAGCTGGGCCGACAGCGCAACCGACGCTCCGAAACACGATGGCCTCAGCCCCTTCGGGCTCGAAGTGGTCGGGGAAATGAATCGGTTGGGCATGCTGGTCGATCTAAGCCACGTTTCCCCTGCAACCGCGCGCGACGCGATTGCCGCGAGCGCAGCACCAGTGATCTTTTCGCACTCCAACGCGCACGCGCTCAACGATCATCCGCGCAACGTGCCCGACGACGTCCTGCGCCTGCTGCCCGCCAAGGGCGGCGTCGTGATGGTCAATTTCTACCCTGTGTTCCTTTCGAACATCGTCAATCAGCGGCGGATCAATCGGGCGGGCGAGGAAGCCCGGCTCAACGCGCGCTTCCCGTTCAACGCCGCTCGTGTCACCGAGGGACTCGCGACGTGGGACGCCGCCAATCCAGCGCCGCCAGTACCGATCGCGGTCGTCGCGGACCATATCGAGCATATCGCGCGGGTCGCCGGCCATGACCATGTCGGGATCGGCGGCGATCTCGATGGCGTACCATCCACCGCTATCGGTCTCGAAGGCGCGGACGGTTACCCACGTCTGTTCGCAGAACTGATCGCGCGCGGCTGGAGCGACGCCAATCTCGCGAAGCTCGCCGGCGGCAACATCTTGCGGGCGATGCGCGGTGCGGAGGCGGTGGCATCCGCAATGAGAGACCGCCCCCCTGCGCTTGACCTTGTCCGCTGATTTCAAGCGCTTGCAGGCGACGCGCGCTAGGGCCAAGATGAAAACATATTCCGTGCCGGAAGGAAGATTCATGACCCGATTGTTCGTCGCTGCCTTGCTTGCAGGCGTTGCGCTGCCCGCCTCGGCGCAAGTCGCAAAGCCCGCCGCGCTCACCGCCGACGGGGTTCCTGCCGTGCCGAACGCCCTCGCCGCGACCTCGCGCCCCTATATGGAATCGCGCGCCGCGGGTTTCGCGGGCTGGAACGCGCGCGACCGCTCGATGCTTGTCTCGACGCGCTTCGGCAATGTCAGCCAGTTGCACCGCGTCGCTGGCCCGATGATGGACCGCCGCCAGATCAGCTTCGAATCGGAGCCGCTCGGCGGCAGCTGGTCGCCAACCGGCGACACTTTGGTCGTGACCAGGGATAATGGCGGCGACGAATTCTTTCAGATCTACACGCTCGCCGGGCCTCGCCTGACCCGGCTCACCGCTGGCGCAAAAAGCCGCAACTCGCTCGGCGCCTGGAGCCAGGACGGGAAGCTGATCGGCTTCAGCTCAACCGAACGCAACGGCACCGACACCGACCTTTATGTGATCGACCCGCGCAATCCGGCCTCGAAACGCCGGGTTGCGGAGGTCAAGGGCGGCGGCTGGCAGATCGGAAGCTTCGAACCCGGCAATCGCCGCGCGGTTGTCGCCGAATATATTTCCGCAACCAAGTCGAACCTGCACCTTCTCGACGTCGCTTCGGGGCGCCTCACTGCGCTTGGCGATCATTCCAGGCCGATCGCCTTTGGCGGCGCCCAATTCGCTCCGAACGGAAAGTTGTGGGCGCTCTCCGATGAGAACAGCGACGTCCAGCGCCTCGGAAGGATCGACCTCGCCAGTGGCAAGTTCACTCCTGTCGGCGGGCCTTCGAAATGGGACGTCGAGAATTTCGACATTTCGGAGGATGGCCGCACAATCGCGGTCGTCACCAATGAGGCCGGGCTTAGTAAGCTCGCTTTGTTCGATGTCGCCAGCGGACGCATGCGCCGAGTCACCTCGGTCCCCGCGGGCACCATCGGCGGAATCGAATTCGCTCCCTGGGGCCCGCTCGGCCTGTCGCTCAATTCCTCGAAGAGCCCGACCGACGCTTATTCGCTCGACCCGCGCTCGCTCAAGCTTACCCGCTGGACCCAAAGCGAGACCGGCGGGCTCGACCCCATTGTCAATGTCGAACCCGAACTGATCGAAGTCCAAAGCTTCGACGGCGAAAAAATCTCGGGCTTCCTCTACCGCCCTGACCCGCGCAAATTCCCCGGCAGACGACCGCTGATCGTCAACATTCATGGCGGACCCGAAGGCCAGACCCGCCCCGGCTTCCAGGGTCGCAACAATTATCTGCTCAACGAGCAGGGCATTGCCATCTTCTATCCCAATGTTCGTGGATCGAGCGGCTACGGCAAGCGCTTTATCAGCCTCGACAATGGACCCTTCAAGCGCGAAGATTCGGTCAAGGACATCGGCGCATATCTCAACCGCCTCACTGCCGATCCCGCGCTCGATCCGGCGCGGATGGCGGTTACCGGCGGCTCCTATGGCGGCTATATGTGCTACGCCACCGCCATCGCTTATCCCGATCGCTTCCGGGGCGCGCTGTGCAATGTCGCAATCTCCAACTTCGTCACTTTCCTCGAAAATACCCAAAGCTATCGCCGCGACCTGCGACGGGTCGAATATGGCGACGAGCGTGATCCCGCGCAGCGCGCCAAGCTGATGGACATTTCCCCGCTGCGCCGAATTGCCGAAATCAAGGCGCCCTTGTTCGTAGTGCAAGGCGCCAACGATCCGCGCGTTCCAAAGACCGAGGCCGACCAGATCGTCAAAGCAATCCGCGCGCGCGGCGGCACCGCCTGGTATCTCGTTGGCGAAAATGAAGGCCACGGCTTCGCAAAGAAGGAAAATCAGGATTATCTGTTCTGGAACACACTGATGTTCTGGGATCAGACCCTGCTCAAGCAATGAACGAAACCCTCCCCCCGCTCCGCGCGGCAATCATTCCGGTCACTCCGCTTCAGCAAAATTGCACCTTGCTGTGGTGTACCGCGACGATGCGCGGAGCCTTCGTCGATCCCGGCGGCGACATCGACAAGCTTAAGGCGGCCGCCTCGCAGCATGGCGTCACGATCGAAAAGATCCTGCTGACCCACGGCCACATCGACCATTGCGGCTCCGCCGGTATCCTCGCCGAGGAACTTGGTGTGGAGATTGAGGGTCCGCACGAGGAAGATCGCTTCTGGATCGCCCGGCTCGACGAAGACGGCGCGGCCTATGGCGTCATCGGCAAGCCATTCGAGCCCGCGCGTTGGCTGGTCGACGGCGACACCGCCACGGTCGGCGAACTCATCTTTGAAGTCCGCCACTGCCCCGGCCACACCCCTGGCCACGTCGTCTTCCACCATCGCGAATCGAAATTGGCACTCGTTGGCGACGTATTGTTCCAGGGATCGATCGGCCGCACCGACTTCCCACGCGGCAACCACCAACAATTGCTCGATTCGGTGGTCGAGAAATTATGGCCGATGGGCGACGAGACCGCCTTCATCCCGGGCCATGGTCCGATGTCCACCTTCGCTCACGAGCGCGCGACCAACCCTTTCGTGGGCGACCGCGCTCTTGCGGCGGCATAGAAGCGGCTTCTCGTCGAGGCCCCGCTTGCGCTCGCACCTGATATCGCTATAGGGCGCACTCGTTCGCGACGATCCTTCCGCCGCCGCGGTTAATCCCGATGAGCTGGGCGCGGAAAGTCGCCAATCTTTGGCATCAAGTTTGAGGTAGAGCCGAAATGGCCGTCCCTAAGAGAAAAACGTCGCCTTCCAAGCGCAACATGCGACGCAGCCACCATGCGCTCGCGGTCCCGTCGTTCCAGGAGTGCACCAATTGCGGCGAGCTTCGAATCCCGCACAATCTGTGCGCCGCCTGCGGCCATTATAACGGCCGCGAGGTCGTTTCGACCGAGGCCTGAGCGACATTACCGCCCGGGGCACCCCACGCATGGACGTGAGCCCACGCATCGCGATCGACGCCATGGGCGGAGATATCGGCCCACCGGTGATGATCGCCGGAATGGCGCGCGCACTTCGCCGCGACCGCAAGCTCAGCTTCGATGTTTACGGCGATGAAGCGCGGATAGCGGACGAACTGGCCAAGCACCGCCCGCTTGCCGACGTCGCTACCGTTCACCACACCAACGATTCGATCGAGGCGAGCGAGAAGCCCAGCCAGGCGATTCGCCGCGCCAAGACGACCTCGATGGGCCTCGCCATCAATGCGGTGAAGGAAGGCGCGGCTCACGCAGCCTTGTCGGGCGGAAACACCGGCGCGATGATGGCAATGGCCAAGCTCGCGCTTCGCACCATGCCGGGGATCGACCGCCCCGCGCTTGCGGCGCTGCTTCCCTCGCTAGGCGCCCACGATCTGGTGATGCTCGATCTCGGTGCCAATACCGAATGCGATGCGCAAAACCTCGTTCAGTTCGCTGTAATGGGTTCAGCCTATTCTCGGACCGTGCTCGGGATCGCCAAACCACGCGTCAAGCTGCTCAACATCGGGACCGAGGAATTGAAGGGCACCGGCGAACTTAAGGAAGCCGCCGCGATGCTTCGCGAAGCACATTTCCTGCCGATGCGTTTCGACGGTTTCACCGAGGGTGACAAATTGTCGCGCGGCGACATCGACGTCGTCGTCACCGACGGATTTTCCGGAAACATCGCGCTCAAGACCGCGGAAGGCACGGCGCGCTTCGTCACCGATCTGCTCCGCCGCGCCTTCACCTCCTCGCTTCGTTCCAAGGCTGGTTTCGCTCTATCCAAGCCTGCGCTCAATCTTCTGAAGACCCATCTCGATCCCAATAATCACAATGGCGCGGTGTTCCTCGGTCTCAACGGCCTGGTCGTGAAAAGCCACGGCGCGGCCAATTATAAAGGGGTCGCCAACGCCATCGCCGTCGCCGCGTCGATGGTGCGCAACGATATCACCCGCAAGATCGGCGAGGACCTCGACAATTTTCGAGCTTATGCATTTGCCGACGCGGCCACCGAATGACGCTTCGTTCGGTCATCAAGGGTACCGGTTCCGCCCTCCCTGCCCGCCGCGTCGACAATGCCGAGCTTGCGGCGATGGTCGACACCACTGACGAGTGGATTGTCGAGCGAACCGGAATCCGCAGCCGTTACATCGCCGGCGAGGGCGAGACCACCGCGAGCCTCGCGACCGAGGCGGCACGCAAGGCAATCGAAGCCGCCGGGCTGCAACCGGCCGACATCAAATTGATCGTTCTCGCCACTGCAACCCCCGACCAGACCTTTCCGTCTTCGGCGACAAAGGTCCAGGCGCTGCTCGGGATCGACGATTGCATCGCATTCGATGTCCATGCGGTATGCACCGGATTCCTTTACGCGCTGAGCGTTGCCGACTCGATGCTGCGCGGCGGAACCTCCGGCCCGGCCCTGGTGATCGGCGCCGAGACTTTCAGCCGAATCATGGACTGGGAGGACCGCACGACCTGCGTGCTATTTGGTGACGGCGCCGGCGCCCTCGTACTCGCCGCCGAAGATGGCCAATCGGGCATTCTCGCGACCAGGCTCCACGCCGACGGCCGCCACAACGACATGCTCTACGTCGACGGCGGCCCATCGACCACTGGAACGGTCGGCAAATTGCGAATGAAGGGCCGCGAAGTTTTTCGCCACGCGGTCGTCAACCTCGCCGCCGTCCTTCGCGAGGTGCTCGATGCGGCAGGACTTTCTCCGGCCGACGTCGACTGGGTCGTTCCTCACCAGGCGAACGCTCGCATTCTCGACGCCACCGCGAAAAAACTTGGCCTTTCTCCGGACAAGATCGTCATGACCGTCGACCGCCACGCCAACACGTCGGCAGCATCGGTCCCGTTAGCGCTTGACGTCGCGGTCCGTGATGGGCGAATCAAGCGCGGCGATCTGCTTGTGCTTGAGGCGATGGGCGGCGGATTTACTTGGGGCGCGGCCGCGCTTCGCTATTGATCCAATTGGAAAAATTCGCCAAGAGTCGAATCGCAGACTTAGTGTTTGCGCGAATGTAACAACCAGCGCCGGGGGGGGCGCATATTTAGGGGGCGTAAATACTATGGCTGATGCGGGAGTAGCCCGGTCGAGGGACGGGCTTCATGCTGGTACACTTACCCGTGCGGACTTATCCGATATCGTTCACAATCGGCTTGGCCTGTCGCGCGCGGAAAGCGCCGGCGTGGTCGAGCGCGTGCTTTTCCATATGTGCCACGCCTTGTCGCAAGGCTCGAACGTAAAGATTTCGGGATTCGGCAGTTTTCTTCTGCGCGATAAGGGGGAGCGCATCGGGCGCAATCCAAAGACCGGGATCGAAGTGCCGATCGCTCCGCGGCGGGTCATGACCTTCCGCGCAAGCCAGATCATGCGCGATCGGATCGCGCGCTAGCCCTATGCCGCCGACCGAGGAACCACTTGGTCGGCGGCCCACAAGCGACAAAGCTCCCGATGCCTTCCGCACGATCGGCGAACTCAGCGCCGAACTTGGCGTCGCGCAGCACATCCTGCGTTATTGGGAAGGCAAGTTTCCGCAATTGCGGCCGCTTCAGCGCGCGGGCAACCGCCGCTATTACCGGGCCGAAGACGTCGCGCTGACTCGCCGGATCCATCGCCTGCTCAATCAGGAAGGCTATACGGTCCGCGGCGTTCAGAAATTGCTGATGGACAAAAGCGCGGATGAAGTCGGCGCCTCCGCCCCGCTCAACTCTCAACCGTCGGCCTCAGTCGGCGATACCGCCCCCCCCGCGCCGCTCGCCGGCGGTGTCGAGGTCGACCGACTCATCGCCCTTCGCGATCGCCTCGCCGCCGCCCTCGCCAGCTAGCTTCGCGCGCACCCGATCGAGCGCCGCATCGAGCGGCAGGCGTGACACCCGCACCTCAGGCGGAAAAGCCGTCAGCAGCCGCGACGGAAGCGCGCTCGACAGGATCACGAACAGCCCGCGATCGCCCTGGCGGCGGATCAACCGCCCGAAACCCTGCGCAAGCTTCGCGCGAACCACGCGGTCGTCATAAGCACTGCCGCCATTGGCAAGCCGGCGTGCGCCATGAAGCACGGTCGGGCGCGGCCACGGCACCCGCTCCATCACCACCAGCCGCAACGACTCCCCGGGCACATCGACTCCATCGCGAAGCGCATCGGTGCCAAGCAATGACGAACGCGGATCGTCGCGAAATATGTCGACCAGCGTGCCCGTATCGATCGGATCGACATGCTGGGCGAGCAGCGGCAGCCCCGCCCGCGCCAGCCGGTCGGCAATCCGCGCATGGACCGCGCGCAGCCGCTGGATCGCCGTGAACAGCCCAAGCGTACCCCCGCCGGCAGTCTCGATCAGCCGGGCATAGGCTCCGGCAAGCGCTGCGATGTCGCCGCGCTTGATATCGGTCACCACCAATACTTCGGCCTGGCTTGCATAATCGAACGGGCTCAGAGCTTCGAAAAAATGGGTCGGGCCTGCAAGATGCACCGCGCCAGTTCGCGCCTCCGCACTTTCCCAGCCTTCGCATCCGCGCAGCGTCGCCGAAGTGACCAGCACCCCATGCGCAGGCTCGAGCACCGCACGCGCCAACGGCTTGGTTGGGTCGAGCCAGTGGCGGCGAAGCCCGATGTCATATTCGCGCCCCTCGACCCGATCGATCGCAAGCCAGTCGACGAAGTCGGGATCGGCCATTCCCCCAACGCGTCCGGCCAGCGCGACCCAAGCCCCAAGCGTCTGACGGCGCCAGGTCAGCCCGCTGATCGCCCCTTCGACCCGCGCCCGCGCTTGCGCATCGAGCCAGTCGGGCGCATCCTCAAGTATCGCCTCCAACCGCCGAGTCAGCGCCGCAAGCGGCCCGGCAAGCGCCTCAAGCGCCCCGGTCGCCGCGCTCGCGGCCGAAATCAGCTTGCCGTAGGGCTCGGCCAATTCGGTCTCGAGGCCATAGCCCGCCTCCTGCGCCTTCGACCGCGCATAAACGGTCCCGCGCACCTCATGAAGCAAGGCCTCGACCGGGCCGAACGGATCGCCATCGGCCAGCCGTTGCAACCAATTGTCCGTCGGCAGCGCACGCGCCGCCTCCACCGCCGCGTCGAGCGCCTGCGAACCCGCTTCATCATAGGAGCAGACGTCGAGCAACCGCGCGGCAAGCCCGCGCCGCCGCCCGCGCGCCTTCCCCTCGGGCCCAACGATCCACCGCCGCATCTCGATCGCTTCCTGCCCCGTCAGCGCCGCCGAAAAGGTCGAATCGGCGGCGTCGAACAGATGGTGGCCCTCGTCGAAGATAATCCGCGTCGGCGCGTCCGGCCGTGCCCGCGCCGCATTGACCATCACCAATGCATGATTGGCGATGACGATGTCCGCCTCGCGGCCGGCACGCTCGGCACGCTCAATGAAGCATTTGCGGTAATGCGGACAGCCGGCATAGACGCACTCACCCCGCCGGTCGGTCAGTGCCGCCGCCCCGGCACGACGGAACAGGCTCGGCAGCCAACCGGGCAAGTCGCCCCCGACCATGTCGCCGTCCTTCGAAAAAGCCGCCCAGCGCCCGACCAGATGGGCAAGGATCGCGGCGCGCCCGGTAAAGGCGCCCTGCATCGCGTCCTCCAAATTGAGCAGGCACAGATAATTCTCGCGCCCCTTGCGGATGACGATCCGGCGCTTGCGCTCATCGGGGTCGGCGACGATCCGCGCGCTCTCGGCGTCAAGCTGGCGCTGCAAGGCCTTGGTGAAAGTCGACACCCACACCGTCCCGCCCGCGCGCTCGGCCCACAGCGACGCCGGCGCCAGATAAGCAAGCGTCTTGCCAATCCCGGTGCCCGCTTCGGCGAGCAACAAATTGGGCTCACCCGCGGAGCGCCGCGGCGCAAAAATTGCTGCGGCCTGACCCGCCATCGCGACCTGCCCCTCGCGCGGCTCGGCTCCAGCCCCGGTCAGAATCGCCAGCCGCTCCTGCGCATCCTCGGCACAGATCGACAAAGTTCGCGGCGGCGGCCGATCGCTCGCCTCCTCCCACTGCGGCAGTTTCGAAAACAGCATCCGCTCGCCGCGCTCGGGTTGGGCCAATCGCTGCCCGACGAACCGCGCCCACCCCCAGCCGAGCCGGTACAGAGTCGCGTTCGCGGTCCAGGCCCCTTCGCGCTCGCGCCAGTCGCTGTCGCCCAGCCGCTCCAGCAACGCCTCGGCGATGGCGGTCAGCGTCGCCGCAGCCTCGGCATCATTCTCCGGCGGCTCGACCCCGACCGCGCGCGCCAGCCCGGCCACGGTTGGAACAGCAAACCGCGCCGGATGAACGAAAGCAAACAGTTCGAGCAGATCGAGACCCGACACCTCGGGATAGCCAAGCCGCTGCCCGACCAGCGGCGCATTGAGCAATATATGCGGTGTTTCGGCGAGCCTCCCGATTGCTTCGCCACGCCCGCTCTCTCGCACCGAAGACGCCCCGCCGACACCACCGCGCACAGCGATCCAGATGCCGGCATGGGTTGCATGGAGCGATGGAAGGGGCAAAGGAGCGGCCACGTCGCAGCATTGGCGCGACAAGAACGAAAGGGCAACAGTTGACCGCCGACGAACTTCGCGCCGCCGCAATGGTCAGCAAGGCCTGGCCCTATGAGGAAGCGCGCAAGCTGATCAGGCGTTGGCCCGACGGCAAGCCTGGGCCAATGCTGTTCGAAACCGGCTACGGTCCTTCGGGGCTGCCACACATCGGTACTTTTGTCGAAGTGTTGCGGACGACGATGGTTCGCAACGCTTATGCCGAGCTGACCGGAGCCCCGACCCGGCTAATCGCGTTCAGCGACGATATGGACGGGCTGCGCAAGGTGCCCGACAATATTCCCGGCGGCGAAATGCTCGGCGAACATCTCGGCCGCCCGCTGACTCAGGTCCCCGACCCGATCGGCACGCACGAAAGCTTCGCGCATCACAATAATGCGATGCTCCGCCATTTCCTCGATCGCTTCGGCTTTGATTATGAATTCGTCTCGTCGACCGAATATTATCAAAGCGGCCGCTTCGACGACGGCCTCCATGGGGTTCTCCGCCACTGGGACGCGATCCTTGGCGTGATCCTGCCGACGCTGCGCGAGGAGCGCCGCCAGACCTATTCGCCGATCCTGCCGATTTCACCGGTCAGCGGCCGCGTGCTTCAAGTCCCGGTGTCGGTGATCGATGCGGACAAGGGCCTGATCGCCTTCACCGACGAAGACGGAACACACATCGAACAATCCGCACTAGGCGGCCTCGCCAAGCTGCAATGGAAGGTCGATTGGGCGATGCGCTGGGTCGCGCTTGGCGTCGATTATGAAATGGCGGGCAAGGATTTGATCGACTCGACGATCCAGTCGGGCAAGATCGCGCGCATCCTCGGCGCGCGCCCACCCGAGGGCTTTAATTACGAGATGTTCCTCGACGAGAAGGGCGAGAAGATCTCCAAGTCGAAGGGCAATGGCCTCAGCCTCGAACAATGGCTGACCTACGGTACCGAGGACAGCCTCGCCTTCTACGCCTTTCGCGAGCCGAAAAAGGCCAAGAGCCTCCACCTCGGAGTCATCCCGCGCGCGGTCGACGAATTTCTCACCTTCCGCGCCAATTATCGCGGCCAGCCGATCGAGCAAAAACTGGGCAATCCCGCCCACCACATCTGCGCCGGGAATGTCCCCGACAGCAGCCTGCCCTTGACCTACGGACTGCTCCTCAACGTCGCCAGCCTGCCCGGCGTCGGCGAGAAGGACACGGTTTGGAAGTTCGTCCAGCGCTATGCCCCGGGAACTTCAGCCGAAACGCACCCGGAACTCGATAATCTCATTCAATTGGCGTGCAATTACGGGCGCGATCACGTCGCCCCGACCCTCGCGCGCCGAGCCCCGGTCGATCAGGAAATTGCCGCCTTGCGCGATCTCGACACACAACTCGCAAACCTCGCCCCCGACACCCCCGGCGACGAAATCCAGAATATCGTTTTCGATGTCGGCAAGCGCCATTCGTTCGAAAGCCTGCGCCACTGGTTCCAGGCGCTTTACGAAACGCTGCTCGGCTCGAGCCAGGGTCCGCGCATGGGCAGCTTCATCGCGCTCTACGGGATCGACAACAGCCGCCGCCTCATCGCCGAAGCGCTGGCCGCCTGAATCGTCACCAGAAGAAGTTACGCTCCACATCGACGACCTGCCCGGTGTAAATGTTCACCAGAACCGCATCGTTATAATAGCGCACCCAGCGATAGGGACCATAAGCTGGCGGCAAGCGATAGCGCCACGGATCGTTCAACTGGAATTGTGATCCGTAATAACCCGACCCCAGATTGAACCCAATCGACAGGCGGCGATAACCGAAGCCGTAGGGATCGTAATAGGGCGAACGGTTGTAAAGCGACCCATAGCGGCCTCGATATCCGCGCCAGTCATAGGATTGGTCATTGCGCCAATTGGTGTCCCAGGCCGAATGTCGCCGGTCATGCTGGCGTTCCAGATATCGGTGCCCGGAACGATGCTCCGAACGCGTCGGGTTGCTTGCATGAAGATCCTCATGCTGCCGTCTCGTGTCGCGATGAAAATCACCGTGGCCAAGGCGCCGGCTGTCATAGTCCCAGCTCCGATGCTCGATCTGATGATCGCGCTTCACCTCGCGATGGAAACGCCGGTGCTCCCGCCGGTTCGGGTTCGACGCATGGACGTCGCGATGCTCTTGATTGATGTCGCGGTGGTACTCGCGATGGCTTCCGCTTGACTGCCTGTCGTGATGAACAGGCGCAGCCGCAGCTGATTGATGTTCCTCCTGCTGCGCGCGGCGAGCAGCATGCATCGCTCGAAATTCTTGCTGACGGCTGGCTTGCCCGTTGTCATCCGAGCCCCAATCCGACGACGGCTGGGCGCGCTCGGCGCGGCGAACATGGTGCGATCGCGGAGCAGGCTCATCGCTTTCGCGTGCCGACGGTGCACTATGGTCTGGTTCCGCATCGGAATCCTGGGCCATCGCCGGCATCGCCATCACCCCGGCAAGCAATGCTGTCATGAACAATTTACGCATCTCGAACCCCATACGAGTCACTGTTGATGAACGATTATTTCGCCTCCGCCGATTAGCGGATGCTGAATGAATTAAGGCAAAACGACCGGCGCTACGGCCGGGCCTTTGGACAACGGGGGAAGCGACGCCGCAGCCGCACGGCGAACGGCGCGAATTATGCGTGGCCCGGCCCCGCACCGGCAGCGGTTGGGCAGTGCGTCAAGCTCTTCGGTTGATGGACTAGGGCTGCTTTGCATCAGCGCCGCAAGCGCCATGATATAGCCGGGGTCGCAGCGCCCGCACTGGCTGACCTGCTCCGCTGCCCACGCCTGCTGCAGCGGATGCGACCGTCCGCCCGCGAGGCCTTCGATGGTCACGACCTGCGCGCCCTCCAGCGCCGCAATCGTAACGTTGCAACTCAGCACGGCACGCCCATCGACAATCACCGTACAGCTCCCGCAATCGCTGCTGTCACAGCCATATTTGGTGCCGGTAAGGTTGGACGCGTCGCGTAGCGCCCATAGCAAGGGCGTATCAGGATCGAGGCGATAGCGGATCGGCTCGCCATTGACGGTCATGCTGGTCACCTCGGCGGTGTACCCCCCGGGTTGCGAGATGCAAAGCCGGGCGCCATGGTGCCGCGCATGGGGGCAATCCTGCTTGATGGCGGCGCGATCGGCGTTGCAATGCGCGGCGAGCATTTGCGCGCGACCCCGATCCTGTTCCTCCATGGCGTCGGCTCGGACAAGTCGGTGTGGGCTCCGCAACTGGCGCACTTCGCGGAGCGGCGCCCGGCCATCGCGTTCGACTATCCAGGATATGGCGAGAGCGCGCTCCGCCCGGGCGCCTCCCGCGACGACTTTGCCGGCGCGATGTTCGACACCCTCGATGCGCTCGGCATCGATCAAGCCCACATCTGCGGTCTCTCGCTTGGCGGAATCGTCGCTCTTGCAATGCACCATTGCTCGCCCGTCCGCTGCGCATCGCTGATCCTCGCCGACAGTTTCGCAGCGCATCCGGAGGGCGAAGCATTCCACGCGCGCTCGGTCGAAGCCAGCCGGACAATGTCGATGCGCGACCTCGCCACGGCGCGCGCGCCTATGCTGCTC
Organism: Sphingomicrobium sp.; assembly: GCA_035575595.1. GTDB lineage: Bacteria > Pseudomonadota > Alphaproteobacteria > Sphingomonadales > Sphingomonadaceae > Sphingomicrobium. Next base: position 21,082 of record DATLXR010000021.1, read on the forward strand.
GGCAATGCGGCATCCAGCGCGATCCGCGATGAAGTCATTGAAACCATGTCGGCAATCGACCCCGAGGCCTATCGTCTCGGCGCCGCAGCGGTGTGGCTCGCTGATCAGCGGGAACGCGCAGCTGCGGTCGACGTGCCGACCCTCATCCTGGTCGGCGACGAGGATCGCATAACCCCTCCTGCCTTGTCAGCCGAGTTGAACGACCTCATCGACGGCGCGCAATATGAATGCATCACTGGCGCTGGCCATCTCTCCAATATCGAGCAGCCCGACCGGTTCAATTCCGCCATCGAGCAATTTCTGTCCAACGCCGAAAGGAGGATTGCTTGAAGATCGCGTGCATTGGCGGAGGCCCGGCTGGCCTGACCTTCGCAATTTCGATGAAGCTCCGCGATCCCAGCCATGAGGTCGAACTGTTCGAACGCAACGCAGCCGGCGAAACCTTCGGCTGGGGCGTCGTCTTCTCCGATCAGACGGTCGAAAATCTGATGGCCAATGACGCCGTGTCCGGACGGCTGATCGTCGACGAATTCGCGCATTGGGACGACATTGAAGTCCACATCCACGGCGAATGCGTCCGCTCGTCGGGCCACGGTTTCATCGGCATCGGCCGCAAGCGCCTGCTCGAATTGCTCAGCGACCGCGCACGCGAGCTCGGCGTCGTCATTCATTACCAGACCGAAGCCGACCCCGACCTTGCCACCTGGGACGGCTGGGACCTCGTCGTTGCCGCCGACGGCGCCAACAGCCGTTTTCGCAACGCTTTTGTCGACAGCTTCGGCGTCAATATCGACCAGCGCGCAAACCGCTTCATCTGGCTCGGCACTCCAAAAATCTTCGACGCCTTCACCTTCGCCTTCGAACAAAGTGATGCCGGCTGGATCTGGGCACACGCCTATCGCTTTGCCGAGGATTGCTCGACCTTCATCGTCGAATGTTCGCCCGAAACTTGGGGCCGCCTTGGCTTTGACGGGATGAGCGTCGCGCAAGCAATCGCGAAGTGCGAGCAAATCTTCGCGGCCTACCTCGATGGCCAGCCGCTGCTGAGCAACGCCGCGCACCTCCCCGGCCCCGCATCCTGGCTGCAATTCCGGCGGATCATTTGCGATCGCTGGGATCACGATAAATTGATCCTGCTCGGCGATGCCGCGCACACCGCCCATTTCTCGATCGGTTCGGGCACAAAGCTTGCTCTCGAAGACGCGATAAAGCTCGCCGAAGTCCTCAATCGCCCGGGACTCGACCGCATCGAAGCGCTCGCTGAATATCAGGCCGAACGATCGCTAGAAGTGCTCAAGCTTCAGAACAGCGCACGCAATTCGACCGAATGGTTCGAAACCATCGACCGCTATCTCGAATTCGAGCCATGGCAATTCGCATATTCGCTGCTCACCCGCTCGCAGCGGATCAGCCATGAAAATCTGCGCCTCCGCGATGCCGGCTGGCTCGAGCAGACCGAGCGTAACTTCTGGCAGCGCGCGACGGGCGAGGCCAATTCCGCCCAGCCGATGTTCGCTCCGTTCCAATTGCGCGAAATGACCCTCACCAACCGGATCGTCGTCTCCCCGATGGCGACCTACTCCGCTCAGGACGGAACCCCGGGCGACTTCCATCTGGTTCACTACGGGGCGCGTGCACAAGGCGGCGCGGGCCTGTTGTTCACCGAAATGACCTGCGTCTCCCCCGACGCGCGGATCACTCCGGGCTGCACGGGCATGTACGCGGCGGAACATGTCGCGGCCTGGCGGCGGATCACCGGCTTCGTCCACCAAAATTCAGCAGCCAAATTCTGCCTGCAGCTTGGTCATTCGGGCGCCAAGGGATCGACCCAGATCGGCTGGGAGACGATGGACGCCCCGCTCGCCGCCGAAAATTGGCCGCTGATCGCCGCCTCGGACGTCGCTTGGAGCGCATCCAACCAACAACCCCGCCCGATGACTCGCGCCGACATGGACGCCGTCCGCGATCAGTTCGTCGCCGCCGCACTAATGGCTGTCGATGCAGGCTTCGACATGATCGAGCTTCACGCTGCCCACGGCTATTTGCTGTCGAGCTTCATCACCCCGCTGCTCAACAAGCGCAGCGACGAATATGGCGGGAGCCTCGACAATCGCCTGCGCTTCCCGCTCGAAGTCTTCGCGGCGATGCGCGAGGTCTGGCCCGCCGAACGCCCGATGTCGGTGCGTATCTCGGCGACCGATTGGGCTGGCGAGGACGGAGTCACCCCCGACGAAGCCGTGCTGATCGCCGAAGCCTTCGCGCGCGCCGGGGCCGATCTGATCGACGTTTCGGCGGGTCAGACCTGGGCCGAGGCCAAGCCAGTCTATGGCCGCCTGTTCCAGACTCCCTTCGCCGACAAGATCCGCAACGAGGCCAAGCTGGCGACAATGGCGGTCGGCAACATCACCGAGCCCGATCAGGCCAACAGCATCCTCACCGCCGGCCGCGCCGATCTCGTCGCGCTCGGCCGCGCGCATCTGATTGATCCGATGTGGACCCTGCGCGCTGCTGCGGGGGCGAACTACCGCGGCCAGTTCGTCCCCCCGCCCTATCTGAACGGCATGAGCCAGCTCGCCCGAACCCTCCAGCGTGAGGCCGAAGCCGCTGCCGCGCTCAGGGCTTGAACCTCGTTCATTGTGTCGACAGGCAGACGAACCTATATGCGGCTCGTGACGCTCAGACCCATCTTCGCGATGCTGATCGCTTTTGCCATGCTGTTCGCGCCCTTCGCGATGCGCAGCGGCGGTGCAATGGCGGCGTCCACCGGTCATCACGGCCAGGCGGCAGCGCCGGGCCATTGCGACGACCGGGCCGGTGGCAAGTCCGCCAAGGCTGGCATGTCCTGCGGTGTTGCAATGTGCGTGGCACTCGCGGTCGAACCGGCTGCGCAGGCCGAGCCGCTCGCTTTCATCAAGCCAATCTACCGCCCGGCCCCCGCTGGCGCCGGACCGAGCTTTCTTGTCAAATTGCCAACCCCGCCTCCGCGGCTCGCGTGAAATCGATTTTCCTATTCATTTGATTTTACGGAGACTGACATGAAGAAATTACTCGCCGCAGTTGCGCTTTCGATCGCCATTCCTGCCATTGGTTACGCCCAGGCCACACCTGCCCCGGCGCCCAAGATGGCCTGCAAGATGGATTGCTGCAAGGACAAGGCTGGCACCAAGGGCCACGCCGGGCATGACATGAAGTCCGGCACTGCTTCGCAGGCCGATCCGCACGCAAACCACAAGAAGTAAGCGCGCTTAACGACCGGCGCCGTCCACAAGGGCGGCGCCGGTTACGGCCGTGCGCAATCGCTTCGGCAAGGAATCATCATGCTCGACGAACTCGCCCTTCAGAGGCGCGATTTTCTGCGCACTGCCGCGCTCGGCGGCGCTGGGCTTGCAGCCGCAATGCCGGCATGGGCGCAGACCCTCTCCCCCGGCCTCGCCCGCCCGCTGCCCACGGTCAGTGGAACCGACATTGCTTTGACCATCGGCAAGGTCGCGGTCCGGGTCGACGGCAAGGTCAGTCGCGCGGTCGGAGTCAACGGCACCGTCCCCGCGCCACTGGTGCGCCTGCGCGAGGGCACGAAGGTCCGCCTGCGCATCACCAACACGCTCGACGAGGAAAGCTCGATTCACTGGCACGGCCTGCTCGTCCCGTTCGCGATGGACGGGGTTCCGGGGGTCAGCTTTCCCGGCATCATGCCGCGCTCGACCTTCGATTATGAATTCAACGTCGTCCAGTCGGGCACCTATTGGTATCACAGCCACTCCGCCTATCAGGAGGAGGACGGCCTCTACGGCCCGATCATCATCGATCCCGCCGGCCCCGACCCGGTCGCTTACGACCGCGAGCATGTGATGGTCCTGTCCGACCATAGCCCGATGTCGGGCGCGACCATTTTCAAGAAATTGAAGCAGATGGGTGGCGGCTATTTCAATCATCAGCGGATGACCCTGTCGGGCCAACTCGCGGCACGCGACCTTACCGCCGCCGAGCGCCGCGAATGGGCCAGGATGCGGATGGACCCCGCCGACATTTCCGACGTCACCGGATCGACCTACGATTTCACCGTCAATGGGGCGGGTCCGTTCGACAATTGGACCGGCCTGTTCAAGCCCGGCGAGCGGGTGCGCCTGCGCATCATCAACGCCGCCGCTCAGACCAATTTCAACGTCCGCATTCCCGATTTGCCGATGACCGTCGTGCAGGCTGACGGACAGAACGTCCGCCCGGTGACCGTCGACGAATTCCAGATCGGCGTCGCCGAGACCTATGACGTGATCGTCACTCCGGGCGACCGGGCTTATTCCTTCGTCAGCGAGGCGATCGACCGCAGCGGCCTCGGCCGGGCGACGCTTGCCCCGCGCGACGGCATGTCGGCTCCGGTCCCCCCGCTCCGCCAGCGCCCGCTGCTGACCATGACGGACATGGGAATGGGTTCGATGGATCATGGAGGAATGGCCGGAATGGACATGCCCAATGCGCCAAATCCGGCGGCGGTTCGCGGGGTCGACCCATCGGCCGAGCAGAACGCCTCGCGCAATTTGTGGAAGCTGACCGGCTGGAAGGAGCCGACCGACCATGGCAGCGCAGCCGCGACCGTGGCTGCGGCCGCCGCCGCTCCGGCAATGCCAGGAACGGACCATTCGGCCCACGGCGCCCCCGCACCGGGCTCACCAGCGGCACCCGCGATGGACCACGGCGCGATGAAAATGCGCGATCTCAGCCTCGCCCCGCAGGTCAAGGACGGCCCCGGCGTGCAGACGATCTCACCGATGCCCACCGACCGCACCGGGGAACCGCCGGTCGGGCTCGAAGGCGTGGATCACAAGGTGCTGCTCTACCGCGACCTCGTCGCGCTCACCCGCAACCCCGACGTGCGTGCTCCGACCCGCTCGCTCGACATACATCTGACCGGCAATATGGAACGCTACATGTGGTCGTTCGACGGAGTGAAGATGAGCGAGCCGGCTCAGCCGATCCCGTTCCGCCTCAACGAGCGCGTGCGGGTGACCCTGATCAACGACACGATGATGCCCCACCCGATCCATCTTCACGGCCATTTTTTCGAGCTGGTCACCGGGCGCGGAGCCTATGGCCCGCGCAAGCATACGGTCAACGTTCCCCCCGGCGGCAAGATGAGCTTCGACGTTACCGCCGATGCGGCTGGAGACTGGGCCTTCCACTGCCACAACCTCTATCACATGACCGCGGGAATGATGCGCGTCGTCACGGTTCGCTCCGATTCCGGAGACGCGAAATGACGCGCCTGAAATTCCTGCTTCTTGCGGCGGGCGCGACCCTGCTCGTCGCTGGTCCAGTGCAAGCCCAGCATCAGGGCCACAATATGCCGGGCATGACCATGCCGGCCAAGAAACCCGTGGCCAGGAAACCGGTCGCCAAGAAAGCGGCGGTAACGAAGCCCGCGGCGAAAAAGCCGGCAGCCAAAAAAGCCGTTGCAACGAAACCGGCTGCTAAGAAGGCTCCGATCAAAAAGCGTCCGCTTGCGCGTCCGGCCACCCCAGCCGCCGATCCGCATGCCGGCCACGACATGTCGACAATCGCGCCTCCCCCGGCGGCGGCTGCCGACCCGCATGCCGGGCACGACATGACCAAAACGACCGCCCCCCCGGCATCGGCCGCCGATCCGCACGCGGGTCATGACATAAGCGCGAATGCCGCCGCCACGGGAACCGACCTCCCCGCCGGCAACGCACCGCCGCCCCCGGTCCCCGCCGAGCGTGCCGCCGACGCGGTCTATGGCGATGCCGCGATGGACATGGGCCGCCATCACCTCGATCATTTCCACGGCGGGCAGAAATTCGCGCAAATGATGTTCAACATCGCCGAAACCCAGTTCCGCAAGGGCCGCGACGGGTTCGAATGGGACGGTGAGGCTTGGTACGGCGGCGACATCGATCGTCTTGTGATCAAGAGCGAGGGCGAAGGCGCCTTCGGCCGCTCGATCGAACAGGCCGAAGTCCAGGGGCTCTACAGCCGGGCCATCGGACCCTATTTCAACCTCCAGGGCGGCCTGCGTTACGACTTCAAGCCCAACCCGTCGCGCATTTACGCCGTCGCCGGCTTCGAAGGGCTCGCCCCGGGCTTCTTCGACGTCGAAGGCGCGCTGTTCCTTTCGAACAAGGGCGAAGTTTCGGCGCGGCTCGAAGGCTATTATGATCAGCGCATTACCCAGCGGCTGATCCTCCAGCCTCGCGCCGAACTGAACCTCGCCGCCCAAAGCAGCCGCGACCTCGGCGTCGGCGCGGGTCTCAGTGATGCCGAACTCGGCCTTCGCCTGCGCTACGACATCCGCCGCGAATTCGCGCCCTATGTCGGGGTGCAATATCATCGCGCCTTCGGCCGCACGCGCCGCTTCCTCAAGGAAGAAGGGGAAGACGCCGGCGGATGGAGTTTGCTCAGCGGCATCCGTATGTGGTTCTGATCGATTGAAGGGGTTTGAATATGGGACTGTTTTTGCTTGCCGCCGCCGTCGCGCTCGCCGCTCAACCGGCCGTTTCGCACCATCGGGCGGGCCACGCCCCTGCGGCGAAGCGTGCGCCGCATCCCAGCGAGCCAGCGGTCCGCGTCATCCTGTCGCAATATAAAAGTGCGATCGAGCGGCTCGACGCGACCGGCACCGAAAGTCTGTTCGCGGCGGATTCGGCGATCTTCGAAAATGGCGGGGTCGAAGGAAATTATGTCGATTACCTCGGCCATCACCTCGGGCCCGAGCTCAAGGCATTCAAATCCTTCAAATTCTCCGATTACAAAATTGCTGTCCGCTTCGAAGGTCCGCTGGCCATCGCAACCGAGACCTATAATTATCGCATCGTCACCGCCAAGGATGAAGTCGTCGAGCGGCGCGGAGTGGCGACCAGCGTCCTCAAGAAAATCGCCGGCCGCTGGAAAATCCTCTCGATGCACAATAGCTCGCGCAAGCCCAAGGTCGGCTAGATGGGAAGTCTGCGCTTCCTCCTTTGCGTCCTCGCACTACTGATGCTCGCCGCTTCGCCCGCCAATGCGCACGAGGAACATAAAAGGAAACGCGCCGAGGCAGCGCTTGCGCTCAAGGCAGCACAGGCCGCGCAGGCCGCGGGTAAAGCCGCGCAGGCCACGGACAAAGCCGCCCCCATCCCCAGCGACCCGGCCGTGATGCACTCGCAGATGGGCGAGATGATGGAGACGCCCACCAAGCCGCGCTCGAGCATGACGCTCGTCGAGCGAATGCTCGACTGGCTCGGGCGGACCCATGCCGTGATCGTCCATTTCCCGATCGCCTTCTTCCCCGCTGCCTTGTTCACCGCTGTCGTCGGGCGGCGCCGGCCGGCTTTCGCCAAGCCGGTCCAATTCCTCGTCCTTGCGGGCGGGATCATCGCGCCGGTCGCAGCACTGTTCGGCTGGTTCAATGCCGGCTTCGCATTCGCCGCCGACGACGCGCTGCTCGCGCCGCATCGCTGGCTTGGCACAGCGGTCGGGATCGCCGGAGCAGCGCTCGCACTTTGGGCTTGGAGACGTCCCGAGGATGACCGCGGCCCGGGAATGATCATTGGCCTGACAATCATCACCACGGCGATCGTCGTGCAGGGCTGGTTCGGCGGCGCGCTGGTCCATGGAATGGACCATATGCGCTGGTAGGCAAGGCCCCGCCGCTCGACTAGGCTCCCGCTCCCACGCGCAGGAGAATGGGTTTGTCGCTGATCGGGCTGCTTGCTAGCAAATTGGTGACCAGGGGCCGCGTGCATTTGATCTCGCCCGACGGAAGCAAGGAGTCTTTCGGTCCCGGCGGCAGCGAAGTCACCATTCGCCTTCACGACAAAAGCGTCGCCTTCGACATCGCCCGCAACCCGAAGCTCGCCTTTGCCGAAGCCTTCATCGATGGCCGCCTGACGATCGAGGACGGCGACATCCTGTCCTTGTTCGAACTCGCGCTTGGCGAAAATCGCTGGGAGGACGGCGGCGGCGGCCGCACCGCGCTCAACGCGGGCATTTCACCGCTCAAGCCCTTGTTCCGGCCACTGCTCAAACTGCTCCGGCGCAATGACCCTTCAAAATCCAAGGCCAATGTCGCGCATCATTACGATCTCTCGGACCGGCTCTACGATCTCTTTCTCGACCGCGACCGGCAATATAGTTGCGCTTATTTCACCGATCCCGGCAACAGCCTCGATCAGGCGCAGTCCGACAAGAAAGCGCACATCGCCGCCAAGCTCAATCTGAAGCCCGGACAGCGCGTGCTCGATATCGGCTGCGGTTGGGGCGGAACCGCGCTCTACCTCAACCGAGTCGCCGATGTCGAAGTGCTCGGGATCACGCTCAGTGAGGAACAGCTCAAGACAGCGCGGAAGCGCGCAGCGGACGCCGGAGTCGCCGACCGGGTAAGGTTCGAACTGATCGACTATCGTTCGGTCACCGGCACCTTCGACCGCATCGTCTCGGTCGGAATGTTCGAACATGTCGGCGCCCTCCATTACGACGAGTTCTTCGCCACCTGCCGCGACCTGCTAACCGACGACGGAGTGATGCTGCTCCACACCATCGGCCGCCTCGGCCCCGCGGGCTCCCCCGATCCGTTCACCGACAAATATATCTTCCCCGGCTATCATCTGCCCTCGCTGTCGGAAATGTTCACCGCCAGCCAGAAAGTGCGGCTGATCGCGTCGGACCTCGAAACGCTGCGGCTCCATTATGCGTACACATTGCGCCACTGGATCGGCCGCACGCGCCAGGCAAAAGCCGAAATCGTCGCGCTTTACGACGAACGCTTCTACCGCCTGTGGGAATTTTATCTCGCCGGGTCGGTCATGCTTTTCGAAAGCGGCGCGGGGTGCGTTTACCAGGTCCAGTTCATCCGCGACCGCCGCGCCTTACCGATCACCCGCGACTATATGACGCAGGCTGAAACGCGCTATCGAAGTGCACCGCAGGATTAACGAACGACCTCAAAAATATCGAGGTCGGACTCGAACGCCGGCTTGGGCATCACCAATCGATAACGCGTCCCCCCGATCCGTTCGAACTTCCCGATCAGGTCCCGCTCGCCGACCTTTCCGTACGCCGGTCCCGAGCGTTCGCCGCCCAGCGCAACCGTCCCCAGAAACACCAATTGGCGACCATTGAGCGGATAAAGCTTCCCGCTTGGCCGCTGCGACCCGGTCACCTTCGTCAGCGCAAGATCGCCACCCGGCGACAGCGTAACCCGGCAGCGGAACCAGCCGTACGCGACAATCCCCATATTGCCGCCAAGCTTGATCGTCCGGCAACGATAATTGGCCGGCGTCGGCTGCGGACGCGACAAAGCGCCGCCGCGCCGCGCTACTGCTCCAAGCCTCCTCAGCAGCGCCGGATTGGCCCTTTGAGCACCGCGCAGCCCCTCGGTCCAGGCCTGATCATATCGGTCCATCCGCGCCTTGTCGGCGGCGGTCGCGACCTGGCGCCAATCATCGCTTGCTTGTGGCTGAGCAACCGCGCTCGCCGAGCACGCGACAAGAAGCGAAACTGGAAACAAGGAATGGAAGAAAAGGCGCATGGAATATCCTTAGTGTTTAACGATGATCGAACAAAAGCCCGCCCCCTCGCCGAGTTCCCTCGACATCGAGCAATGGCCCGCGACTGGCTCTTGCTTCGCTATCTACTCTATCCCGCAATGAGCAGAACCTAAATGTCGTTTGTCGAAAACGACGACTTTCATCGATGGATTTGGCCTCTTCGCCGAACCGTCGATTGAGCAGTAGTTCAAATCTATTCAACGGCCGCCGGTACATAGCTGCTGGACGTCCTCGCGATACCAGGCGGCAACGATTCAAAAAGCCTCGTTGGAGCTTGATTATGGAATTTGCCACCGCTCGCGGCCGCGCCCTGCTCGCCAGCTGCGCCACGCTCGCGTTCGTCGCAATTGCCAGCCCCGCCCACGCCCAACGCACCCGCGAGAATGCCGTCACCTCGGCCAGCGACGCGTTCGGATCGAGCGTCGGAAATGAGCGCGTCGGCCTCTACAATCCCGGCCAGGCGCGCGGGTTCAACCCACTCCAGGCCGGCAACGCCCGGATGGAAGGGCTTTACATCGACGTGCAGGCTGACGCGTCCGATCGGCTGGTTGGCGGCTCGACCATGAGGGTGGGCCTCACCGCGCAGGGCTACCCATTCCCCGCACCGAGCGGGATCGCCGACTTTTCATTGCGCAAGGTTGGAAGCGAATATGCGCTTAGCACTTCGGTCGGCTATGGCCCGTTCGGCGGCACTCGCCTGGAATTCGACGCCCAACTCCCCTTTTCAAAGACTTTGGGCGTCGCGGCAGGAGCATCGATCAACCGCGAGGGTTTGTTTTACGGCGCCAACCGGTCGGTATTCACCTCGGCGATAATTCCCCGCTGGCGGCCGTCGGAAAATGTCGAACTTCTCCCTTATCTAGCCGTCAACCGCTATCAAGGACATGAAACCTTCCCGATCATTTATACTGGCGGCGCTTACCTTCCGCCGACGATCGAACGGCGCAAATTCTTCGGTCAACCTTGGGCCGAAAATAAGGGGTGGGGGATCAATTACGGGATCGTGTCGAAAGCGCAGATGGGAAAATGGACGCTGCGCAGCGGCCTGTTCCGATCGCTCCACGATAATCAGACCAACTTTACGGAATTGCAACTCAACACGTCACGCGACGGAATGACCGACCGGTTTTTGGTTGCCGACGCAGATCGGGCTTACGGATCCATATCGGGCGAAATGCGGCTGTCCCGCCAAATCCAGGACGGCGATCGCCGTCACCAGATTCATCTGTCCGCTCGCGGACGCAAGCAATCGCGCCGCTATGGCGGCGGCCAGACCATCAGCCTCGGGCGCTCGCGCATCGACGAGGTCATCGCCTTCGACAAACCCAAGTTCAATTTCGGGCCGCAAACGCGCGACAGGATCGAGCAATTCACAATGGGCCTCGGCTATGACGGCATCTGGCTCGATCGCGGCGAAATCACGCTCGGCCTGCAAAAGACCTTCTACAAGAAGGACGTGCGCACTCCGAAGGGCGATTTGCCGCAGTCGAAGGACAGCCCCTTGCTTCCCAACGCCGCGCTTTCGCTCCACGCGAATAGCAAACTCGTCCTCTACGCCGGCTACACCAAGGGTTTGGAAGAAAGCCCAATTGCCCCCGATGTCGCGCTCAACAAGGGCGAGGCCCCGCCAGCGATCATCACCGAGCAGATGGATGCGGGGTTTCGCTACACGATCACCAAGAATTTGCGATTGGTCGCGGGCGTGTTCGATGTTCGAAAGCCCCACTACGGGCTCGATTCCACCCGTCTCTATCGCAATCTTGGAGAGGTGCGTCATCGCGGGGTCGAACTGTCGCTTGCGGGCACGCTCGCACGCGGACTCAATCTTGTGTTTGGGACCGTGCTTCTCGACGCGGAATTGCGTGGCGACGCAGTGGAGCAGGGCCTGGTCGGAAAACGACCGATCGCGTCAGGCAAACGCACGACGACGGCGAACCTGGATTACCAGCTTCCCTGGGTAAAGGGCGCCTCGCTCGACCTTTCCCTTGAAAATTTGAGCCCACGGATCGCCGATCGTCTGAACAGCTTTACCATCCCCTCGCGCACGGTGGTTTCGGTGGGCGGGCGGTACCGGCTCGACGTCGCGGGAAAGCCGACGATGATAAGGGCGCAAGTGGGCAATTTGTTCAATGAGAATGGCTGGGTCAATGTCGGCCCCGGCTTCTACTACCTCGGCTCACGCCGCTTCTCATTATCGCTCACCACGGACCTGTAATGATCGAAAATGGCTCCAATGTGCCAATGCGCAAAGCATTAGCAATTGACTTGAGCCGATCCTGGAAATAGTGGCACCCCAACGCTACATTTGTCGCGCCACGATAAGGAGCCTGTCATGATATTTCGACCCTTCATCCTGACAATGGCGCTGTCGCTCGCCTTGCCCTTTTCTGCCCAGGCGCAAACCCCGCGTTCGCCGGCATGGAATTATGTGGCCGATCTTCAGCAAATCCCGGTGACCTTCAACAATGGCGCCGACCGGCTTTCCGGGACCCTGATCCTGCCCAAGGGCCAGGGTCCATTCCCGGTGGTGGTCTATGCTGCCGGATCCGGCCGCTCGCGGAGGGACGGCTACAGATCCTTGCCGCCGATCTGGAAGGAATTTGCGGATCGCGGAATTGCATCCTTCGCCTGGGTCGCCTGGAATGACGCGGGCCTGCCAGAAAGAGGGCAATGGGCGCGCATTGCGAAGGAGATCGGAGTCAGCCACGAGGCTCTTTACCGAGAATTGGCAAAGCGCCGGCCCGCTTTTTGAGAGCGCCCGCCGAACACGAGGGGAAAGCCCAGGACACTGCTGTCGTGGCGGAGACGGAGTCCGTATAACCCTTGCGTTCGCGGTCGTTCGCGCGAGTTCAACGATCAGTATTTCAGGTTATTTTACAGCGACTCACCGACTAAGGATCTTCCGATGGTAGGTCGTCCGAGTTCGCCCGGGTACGGATAAAGCTGGGTTGAAAGTGGGCACGAAAGTGGACATGACAGGCGTGGAGGTTTCATGTCGCGCGTGCTCAACAAGCTTACTGCAAGGCAAGTCAGTGCGCTCAAGGCGCCCGGTCGCCACTCTGATGGCGGTGGCTTGTACCTACGCGTAACTCCGCATGGGGCCCGCTCTTGGGTCTTCATGATAACCAAAGCGGGCAAGCGCACCGAAATCGGATTGGGCCCCGCCCTAACGGTATCGCTGTCCACTGCCCGTGGAATTGCTGGCTCGATGCGGGACGCGGTCGCAGCGGGTGGGGATCCGCGAGAGGTAATCGAACTGCAACCGCCGGCGGAGGCGTCGCTAAGCCCATTGTTTGGCGATTTCGCAAAAAGCTACATAGAAAGCATCGAGAGCGGCTGGCGCAATCAGGTGCATCGCCAGCAGTGGCGCAACAGCCTTCGTGATCATGCCTACGCGCTCGACCAGTTGGCGGTTGACCAGATCAAAACGGACCACGTCCTCGCGGTGCTTCAGCCGATTTGGACCTTGAAACCCGAAACGGCGAAGCGCGTCCGGGGACGCATCGAGCGGATCTTAGACGCCGCGAAAGCAAGGGGCCTCAGGCCCAGCGACGCCATGAATCCGGCCGCCTGGCGTGGACACCTAGCCCTACTTCTGCCCCCCTTGTCCAAGCTTTCGCGTGGTCATCACGCTGCACTGGCGTGGAAAGACGCCCCCCGGTTCTTAATCGAGATTCGCAAGCGAGAGGCCGTCGCGGCCCGATGCCTTGAGTTTGTAATTCTGACGGCCGCCCGGAGTGGTGAGGCCCTTGGCGCGACGTGGGGGGAGATCGATTTGGAGGAGCGCCTCTGGACCGTGTCCGCGGCGCGTATGAAGGCGGGCATTGAGCACGTCGTTCCCCTCTCGTCAGCGGCGGTGGAGCTTTTGTCGGGCATGAAAAAAGGCGAAACTTCAGCATCCGCTGCGGTATTTGCAGTGAAGGGTAGCCCCCGTTCAAACATGGCAATGACTATGCTGCTTCGGCGCATGCAGCGGCATAACGTGACCGTGCACGGATTCCGGTCCACGTTCAGGGACTG
>DATLXR010000022.1:0-167037 GCA_035575595.1 Sphingomicrobium sp.
CCCTTGACCGCCTGAGGCGCCACCAATGCGCGGGTCACCCCGTCGCTTCGGCTCACCGCGATCGCAACACTTTTCGGATTGATCGCGGGTGCAACGTCAATTGCTGCACTGAACGGCCCGGTCCCGGCGCCGACGTCGTTCGACGCATCGACCGCATCGACATCGGACAGCCCAAGCCGCGAAAACCCCGACACCAAACCCGGCGAGACGAATTTCCCCGTCGCATCGATCCGCTCGGCGTCGGCCGGGACAATGACATTGCGCCCAGCGGCAACAATCCGCCCATTGCGCATCAGCACAATCCCGCCCGGAATCGCCTCCGATCCATCACCAAGCGCCACCGTGCCGCCAGTAATCGCAATCGTCTGCGCCAAAGCGGGCGCGGCGGTCGCTCCAAGCAAAGCAGCGATCAGCAGGCGCTTCACTTGACGTCCCCTTCGCCCGGCTGACCAAGCTCGAAATCGCTCACCGGACGGCGGTTCGGATCGGCGCTGTCGTACATCAGCGCACCATCGATCCACACCCGCTCGGGCCGCGTATAGACGCTCAGCGGATTGCCGTTCCACAGCACGACATCGGCCATCTTGCCCGGCTTGAGGCTTCCCGTCCGGTCGAAAATCCCCAGCGCTTTTGCCGGATTGGCGCTCAGCCAGGTCCAGGCCACCGCGTCACTGACATTGATTCCGATCCGCCGCCCCGAAGCGAGCGCCTTGGCGGCTTCCTGGTTCAGCCGCTGGATGCCGTTCGCATCGTCGCTATGGACGATCGCGCACGCTCCTGCATTGTGGACCAGCGGGATGTTCTCATTGACCGCGTCATAGCTTTCCATCTTGAAGCCGTACCAGTCCGCCCAAAGCGCCGCGCAAGTGCCATTTGCGGCAAGCAGATCGGCAATCTTATAGGCCTCCACCGCGTGATGGAACGTCCCGATCTTATAGCCCATCTCCTTGGACAGATCGATCATGATCGCCATTTCATCGGCGCGGTAACAATGGTTGTGAACGATGATCTCGCCCGCAAGCACTCCGCGAAGTGTCTCCATCGCCAGGTCGCGGCTCGGCATTTCGCCGCCGTCCGCATCATATTTGTCCCACTTGGTCTTATATTCCTTGGCCTTCAGGAAGGTCGCGCGGGTCACCGCGATATTGCCCATCCGCGTCGCCGGACCACCCTTGGTGCCATAAACTCGCTTGGGATTCTCCCCGCACGCCATCTTCAAACCGTAAGGCGCACCGGGAAATTTCATCCCCTGCATGGTCCGCGCCTGAACGTTCTTGAGCACTACCGATCGCCCGCCGAACAGATTGGCCGATCCCGGCAAAATCTGCAGCGCGGTCACTCCGCCATTGGCAAGCGCACGTGAGAAACCCGGGTCCTGCGGCCACACGCTATGCTCGGCCCAAACCTCGGGCCGCGCCGGGGCGGTCGCTTCATTGCCGTCGTCATGAGCGGGTACGCCGGGGCTCGGATAATCGCCAAGGTGACTGTGAACGTCGATGATCCCGGGCGTTACGGTCTTGCCCGTACCGTCGATCACATTCGCACCCGCCGGAACCGCCAGCGAGGCATTACCGACCGCAGTCACCACGCCCTCGGCGAACGCGATCGACCCGCCCTCGATCCGACCGCCCTCGCCATCCAAAATGGTGACGTTGCGGATCATCGTCGCGACCCCCGGATAGCGAGTATAGGTCGAAGGATAGGGATCGGAGCTGATCCGCACCGCCGCCGCCTTCTTCTTTGGAGGCGTCAAGGCCGTGCAGCCCCCAAGCGCAACCGCGAGGATCGCCGTGGTGGCGATTCCCGCTTTAGTGCCCCCCATCAAACCTTGACCTCACTCTCGGGCTTGGTCCCCGCGGCCTGCGGCTCCCCAACCCCGCTGTGGCCGACGAGATTTTGATCATCCTCGAGCGTATCGAGGTGCATCAATTTCTTGATCAGCGGCGACACCAGCAGCACCACCGCCGAAACGCCGATCGTGATCCACCCGATCTTCGAATAGATCGACAAAGTGGCCTCCTTGGTCATCTCGCCACCTTCTCCGCCGGTCGCTTCACCGATCTTGCCAGCGACGAAATTGCCGACCGCGGTCATGTAGAACCAGGCGCCCATGATCAGCGACGCCATGAACTTCGGCGCAAGCCGGTTCATCGCGCTCAGACCCACCGGGGACAGGCACAATTCGGCAGTCGTGTGGAGGAAGTAAAGCAGAAACACGAAGACAACGGGCGTCATCACTTCCGCACCGACCGAATTGGCCCCCCACACGAACACGAGGAAGCCAAGCCCGACCTGCGCAAGCGCAAGGCCGAACTTGGCCGGTGCCGACGGCTCCAGCCCACGCCGGCCGAGCATCACCCACAACCCCGCGAACAGAGGCGCAAGGATAATGATGTAGATCGGATTGATCGACTGGAAGATCGACGCCGGAACCCCGGCACGGTCGACATAGCGGTCGGTGTAGAGGTTAAAGCTGCCGCCCGCCTGCTCGAACAATCCCCAGAACAAGGGGTTCAGCGCAATCAGGAACAGGATCGCGAAAATGCGGTCGCGCGGATGCTTGTCGAGCTTGAAAGCCTCGTAAATCACATAGCCGAGCAGTGCGAGGCCCGAGACGATGAGAAGGTTCTGGATGATGTCCTGATACTGCACCAGCGCCCAGATCACCGCGACCGCCGCAAGTCCCACGCCATATAAGGTCATTTCCTTGCTGCGCGACAAGGGCATGGGCGCCTCGCCGTTTCCAAGCAGCGCCTTCTTGCCGAGCACGAACACCGCGAGCCCCGCGAGCATCCCGATTCCGGCGAGCCCGAAGCCAAAACCCCAGCCGATCGTCTGCCCAAGATAGCCGACGAGAATGGTGCCGATCGCGGCGCCAAGGTTAATCCCCATGTAGAAGATGGTGTAGGCACCGTCGCGACGAATATCGGTGAGCCGGTAAAGCTGGCCGACCATCACCGAGATATTGGCCTTGAGGAAGCCCGAACCGACGATGATGAACGCAAGCGCCGCCCAGAAGACGTTGATCGTCGGGTCGTTCTGCCCGCCGACGCCCTCGACCGCCATCAAACTATGTCCCGCCGCGAGCAATATACCGCCGAACAACACCGCCTTGCGCTGGCCAAGATAGCGATCGGCGAGATAACCGCCGAGCACCGGAGTGATGTAGACCAGGCTGGTGTATGCGCCATAGATCAGGTTCGACTTGGCGTCGTTGAACAGCCAGTGCTGGGTCAGATAGAAGATCAGCAATGCACGCATGCCGTAATAGGAAAAGCGCTCCCACATTTCCGCGAAGAACAGCATGTACAGGCCCTTGGGATGCCCAAATGCCTCGTCCTTCTTGCTCATCGCGACCATGGCGCCAACCGCCAGGAATCCGGCCAGGACGATCAGCGAAATGGCGGCGATCCAATCGCCTTCATTCCAAGCGGACATGTCTTTCATACCTTGAACTCCCAGGAATCGTCGCTGTGATGGCGTGTCGCGCGGCAAGCTAACGGCAAAATCGACGATGTGAAGCCCATTGTTGCCGAGGGGCGCGAGAGCTAGATCAGCGACCCATGCTCAACGATCTCTCTTCGACGCTCGCACTTCTCGAAACCCGCCGCTCCGGCCGCCCGCGGGAAATGGTC
Source organism: Sphingomicrobium sp. (assembly GCA_035575595.1). Lineage (GTDB taxonomy): Bacteria > Pseudomonadota > Alphaproteobacteria > Sphingomonadales > Sphingomonadaceae > Sphingomicrobium. The sequence goes on from DATLXR010000022.1 coordinate 3,636, forward strand.
GCACCGGGCCCCGACGAAGCGCAAATGCAACGCATCCTGACGATCGCCGCGCGCACGCCCGACCATGGCAAGCTGTTCCCGTGGCGCTTCGTCACCGTTGCAAGCGACCAGCGCGAGGCGCTTGCCGCCTTGCTCCATCGCGCGCTTCCAGACCATGACCCCGACGCCACCCCCGCGCATCATGCCAAGGCAGAGGAGTTTGCGCGTCAGGCCCCTGCGCTCGTCGTGCTCGTTTCCGCCCCCGTCCCCGGCCACAAGATCCCGCAATGGGAACAGCAATTGTCGTGCGGCGCCGCGGCGATGAACCTGCTGATGGCAGCGCATGCACTGGGTTTCGTCGGCGGCTGGATCACCGGCTGGGCTACCTATTCGGAACAGGTCCGCGCCGCCTTCTGCGGTCCGGGCGAGCAAATCGCGGGCTTCATCTTCCTCGGCACCCCCGGTGCGGAGCTTGAGGAACGCCCACGCGCACCATTAACAACCGTCGCTCGGGCCTGGGTACCACCTTCCGCTTGAAATGTTCGCGCGCCGCTGTATTATGACAGCATGACGCTCGGCCATTCCCATGAAAAGCCTGTCTATGTCCGCCTCCGCGAAGTGATCGCCGATGCGATCCTCGCCGGGCGCTATGGCGATGGCGATCCTTTGCCATCGGTGCGCGTGCTCGCCGCCGAGCAGGGCGCCAACCCGCTGACCGTCGCCAAGGCCTATCAGGGCTTTCAGGATGATGGCCTGATCCTGGTCAAGCGCGGCGTCGGAATGTTCGTTGCCGCCGGCGCCCGCGCCAAGCTTCGAGAGGCCGAGCGCGCGCAATTCATCAATCAGGAATGGCCCGCCATCCGCGCGCGAATGACCAAGCTTGGAATCGACCCCGCGCAACTTTGGTCGGACGAACTGGCCTAAGCCAGCGCCTCGGCCGGCACTGCATAAAGCAGCGCCGTCCCCTCCTCGACCGCAGCCGCAAGCCCGATCGCCTCGGGCACGACCGCCGCCAGAAAATAGGCCGCGGCGGCGCGGGTCCGGTCATCGGCGCTTTCGGAACGCGCCAGCCGCTCGATCAACCACCCCGCGGCTAACACGGCACTCATCGTCAGGAACGGATAGCTCCCCGCTAGCCGGTCGTCGGGCGCGGCATCGCGCAAGGATGCAGCCGCGCCCTCGACGAAGTCGGTCAAGGCAATCAAGCGCGGATGCGCCGCCTCGGCGCGAATGTCGGCGATCAACCCGTCGAACGCCAGCCCGCCATCGAGCCCGAGCTTGCGCCCGACCAGATCGGCCGCCTGAATTCCGTTGGTGCCTTCGTAAATTGGCGCGATCCGGGCATCGCGCAAATGCTGCGCCGCGCCGGTTTCCTCGACATATCCCATCCCGCCATGAACCTGAATTCCAAGGCTCGCGACTTCGCAGCCGACATCGGTCGCCCAGGCCTTCGCAAGCGGAGTCAGCACTTCGGCCCGCGCCGACGCCTCACCATCTCCGCCACGTCCCCGATCGAGCTGCGAAAAAGCGTAATAAACCAACGCCCGCGACGCGATCGTCAGGCTGCGCATCCGCAGCAGCATCCGGCGCACGTCGGGATGGTCGGCGATCACCACCGGCAGCCGATTGCGCTGCCCCTGCTTGCGATCGAGCGCGAAAGCCACCGCCCGCTGGGTCGAGCGCTCGGCGATCCCGACCCCCTGCAATCCGACATTGAGCCGCGCATTGTTCATCATCGTGAACATCGCGCGCATTCCTTTGTTCTCCGGCCCGATCAGCCAGCCGGTCGCCCCACCCTCGTCGCCGAAACTCATCGAGCAGGTCGGCGATGCGTTGATCCCCAATTTATGCTCGATCGACACGCAGCGAAGATCGTTGGGCGTCCCATCGGGAAGCCGCTTGGGTACGAGGAACAAGGAAATCCCGCGCGTCCCCTCCGGCGCTCCAGCCGTGCGCGCAAGGACGAGATGAACGATCTGCTCGGTCAGATCATGCTCGCCAAAAGTGATGAAGATTTTGGATCCCGAAACCCGCCACGACCCGTCGTCATTCGGTTCCGCGCGGGTCTTGAGCGCCCCGACATCGCTTCCCGCCTGCGGTTCGGTCAGGTTCATCGTCGCGGGCCACTCGCCGGACACGATCCTGGCCAGATAATCGCGCTTGAGTTCATCCGATCCATGCGCCTCGATCGCTTCGATCGCCCCCAGCGACAACATCGGGCACAAGGCAAAACCCAGATTGGCGGCGTTGAGATTCTCCATCAGCGCCGCCGAAAGCGCCAGTGGCAAGCCCTGCCCGCCATGCTCGACCGGCGCCGCAAGCGTCATCCACCCGCTTTCGACGAACGCCGAATAGGCCGCTTTATAACCCTCGGGCATGTGCACCGCGCCATTGGCCCAGCGCGCGCCGATCGTGTCGCCGATCCGGTCGAGCGGCGCGAACTCGCCTTCCGCAAAGGACGCCGCCCCACCAAGCACCGCACTCACCATCTCGCCCTCGGGACCACCACGCTCGCTGACCTGCGCGATGACGTCGAGCACCAGCCGCTGGTCGCTGATCGGTGCGGTAAAACTCATCGACGATTCCTTGATGATGGGGCCGCACAGATATAGCGAGCGATCGATGGAGCTTCCACCCGAACCGCGCGTGCTGCCGCTGAGTGACGAGGCGATCGCCGAAGCCGCGCGGCTGGTGCTTGCAGGCGAACCGGTCGCGGTGCCGACCGAGACCGTCTACGGCCTCGCCGCCGATGCCACCAATCCTCAGGCAGTCGCGCGGATTTACGCGATCAAGGGTCGCCCAAGCTTCAATCCTTTGATCGTCCACGTCGCCAATCTCGCCGCCGCCGAGCAGATCGGCCGCTTCGACGACCAGGCCCGCGCCCTCGCCGAAGCGCATTGGCCGGGCCCGCTCACGCTCGTCGTCCCGCTTCACGACGACGCCCCTATCGCCAGCCTCGTCACCGCGGGCCTGCCAAGCATCGCTCTGCGCGTACCCGCGCATCCGGCGATGCAGGCACTGCTTTTGGCCTGCGAACGCCCACTCGCCGCCCCCTCGGCCAACGCCAGCGGCTCGATCAGCCCAACCCGCGCCGCCCATGTCGCTGCAAGCCTCGGCACGCGTGTTTCACTCATCATCGACGGCGGAGCCTGCCTTTGCGGGATCGAATCGACCATCATCGCCGCGACCGGAGGTCCGCTCCGCTTACTTCGACGCGGCCCGATCGACATTGAAGCCGTGGAAAATCCGCTCGACACGATCGAGGCCCCCGGCCAGATCGCCAGCCACTACGCCCCAAGCAAACCCCTCCGCCTCGATGCCACCGACCATCAGCCCGGCGAACTGCTCATCGGTTTCGGCGAGATCGCGGGCGATCTCACGCTCAGCTTCACCGGCGATCCGGTCGAAGCCGCGGCCCAGCTGTTCGACCTGCTCCATCTCGCCGACGCCAGCACCTCGCCCCGAATCGCGGTCGCTCCGATCCCCGGCGAGGGAATCGCCGCCGCAATCCGCGACCGGCTCAAACGGGCTGCTGCGCCGCGTTCCTGAGCCGCTCCTGAAACGATTTGCGAAATTTCTGCAATTTGGGCGCAATCACCGCCTGGCAATAAGGATTGCGCGCACCCTCGCGAGCGAAATAATCGCGGTGATAATCCTCCGCCGGATACCATGTCGCTGCAGGCTCGATCCTCGTTACCACCTGCCCGCCGAGTTCGGCATCGGCCCGCTCGATCGCCGCTTCGGCAGCAGCACGCTGCGCATCGGACAAAGGAAAAATCGCCGACCGATATTGCGTCCCGACATCGCCGCCCTGGCGGTTAAGCTGCGTCGGATCGTGCGTCGCAAAGAAGATGTCGAGCAAATCGTCATAGCCGATCACCTTGGGGTCGAACGACAGCCGCACCGCCTCGGCATGGCCGGTATCGCCGCCACAAACCTGCTTGTAGGTCGGATTGGCAATCTGCCCGCCAATATAGCCGCTGGTCACCGACGTGACCCCTGCTACATCGAGGTAAATCGCCTCGGTGCACCAGAAGCATCCGCCGGCAAGTATCGCGATGTCCTCGGCCATTTCACTCTCCGTCTGACTGTGTGACGAAGATAAGGACGCATTGCGCCCGCTTAAAGATGCGTCAGCGCTTGAGGCTGGCCTTCAACGCTGCAAGCTCAAGCCTGATGCCGACCCATTCGGCCAATTCCTCGAACTTGAGCGGCTTGTCGAACAGTATCCCCGCCTGACGGTCCGAAAACCAGCGCACTTCGCCGCGCACCGGCCGCAGGCTCTCGACCACGACGCTGACCGCCTTGCCAAGACAATATTCGTCGATCGGCTCGACCTTGACCCCGCCAAGCGAAATGTCGTGCACGTCGACCGTATAATAGGTTTTGCCGAGCTTAACCCTTGCCTTGCAACCGACCTCGAGCCGTGGGGGCCGCGGGCGAAAACCGTGGCGCGGCTTGCGCCCTGCGAGCAGCTCGCCGAGGTCGACGCCCTGGTCAAACTTAAAGCCGGCAGTGCCATCGCGCGTCCACACCACCGTCGCGGGAATGTGCTGCGACGACAATTCGAGCGACACCATTACGCCCACTTCGATGGGATTGCCCACCTCGGCCATCAGCCCGCCGGCCGAAACATTTCGCACGCGGATCAATTGCTCGCACCCGTCGGCCTGAATGCATTTCGCGACGCGCAGCATCGGCATGATGCGCTCCTGGTCGCGCCGCTCCTCGGGGCGCGGCACCGCGGTCGATAGTGAAAAGCTCGTCGAATCGAACGCTTCGTCGGGCTGCCCCAGCGGGCGGGCGGGCTTGCGCCGGATCAGTGCCGCGAACATGATTCACCTCCCGGGGCGCAGCAGTACCGGCGCCATTGGGGAAATTACCCATACCAAAGTTAAAATGTGGTTTCAGGGCACGGCCAATCGCACGAATTGTTATGCCCCCTTCGCATCATCGCCTGATAAGGCGTAGGGGTGTTTCCCATGGTGCGACCAAAGCTACTGCTGATCGATGACGAGCCGAAACTCGCTGACTTTGTCGCCCAGGCGGCCGAATCCTGCGGTTATCATGCCCGCATCGCCAAGAATGACGAGGACTTCCGTGCCCTAGTCGTAAGCGAACGCCCGGCAGTGATTGCTGTCGATCTGGGTATGCCAGGAAGCGACGGGGTCGAATTGCTGAGATTTCTCGCGGCTGAGAATTTCACTGGCCCGGTGGTGATCATATCGGGGTTCGACCGGCGAGTTCTCGATAGCGCTTTCCGGCTCGGCGAAGCTCTCGGGCTCAGGATGGCAGCCACGCTCGAGAAACCGACTCGACTCGCGCTCCTGGAAAGCCTGCTCAGCGAGCTCAAACCGACACTTGCCGAATGATCGAAACCTATGACCTTGGGCTGCTCGGCGGCTTCGAACGCGCGCTCATCAACGGCCGCCTTAACATGGTCTATCAGCCCAAGGTGTCGCTGAACGACGGCTCATTGAAGCGCGTGGAGGCGCTGGTTCGCTGGGACGATGCCGAGCTCGGGCCAATTTCCCCGTCGCGTTTCGTTCCGCTGGCGGAGAAGTACGGCTTGATCAACGAACTCACCCAGTGGGGATTGCGAACCACCCTGCGCCAGTGGATCGCGTGGAGAGACGCCGGGATCGACACTTGCCTGGCGTTCAATATTTCCGCGCTGAGCCTCGAACATCTCGATTTTCCAGACTTGGTTGAGCGGATGTGCCGGGCGCTCGGGGTTCCGACCGACCGGCTAGTGCTCGAACTGACCGAAGGCGAGACCCAGCCGCTGATCAAGATGATGGACACGCTCACCCGCTTCCGAATCAAGGGCATCGGGCTTGCGGTCGATGATTTCGGCGTCGGCTATTCAAGCCTGATGCAATTGCGCCAATTGCCGTTCACCGAACTGAAGATCGACCGCTTCTTCATCAACGACTGCACGACTTCACGCGACAGTGCGGTGATCGTTAAATGCATCATCGAAATGGCGCACGGCCTCGGTCTGCAAGTGACCGCCGAAGGCGTCGAAAGCCAGCAGCAATTGGCGTTGCTGCGATCGCTCGGTTGCGATGTCGCCCAAGGCTATCTGATTGCACTTCCGCTCGCTCCCGATGCGCTCGGAAATTGGCTCGGTGAATGGCACAACCGCTGGAGCCGGCTGATCGCACCCGCTCAGGAGAACAAGGCGCGTGCTCGCTCCAGCGCGGCCACGCCCGAATCGATGGTCGTATCGCGCTTGGCAAAGCACAGCCGAACAAGGTCAGTCGAAGGCGAAACCTCGGCAAATGACGACAAGGGCACCACCGCCACCCCCGCCTCCGCGACCGCTCGCGCCGCGAAAGCCTCGTCATCCGCCGCTATCCCTGACGCCGCCAGGTCGACGCACAGGAAATAGGTCGCCGAACTCGGCAGAACCGCGAAATCCGCAGCTTGCAGTCCGGCAACCATTCGGTCCCGCGCCGCGGCGAAGCCGCTCCGCATCGGATTCAGCCAGCCATCGCCCTCGTTCAGTCCAAACGCGACCGCGGCCTGCAAATTGGGCGGCGAGGCAAAGGTCAGAAACTGATGCGCACGCGCGCCGAGCTGCGCAAGCTCGGGCGCCGCGACCAGCCAGCCGATCTTCCACCCGGTCAGCGAAAAGATCTTCCCCGCCGATCCGCATTTGAGCGTTCGTTCGACCATCCCATTAATCGCCGCGAACGGCGTGAACCTCTGTCCATCGAGCAGGACATGTTCCCACACCTCATCGGCAATGACGATCAATTCATGCTCGCGCGCAATCGCAGCTACCACCCCCAGCTCCCCGTCGTCGAACAGGCGCCCGGTCGGATTGTGCGGATTGTTGAGGATTATCGCGCGGGTCCGGGGCGTCACCGCCGCCGCCAACGCCTCATGCTCGATCCGCCATTCGGGCGGGCGCAGCGCAACCTCGCGCACTACGCCGCCCGCTCGGCGCACCAGCGGCACATAAGCGTCATAGGCCGGGGTCATCACGATCACTTCGTCGCCCGGCTCAAGCGTGGCGAAGATCGCCGCGGCAATCGCTTCGGTCGCACCGCTGGTGACGCAGACATTCTCCGCGGCAAGCTCGATCGACTGATGGCGGCGATAATGGTCCGCCACCGCCTCGCGCAAGATCGGCAGCCCGCGCGACGGCGCATATTGGTTCGACCCCTCGCGAAGCCCGGTCGCGGCGGCCTCGATGATCTCCTCGCGCCAGCCGAAATCGGGAAATCCCTGCCCCAGGTTGAGCGCTCCATGCTTGGACGCGGCAAGCGACATGCGTTCGAACACGCTGGTCGTCATCGTCTCGTAAAGCGGGTTCAAATCTTCGCTCCCAACAAATCCTCGATCTCCGCCTCGCCATAGCCGAGTTCGCCAAGGATCGAAGCGCCATCGGCACCCTCTTGCCGGGGCGCGGTCGGCGCGTCGGTGCGGGTCGCCGAATAATGCGGCGCGGGCCCGGGCTGGATGACTCCGCCCAGATCAATGAAGGTCGACCGCGCTACATTGTGCGGATGGAGCGGTGCCTCTCCCATCGTCAACACCGGCGCAACGCAGGAATCGCTTCCTTCAAAGATTTCGACCCATTCGTCACGCGACCGCATGGCAGTGACCGCGGTCACCTCTTCGCGGCTCGGCTCCTTGCTCAGCTTCAACCGCTCCAGCAGCGCCTTGCGAAACTGCGGCTCGATCGCCCCGAGCGCCAAAAATTTCCCATCGGCACATTCATAACAACCGTACAGCGCCTCACCGCCGTCGAGCAGGTTCGACCCGCGCTCATCGCTCCACATCCCCGCCCCGCGCAGCCCATAAATCAACGCCCCGGTGAGCGCCGCACCATCGCTCATGCTCGCGTCGATTACTTGCCCCGTCCCGCCGCGCGCCACCGCAAGCAGCGCCGCGACCATCGCAAAGGCGAGCATCATTCCCCCACCGGCATAATCGCCGACCAAATTGAGCGGCGGCACCGGCGGGCGATCCTTCGCGCCGATCCCATGAAGCAGTCCGGTCAGCGCAAGATAATTAATGTCGTGCCCCGCTTCCTTCGCCAGCGGCCCCTGCTGACCCCAGCCGGTCACCCGCCCGTACACCAACTTCGGATTGGCCTCGATCAGCCCATCGGGCCCAAGCCCAAGCCGCTCCATCACCCCCGGCCGATAACCTTCGATCAGCCCGTCGGCCCTCACCGCAAGCCGCCGCACCACTTCGCGGCACTCCTCGCGCTTAAGGTCGAGCGCGATCGAACGGCGACTGCGAAGCAAAGGATCGCTTGGGATCCCGATCATCCCCGCTCGCTCGACGCGGATCACGGTCGCGCCATGATCGGCAAGCATCATTCCCGCGAACGGCCCCGGCCCAAGCCCCGCCATCTCGATAATCGTCAGTCCGTGAAGCGGTCCTGTCATGCACGGAGCCTAGCGCTGGCCCCGCCCCCCGCAACCCGCTTTAGAAAATCGCTGTCCTACTCGCCCGCTTTCGGACTAGTTTCGCGCGATGACCTCCTTCCCGCAGCCCCTCGCCCGCTTTTCCCGAATCCAACCGCGCGAAGCGGCCAAAATGGTCGCCGACTCCATGACTTTTGCGACTTTAGCGACGTTAAGCCTGTGATCGACGCCGAAGACCGCGCGCTTTTCGCCCCCGATCATCACGCATTTCGCGACACCGTCCGCCGCTTCCTCGCCGAAACCATCACGCCAAACCTCGACGCTCACGAAGCCGCCGGAATCGTCGAACGCGAGGCCTGGGAAAAGGCCGGCGCCGCTGGCCTGCTCTGCCCCCAGGTTCCCGAGGCTTACGGCGGGCTCGGCCTCGACTTCGCCTTCAACGCCATCGTCGCCGAGGAACTCTCTTATCTCGGCTCGGCGGCGGGCTTCACGCTCCAATCGGACATCGTCGCCGATTATCTGGTCAATTACGCCAGCGAGGAACAGAAGGCTCACCACCTCCCCGGCATGGTCGCCGGAACCACCATCAGCGCAATCGCGATGACCGAGCCCGGCGCGGGCAGTGACCTTCAGGCATTGAAGACCATCGCCCGCCGCGACGGCAATGGCTGGCGCCTCTCGGGATCGAAGACCTATACCACCAACGGCCAAAGCGCCGATCTGGTCATCGTCGCCGCGCGCACTACCGAGGATGGCGGCGCCAAGGGCCTGTCGCTGTTCCTCGTCGAAAGCGGCGACGAAGGCTTCACCCGTGGGCGCAATCTCGACAAGATCGGCCTCAACGGCAATGACACGTCCGAACTGTTCTTCGACGATGTCAGCCTCCCCGCCGACCGCCTGATCGGCGCCGAAAATAGCGGCTTCGCAATGCTCATGCAGCAATTGCCGCAGGAACGCTTGTCGATCGCGGTGCAATGCCAGGCCTCGGCCCAGCGCGCCTTCGACGAAGCGGTCAATTTCACGCGTGATCGCAAGGCGTTCGGCAAGCGCATCATCGACTTTCAGAACAGCCGCTTCACCCTCGCCGACTTGAAGGCCCGCCTCCAGGTCGGCTGGGCGCATCTCGATTGGGCCATCGCCCGCCACATCGCCGGCCGCCTCACCCCCGCCGAAGCCAGCGCTGGCAAGCTGTGGCACAGCGAAATGCAATGGGACGCCTGCGACACCGCGCTCCAGCTTCACGGCGGCGCGGGATATATGAACGAATACCCGATCGCCCGCCTCTGGCGAGACGCCCGCGTTGCCCGAATCTACGGCGGCACCTCGGAAATCATGAAAGAATTGATCGGCCGCTCGATCGCCTGATGCATTCCGATCGCCGCCGAATGTCCGCTTTCGACCTAATGTGGACATTGGCAATGCAACCAGGCTGATCCACCACGGACGTCTGAATCGGATCGAATGCGGACATCAGTGATGAAAGTTCGGCCACTTCTCATCCTGTTGAAACCCCCGTAACGTAGTGATGCCGGATAAAGGGGCGAGCGGTGAATGAACCGGGGCTAGAAAACAGCCAAGTGCGCCGCGTTTCTTGCCCGGTGTTCATCAGCTACGCGAGTGCCGACCGGAGGGAGGCATTGTCCGTCTGCAAGGCTATCGAACGGCGCGAGATTAGATGCTGGATCGCGGCCCGCGACGTAGAGCCTGGAGACAACTACCAGGAGGCGATCGTCGCGGCGATCCGGAATGCGCCGTCGATGGTGTTGGTCTTTTCCGAGTCTGCCAACAACAGCGAGGAAATCAAGAAAGAGCTGTCACTCGCCAGCCGCAATCGAGTGCCCGTGATAGCGCTGCGGATTCAGGACGTGGAGCCGAGCGACGCTTTCGCCTATGAGCTATCCACGCGGCAATGGATCGACGCCTTCGAAGGATGGGATAAATCGCTCAACACGTTAGTTGCGCGGATCCAACAAATTGCGGCCAAGGGCGGCGAGGGCGCAGTTCAGCCCCAATTGGAACCAGCGCACCGTCGGCAGGCGCGTGCAATTGGCCGGTCTACGCGCAACCTGACCTTTGCTGCCGTGGCTGTCGTGGCGCTGATCGCCCTTGCCGCCGCATTCTACACCCCTAGCCCACGCGAGCAGGTGTCGCTCGCGGTGCTGCCTTTTGCCGATCTGTCCCCTAAACACGACAAGGGTTATTTCGCGGAAGGTGTGGCCGAGGAAATCTTGAGCACGCTCGCGGCGGAAAAAGGCTTAAAGGTCCTGGGGCGGACGTCCGCTCGTCAAGTCGATCCGAGAAGCGACCCCAAGGAGTTGCGCGACAAGCTCGGGGTCACACATGTCGTTGAAGGCAGTGCCCGAACTGCCGGTGATGCGCTCAGGGTCAATGTCCGACTGGTCGACACCCGCGACGGATCGAGTTTATGGGAGGAGGAATACCGCGGCAAAATCGCCGACGTTTTCTCTGTGCAGGACCGGATCGCCGAAGCGGTTGTAGGTCGCCTGAAATCGACGCTTTTGTATCCGGCGGCCGTAGGCGTATCGGCCAAGACCAAAGTGGATGCCTATGTGGCTTATCTCGCCGCGCGCTCCGTTATGCGAAACCGTTCCGAACCCACGCTCAAGAAGGCGCTTCTGCTAGCCAGGAACGTCATCCGGGCCGATCCGAATTATGCTCCAGGACAGGCTCTGTACGCTGAGTTGGTATGGCTGCTTTCGGATCACGCGTGGTCGTATGGTTCAATTCCTGTGGCCACCGCGCGGCGGATCAGCACAGCCCATGCTCGTGCCGCTATCCGGCTCGCACCCGAAAAGGCTGATGGGTACGCCGCTCTGGGTCTGGCACTGCCGCCGAAAGACGCGATCGAGCAGCTGAGACGCGCCGTCCGGCTCGATCCTTCTCGCGCGGAAGTCAGGATATGGCTAGCGCTGGACTTGTATGAGCTAGGACGTCACGATGAGGCGCTGCAACTGAGCCGCGAAGCTGCTGCAATCGAGCCACTCTGGCCGATGCCCTTGGCGTCGGTTGTCCAATCGTTGGCGGCGAGCAGCCATCAGGGCGAAGCGAATAAGATAGCTCAGCGGTATCTCGGTAACGGTGGCTCGAAAGCGCAGTTCCATCGCATGATGTTCCTAGTGGCCGATCGGGGTCCCGACCTGTCGACGGCCGTGAGGGAAGCAAGGGCCGCCAACTCGCTCGATCCGAGCCTACCGGACATCCGCAATGGTCTCATGACCGACCTGTTTACTTCGGGCCTGGGAAGCACCGAAAATGAACGTCCATCCGCTGCCTTCAGACGCTTCATCACCCCTTATTATGCCGGCCATACTCAGGAGCTTGAAAAGCGGATCGGTCAGGCGGGAAATCGAGTGTGGCAGGCGCCAGATGCTAAAGTGGCAATTTCCTATTTGGCTTCAATTCGTGACTGGACGACCTTGGCCACCTTGTATGATCAAAGACAAGAAGCCTTCGGGGTCAATTGCGTTTCCGATCGTTCCAATTACTATTCTTTTCTGATGGCTCTTCGAGCAGTCGGCCGACGCGCCGAAGCCGAGCCACTGCTCCGCTGCGTCAGCAAAGGCCTCGATTTGGAATTAGGGCAGAAGGCTCGGAACACATGGGCTTTCGCCGGCGATCTCGAAGTTGATCTGGCCATGCTAAGCGCGCTTAGGGGCAATCGAGAGCAAGCATTTAAATGGCTGAAGCTTGGCGTCGATCGCGGGTGGTTGGGCCGTCCGATCTCACATAGCCTACGGGACCTCCCAGCTTTTGATGGCTTGCGTGGCGATCCTCGTTTTACCGAGCTGCAGTCGCTCATCGATCGTCGCATTTCGACCGAGCGGACGGAGATCTTGGCGGAAAATCAGCCACGTGCCTTCCACCAGTGATTTTCCTTCAACGCTAACAGATCAGGCCTCTTGGCGATGGTTACTTTCGGGTGGCAACGCGATGTGCGAAGATTGGGGGGCCCATCGCCAACGAGAACAGCACGAGTAAAAAACCTGTTGATGTGGAGACCGCCTGCGCACGGGGCGACCATTCGAATACCATAGGTTCAACAACTCTCCTGAACAATTATAGCGAAAGTCGATTGTCTCGCGGCTCTTGCCCGGATCAGATCTGGCTGGGGCGGCAGGATTCGAACCTGCGAATGCCGGCATCAAAAGCCGGTGCCTTACCACTTGGCGACGCCCCAGCAGTGGCCGCGGCCAGCAAAGGCAGCGCAGGTCGCGGGGCGGCTTATAGCGGCTCGCCCCGCTGAGGAAAGGGGGCGCTAACGGTTGATTGCACGCCCGTTGACGAGGTTGTCATAATCGCGCTGCAACTGCCGGGTGATCTCGCCGACTTCGAAACTCCACGGCCCCGCCGATTGCACTGCCGTCACCTCGACGGCGCTCCCGGTGAGAAAGAATTGCTCGAAGCTTTCCAGCTCCTCGGGCCAGATCGCTTTCTCGATCACTTCGATTCCGCGCTCGCGGGCAAGATCAATGACCGTCCGGCGCGTAATTCCATCGAGGAAGCAATCCGGCGTCGGGGTGTACAATTTGCCCTCTCGAACGAAGAAGGCGTTGGCGCCCGTCGCTTCCGCCACTTGCCCGCGCCAGTCGAGCATCAGTGCATCTTCGAAACCGCGCGCTTCGGCATGCTGCCGCGACAGCGTCGCGATCATGTAAAGCCCCGAAGCCTTGCTGTGCACCGGCGCGGTGTGAGGCGCTGGGCGGCGCCACGGTGCGAGGTCGAGGCGAATTCCCTTCGCCGCCGTTTCCTCGTCATAATATTTGCCCCAATGCCAACAGGCGATCGCTACGTGCGGCTCGGTCCCGGTTGGGCTGACCCCCATCTGCTCGGACCCGCGCCATGCAACCGGACGCATATAGGCCTGAGTCATCCCGTTCGCCTTCAGCACCTCGATGCAGGCGGCATCGATTTGCTCGACGCTCCACGGCAATTCGAAACCAAGCAGTGACGCCGAATTACGCAACCGAGTGCTGTGATCGCTTAGCTTGAAGATCGTGCCATTGTAGACGCGCACACCCTCGAACACTGACGACCCGTAATGCATTGCGTGGGTCAGGATGTGGATATTGGCCTCGCGCCAAGGGACCAGCTTGCCGTCAATCCAGATCCACCCGTCACGGTCGTCGTAGTTGCACGTCTCGGCCATATGATCTCCTGTTGTGGCGCCGCGCCTAGGGCAGCGGTGTCGGCGAAGCAACCGCCTCCGCCGCAAGCGCTTTGCCGCGCTCAATCGACGCAGCAAGCATTCGGTCGACCAGGTATTGCACTCCATCTTCCCCATCGAGCACCGCAAGCCCCTGCTCGGTCGTGCCCTTGGGGCTCGCGACGCGCCGTGCGATATCGCTCATCGCCTCGCCCGTCGCAGCCATCGCCGCGGTCCCGACCAGCGTCTGAACCGCAATCCTCGTCGCCAGATCGGGGTCGAGCCCAAGCCCGGCCCCGCCCCGCGCCATCGCCTCGGCAAAGCGCGCGAAATAAGCCGGCCCCGACCCCGCAACCGCCCCAATCGCCGAAAATTCCCCCTCGTCCGCACACCACGCAGCAAGCCCAAGCGCCGCCATCAGCCCCTCGACCATGTCTCGCGCCCCGGCATCATCATCCTCGCAGTAAAGCGCCGTGACCCCCTCGCGGTGCGCAACCGGCAAGTTCGGCATCACCCGAACGATCGCGCCCGCATCCGGAAAACGCGCCCGCAAGCTCGCCGCGCTAACCCCCGCCAGCATCGAAACAAGAATCGTCCCCGCGCCAACATGCGGCGCTAATCCCGGCGCAACCTCACCCAGCTTCTGCGGCTTGAACCCAAGCATCACGAACCGCGGCCCCTCGCCCTGCGGAAGTTCAGCGACGCTCCGCAACCCCTCGACCGGCTTCCCGCTCGGCCTGATCGCGACAACGCCCGCCAGATCGACCCCCGCCAGGCGCCAGCCCGCGACCATCGCCCCCGCCATATTGCCGCAGCCAACCAGCCAGGCCGGCGCCGGAAAGCGCGCGCTCACGCCTCCCCCGCCGTATCGATCAGCGCCGCCGCAATCGCCTCCTGCGGCGACTTTCCCCCCCACAGAACGAACTGGAACACCGGATAAAAGCGCTCGCATTCCTCCATCGCCGCTTCCGCAATCGCCTCGGCCTGCTCGAAGGTGAGCCCATCGCTCTCCCCAAGCAAAGCCGCATGGCGAAACACGATCAGACCCGAGCTCGACCACAGCTCGAAATGACCAAGCCACAATTGCTCGTTGATCAGCCCCAGCGTCTCGTAGATCGCCCCATGCTTCTCGCTTCCGACCTTGACGTCGGGAAAGGCAAGGAACTGAAGCACCAGATCCTCGGGCCGCCAAACCCCGCGCAGCTCATATTGCGCCCAGCTGCCGTTGGCCGACGCGACGATTTCCCCCTCGCCCGACCGCTCGCATGCCCATCCGCGCGCCTCGAAATATTGTTCGAGCACCTCGATCGGGGCGCCGTCGTCGCGCTCCTCGCCTCCCTGCACTTCGGTCAGAGCGCCGCTCCGCTCTTGGCTGTCTTGGGAGGCTTTTTCGAAGCCGCCTCAAGCGCTTCGATCCGCTTCCTCAGCGCGTCATTCTCGTCGCGCGCGGCAATTGCCATCGCTTTCACCGCGTCAAATTCATCGCGAGCGACGAAATCCTGCCCGCCGATCCATTCGCGCATCCGCTCGCGCATCGACCCTTCGCCTTCGCGCGCCATTCCGGCGACGGTCCCCGCGGCGCCATTCATCATCTTGACGAGGTCATCGAACAGTCGGTTCTGCGATTGCATTTCAAGCTCCCGTAATGCCGAGCGGCGCCTTGTCCGCGCCGGGATTGAGGCGGCCAGTCTCGAAATTGAGCGCGGCCGCAAGACACAACCATGCCAGATAGGGAAGGAGCAATGCTCCCGCCAGTGCTCGAATCCGCGAAAAGGCAATGATCGTCAGCGTCAAAAGCACAATCATCGCGCCGATGATCAGCAACCCGACGTCGATCATCCCCAAACCGAAAAACGCCGGCGACCAGGCAAAATTGAGCCCAAGCTGCCCCGCAAACAAGGCAATCGCACCCCGCCGGCGCGGCCTCCCGGGCGCATCGAGCACCACAGCAAGCGCGATCCCCATCATCGCATAGAGCAGGGTCCAGGCTACTCCGAACGCCCACCCCGGCGGCTGGAAAGCCGGCTTCTCCAACGGCGAATAATATTCGTTCGAAAAACCATTGTTCGACAGCACCCCAATCAGCAGCCCGCTGATCACGATCACCGGAACAAAAATCAGCGCCCTCCGAAGCACATCGCGGCCCTCACTTTTCCTCGCCGCCCTTCACCGCTCCCAGCAAAAACTCCACATTCCCTTCAGGCCCGGTGATCGGACTCGGCTCGATGCCGCAAACCACCCAGCCGCGCGCCGCAACCCACTGGGCGGACGCCTCGCACACCCGCCGATGCACGGCAGGATCGCGCACCACCCCGCTTTTGCCGATCTCCTCGCGTCCCGCCTCGAATTGCGGCTTGACCAACGCCACCAGCAACGCCCCCGGCCGCGCCAGATCGAGCGCGGCCTCAAGCACCTTGTGAAGCGCGATAAAACTCGCATCGCAGACGATGATGTCGACGCGCTCGGGAACCACTTCGGCGGTCAGGCTGCGCGCATTGGTCTGCTCATGAACGATCACCCGCTCGTCGCTGCGCAATTTCCAGGCAAGCTGGTTGGTCCCGACGTCCACGGCATAGACCCGCGCCGCCCCCCGTGTGAGCAGCACATCGGTGAACCCCCCGGTCGATGATCCGACATCGAGCGCGACCATCTCCGTCACGTCGAACCCGAAATGCGTCAGTCCGTGATCGAGCTTGACCCCACCGCGCGACACCCACGGATGATCGCGCCCCTTGAGCGTCAGCACCGCATCCTCGGGCAATTGATCGCCCGCCTTCGCCACCCGCCGGTCGCCAGTGAACACATTGCCGCTAAGGATCAGCGCCTGCGCCCGCGTCCGGCTCTCGGCGAGTCCCTGGGCGACGAGCAATTGATCGGCGCGGACCTTATTCGCCACGTTGTGCCCGCTTGCTCATGCCCGGCCCCGGATCGACCAGCCCGCGAGCAGGTCGCAATAGCGTCCCAGTTCGACAACGCTTGGATCGTCGCCGAGCGGCGCCACCTGTGGCCGAAAGTCCTGCCCGCGCATCGCGGTCCAGAAACGGCCGACCAGCCCCTCGATCTCGGGACGGTCGATGATGATCACGCTTTCAAGCCGGTCCTCGGGCATCGGGGTCAGCGGATGGCGATAAAAGGGCTTGAGGCCCTCCCACAAGAAGCGCGCCGTGGTCGGAGTGACCCCCGCGATAAGCAGCGCCCGCTCGAAACTTGCGGCATCGATCGGCCGCCGCTTCCGCGCGAGCCGCGACTGCCGCCGCGATTCGATCGGCATCGTCGCAAAGAACAGGCCGAGCAGTGCGAGCGTTCCGGCAATCAGCCAGTGACCGAGCGTCAGGCGATCGCTCCCGCGTCGGCCTCCGCGCCGATGTCGTTGCGGCGCAGGGCCTTCAGAACCGTCTCGACGATGTGCGGCGCATTAAGTCCAGCCTCGTCATATTGCTGCTGTGGATTGTTCTGGTCCTGGAAAATATCGGGCAACCGCATCGTGCGGATCTTGAGGCCCGCGTCGGTCAGCCCCTCGTCCGATGCCAAGGTCAGCACATGCGCTCCGAACCCGCCGACCGCGGCCTCCTCGACCGTGACCGCGACTTCGTGGCTCGACAGCAGACGGCGGATCAATTCCTCGTCGAGCGGCTTTGCAAAACGCATGTCCGCAACCGTCGTCGACAATCCCTTGGCCTCGAGCAAGGCCGCGGCCTTTTCGGCTTCCTCGAGCCGCGTTCCAAGCGACAGGATGGCAACGGTCTTGCCTTCCTTGACGATCCGCCCCTTGCCGATCTCGAGCCGCTGCGGAACCGCCGGGAGCGCAAGGCCCCGGCCATTGCCGCGCGGATAGCGCACCGCCGACGGACCGCTATCGTGAAGCGCCATGGTGTGAACCATATGGCACAGCTCGACCTCGTCGGCCGCGGCCATGACCACGAAATTGGGAAGCGTGCACAGATAGGCAAGATCGAACGATCCGGCATGCGTGCAGCCATCGGCGCCGACCAGTCCGGCGCGGTCCATCGCGAACCGCACCGGCAAATTCTGGATCGCGACGTCATGGACCACCTGGTCATAAGCACGCTGGAGGAAGGTCGAATAGATTGCGCAGAAGGGGCGATGCCCCTGCGCGGCCAATCCGGCGGCAAAGGTCACCGCATGCTGCTCGGCGATGCCGACGTCAAAAGTGCGGTCGGGAAATTCTTCCTGAAACTTGTCGAGTCCGGTGCCCGAAGGCATTGCCGCGGTGATCGCCACGATCCGCTCGTCGCGCCGCGCCTCGTCGGCAAGCGCCTTGGCGAACATCGCGGTATAGCTTGGCGCCCCGCCGCCCGGCCCCTTGTCCTGCTTGCCCGAAACCACGTCGAACTTGACCACGCCGTGATATTTGTCGGCGGCGCTCTCGGCGGGGCCATAGCCCTTGCCCTTGACCGTCACCGCATGGACCAGGATCGGCCCTTCTTCGGCATCGCGGACATTTTCGAGGATTTCGACGAGTCCCTGGACGTCATGCCCATCGACCGGACCGACGTAATAGAATCCCAATTCCTCGAACAAGGTCCCGCCGGTGGCGAAACCGCGCGCGAATTCCTCGGCCTTGCGCGCAACGCTTTCGACTGGCTTGGGCAAATGGCGGAACACGCGCCGAGCGATCTCGCGGGTCTTTAGGTAACGCCCCGAAGACACCAGCCGCGCCAGATAATGCGACAATCCACCCACCGGCGGAGCGATCGACATGTCATTGTCGTTGAGGATGACGACCAGCCGATTGCCTGCCTGCTGGGCATTGTTCATCGCTTCATAGGCCATCCCGGCGCTCATCGCGCCGTCGCCGATCACCGCGATCGCTCGTCCCGGCCGGTCGGCGAGCTTGTTCGAGATTGCGAAGCCGAGCGCTGCCGAAATCGACGTCGAGCTATGCGCCGCTCCGAACGGATCATATTCGCTTTCGCTGCGCTTGGTGAAGCCCGACAGCCCCCCTCCCTGGCGAAGCGTTCGAATGCGGTCGCGGCGCCCGGTGACGATCTTGTGCGGATAGCATTGATGCCCGACGTCCCAGATCAAAGTGTCGGTGGGCGTATCGAACACATAATGAATCGCGACGGTCAGCTCGACCACTCCAAGTCCGGATCCAAGGTGCCCGCCCGAGGTCGAAACCGCCGAAATCATTTCATGGCGAAGCTCGTCGGAAAGCTGGGGAAGCTCGGCCTTTTGCAGCAAGCGAATGTCGGCGGGTGAATTTACCCGGTCTAGAAGAGGGGTTTGCGGTCGTTCGGACATGGGTCGGGCTGTACCCCCCTGCAACGCGGCTGTCGATTGACTAGCTGCAATCCCCGCAGGTGCCGCGCACTTCGATCATCGGGCGGACCTGCTCGAAGCCGGCATTGGCGGCGGCATCGCGGACCCCGCCCGACAATTTATCGTCGTCGATGTGCGTCGCCTGCCCGCACGTATCGCAAATCAGGAATATGCAGTCGTGCAGGCAGTCGGGATGCGCATTGGCGACATAGGCGTTCGCGCTCTCGACCCGCCGGGCGAGGTTGGTGCCGACGAACAGATCGAGAATCCGATACACGCTGTTCGCCGCGACCCTCTTGCCGCGCGACTTCGAAACCTGCTCGGCAATGTCATAGGCCGAAGCCGGCTTGTCGAACCCGGCAAGCGCCTCGAATACCGCTGCGCGCATATCGGTCCATTGCTCACCGCGCTCGGTCATTCGCCGGGCGGCGGCTACGCGAAGCGACTCGCCATCGTGAAGGTTGTGGTCGTGATTGCCCATGGCGCCAAGGTAAGCGCGCAGGGGCCGATGAACAAGCGGCGGCCACTCGCGTTAGTGCGCGATGATCCCCTCACCCAATAATCCCGAAGCACCACTTCGGCGCGACGACCTCAAGGGCGAGGGCGCCATTCGCGGTACCGCCCGGATGGAAGCCTTCGCCGACGGCGTGTTTGCAATCGCCTTTACGCTTTCGGTGTTCCAGATCGTGCTTCCCGATGGATCGCGCGACTCCGCCAATCTGGGCAGCGATCTGCTTGGCATATTGCCCGCTTACGGCGGCTATCTGCTCGCCTCGATGGTGATCGGCCTCTATTGGGTTCACCATCATTTTTCCGGCGCCATCTACCGCACCACCGGTCACTGGTTCCTGGTCGCGAGCGTGATCTTTCTTGCCGCGATCGGCTTCATCGCCTTCCCGGCGCGGGTCTTCGCCGAACATTTCGGCGATCCGGTCGCGCGTCCGGTCGCCAGCCAATATCTGGTGATCTCGCTCGCGCTTTTATCGGCGACCTGGCTGGTCAAATGGACCGTCGGACGCCTTCGCGGCCAGGTCGATGCCCGGCTCGACCCGGTCTATGTCGATCGCCTCGACCGCCATTATCGTCATCTGTTCTTCGGCCACGCCATCGCCGCGATTTTGGTGTTCTTCAAATGGGAGGTCGGGCTGGGCGTATCGGCGCTGCTCACCTTGAGGCTGCTGCTTCCGCCCGAAACCCCGCAATATACCACCGAATCGCCCGTGGTGGAGGGCGAGGGGAATTAGTCCGCGGCAATGCCGTTTAGGCGATGCCCAAGCGCCAGAATTCCGACCCCGACCATCGTATAAAGCGCCTCGCCGCCATGATGCGGCAGGTTCAGCGCTCCGGCCATCACGCCAAGCCCGAGCCCACCCACGGCACTCGGCATGGTATAGCCATGATCGAGAACTCCCCGGCCAAGCGCGATCGCGCCCATGACCATCGCCAGCGTCAACCCGATCGCGTGAATCCAATGCGCCCCAAGCATTCCGCCCGCGCTCGCAAGCACGGCGAGCATCACCGATGTTCCAAGACAATGCACCAGGCAAAGTCCCGAAAGGGTGATCCCCATGCGGTCGAGGCGTGAGGTGGAGGGCAGTGCAATCGACATGGCGCAGGATATATCGTCTCTTCGCCGAAGTTACAACATATCATTGGTCGAAAATTGCCAAGGCACCTCAAATCCAACAAAGCGACCTGCATGAACCGCATCTTGCCATATCCCTCAACCTCTCCGAACTCGCTGGCCCGCTGGCTGTTCGCGGTCGCGGCACTGGTCTTCGTCATGGTCGTAGTCGGCGGAATCACCCGCCTAACCGAAAGCGGCCTCAGCATCACCGAATGGCAGCCGCTCTCAGGCGCAATCCCGCCGCTCAACCAAAATGACTGGCAGCGCGCATTCGAATTGTACCAGGCAACTCCAGAACATCGCCAAATCAACGGCCCGGCAGGAATGGACCTCGCCGCTTTCCAGAAAATCTATTTCTGGGAATGGCTCCACCGCCTGCTCGGACGCCTCGTCGGCCTCGCCTTCGCGGTGCCCCTCATCTGGTTCGCCCTCAAACGCGCAATCCCCCCCGGCTACAGCTGGCGGCTCGGCGCCCTGCTCGCTTTGGGCGCAAGCCAGGGCGCGCTCGGCTGGTACATGGTCCAGTCGGGCCTCGCTGACCGCACCGACGTCAGCCATTTCCGCCTCTCCGCCCATCTCCTCACCGCTTTGTTCATTCTCGCCGGCCTGATCTGGACCGCACTCGACCTGCGCCAGCTAGCGCGCGGCAACAACCGCCCCGCCCATCTAGTCCCGCTGGCAATCATTGCGGCATCGATACTGTTCATCCAGCTCCTGCTCGGCGCGTGGGTCGCCGGCCTCAACGCCGGCTACGTCGCCAGCGACTGGCCACTGATGAACGATCGCTTACTCCCTGCTGGCATCGACATCTCGCGCGGCGCAGGCTTCGCTCTGACTCACGATCCCTATCTGCTCCACTTCCTCCACCGCTGGTGGGCGTGGGTAACACTCGCAGCGATGATCCTCGTTGCCCGCCGAGTTAAATCGTTTGACCGTCGCGCATCGATCGCAATTCATTCAGCGCTCGGCACTCAGATCCTGCTCGGCATCGCGACAGTCATGAGCGGAATGAACATCGCCTTCGCGACGCTTCATCAGGCAGTCGGCGCACTGCTAGTCGCCGTCTTCACCTGGGGCACGCACGTCATCGGACGCGACGGGGCATGAGCGTAGTCGCGATCTACGTCACCTTCCCTAGCGTCGCCGAGGCCACGCACATCGGCCAGACGGTGATCGACGAGAAGCTCGCTGCCTGCATCAACATATTCGCGCCCTGTACATCCATTTATCGCTGGCAGGGCGCGGTCGAGCAGTCCGAGGAGATCCCAGCCCTGATCAAGACGACTAGCGACGCCGCGGCAACACTCATCGCGCGCCTGGGCGAACTGCACTCATATGAAACACCGGCGATCGCCGCCTGGCCCATTGAACAGCTTCCCGCCTCCTTCGCCAAATGGGTCTCGGAGAACGTCCCGGTAATATAGTACCTGCTAGCAAAGCCGCACTTTTGCTTGACTTATCGCCCCTTCTTGAGCATTAGCCCGGTCACGGCGTCGCCTTTGTGCGGCGCTTTATCATTTTCGAAACGAAGAGGTCACAGCCCATGAAGGCGCTGATGAAGACCACCAAGTCGATCAAACCGGCCGAGGTGGAGAAGAAATGGCATCTGATAGATGCCGAAGGACTGGTGGTCGGACGCGTCGCGTCGATCATCGCCAGCATCCTGCGTGGCAAGCATAAAGCGAGCTACACTCCCCACGTCGATTGCGGCGACCATGTTGTCGTCGTCAATGCCGGCAAGGTCCGCTTCACCGGGCGCAAGGCCGAGCAGAAGATCTATTATAAGCACACCGGCTACGTCGGCGGCTTGAAAGAAATCACGGCAGCCAAGGTCCTCGACGGACGCTTTCCTGAGCGCGTGCTCGAAAAGGCGATCGAACGCATGATTCCGCGTGGCCCGCTTGGCCGCGACCAGATGCGCGCACTTCACCTCTACAATGGCATCGACCATCCACATGCGGGCCAGTCTCCTGAAACTCTCGACGTCGCGGGCATGAACCGCAAGAACAAGGTGGGTGCCTGATGACCGACAACCGCCAATCGCTGGCCGATCTGGGCGCGCTGACGGGAGCGACTCCCGCCGCCCCAGCATCCACTCCCGCAGCCTCCGACACTCCGGTCTCCGCCGAACCGAGCGAAAACGAGGTCCAGGCTCCAGTCAATTTGCAGCCCGAGGCGCCGCTTCGTGAGCAGGAACTCGACAAGTTCGGCCGCGCTTACGCGACGGGTCGCCGTAAGGACGCCGTGGCGCGCGTCTGGCTTAAGCCAGGTTCCGGCAAGATCATCGTCAACGGCCGGGATCAGGTGACCTATTTCGCGCGTCCAACACTTCGCCTCGTCATCAACCAGCCATTCGGGATCACCGACCGCGCAGACCAGTATGACGTGATCGCTACCGTCAAGGGCGGCGGTTTATCCGGTCAGGCGGGCGCGGTGCTTCACGGCATTGCTCAGGCTCTAAGCCGGTTCGAGCCCGCGCTTCGAACCACAGTCAAGCGTGCCGGCTTCCTCACCCGCGACAGCCGCGTGGTCGAGCGGAAGAAGTACGGCAAGGCCAAGGCGCGCAAGAGCTTCCAATTCTCGAAGCGCTAAGATCACAATCTTCTCCCGGCTCGGGAGGCCCAAACGGCGAAGGGCGGTCCTGTGGGCCGCCCTTTTTTTGCCCATCGTTTGTCGCTGTGAAAACTCTGCAATTGCAAGCGCCTCTTGCCACCTTCTCCGCCTTGCGTAAGGATTGGCCATGACGACCAGCGACGACATCGATCCGATCCTAGACAAACTCGAAGCCGATTACTCCGCTTCGGTCTCACGCCTCCGCGCCGCACTTGGTGCTTACGCAAAAGACGGGGTTCGCCCTGATGCGCGTGCGCGCGATGAGGGCGCCTTTTCCTATCCCGAACTGCGGATTGAATATGACCCCGCGGTGCCTCCGCCGACTCCGGCGCGCGCTTTTGCGCGGCTCAACCAGCCGGGCATCTACACCACGTCGATCGCCCGTCCAGCACTGTTCCGAACCTATCTCGCCGAACAGCTCGAGCATCTCGTTCGTGATTATCCAGTCACCATCTCGGTTGGCGCCTCGGCGAGCGAGATCCCTTACCCCTATGTGCTTGACGGCGGCATTCTCGAACTCGACGGCATCTCCACCGCCGAGCTCAGCCGCTGGTTTCCGTCTTCCGAACTGGTCCATATCGGGGACGAGGTAGCCGATGGCGCGTGGGACCTGTCGCTCGACCCGACCCGCCCGCTGGCACTGTTCGACGGACCGCGCACGGATTTCAGTTTGGCACGGCTCAAGCATTACACCGGCACCCCGGCGGAGCATTTTCAGCGCTTTGTGCTCTTCACCAATTACGTCCGCTACGTCGATGAATTCGTTCGTTTTGCAGTTTCGGCACTGCGCGATGCCGATAGCCGCTTCACCGGACTGTCGGTTCCCGGTGGAACCTACGACCATGGCGATCTCGCCGACGCCGAAGCGCAGATCGCCGCCGGAGTGTGGCGCCGTCATCAAATGCCCGCCTACCATCTCACTACGCCAGAGGGCGACGGCATTACTCTGGTCAACATCGGCGTCGGCCCGTCGAACGCCAAGACAATCTGCGACCATATCGCGGTGCTTCGTCCCGAAGCCTGGTTGATGATTGGCCATTGCGGCGGTCTGCGCCCAAGCCAGACGATCGGCGACTATGTCCTCGCCCACGCATATCTTCGCGACGATCATGTTCTTGACGACGTACTCCCTGTCGAAATCCCGATCCCCGCGATCGCCGAGGTTCAGAACGCCATGGTCCGCGCTGCATTGTCGGTTACCGGTGAGGATGAGGAGGTGCTCAAAATGCGGCTCCGCACCGGCACCGTAGTTACCACCGACGACCGCAATTGGGAGTTGCGCTACACGCAATCGGCGCTGCGTTTTAATCAAAGCCGCGCTGTCGCGATCGACATGGAATCGGCGACTGTGGCTGCGCAGGGCTATCGTTTCCGCGTACCTTACGGGACGCTGCTTTGCGTCTCGGACAAGCCACTTCACGGTGAGCTCAAACTACCCGGGCAGGCCAATGCTTTTTACGAGCGTGCGATCAGTCAGCATTTACGCATCGGCATCGAAACGCTTGCCTTGCTCAAGCAGGAGGGCGACAGCCTCCACAGCCGCAAGCTGCGTAGCTTCGACGAACCGCCGCTGCGCTAGCGTGGAGTTACGTTCCTGATCCGGTCGGTTGCGGGAACAGTGACGCCTCCCCGAAGATAGGCCTCGAGCCCATCGAGGTCGGTTCCCGCGTCGGTCGGCTCCGTGCCACCAATTAGGACGGTAAAATTGTCCCCGCCGCTGGCCATGAAATTATTGACTGCGATGCGATATCTGGCCGCCGGATCAATCGGACGCCCTTCGAGCGCCATCCGCACGATCCGCTGCCCGGCAGGCCGTGACAGGTCGTAATCGAAAGCAAAACCGCTGCTCGGCAGCAGCATATTGGGATCGGCGCTACTCGAGTCGGAGGGGAATTGCTGTTCCAGCAGTGCTTTCAGCTGGACCCCGGTAAGCGTCTTCACGACGATGCTGTTGCCGAAGGGCTGTAGCGCGAAAATGTCCCCAAAGGTGACGCTTCCATCGGCCGCGGGGGTGAGATCGGTGCGCACGCCGAATCTGTTCATGAAGGCAATTTGCGCCCCGGCCCCGCGCGCTGCCGCAAGTTGGGCATCGGCGATCAAATTGCCCGCGCTGATCTCTTGATCCTCATCGCGTTTGCGTGTTGCGGGGGCTGAAAGCCGTCCGACGATGCGCGCCGACGCGGGCCTGGCTGCGGTGACGTAGCGATCTACGATTGCCTTTGTGGCGGGGTCGGGGGTGAAGACGGGGGTCGTATTGCTGACTGCGACTTCCGCACTGACTTCACCCCGCACAAGAATATTGTCGGCACGCCATCCGACCAGTCCACGCGCTGGATCGACAGTGAGGCGTACATTGGTGACGAATGCTCCATAGCGCCCGGCGCTCGTGACGAGGACCGGCGCTCCGCCCCGCGGGCGGAGCCGTTCGCAAATATAGGCATTATGCGTGTGACCGGACACGACGACACCGATTGCTGGGTCGAGCTTGTCGACTATCGGCCAGATGGCGCCGTCGCGATCGGGGCAGCTTCGGTCATCATAGCCGCCGACTGCACCGGCGCCCTGATGGATGAGCAATATGATTGCATCGGCGCCCGCCGCCTTCAGCGCCGGTACCAGGGCATTGGCGGTTGCGGCTTCGTCGGTGAAGGTCAGCCCGGCTACCCCGGCCGGAGTCACCAGCGTTGCGGTATCCTTCAGCGTCATTCCGATGAAGCCGATTTGCACCGCCCCGAAATTCTTGATCGCAGTGCCGGGGAACAGTGTCGATCCATCTCCACGCCGAACATTGGCGGCCAGGAACTTGAATCGGGCGCCCTTGAATGGCTCAACCGCGCAAGGGGTCCTGGAGGTGTGCTTCGCGCAGCCGCCCGACTGCATGCGCAGCAGTTCGGCGGTGCCCTTGTCGAACTCATGAT
The DNA here is from genome assembly GCA_035575595.1 of Sphingomicrobium sp. Lineage (GTDB taxonomy): Bacteria > Pseudomonadota > Alphaproteobacteria > Sphingomonadales > Sphingomonadaceae > Sphingomicrobium. The sequence goes on from DATLXR010000022.1 coordinate 29,607, forward strand.
TGCCGACGGCGTTGAAATCGAGGCCGAGCGAATTCATCGCCGCGATTGCGGGCTCGTCAAGGAACAAGGCCGAGGCGAGCGGGCTGGCGCCGATCATGTCGCCCGCCGAAACGGTGACGCTGTAAGGCTTGCCAGCGCGCAATGCCTTGGCCGCCGCCGCGAGGTAGGCGACGCCGCCCGCGGGCACTTTGGCTATTTTGCCATCGGGCAATATTAGATCGGTGGGGGATGTTGGGGGCTCGAGATTGCCGTGGAAGTCGTTGATGCCGAGAATCTGGACCTCGACCGGGCCTTGTGCCAGCGGCGGCGGGATGGTGGCGCAGCCGGCGACGAACAGCGATAGAATGAGCGCTAGATTCTTCACCGGGGACTCCCATAGGACGCAGTTTGAAGAGGTTGGGGGCTATGGCCAACCTTCATCCGTGCGCTGTAGGATATGGCGATGAATGACAAGGATTTGATTGCCGCCGCGCGGGCCGCCGCGCTCAAGGCTTACGCACCTTATTCCCACTTTTCAGTGGGTTGCGCGATTCTGAGTGTCGATGGCGAGGTCGTTACCGGGGCCAATATGGAAAATGCCTGCTATCGCCTTGGCGTGTGCGCGGAAATCAGCGCGTTGACCGCTGCGCAAGCCAAGTTCGGGCTCGATAAAATCGTCCGGATTGCGGTTGCGGGTGGTGACGGTTCGGGGGCCGAGCTAGCGGGCCAGCAGAGCGTTACTCCGTGCGGTGGCTGTCGTCAGTCGATCCTCGAGGCCGCGCAATTGTCGGGATACGATGTTGAAATTTTGTGCGCGAGCGGTGACGGAACAAGCGTCCAGAAGCATCGCATCACTGATCTCATCCCGCACGGCTTCGGTCCGGCAAGCCTGAAGGATTCCTCAAGCTAGCTTGATCTCGCGTAGCCGCTCAAGGAGATAATCATGGCTGCCGATTGGGGGCCATTTGGGCTCCTCGCCCTGGGGCACCGTGCCGGGAAGCGCCTCGATGATGAAATCGGGGCGAAAGTGGAGGAAAAAGGGCATCGAATAGCGCGCATGACTTGCACGATCGGGCGCGGGATTGACGACTCGGTGCGAGGTCGAGCGCAATTTGCCGTTGGTCAGCCGCTGAAGCATGTCGCCGATGTTGATTACCAGCTCGCCCGGCTTCGGGCTGACCGGGATCCAGCGGCCATCGGCGGTCTTTAGCTCGAGCCCAGCCTCTTCCGCGCCGAGCAGCAGGGTAATGGTGTTGATGTCCTCATGCGCGCCGGCGCGGATGTGCTGCCCGGTCGCTTCCTTCTGCGGCGGATAATGAAGCAGGCGGAGCACCGAATTGCCGTCGCGCACCGTGTCGGCGAAATAATCCTCGTCGACGCCGAGGAAACGCGCAATCGCTGCAAGCACTTTGAGGCCCGCGGCGTCGAAGGTGTCGTAAAGTTCGAGCAAGGTCTCCTTGAACCCGGGCACTTCGGCGGGCCAGACGTTGTCGCCCATGACATCGGCATATTTGTGCCCGGCGGGCAATTCGCGCCCGACGTGCCAGAATTCCTTGAGGTCGTGCGCGGCGGCGCCCTTGGCGGTTTCGACTCCGAATGCGGTATAGCCACGCGCGCCACCGCCGCCGGGGATCAGATAGGAGCGTTTGACCTCATCGGGCAGCGCGAAAAAGGCCTTGGCCTTGGCCTCGGCGCGGTCGATCAAATCCTGCGAAATACCGTGATCGCGAATGATCGCGAAGCCGTAGTCGACGAAGCTTTGGCCAAGCTCTTTCGCGAAGGCGTCGGGAGCGCGCGCTGCGTCGGTCAGCGACAAGGAGGCGATGGCGTCGGTGGTGGCGGTGTCGTTCATGATCAAACCCATAGCAGAGATTTACGCGATCATCAGCCCGGCAAGCGCCGCGCTCATCAGATTGGCAAGGCTGCCCGCGAGCAAGGCGCGAAGGCCGAGCCTGGCGATCATCGGGCGCTGATTGGGGGCAAGCCCGCCGGTCACCGCCATCTGAATCGCAATCGACGAGAAATTGGCGAAGCCGCAGAGGGCGAAGGTGACGATCGCGCGGCTGCGCTCGCTTAGTGCCGCCGCCGGTCCGGTGGCATTGCCAAGGTCGATGAAGGCGACGAATTCGTTGAGCACGATCTTGGTCCCGAACAAGCCTCCGGCGACCCCGGCCTCGTTCCACGGCACTCCGATCAGATACATGACCGGCGAGAACAAAGTTCCGACGATCGCCTGGAAGCTCAAATCGGGATAGCCAAACCAGCTTCCGACCCCGCCGAGCAGGCCGTTGGCAAGCGCGACCAGCGCGACGAAGGCAAGCACCATCGCGCCGACCGCGACCGCGAGCTTGACCCCGGTCTGCGCTCCCTGCGCCGCCGCCATGATGATGTTCGCGGGCCGTTCGCCCTCCTCGAACGTGTCGACATCGATCTGGTCTTCGGGCGCGGTCGTTATTGCTCCACCTTCGAGCGGAAGCTCGTCGGGCCCGGCGATTTCGTCGGGCATGATCAGCTTGGCCATCAAAATCCCGCCCGGTGCCGACATGAAGGCGGCAGCAAGCAGGAAGGGCAAATAGCGCTCACCGAGCAGCCCCGCATAGGCTGCGAGTATCGTCCCCGCGACCCCGGCCATTCCGACCGTCATCAGCGTGAACAAATGGCTTGGCGGAAGCGCTGCCAAATAGGGGCGAACGACAAGCGGGCTTTCCGACTGGCCGACGAAGATGTTGGCTGCAGCACCGAGCGATTCGACTCGGCTGATCCCGGTCACCCAGCCGATCCCGCCGCCGACCCAGCGCACGATCCGCTGCATGATTCCCAAATGGTAGAGAATCGCGATGAAGCTCGCGAAGAAAATGATGACCGGCAAGGCGCCGAGCGCGAAGGTCATCGCCAGCGGGTTCTTCTCGGTCGGTCCGAACAGAAATTCGGTGCCCTTGCCGGCATAGCCGAGCAGATTGGCGACCCCGTCCGACATCGCCTGAATTGCTGCGCGCCCGGGGATGGTCCGCAAAACGAGCAGCGCGATCAGCGCCTGGAGCGCGAACGCCGCCGCGACCACGCGGAGGCGGATCGCCCGGCGGTTCGCCGAAAAAGCGACCGCGATGAGGATGATGACGGCAATGCCGACGATCCCGAGCAAATAGCGATTCATTGGGTCGTGCCCCTCCCCGGACGGATTACCAGACCATTCCTTGTGCAGTGCTTCCCGCCGCTTCGTCCAGTAGGTCGATGGCCTCGATCGCACTTTCTGCCTTGAGCAATTGGATTCGGCGCGCGTCGCTGAGGAAGCCGCTGTCGCGAACATGATCGAGAAAGCCGGTCAGTCCGTCCCAGAACCCGCCGACATTGAGCAGGCACAACGGCTTCGAATGATATCCCAGCGCGTTCCAGGTCCATGCCTCGAACAATTCGTCGAGAGTCCCGATCCCGCCCGGAAGAGCGACGAAGGCATCGGTGAGCTCGGTCATCTTGGCCTTGCGCTCATGCATATTGGCGACGGTGAACAATTCGGTGCAGCCGCGATGCGCGACTTCGGCGGCGACCAGTGCTTCGGGGATCACTCCGAATACCTTGCCGCCCGCTTCGAGGACGCAATCCGCGACGATCCCCATCAGCCCGAGCCGCCCGCCGCCATAAACGAGGTCGATGTCGCGGCTGGCCATTTCGCGTCCAAGTTCACGTGCCGCTTCCGCGAATATCGGATCGGCACCGGGGGCCGATCCGCAATAGACCGCGATGCGGGTGACCTTGCTCATATTTGGATCAGCGCTTTGAGGTCCGAGGTCGGGCGCGCGCCGAAGCTCTGGATGACCTCGCCCGCCGCGAGCGCGCCGGTGTGGAGGCAGCGTTCGAGCCCTGCCCCCTTTGCCCGAGCGACCAGGAAACCCGCTGCAAACAGATCGCCTGCGCCGGTGGTATCGACCACTTCGGCAACCGGCGCCGCAGCGACCGAAACCGTCTCGCCGGCGCGGATCGCGGTCGCGCCCGCGGCTCCGCGGGTGATCACCAGCGTTTCGACCTTGGCCTTGAGTTCGTCGAGCGCGGCGGCAAGTTCGGTTCGCCCGGTGAGCTGGAGCGCTTCATCCTCATTGGCGAACAAAAGGTCGATTCCGCCCCCGTCGATCATTGCTGCGAAGCCTTCCCTGCGGCCCGCGATGCATACGCTTTCGCTAAGCGTGAACGCCACCTCGCGCCCGGCGTCATGCGCGATGTCGACCGCCTTGAGCATTGCCGCGCGCGGCTTGTCCGGACCCCATAAATAGCCTTCGAGGTAGAGGATCCTCGCTGAGGCGATTAGCCCATGATCGAGCGCATCCACGCTCAGCTCATGGCTGGCGCCGGGGGCGGTGTTCATCGTCCGCTGCGCATCGGGCGTGACGAGGATCAGGCAGCGCCCGGTCGGTGGTCCGTCGATCAAGGGCGGGGTTTCGAAAACCACTCCGCGCGCGCGCATGTCATGTTCGAAGATCGTCCCGAACTGATCGGCGGCGACCTGCCCGACGAACGCGGCCTGCCCGCCCATTGCGGCGATTCCAGCCATCGAATTGGCGGCCGAACCGCCGGCCATTTCGCGCGCCACGCCCATCGCTTCGTAGAGCGCGTCGGCCTGCCCAGGAGTGAGCAGCTGCATTGACCCCTTGGGCAAGGCGTGACGTGTCAGAAAGGCATCGTCGCACGCCGCGATCACGTCGACGATCGCGTCGCCCATGGCAATGATGTCGAGCGAGGCTAAAGGCACGAAGCTGTCCTGCGGGGAAGGCGCCGACTAGCCCCGCTCGTGGGACCGGTCAATCGGACGAATGGGGTTGCGCACGACATTCAACGCGCTACCCATCGCGCATGACCGACACCGCCCAAACCGATCCGCGTTCGCGCGCCGCTTTGCCCGCCGCCCTGCCCGCCGCTTTGCCCGTCGCATTATTCGCATTTGCGATTCTTTACGGCGGGATGACCTGCATCGCCGGGGTGCTTGGATCGAAGCAGGTGGCGCTTGGTCCGCTTGCGGTTGAAGCCGGGATCTTCCCGTTCCTGATGCTGGTGGCGCTGTCGAGCGCGGTTGCCGAGCTTTACGGGCGTACGACCGCCGACCGGCTGGTCCGCTTCGGCTTCATCCCGCTGGTCACCGCGATCATTTTGACCTTCATCGTGATCCAATTGCCGACCGACGAGGGCATGTATGAGCCCGCCAAGGAAGCCTTTCCGATCATCCTTGGGCAAAGCTATCGGCTGATGGCGGCGGGGATCATCGCTTATGGCGTGTCGATGAGCCTCAATGTGTTCATCTTTTCCAAGCTGTCGCGGCCGGGCGCGGGGATGATCGCGGTGCGCGCGGCGGTGGCTTCGACGCTTAGCCAGATCGTCGATACGCTGATTTTCATCACCGTCGCTTTCTATGGCGTTCGGCCGATCGGGGAGCTGATCCTGGGGCAGGCGCTTGCCAAGGTGGTGCTGTCGATCGTGCTTGTGCCGTTCCTGATCATGTTGCTGGTTAGCATCGGTCGGAAACTTGATCGGCCCGCAAGCACTTAAGAGTCTTCCAACTTTCACAAATCGCTGCTTAATGCAGGGCAGACTTCGCGGGGGACGGCGCGAGGGGTGGGACGATTCTTGACAAGGATGGATCAAATTGGCGGCCGGCCGAGAGGGCGCCACTTCTCTATCCCGATAGCGCCCTGACCGTTGCCCCCTGATTCGCTAATGAGTGCAACAATGCCATTGGGGTATAATGTGAAAAAATTCATTCTGCTCGCTTCGACCGCGTTCGTAATGCCGACCGCAGCGTTCGCCCAATCCACCGGAACGGTCGCGACCGAAGAAGAAACGATCGTCATTACCGGCACGCGCATCAACAATGGCGTCGACGGCTTCGTCATTCCGGACACGACCAAGGCCAAGGGCCAGATCAACCAGGAGCTGATCGCGCGCCAGTCGGCGGGGCAGACGATCCTCAACACGATCAATTTGATCCCGGGTGTCAATTTCACCAACAGCGATCCTTATGGCAGTTCGGGCGGAAGCATCCGCATCCGCGGGTTTGACGGCAACCGCATCAGCCTGACCTTCGATGGCGTTCCGCTCAACGACAGCGGCAATTATGCGATCTTTTCGAACCAGCAGCTCGATCCGGAATTGATCGAGCAGGTCAATGTCGGGCTTGGCGTGACCGACATCGATTCGCCGACCGCTTCGGCCGCTGGCGGAACGATCAATTATCGCACCGTGGTCCCGAGCCGCACGCTTGGCGCGCGCTTCTCGGCATCGGCGGGCACGTTTGATTTCCGGCGCTTTTTCGGAATGGTCAGCACCGGCGAGTTCGGCCCGCTCGGAACGCGGGCCTGGGCTTCGTACAGCGTCGCGTCGAACGACAAGTTCAAGGGCCCGGGTGGGATCAACAAGAAGCAGTTCAATGCCCGCGCCTATCAGACGCTCGGCAATCGCGGCGATTTCCTGTCGCTGGCGGTCAATTACAATCGCAACCGCAATAATCAGTATCGTAATCCGAACGTTGGCGACCTGCGCGGCATCCTAGGCGCAGGCGAGATTCCTGCCGGATCGACGACTTTTCCCGATAGCAGCAATCCGCTGAAAATCGGTTATTTCAACAACGACCAGTTCGACGCGGTCGAGGATTTCGATAATCTCTCGAGCTGCAATCGCACCATTGGCAGCCGTGGCGTTCGGCAAGATGACAATCCTTCCGCCACGCCGTCGGCTACGCCTGCGGCTACGGCCCCAAATTTGTTTGGTTCAGGTCCCAACGGCACCGGGGTGGCGGCTCCAGCGATCAATGGTTCGACGGCAAACAATCCGCTCAACAGCAATAGCTGCACCAACTTTTTCGGTGTTCGGATCAACCCCTCGGACACCGGCAACGTTCGCGGGTCATCGCGCTTTACCTTGGCCGACGGTATTCTTCTGACGATCGATCCGAGCTTCCAGTATGTCCTCGCCAACGGCGGCGGGTCGACCGCCTTCAACGAGATTGACCGCCAGCTACGCGGGTCTTCGACTGGGCCGGGCGTTGACCTGAATGGCGATGGGGACTTTCTTGATCGCATCCGCGTTCTCAGCCCGAACAACACCAATACAAAGCGGCTTGGTCTGACCAGTTCGCTGATCTGGGAGTTCAACCGTTCGCATCGCGTACGCGTGGCTTACACCTATGACCGCGCTCATCACCGGCAGACCGGCGAATATGGCTTTCTCAATCGCGAAGGCCATCCGCTCGATCCGTTCGGCGGCCGCGATGCCAATTCCATTCGCGATGCTGCCGGAAACATTCTTCAACAGCGCGACCGCACTTCCATTGCCTTGCTCAATCAGATTTCGGGGCAATATATCGGCAGATTCCTGAACGATACACTGCGTATCGAAGCCGGTGTTCGCCGCCCGTTCTTCAAGCGCAAGCTGGATCAGAATTGTTTCACCTTCGCCAGCGGTAGTGGTTTTGCCTATTGCTCGAGCGAGGCCCTTGGGACGACGCCTCTCCCTCTTACGTCAGGGAATTTCATCGTCCCGAATAATTTCCAGCCTGCGCCTGGCGCTGCTGTTCCAAACAACGCGGTATACGCGCCGTTCCAGGCGGAATATAAGTACGGCAAGCTGCTTCCGAGCGTCGGCTTTACCTACAAGGTGGCCGGACCGGTCAGCGTCTTCGGCAGCTATGCCAAGGGCTATTCATCGCCGCGCACCGACAATCTCTATCGTCGCCCGACCGTGGAGATCACGCCGGAGGAAACAAACGCGTTTGATCTGGGCGCGCGTTACACCAATCGTCAGGTCCAGGCCCAGGCGACGATCTGGAAAATCGACTATAAGAACCGTATCGTTTCTTCATTCGACCCTGACCTCGGCATCTCGCTTGATCGGAACGTCGGTGAGGTGAAAAGCTGGGGACTTGATGGCAGCGTGGCCTTCAAGCCCATACCGCAATTGTCGCTCCTCGCTCTGGCAAGCTACATCAAGGCGGAACTGCAGGAGAATGTGGAGATCAACGTTGCGCGGTTCACTACTCCCGCATTCGTTCTTCCGGCTTCAACAGTCTTCTGCGACGGCGCCGCGCCGACAGCTGCCAATCCGGTCGTGACGACTTGCGCCACGACTGCAGGCAAGCGCGTCACCGAAACTCCGAAGTTGCAGTTCGGTGGGCGCGCCGAATATGACTTCGGCATTGCGAGCATCGGCATTCAGGCCAAGCGCGTCGGATCGCGCTTCGCCACCGATACCAACGACGTCAAGGTCAAGGGCTACACCCTGGTCGACCTCGACGCTCGTATTTCAATGGCACCGGTCGGACTTGAGCGCAGCTATTTCCAGCTCAACGTCCAGAATTTGCTCGACGAGCGTTACTTTGGCAACATTGGCACGCAGATCAACAATGCTGGTAACCCCAACTTCTCGGTCGGCAGCCCGCGTTCGGTGCTTGGAACGCTTAACTTCCAATTCTGATCGACAATCTTTCGTGGCAGGCAGCGGCGCCGTCCTTCGGGACGGCGCCGTTTGTCTGTCAGCCCCGCCGGTCCCTGCTCGCGGCGATGCGCAGGCGGAGCGCATTGAGTTTGATGAAACCGGCGGCATCGCGCTGGTCGTAGGAGGATGAGCCCTCCTCGAACGTCACCAGATCCTGATCGTAGAGCGCAAGCGGGCTCGAGCGGCCGATGACGCTGACATTGCCCTTGTACAGCTTGACGCGAACGCTGCCGCTGACATGTTGCTGGCTGGCGTCGATCAGCGCCTGGAGCATCTCGCGTTCGGGCGAGAACCAGAAACCGTTGTAGATGAGCTTGGCGTAGCGCGGCATGATCTCATCCTTGAGATGCATTGCGCCGCCGTCGAGCGTGATCGATTCAATTCCGCGATGCGCCGCGAGCAGGATCGTCCCACCGGGAGTTTCGTAGACACCGCGCGATTTCATTCCGACGAAGCGGTTCTCGACCAGATCGAGCCGCCCAACGCCATTGTCGCGGCCAAGCTGGTTGAGCCGGGTCAGCAAGGTTGCCGGAGACATGGCCTCTCCATCGATCGCCACCGGATCGCCACGCTCGAACGCAATGTCGATGATTGTCGCACGGTCTGGCGCGTCCTCGGGCGCCAAGGTGCGCTGATGCACATGCTCGGGCGCCTCGACCGATGGGTCTTCCAATATTCTTCCCTCGGAGGATGAGTGAAGCAGATTGGCGTCGATCGAAAAGGGTGCCTCGCCGAGCTTGTCCCGGGAAATCGGGATTTGGTGCTGCTCGGCAAAGGCGATCAATTGCTCGCGGCTGCAGAAATCCCATTCGCGCCACGGCGCGATGACGTGGATGTCGGGCTCAAGCGCATAATAGCCAAGTTCGAAGCGGACCTGATCATTGCCCTTGCCGGTCGCCCCGTGGCAAACCGCGTCGGCCCCGACCGCGCGCGCAATTTCGATCTGGCGCTTGGCGATGAGCGGACGCGCGATCGCGGTGCCGAGCAGATATTGGCCTTCATAGACGGTGTTGGCGCGGAACATCGGGAAGACGAAGTCGCGCACGAATTCCTCGCGAAGATCGTCGATGAAGATGTTTTCGGGCTTGATCCCGAGCAGCAGCGCCTTCTGCCGAGCGGGCTCGACCTCTTCGCCCTGACCGAGGTCGGCGGTGAAGGTCACCACCTCGGCTCCATATTCGTTCTGAAGCCATTTTAGGATGATCGAGGTGTCGAGCCCGCCCGAATAAGCGAGGACGACTTTCTTGATGGACTGCGATTTCATGGGAGCTTTCTCGGGCTGGTCGAAAGTAAGCGCAGACGCTCGGCGAGCGCTCCGGCGGCGACTCCGTCGCGCACTGCGATGAATAATGTGTCGTCCCCGCTGATCGTGCCAGCGACATCGGGAAGATCGGTCTGGTCGATTGCAATTGCGACGAGGTGCGCCGAGCCCGGAGGCGTCTTGAGGACGATCGTCGATCCGCTGGTTTCGATCGACCGCACCCATTCGGCGAGGATTTCGGCCAATCGCGCGCCGGCCCAATTGTCGGGGCCGATCTGTTCGGGAAGCGCGTAATTGAGCACCCCGTCGCGCTTGATCTTGACCGCGCCGAGCTGGCTGAGATCGCGCGAGACGGTCGCTTGAGTCACGTCATGGCCGAGTTCGAGCAGCCTTGCCGAAACCTCCTCCTGGCTGGCGACTCCCCCGGCGCGGAGGATTTCGCCGATCAGCTTCTGGCGCAGGGTACGCGCCGCGCTCATGGTCGCACGCCGAGAAGCCACGCCATTGCACCGCGCGCGCTGTGCATCCGGTTTTCGGCCTGTTGCCAGATTGCCGACCGGGGGCTGTTGAGCACCGCGCCGCTGACTTCCTCGCCGCGCCGCGCGGGCAGGCAATGAAGGAAGAAGGCGTCCTCGGACTTCGCCATCAGCGCCTCGTCGACCTGATAAAGCGAAAGCGCCTTGATCCGCTCCGCCGCGGTCGCGTCCTGGCCCATCGAGACCCACACATCGGTGTAGACGATGCGAGCGCCTCGCACCGCTTCGGCGGGGTCGTTGGTCTGGCGGATGCCGAGCTTCGCGACCTCCTCATCGGAAAAACCGTAGCCATCGGGACTTGCGACATTCATCTTGACGCCAAGCGCGGCGCATCCTTCGGCGAGCGAACGCGCGACATTGTTGGCGTCGCCGATGTAGGCGATCGTCGCTCCGTCGAGCGTGCCGAGCAATTGGCGCATGGTGAGCAGATCGGCGAGCGCCTGAAGCGGATGATCGCTGTCCGAGAGCATGTTCAGAAGTGGAGTGGCGGTCGCCGCGGCCATCCGGTCGAGCAGCGCGTGATCCATCACTCGCGCCGCGATCAGTGCATGATAACAGGCCAAGGTGTTGGCAACGTCCTCGGCAGTTTCGCGCGAGCCGAGCCCGACCTCATGATCCTGAATGTAGACCGGGTGTCCGCCAAGCTGGACGACCGCCATCTCCATCGAATTGCGCGTGCGCGCGCTGGGTTTCTGGAACAGCAGAGCGACGCCCTTGCCCGCCAGTGGAAGCCCGCAGTCCATCGTCGATAGGAGGAGCATTTCCTCAAGGTCGCGCGCGTCAAGGTCGCGGATCGTCAGCAGGCCGGTCATGAAGGATCCTTCGAAATCATGGTCCCGATCCCTTCGTCGGTCAGAAGCTCGATCAGCAAGGCGTGGGGCACGCGCCCGTCGATGATGTGTGCAAGGCCCACCCCGCCCTCGACCGCGTCGGCGCAGGCGCGCAATTTGGGGATCATTCCCGCGCTGACACTGGCGTGGGCGATGCGGTCGCGCAATGGTCCCGAGCCGATGCGGTGGATCAGGCTTGCGGGATCATTGGCATCTTCGAGCAGGCCCGGGGCCGCGGTCAGATAGATGATTTTTTCCGCGCCCATCGCCACCGCGATCGCCATCGCGGCTTCGTCGGCATTGATGTTGAACGGCTGTCCGGCCGCGTCGGCGCCGACGGTCGAGACAATTGGGGTCAGCCCGTCGTCGAGCAATTTGTGGAGCAGATGCGCGCGCACGTGGGCAACGTCGCCGACGAAGCCGAGCGCCGGATCGCGCGGAGTGGTGATCAGAAGCCCGCCATCCTCGCCCGAAACGCCGACCGCGACCGGATCGTCGAGCGCTTCCTTGTTGATCGTCGCCACGAGGTCGCGATTGACCTTGCCGACGAGCACCATCCGCACGATCTCCAGCGTCTCCGCGTCAGTGACCCGCAGGCCGTCTCGGAATTCAGGGGTCTTGCCCATTCGGCGCAATACGCCATCGACCTGCGGCCCGCCGCCGTGGACGAGCACGCAGCGCACCCCGACACTGCGCAGCAGGAGGACGTCCTGAGCAAGTGCGCGATCGAGCGCCTGATCGATTGCGGCTCCGCCAAGCTTGACCACCACGGCCGTGCCCGCGAACCGGCGAATATAAGGGAGCGCTTCAACGAGGATCCGCGCGGTGTCGGTCGGGCTGATCATGACGTCTTGCTGTTTTCCTTGATATAGCCGGGGCCGAGATCGATCCCGATGACCTGTGCTGTTCCATTTCCGACGCCCAGTGCGACCTCCACGTCGAAGCGGGTTTGCCGGACCAGTTCGGCGACCGCTGCTTCGTCGTGCGGGATCGAGGTTCCTGCGGTGGAAACGAGGATATTACCGTAGGAAACGGTCGCACGGTCGGGCGCGAACTCAACGCCTGCCGATCCGGCCGCAGCAAGCAGCCGCCCCCAATAGGGATCGCTGCCGTACCAGGAGCATTTGACGAGGTTGTTCTCAGCGATGCTTTTGGCCGCGGCGCGTGCCTCGGCATCGCTTGCGGCACCGGTGACGCTGAGGGTGACGATCTTGGTCATGCCCTCGGCATCCATCGCCATTTGCAGGGTGAGGTCGGCGCAGAGGCGCTGCAACGCGTCGGCGAATTCGGCGGGGTCGGGCTTGCCGCGCCGCCCGTTGGCGAGCGCGATGACGCTGTCGTTGGTCGAGGTCGCGCCGTCGACGTTGAGCGTGTTGAAGGTAGCGTCGACCGCGACTTTCAGCATGTCCTGAAATTGGCCGCGGTCGATTTCGGCATCGGTGGTCAGGAAGGCGAGCATCGTCGCCATGTTCGGGGCGATCATTCCGCACCCCTTGGCCATTCCGCCAAGGGTGAAGTTGCTGCCAGAGATGACCGCTTCCTTGGGGCGATGGTCGGTCGTCAAAATCGCCTTCGCCGCTGCAGCGCCGCCCGCGCTGGACAGATCGGCGGCGAGTGCCGGGACCGCCGCGACAATCTTTTCGATCGGAAGCGGAGTGCCGATGATTCCAGTCGAGCAGACGAGAACGTCCGCGCTTGCAAGGCCGAGCGCGTCGGCGGCGGCGTCGCACATTGCCTCGGCGTCGGCGAGGCCGGGTGCGCCAGTGCCTGCATTGGCATTGCCCGAATTGACGATGATCGCCGCGGCCTGCCCGCCGTTGCTCGATAATCGGCCTCGAGACGCGGCAATCGGCGGGGCGAAGAATTTGTTCTGAGTAAACACTGCAGCGGCGGTGACCGGTTGCCGGTCCTCCGTGGCCAGAAGCGCCAGATCGAATCGACGCCGCTTGACGCCTGCGTGGCATCCGGCGGCGATAAAGCCCTCGGCGGCGGTGACGCTCATGGGTAAACTCCGCAGGCGGAAAGGCCCTCGGTTTCGTGCATGCCGAGCATCAGATTGGCGCATTGGATCATCTGGCCTGCAGCCCCTTTCACAAGATTATCGAGCGCGGCGATGGCGAGCACCCTCCCCGTCCGCTCGTCGAAGCGCGCGGTGATATGCACCGCGTTTGACCCGAGCGTCCATTTGGTTGCTGGGGGAGCATCCGAAACGTGGATGAACGGCTCGCTGGCATAAGCTTTGCGCAGGGCTTTGTGCGGCGCATCGACATCCATCGGCCCGGTCGCGGTGGCGTAGCAGGTCGCGAGGATGCCGCGGTTCATTGGCGCGAGGTGCGGGGTGAACAGGATTTGCGCCCCGGTGCTCGCCTCCATCTCGGCGGTGTGGCGGTGCGACAGAAGCCCATAGGCCGTGAAGGATTCGGAAACGGTTGCGAAGGCCGTGCTTTCCTTGGGCACCCGGCCTGCTCCGGTGACCCCGGAAGCGGCATCGACGACGATCCCGCGAGTCTCGATCAGGCCCGCGTCGATCAGCGGCTTGAGCGCAAGGATTGCTGCGGTCGGGTAGCATCCGGCTGCGGCGACGCAGGTTGCGCCGCGGATGGCCGCGCGATTGATTTCGGGAATGCCATAGACGAAACGGTCGAGCAGTTCGGGCGCTTGATGTGCCTCGCCGTACCATTGCTCGTAGGTTTCGGCATCGCGCAGGCGGAAGTCCGCGCCGAGATCGACGAGCGCGATGCCGCGATCGATAATCGCGGGAGCGAGGCTCTGGGAATGGCCATGCGGGAGCGCTGAGAATATCAGGTCCACGCCGGTCAATGTTTCCGGGTCGAACCGTTCGATAATTTGGTCTGGATATGCAATCGCGAGATGCGGATGCACGTCGCGAACGCGCGACCCGGCGTGGCTGTCGCCGCCGAGGAAGATGGGCCTCAGCATCGCATGCGATGCACACAGACGAAGCAACTCGCCGCCGACGAACCCGGAGGCGCCCAATATCGCAACGTTCAAAGCCATGGCAGCTCTATGCGCAAAGTTGCATAACTATGCAAGTGCGATAACGCAACGCTGCGCCGTTATTTCACCCTGGCCGTTGACCCTCACCGCGCTTTTATGCAAATCGGCTCTTCGCGCGGACCTGGAGCAGCGACAGCTGATCGGAACGCGGGTGTAGCTCAATGGCAGAGCAGAAGCTTCCCAAGCTTACGACGAGGGTTCGATTCCCTTCACCCGCTCCATCACAGGCCATGCGGGGGGCATGGCCCGGGATGGAGCGCGCGCGATAGCGCGGCGACCTGCCCCAGCTGCATCAAACAAGCGCTTAGCCCAGCGAGCTAACCTCCCCAGCCTTCGCCCGACGGAGTTCGGTCCGTAACGGATTCGAAATTAAAGATTTAACGAATTCGCGCGCGTAACATCGCCGACGTGAAGCGCATGACCGACCTCGCGCGACTACGCGCCCGCTTCTCCGGTCTGCGCAAATGCTCATCCAAGGAGGCGTTGTACTCCGCCCATCGCGACGAAGGCCTGAGTGGCGAACAGGCTGATTACCATCGACGAGTCCAATAGAATTGAGCCGATATTTCCGAGCGTGATCGGGGCGTCTTGCATCCCCTTTGAATACGCCTCGTATTATTTACAAGGCGGCTATGCTTATTTCCGGACAAGCCTTGCACTCGCGCGGGCCTTCTAGGCCGGTCTAGTTGCCACCGCGGACGACTTCGTATCCGGCGGCGCCAAGCTGATCGGCAAGCGCGTCCGCACAGCCCTTGGCGAGCCCCTCATCCTCCGATCGCATCACGAAATTGGCCCCTACCCGCCCCTCCTTGAAGAAGGGGTAGCTGCCGATCGAAACGCCGTCGTGCGCTTGCTCGGCCTCGCGGAGCAAATCGGCGACTTCGCTCTCGGGGACGAAGCCGCCGATCGTGACCGAGACCAGTGGCCGCCCGCCCTCGAGCGTTCCGGTCAGCGCGTCGAGCATCCCCGCGGCGATGTGCGGGACCCCGGCAAGGATCAACACATTGCCAATTCTGATCCCGGGGGCGCCCGACATCAGGTTGTGGATCAGGCTCGCGCCATCGGGAACGCGCGCCATCCGCAGCCGCGCTTCGGTCAGACCGCCGCGCTCGGCATAATATCGCTCCAAAATTGCACGGCCTTCGTCGTGGACGACCACCGAAACGCCAAGCGCCGCGGCAATGCTGTCGACCGTGATGTCGTCGTGGGTCGGGCCGATCCCACCGGTGGTGAACAGATAATCATTGGCTGTCCGCAATGCGTTGACCGCGGCGACGATGCGCTCCTCGACATCGGGGACGACGCGAACTTCGGTCAGGCGGATGCCCTGGACGTTGAGCCAGGACGCGACCTGCGCGACATTCCTGTCCTGGGTGCGGCCCGACAAGATTTCGTCGCCGATCACCAGCAAAGCCGCGGTCCAGATCCTGTCGCTCATTCCTTGTAAACTCACCGCCTGCCGTGACTTATCCAACGCCCTAACCTATCTTGGCGCGATGACCGAATATATCCAAGTCTCGCCCGAAGATCGCACCGAAGCCCGAAGCCATGTCATCAAGCTCCACGGACCCGCCGCGTTCGAGGGGATGCGCGCGGCCGGTCGACTCGCCGCGACGATCCTTGACGCGCTGGTACCGCACATGGTTCCCGGGACGCTTACCGGCGACATCGACGCCATCGTCCATCGCATGACGCTTGCGGCGGGCGCGGTTCCCGCAACGCTCGGCTATCGCGGCTATCCGAAAAGCTGCTGCACTTCGATCAACCACGTCGTCTGCCACGGCATTCCGGGGAACAAGCCACTCAAGAACGGCGATATCGTCAATGTTGACGTGACTCCAATCCTTGATGGCTGGCATGGCGATTCGAGCCGGATGTATCTGGTCGGCGACGTGCCACTGAAGGCGCGCAAGCTGGTCGATGTCACCTACGAATGTTTGATGCTCGGGCTCGAACAGGCGCGTCCCGGCAATCACCTTGGCGACATCAGTCACGCCATCCAGACCCATGCCGAAAAGCATCGCTATGGAATCGTCCGCGATTTCTGCGGTCATGGGCTCGGTCGGCTGTTCCACGACAGCCCCGAGGTGGTCCATGCCGGCCGCCCCGGGAGCGGCCCCGAGCTTCGGCCCGGAATGTTCTTCACGGTCGAGCCGATGATCAATATCGGCCGCGCCGACGTCAAATTGCTCGAAGATGGCTGGACCGCGGTTACGCGCGACCGTTCGCTATCGGCGCAGTTCGAGCATTCGATCGGGATTACCGACGAAGGCCATGAGGTGTTCACGAAGAGCCCCGGCGGTTTGGACCGGCCACCCTACTGAAGTACGCTTGCTAGGCCGCGGCAGCCTTGCGCTGCCCGGCTTCGGCGAGCGCGTCCCATCCGGCGGCAAGTGCTTCGGCGCTCGGAATATCGGCGGGAAAGTCGACCTCGCCCCATTCCTCGCCCGAAATGTCGAGCGTCCAGACGTCGCCATTTTGCGCAAGGTGGTGGATCACGCGAAGGTACCAGATGGTCGTGCCTTCCTTGGTTCGCATCGCGCGCTCGATCGCGTTGCAAAACCGCCCCGCACCCTCGCCGCGGAACGCCAATAGCCCGATCGACTCGGCGTTGACCCCGGTGTTGATCCGCTTCCCGATCGCCCGCAACCGGCCATCGTCGTCGGCGATCACCTTCATGTCGTCCGAATCATAATCGTCCTTGCGGTCGATCGTCACGCAGATCCCGTCGCGGCCGTTATTGTCGACGACCTGCGCCATCAGGCTTTCGCTGACCAAAGTGTCGCCGTTCCACACGAGCACGTCTCCGTCGAGTTCGTCACGCGCAACGAACAGCGAGCCGAGATTGTCGGCGACCTGATAGAAGGGGTTGAAGATGGTACGCACGCGCGGTCCGCTTTTGCGGCGCACCAAAGCCGCTTCGATCTGATCGTCGCGAAAGCCGGTCACGACGACCACATCGTCGATTCCGCACGCGTCGAGCGTGTCGAGCTGGCGGTCGAGCAGGCTGCGCCCGGCGAACTCGATCAGGCATTTGGGCCGGCTTGCGGTCCGTTGCCCGAGGCGCGACCCTTGGCCGGCAGACAGGATAATGGCTTTCATCGGACTGTCCTTGGGCGTCAATTGCGGCAGACATTTGGCAGGATGTTTGCCGCTTTGCCGAACTCCATGTTAGTCGCGGGGCGAAAAAGGAGCCTTTCGAGCCGTGAAAAAGATCGAAGCGATCATCAAGCCGTTCAAGCTCGACGACGTTAAGGACGCGCTCCATGAGGTCGGGGTCAGCGGTATCACCGTGACCGAGGTCAAGGGGTTTGGCCGCCAGAAGGGCCATACCGAGCTTTACCGGGGCGCCGAATATGTCGTGGATTTCCTTCCAAAGGTGAAGGTCGAGGTGGTGGTCGAGGACGAGCTCGTCGCCCGAACGGTAGAAGCGATCGAAAATGGCGCGCGCACCGGCCGCATCGGCGACGGCAAGATCTTCGTTATTCCGGTCGAGCAGGCCGTCCGGGTCCGCACCGGCGAATGCGGCCACGACGCACTCTGACGGTTCCCAAGCCGTGACCCGGGATGACGAACAAAGGGCGGCGCGCTAGTCGGTGTATACGATGCCTGACCATCCTTCCTCCGAGCTGCTCGCGTCCATGTCCCCCGACGATCTGCGCACCCATATGCGCAGACTGGGTTATAAGACCCAAAGCGACCTCGCCGCTGCGATCGGGGTCAGTCGCTCGACCGTCAGCCTGTGGCTGGAAGGCAAGGTCGGCGTCCCGCGCCCGGTAGCAATGCTGCTGAGAATGCTGGTCGCTGCCCAACGACGGGCGTTTTGAATTTCGCAAAGCGGCTGTGGGCGCTAGCGAAATATATTCTTCAGCGGTGCACCAGATCGAGCAACTGGCGCGTCATTCTTTTATGACGAACAAGCCGGGCATTTTTCCGACCTTTTTCCTGTCGGGTTTCGAATGTTCGACGTTCCTGTGGAAAGACGTCGGTCGCCGCGACCTGTGCGACGAGACCCAGCACCGCACGCATGCCGACGAGGATTATCGGATGCTGCGCGGGCTCGGGATCGCGGTGGCGCGCGAAGGCATTCCATGGCCGATGGTCGATAAGGGGGTCGGCAGTTATGATTTCGAGCCGATCGCGCCTTTTCTCGAGGCGCAGCCGCGGCATCAGATTCTACCGATCTGGGACCTTTGTCATTATGGCTATCCCGATGATGCCGACCCCTTTGCCGAAGATTTCGCGTCGCGCTTTGCAGCTTATGCCCGCGCAGCTGCCGAGCATGTCGCCGAGCATCAATTCCAAGGTCCATATTATTTCACCCCGGTCAATGAGACGACCTTCTTCGGTTATATGGCCGGCGAATGGGGATGGGCCGCTCCGTTCGGCAAGGACCGGGCGACTCGGCGGCGACTGACGATCGCGATGTGCCGCGCCGACATCGCCGCGGTGGGTGCGATCCGCGAAGTCCTGCCCGATGCGCGCATGATTCACATCGATCCCCTGATCAACGTCGTTGCTCCGCGCGATCGTCCCGATCTCGAAACGGCTGCGTGGGACGAGACTTATGACGACGCCAACCTTGCCTTCGATATTGTAGGGGGGCACCGCCATCCGGAACTCGGCGGAAGCCCGGAGATCCTCGATATCGTCGGCCTCAACAATTATAGCTTCGGCCAGATGGAGTATCGCGAACAGGGCCCGCATGTCGCGCTCGAGCCCGGAGATCCGCGTATCCGGCCGCTTTGCGACCTGATCGAGGAATCCTGGAAGCGGTTCGATCGCCCGGTGATCGTCGCGGAAACTTCCGGCCTGGGCGGCGGCCGCGCCGACTGGCTGAACGATGTGGTTTGCGAGTGCCTCGCGGCGGTGAACCGAGGTGTCGACCGGCACGGCGTTTGCCTGTTCCCGGCGGTCGACATGCCCGATTGGCATAGCGGCGAATGGGTCCGCAACGGCATCGCGGACCTTGAGCGACTTCCCAACGGCGCACTGATGCGTGTGCCTAATGTAGCCTATGTCGACGCGCTTCATCGTTGGCAAAAACGGCTTAATCGTGTGACCGAGCTCGATGAGGATCCGTTCGACACCGCCGTGGAGCTTCAGGACATCGTGCACGCCGCGCGCGAGCTTGTCCCCGACGCCGATGCCAATTGGCACTGACGAGCGGCCTTGATCGCTTTACTGGGTCGGGGTGGATGCGCGATCCATGAGCACCATGCGATCATCAGGCGGGTCTGGCGCCAGCGGGCCCGAGTGGATGCCCAAAGCGGTGCGTGCCGCGCGCACGCTTCGCGCAACCACATTAGGTCAGTCCGGCGCCGGGCACTCGGTCTACGTCATCCTGTTGCACGATCCGCGCCGGTTCGGGCGATGGGGGCTGTACGTCGGCCAGACATCGCGCGATCCCGACTGGCGGTTCGACCAACATAAGGCCGGCTATAAAGCGAGCGGAGCGGTCAAGCGCTTCGGAGTGTCCCTGCTTCCCGATCTGTTCGAGCATCTGAACCCGATGCGGCAGTGGGAGTCGCTCGACCTCGAAGCAGCACTGGCCGACGCTTTCCGTTCGGCGGGTGTGGAGTGGGTCGAAGGGGGTCACTGAAACCTTGATCGGCATAACTTGCGCCGCGTCCAGCTCTGGGGCATCGCTCTGCCACCGCTCCTAGCTCAGTTGGATAGAGCATCAGGCTTCGAACCTGAGGGTCGGGGGTTCGAATCCCTCGGAGCGGGCCATTTGGTGGCAGCGCTTCTCGTGGAGTTCAGACCTGCAGCTTCACCCTCGCCGAGTGGCGCAACCATGCCAGGCCGTGCGAATTTGCAAGCCCCATCGACAGCGACGAACGCATGAGTCGCTTCATCGCGAAACTCGGCTCCGGGGAACGCAAAGCGGCGCGCACAGCCAATAACCAAATTCTGGCGCTCACGAAGGCCAGCGCCCGAGGATCGTAGATAGCTGTTCGATGATTGGCTTCACGAAGACCAATCAGCCATTTTTCGCTCCACTGCAGGAGCTCGGGCCCCACGGCGACACTTTTCAAATTCCCAAGCGTAATGTGATTTTCCAGATCATCCAGGCTTGGGTCGATCCCTAGCGAAGCGAGCGCTACCCGGAATATCTCGCCTTTTCGTTCTCGGATGTGCCGCGATTGGAGGTGGATGGTCTGCTCCGGATGAAGCCGTCGATCGACCAATATTCGTGGAAGATTGGCAACGCGATGATGCGGGCTAAGCCGCGCAAACATATCGACGTCTTCGCAAACAGGAAAGCTGAGCCGGTAGGGAAAGGCTTTCAGGACTTCGGCCCGGCCCATCAGCGAAGATTGCTGGAATGGCGATCGAAACAGAAGCTGGGCGCGTATATCTTCATGATCCAGCATTGGAACGCGCGCACCACGCTTGCGCCGCCCGCTCTTCGAAAGACGGCCGGCACAGCCGCCGATCATCGCAATTTCCGGGTTGGCGTCGAGGAAGTCCGCCTGGACCTGAAACCTGTCGGGACGCGCGATGTCGTCGCTGTCGAGCCAGGCGATATATTGGCCCGTCGCTGCGCTGAGCCCGCTGTTCCGCGCTGCCGGAATCCCGCGGTTCTGGTCATGGCGAATGATGCGCACGCGCGGATCGCCGAAGTCTTCGGCAATTTGTGCAGAGCCGTCGATCGAGCCGTCATCGACGACGATGATTTCCAGATCTCGCAGGCGCGACACGGCAACGCTCGACAAGGCTTCGCCGAGCATTTCCGCGCGGTTGTAAACCGTGATTATCACCGTGCAGCGCGGGCATGCGTTGGCGAGATTCAAACTAACCCCCAAAAATCCTTTAGCCCGACAATCTTCCCGTGCCGCATGCGGACGCTTGCTCACTCGATTAGTCGAGGATGATCCGCCTGCACAGGCTCACAAGGTCGCCTAGCCCATAATCTGTTTGCGTATCGCGCCTTGGAGCCTGACAGTGGCGAGCCCCCGATATGACGGGGTGCATTCAGGGGAGGCCGAGATGAATCCGCGCGTATTTATCCAAACGATGATTGCCCTTGCGTCCGTCTCGCTCGGGCTGGTCGCCGCGCTTGCGTGGAATGAGGCGATCAAGGCTACGCTCGCAAAGCTCGGCCTTGGGGACGACCTTACAGGCCTGTACAGCTATGCCATTATCGCGACGCTGATTGCGGTGGTCGTTCTGGTCTGGCTGGGGCGGATCGCCGCGCGCATGGGCGGGGAAGCCGCAAAGCTCGACTAGGAATTTCAAAGCCGGATATTGGCTCAGAAATCGCTTCTTCCAAAGCGCGCCACCCCCTGATTTCGCCCTGGCGGATCAAGGACTGTCAGATCGAGTTCAAGCGGCTCGCCGATCCATTGACCAAGGCTTGTATGGTCGGCCAGATCGTCATCGGTAAGCGGATGGACGAGTGCGCGCAGGCCCGACGCTCGAATTATCGCCAGCGTTTCGTCGAGCGCGGGCTTGAGGAAATGCACTTCGAATTGGGCGATCGGGTGCGGCCCGACGCCCTTGTCCATCGCCTTGCCGACGAACAGGATGCGGGGCTCCTTACCGGCGCTCGACAGGCGAACGAATTGATCGCGCAAGGCAAGCGCGGCAGGGCGTTCCGCAGCGCTATAATAGATATGACCATGAAAAGGCGCGTCGTCGTCAGCCATTTGTCACCTCAGGATAAGCAAAGCTCAGGGTATCAGGAAGCCGGCAGTCATAATGCCTATGAGGGCAAGAAGCAGGACGATGTTGACGTATCGCCCGGGCGCAAAAAAGGTCGCCACCATGGTCGAGAAGTAGAGGGCGTTCACGGCCATAACCTCGGGCGATGCAATTCGTCCCAAATTCTGCACGAGAGCAAGCACCATGGCATTGCAGAATAGAATTAGTCCAATCACTGGCCGCTTGGTTGCCCAATAATGAGCATCCAGGTCCGGGTGCCTCCTGCGATCATTGGGGAAAATCAGTGCCGCCGCCAGATAATATACGCTGGTGAGCACCACGCCGACGAGCAGGCTGGGCCAAAGGGAGGTCAATAGGCCACGGACCTCCCACGCCAAGCCCCAAAAAGCCGCGACATCGAGCACGACCCATGCGCCGAGCAAAGGCGTAAGCCAGCGGATCGTGCCTCGCCGGCGCGCCTTGATCGTTCTGGCAAGCCCGCCGAGCACCTCGACGAGTGCAAGCCCGAGCACGAGCCCGATCAGGTTGAAAACCATTTCGAAAATTGTCATCGCGACCCCTCGTGCTTTGTCCCACGAGTAGCCGATGACGGCAATGGCCGAAGCCGGACTCGGGCCTTTCTTTAGCGTCCCGCAAGCACGATGGGACGCGCCGAAGCGGCAGCAATGCGCTGGGCACGCTCTTTCTCGACGATTTGGCGAGTCATGCGCAGGCAGCGGCTGACCGCGTTGGCGCCAGCGAGATCGGCGTCGGATGCAGTCCCGCAGGCTTGCGTCACCGCTTGGCCGAGGCGGCGCGAGAGCTGGCGCCGGCCGCTGTCGCTGCCGAGGTCCAGGTCGGCGGTGCGAACCAGGACACGACCGGCATCAGCATCGCGCGGCTCGGCCATCGCGGGGGTGGCACCCAATGCCAGGATCAGAAGACTGAGGGAGAAATAATTTTTCATGGTCGTTCCCTTTGGTTGGAAGTGCATCGAACGACCCTCCTATTAAGCGCATTTTCCAAGCGCCGGGAGCAACGATCTTGCGCAAAGGTTCTGCGATAATGCAGAACGTCGCGATGTATGATTGGAATGACCTTCGTTACTTCCTGGCGGTTGCCGAGTGCGGCAGCACGCTTGGTGCGGGCCGCGCGCTTCGCGTCAGCCAGACCACTGTTGCGCGGAGGATCGGCGCGCTCGAGGAGGCTCTAAAGCTGCCCTTGTTCGAGCGTCGCGAGGCGGGCTATTGCCTAACCCCGGCGGGCACGGAATTGCTTGCTCATGCCCGCGCGGTGGAAACTACCGCCGCCGCGCTTGGCGAGACGGCCTCCGGCTATGCTCGCAACCTCAGCGGCACCGTGCGCCTGACCACCGAAGAAATATTCGCCAACACCTTGCTCGGCCCGATCCTGCGCGACCTGCATGACATTCATCCCGAAATAATGATCGAACTGGACGCCTATGGGGACGTTCGCGACCTCGGCAACGGCGAGGCCGACATTGCGCTGCGAAGCACCGCGTCGCCGCAACCTCCCGGCGTGGTCGGGAGGCGCCTGTGTAGCGACGATTGGACCCTCTACTGCAGCGCCGATTATGCCGAGCGCCACGGTGTTCCGCGCAATGTCGAGGAATTGCGGACCCATGCACTGATTGGCGGCGGCGGCGGGAGTCTTGGGCGCGCTTATGAAAGCTGGCTTCACGAGCGCGGGCTGGAGGAACGCGTTGCGATCCATCACGGATCGTCCACGGGCTTGCTGTCCGCGGTTCGCTCCGGGTTCGGAATAGCGGTGTTGCCGCGGCTCGTCGCCGACGCCGAGCCCGACCTTATCCGCTGCCTCCCGCCCCCAAGAGGGAATGACCGCATGATGTGGCTACTGACGCACGACCGCGTGCGCCACGAACCGCGAGTCCGCATCGTCATCGACTTTCTCTACCAGCGTCTCAAGCAGCGGGTCGCCGATCTGCACCTCGTTTAGTCTTACAATCGCTCGCCCAAGCGGCGGTCGCCGCGTGAATTCTTCACCCGTAGCGTGACTCCTTTACTCGGCACGGGAAGAGAGGCCCACGCCGCAGCCGGGGGGTTGCGGGCGATTCTCTCATCGAATGGAGCCGATCATGGCCAGCGCCGCAGCCAAAGTCCTCAAGCTGATCGAGGACAGCGAGATCGAATATGTCGACCTTCGCTTCACTGACCCCAAGGGCAAGTGGCAGCATCTGACCATGGTCGCGTCGATCATCGACGAGGATATGCTGACCGACGGCTTCATGTTCGACGGATCGTCGATCCAGGGGTGGAAGGCGATCAACGAGAGCGACATGATCCTCATGCCCGATCTCGACGCGACCTTCGTCGATCCGTTCGCAGCGACGCCGATGCTGATCCTGGTATGCAACATCGTCGAACCGTCGACGGGCGAGCTTTACGGCCGCGATCCGCG
This sequence comes from Sphingomicrobium sp., assembly GCA_035575595.1. Classification (GTDB taxonomy): domain Bacteria; phylum Pseudomonadota; class Alphaproteobacteria; order Sphingomonadales; family Sphingomonadaceae; genus Sphingomicrobium. The sequence continues at coordinate 53,789 of DATLXR010000022.1, forward strand.
CTCCACCGCGACCCGCTCGGAATCCTATCTCAAGGCGACCGGGATCGGCGACACCGTCTTTGTCGGTCCCGAGGCCGAATTTTTCATGTTCGACGATGTCCGCTTCGAGGACAGCTATGCGACGAGCTATTTCAAGGTCGATGACATTGAAATGCCCGGCAATTCAGGGCGCGATTATGAAGGCGGCAACCTTGCCCACCGGCCACGCGCCAAGGGCGGCTATTTCCCGGTCGCCCCGGTCGACAGCGCCGTCGATATCCGCGGCGAGATGGTCTCGACGATGATCGAAATGGGCCTGCCGTGCGACAAGCATCACCATGAAGTCGCCCCAGCCCAGCATGAGCTTGGCCTGACCTATGGGAAGTTGGTCGAGACTGCAGACCGGATGCAGGTCTACAAATATGTCGTCCACATGGTCGCCCACGCTTACGGCAAGACCGCGACGTTCATGCCCAAGCCGATTGCGCAGGACAATGGCTCGGGAATGCACACGCACATGTCGATCTGGAAGGACGGCAAACCCTTGTTCGCGGGCAATGGCTATGCCGGTCTATCGGACATGGCGCTTTATTTCATCGGCGGAGTGATCAAGCACGCGCGCGCGCTCAACGCCTTCACCAATCCGACCACCAACAGCTACAAGCGCCTTGTCCCCGGCTTCGAAGCGCCGGTGCTGCTGGCCTATTCGTCGCGCAACCGCTCGGCCTCGTGCCGGATCCCCTATGGCGCGGGTGAAAAGGCCAAGCGCGTCGAGTTCCGCTTCCCCGACGCTATGGCCAATCCCTATCTCGCTTATGCCGCCTTGCTGATGGCGGGACTCGACGGCATCCACAGCCGGATTCATCCGGGCGATGCGATGGACAAGAATCTCTACGATCTGCCACCGGCCGAGCTGGTCAACGTGCCCACCGTCTGCGGAAGCTTGCGCGAAGCGCTGGTCGCGCTCGGCAATGACCGCGCCTTTCTAACCAAGGGCGACGTCTTCACCGACGATCAGATCGATGCCTATATCGACATCAAGTGGGAAGAAGTGATGCGCTGGGAAACCACGCCGAGCCCGGTCGAGTTCGACATGTATTATTCGGCCTGAGGTCGCTGCTGGTTACCAGTTGGTAACCGTCGGTCGCCATGGTCGCGGATCATGGCATGTCAGCTCATCTCCTTTCGCGAATTTCGCAGTCGGCCAAACGTCGGCATGGAAACGGCCACGATCATTGTTAATGGTCGGCCGCACGTCGCCGAAGTGAACAATGTCTCGGGCGGGGGAGCAATGGTCCGCTCGCCCATCAGGGCCAGCCTTTGGGATCGGATCGACCTTATCCTCGACGAAGGCGGCCCGATCCGCTGCGCGGTGCGATGGCTCCGCGGCGACCGCATCGGGCTGGAGTTTGAGGGGGAGAATGCGGCCGGGCCGGCGAACCGCGCCTCAGGTTCGCCATGGGCAAGCCAAGCGGCCCACGCAATTTCCTGAAGCGCCTTAGTGAATGGTTCCGCTGGCTTCGTCGCTGCTGAGCGTGACGATGACCCGCTCGATCTGCCTCCAGTGACAGAAACGCACGACATTGCCCGCGTCGCGGCTATGCTCCGCGCGGCTCGCTGCTTCAAATCCGGCATTGTCGCCATAGGCATCGATCAGCCTGGAAGCATCGTCGATCGCCGCGCGCCCGCTGATAAAGAAATTGGCCATTGGGACTGTTAACCCGCCCCGCCTTTCCGCCTTACGCACGGAAGCGGTCAACGTCTTGCTAACTATGTCCTGCTGGCGCGCCTCGGTTGCCTCTGTCATGAGCCTGGCATGACCAAGCGCAATCCAATCGCCGGCGGTTTCCTGCTCATCGTCCCGATCATAATGGGCTTCGCAATCGGACTGCTCGATGGCCAGGCCCTCGCCGGGGCACTGATCGGGTTGGTCGTCGGGATCGCGCTGGCAGTGCTTATCTGGCTGGTCGATCGGCGTCGGGGCTGATGTCGAAGTGCAGCACGTCTTCGCGCCGGCCCAGCCCCTCGTACAGCGCCACCGCAGGCGCGTCGGGCGGGTCGGCCTGAACGAAAATCATCCAGGCCCCGCACTCGCGTGCGATCGCTTTCAATGCCTCGATCAACGATGTTGCCACTCCGCGCCGGCGAAACGCGTCGTGTACCGCAAGATCGTAGACGTAAATTTCGCTGCGCTGCTGCTCGAGCTTGATCAGTTCATAGGCCACAAGGCCGCCCGCCAATTTACCCTCGATTGACGCCGCAAGCGCGATGAATTCGTCCCGCCCGGCGAGTCTTTCAAGGTAGGCGTCCGGCGGCCCGGGCAAATAGATTTCCGGCTCATCGAACACCTCGGCGAAAAGCCGATTCATTGCCTTGAGTTCGGCTAGGTCGAATTCACGCAGACGCCGGATCTCCATCACGAAATCTTCCGTCCAGCCCAGATCACCCGGCCGATGATGATAATGTCGGTCAGCTCCCGATCGGGCCAGTCGGGATAAGCCGGATTGTCCGACTGCACCGTCATCCGTCGTCCGAACGGATGGATCGCGAGCCGTTTGACCAGCAAGGATTCGTCAACGCGAAGGACATAGATGCCGTCGCGCAAGCGCTCGGGTCCGTCCGCCAGATCGACCAATATGTCGTCGCCGTCGTTGAGCGTCGGCGACATTGAATCGCCTTCAACCCGGATCACCGACAATTTGGCCGCCGGGGCTGGGGTCAAGGCACACAGCCAGGCCGGATCGAACGCGAAATAGGGCCGCGCGCCTTGATCATCGGCGACCGCCCCCGGCCCGGCCGAGGCACGCGCCGCGCTTCGCTTGACCGGCACCAGGCTCCCGGTTTCGAGAAGCGGATCCGACGGCATCCCGCCGAGGGTCGATTCGGGTACCGAGAAATAGCGCGCGAGAGTCCGCCGATCATTCTCGGGGAGGCGCCGCGGAGTCCCCTTTCGCAGATATTGCTGAAGGTAGGCATTGTTCCGGCCAAGCAAGCGCGACAGCGCCGCCAGGCTTTCGCCGCGGTCCGAGCAAAGCCTCTGCAGCGTGGCACGCGCGTCATCAGACATCAAAAGCCCATATCATAGGGAAATGCCTAGACAAGTGGCGTTGTTATACTTCCCATACCCACTTGCGGAGTCGGGGGGCGGTGATATGACGACCCCATGCCGACGGGGGATTCACTCGCAGTATTCACGGGTTTGCTGTTCTTCGCTGGAGGAACGGCAGTGACTGCTTATTCTCTTAGCGGCACCAAGGCGCGCAATCTGTGGTTTGTTGCAGCGGTTTTTGTTGTGGTGTCTCTTCTTTGGCTAGCGCGGCCAACGGCAATCAACATCGACCCGATGAGAGCATTCCAATATCTCCTGTTGGTCATGCCACTGCTCACGGTCAGCTTAGTGGCACTCTTAGTAAGAGACCGAGCACCCACTAAAATGTCTGAGTTGCCAATCGTTGTTCAAAAGCGACCCGATAGTGATGTGAGTTACGATCTGGGCCTGCAAATTAAGAGAGTGATTAGGCAAGCCCGCTCAGAACAGCGATCCGATGACACGGTCAGAGGTGTCGAGAAGGCCTATCATCCGGTAAAGGCGCTGATGCTAACTCTCACCAAGGACAAAGGTATCGTATGGCCCGCGCCATGCAAGGACGTGCGCCTTGACCTTGAGGCGGCGCTTCGCATCATGGAAGAAATCGCACCCTTGATTCAGTCTGGCCACGACGCGGAAGCACAAACGGCGTCAGAGGAATGGGTCAAAAAGAGCAGCAAGTCGAAATCGGTCAAATAAGACTTTGACTCAACTAACACAATTTGTCCTGTCATAAGGCGTGGATGTACCGCCTATATGTAGATGAAGTAGGAACTGATGACGTTGGATCCGTTGAGGCGGACAACGAGCGCTACTTGAGCCTAACTGGCGTAGCGATGCGGATTATAGAGGCGCGGGACAACCTTACGCCTCGACTGGATGCCTTAAAGGCCGATATTTTCGATCACGATCCGGACGATCCAATCATTCTTCATCGCAAAAAGATAATGAAAGAGAATGGGCCGTTTGGTTGTCTCCGCGATCCTGCCCTACGTGCTCGCTTTGACGTTCACACTATGGGCGCAATGGCCGACTGCGAGTATCGCGTTATCTCGGCGCTGATTGACAAAAAGGCCATGCTTCGGAAGCTGGCCTGGGTGAATAAGGAACCATACCATTATTTGATGGAGGTTCTGGTGGAAAAATATGTGCAGTTTCTAGAACGCCATAACACGATCGGAGACGTTATGCCGGAAGGGCGGCTCGGGAAGAAAGACGAGCGACTTCAGGCTGCATATATGAGGGTCAGAGGCGACGGGACTTACTACGTTCCGCAGGCGCGGATTCGAGATCGCGTCCCATCAGCCAATCTTAAATTCCGATACAAAAAAAATAACATCGCCGGCCTTCAACTTGCCGATCTTTTGGCCCATCCAAGCCACATGATATTTCGGGAAAGGATGGGCCACGAAGTCACATTGGGCACGTTCTATGGGGGAGTGAAGGATTTGCTGCTCGCGTCAAAATATGACCGCTCAAGCACTGGCAAAATAACTGGTTACGGAATGAAGTGGCTCCCATAACAAAAACGGGGCTTTCGCCCCGTTCGATGGATTAGTGTACCATCTGTTACCGACCGCCTAAGCATCGGATTACACAAGTATATAATTGAATCCACTCGGTTTTTCAAGCGCTTAAAAACGATTCAGAATCAAGGGCTTGGCTTGTTGACCGCCCTTTTTACGAGGGCGTCTAACGCCTTTTCCGCGTCGGTAGGACTGAGTTCGCCAGCGTCCACGAGCCTTTGAGCGTCCCTTTTGAATCGTTCGCTCTGTTCTTTCTGTGTCTCCGGATTCGCCTTCTTCGGCATCAGGCCCTCGCAAAAGATTGTTGATAGGTCAGTCGCTTGCCGACGATACCACGAAGCATAGTGTCAGCGCGATCTGTGTCATTCTGACCGAGGGCGACGCGGTTGCTGTAGCGAAACTCAAACTCGGCGAGATAACGGTGCAAGTGCTTCTCGGCACAGTGCTGATAGACGCCCTTCATACCACGCTTGAAGATCGAAAACGCACCCTCAACGGTGTTCGTGGTGACATCGCCGCGCACGTACTCTTTGTTCTGATGCTTCACGGCGCTGTGCTCTGCAAACTCGCGCCCGATGCTGCGATACATGGTCGCTTCGTCGGTCATCAGGCGGGCTTCGCGAGCGAGATTGTTGAGCACGATCGGCTGAATGAGTTTGCCCGAGCCGTTCTCGACGTTGAACATGCGGCACTTGCCGGTGTCACGATCGACCAGCGCGAGCACTGCCATCTTGTGCGCGTGGCCGCCCTTCGGATTGCCGAAGCCCTTGCGCTTGCCGATGTAGGTTTCGTCAACCTCGACAGCGCCACCGTTGGAACCGAACGGGGCAAGATCGCCAGAACGCATTGCCTCACGGATGCGGTGTGACATGAACCAAGCGGTCTTGAGGGTGACTCCTAGGGTGCGGTGAAGCTGATTGGAGCTGATGCCCTTCTTGCTGCCCGCGATCAGATACATGGCTTGGAGCCAGATATGGAGCGGAACGTGGCTGGCTTCAAAGATGGTGCCAATGCGGACAGTGAACGGCTTGCGGCACTGATAGCACTTGTAAAGGCCAAGGCGGGTCGACTTGCCCTGCATCTTGCTGATGCGCTCGACGCCACCACAATGCGGGCAGGTCGGACCTTCCGGCCAAACGCGAGCTTCGACGAATGCGAAAGCGGCTTCCTCGTTGTGGAAGTGCGGAGCGGAGAGTTTGCTTGCCATCCACCAACCCTAGCCGTTTAGTTGGGTATGTCAAGTATAATATCGCCAGACAAGTAGGAAATGCATTGGAATGGATCAATTGCCGAGTCGCGCCACATTGCGAGGTTTCCAGTGCATCTACTCAGAGAAGTTGAGAAGTTTCTAAGCGCGGCCAAGGTCCCGGCCGCGCGCTTCGGTCGCGAAGTCATGAATGATCCGCGCTTTGTTTTCGACCTCAGAAACGGTCGCGAACCGAGAGTCTCGACCGTTAAGCGGGTGCGATCCTATTTGAGTGCCGAACAATGATGCGCCCGGCTTTGTCTGCCGCCGCAGCTGGCTTACTGAGGTCGCTACTCGCGCGCGCCGGAATCGATCGTGATAGGATTTTACTGACAGATTTCCGTTCGGTTGATTGGCAGTCGCTTACATTCATTGGGGAGCGTCATGAAATCAGCCTTCGCCTTCCGCCACGCGAAGCCTCTTCGCTGGTGGAGCGCCTCGGCGATCGGCTCGAGGACGTCGAGTGGAATATTCCCGGTCAGATTGTCGCCGACATCGCGCTCGATGGCCGCCCGGTGACAAGCGCCGACGGATCGGTCACGCTCAACATCGAAGCGCTGACGATCGCCGAATGATCAGGCGAGCGAGCGGCGAATCTCGGCCAGCGCTTCGTGGAGCGCAGCGCTGGCATCGGGACGCGCATCGGCGGCCGTACGCCGCGAAACGCCGAGCCCGGCATCGAGATATTCGTCGATACGCGTGACCAGTTCGCCGGGCTCGGGAGCGAACAGGCGCACGACCCGTGACTCGGCTTTCTGCGGCTCGATCGGCTGGTCGAGTAGCAACTCTTCGGGTTCGATTGCGACGAAATCCACGGGATCGAATGAGGGCATCGAAAGCCGGAACGAGTCCACCGATTTGAGCAATGCAAGACCGGCCACGCCCGCTGCAAATCCCCCAACGGATGCCGCAACCGCGAGCAGGGCGCCCGCGAACGGGGCCAAATGAATCACGGCGATCGTCACTGCGCCGCCAAGGCACAACGCTGCCACGATCTCCATTGCGGACTCGGCCGCATTGTTCCTGCGTTCAATCTTCATCGGGCCAACATGGCGCCAATAAGTGAAATCTCGCTTAACCTCGCGCGACGATGACGGCGATCAGCGCGTCGGTGAAGGCGGGCAAATCATCGGGACTGCGGCTCGTGATGATGTTGCCGTCGGTCACTGCCGCTTCGTCGACCACTTCGGCGCCGGCGTTGGCAAGGTCGGTGCGGATCGACGGCCAGCTCGTCGCGCGCTTGCCGCGAAGTACGTCGGCCTCGACCAACAGCCACGGCGCATGACAGATCGCAGCGACCGGCTTGCCCGCCGCGACAAAGGCCCGGATCAGCGCGACCGCTTGTCCGTCGGTCCGCAAACGGTCGGGATTTACGACCCCGCCCGGCAACAGCAGTGCGTCGAAGTCTGCACATTTCGCCTCGCCGATTGTCAGGTCAGGCGTAATCCGCCTCCCCGGTTCGTCGTGAACCGTGCCCATGATCTCCGCGCGATCGAGCGCCGCCAGTTTGACCGTGGCGCCAAGCGCCGACAATCGCTCGAGCGGCCCGAACAATTCGCTCTCCTCGAACCGATTGGTCGCCATTATCAGGATTTTCGCTTGAGCAATGGCCGGCATAAATTCCCCTGACTAGCCGCGTCACGGAACCGCCGCGCCCGCTCGCGCTTCTAGTCTGAAACCTCAAGAGGCATTTGACGATATGCTGCGCCATAGCACCGATTGCGAACCCGGCTACACGCGCCAGAAAAAGGGCAGCGGCTGGGCTTATTTTGACGACGACCAGCGGATCGCCGACCGCGAGGAGATCGACCGGCTAAACGCGCTCGCTTTGCCACCAGCTTATAGCGACGCCTGGTTCTGCAAGGACGCGAACGGCCATATTCAGGCGACCGGCAAGGACGCCCGCGGGCGCAAGCAATATCGTTATCATGCCGATTATCGCGCTCGCCAGGACGCCTCCAAATATGACGGCTGCCGCGAGTTCGGTGAGGCACTGCCAAAGCTGCGCCGCCGCGTCGAAGCGGATTTGCGGCGGCGCAAGCATGACCGCGACAGCGTCGTCGCCGCGGTTGTTCGCCTGCTCGACACCGAATATATGCGCATCGGCAACGAACAATATGCGCGTGCGAACAAGAGCTTCGGCCTGTCGACGCTGCGCTCGCGCCACGTCAGCCGCAAGAATGGCCGGATGCGGATGCGCTACACCGGCAAGCACGGCATCGTCCACGAAGCCGCGATCACCGACGCCAGCCTGAAGCGCATCGTCGCCAAATGCCAGGAACTGCCGGGCCAGATGCTGTTCCAATATCTGGAAGATGGCGAACCAAAGCCAATCACCTCGGCCGACGTCAACGCCTATATCCGCGAGGCCTCAGGTGGCGATTTCACCGCCAAGCATTTCCGCACCTGGGGCGCGAGCGTGATCGCGTTCGAACAATTGCTCGAAGCCGGCGAAAAAAAGATCAGCCTCAAGACAATGATCGAGCCGGTCGCCGAAGCGCTCGGCAATACGGTCACGATGAGCCGCAAATCCTATGTCCACCCATGCCTGATCGACGCGCTCAAGGATCGCCCCGAAGATCCGATCGGCGGAATGACCCGCCCGCGCGCGCGGCGTCGCCTGTCCTCGGCCGAGACCGCGTTCCTGGCCTTCCTCAAGAAAAAGCCGAAGCGCTCACGCAAGGTGCGGGCGGCTTGAACCAAGGCGATTCTGCGGCCACAAGCCGCCGATGAACCGCCCTGCCCCGCTCGATTTCAGCGCCCCCCTTGATTGGGTAAACCGTCACGGCGACAGCCTTGCGATCGGCGCGCTCGTCGCACTGGGTCTGGTTGCGCTGATGCTGATGCTGCGAAGCTTCGGCCGGCGGATGCTCGCCTCCGATCCCGATTGCCACGGCTGGCGCGGACTGATCGCGCGCGTGTTCGCCAAGACCGGCTTCACCTTCATGGTCGCGGCCGCGCTCGCAATCGTCTGCAGCTACGCCCCAATGCCCGAGGAGGTCGCCCGCCTCTCCGAAATTGCCTTCGTCATCGCCGCCGCCTTCCAGGCCGCGATTTGGGGGCGCGAGATCATCCTCGGGATCATTTCGCATCGCGTCACCGGCGACGATGGGGGCTCGGCGCTCGGAAATGCCTTGTCCTTGATTCGGGTGCTGGTCAGCGTCGCATTGTTCGCAATCGCGATCGTCGTGATCCTCGACAATCTCGGGGTCAATGTCACCGCGCTGGTCGCCGGTCTCGGCATCGGCGGCATTGCCATCGGCCTCGCCGCGCAGGGCATTTTTTCCGATCTGTTCGCAGCGCTCGCAATCGTCTTCGACCGTCCCTTCCGGCGCGGCGACTTGGTCCGCTATGGCACCACCACCGGCACGGTCGAGCGCATCGGCCTCAAGACGACCCGCCTGCGCAGCGTCACTGGCGAGCAGGTCGTCATGGCCAACACCAAATTGCTCGAGCAGGAGCTGCACAATCTCGCGGAGGCCAAATCGCGGCGGGTCTTCCTGCCTTTTGCTTTGGCCTATGGAACTCCGCCCGAACTGATCGAGGCGCTTCCCGAAATCGCGGCACCGGCAATCGTCCCGCACAAGGGCTGCCGCATCGTCCGCTGCGGAGCAGTCCGCTTCAGCGCCAATTCAATCGACGTCGAACTGGTCTACGACGACCGCACGAACGAGCCCGACAAGCTCGCCGCGCATAAGTCCGCAATCATCATCGCGCTGGTCCGTATCTTCGCCGACCACGGCATCGACTTCGCCAACCCAGGCTCCCCGGCTCCTGCCGCAACTCCTGCTGCCTAAGCTTCCGTAGCGTCGCTTTCGCGGGGCTTGTCAGGCAGGAATTGGCAGGCCTAGGACAAATGCACATGCCCGTCGCAACCCTTGCCGAAATCCGCGCCGCCATAGGCACTTGCATCGGAATGTCCGACTGGATCGAGGTGACGCAGGACCGCATCGACTCCTTCGCGGGTGCGACCGAGGACCGCCAGTTCATCCACGTCGACCCGCAAGCCGCAGCCCAGACGCCGTTCGGGGGGACCATCGCTCACGGCTTCCTGTCCTTGTCGCTGTTGAGCCGGATGGCGGCGGACGTCATGCAGCTTCCCGACACCACGAAAATGGCGGTCAATTATGGGCTCGACCGGGTGCGTTTCATTGCCCCGGTGCGCGCGGGCAAGCGCGTGCGCGGCCATTTCACCTTGGACAGCGCCGATGAAAAGGCACCTGGCCAATTGCTCCTCCGCCACAGCGTGACGGTCGAGATCGAAGATGAACCCAAGCCCGCGCTGACCGCGCAATGGCTTGGCCTGATTTTTATCTAGGAGAGAAATAATGTCCGTCCGCGACGCCGTCATCGTCTCAACCGCGCGCACTCCGATCGGTCGCGCCTACAAGGGCGCGTTCAACGCCACCCCTTCGCCGACACTTGCCGCCCACGCGATCCGCGCCGCGGTCGAACGCGCCGGGGTCGCTCCCGACGAAGTCGACGATGTGGTCATGGGCGCGGCGCTTCAGCAGGGGGTTCAGGCGACCATCGGCCGAACCGCAGCACTCCGCGCCGGGCTTCCCGTCACCGTCGCCGGCCAGTCGATCGACCGCCAATGCGCTTCGGGACTGATGGCCATCGCCACTGCTGCCAAGCAGATCATCGTCGACCGGATGGACGTCTGCGTCGCGGGCGGGGTCGAAAGCATCTCGATGGTCCAGACCCCCGAGATGCGGCTTGGCGCGGACATGGAGCTGATCGCGATGCACCGCGACGTCTACATGCCGATGATCGACACTGCCGAAATGGTCGCCAGGCGCTACGGCATCGGCCGCGACCGCACCGACGCTTATGCGCTTCGCTCGCAGCAACGTACCGCGGCGGCTCAGGCCGAAGGGCGCTTCGCTGCGGAGATCGTCCCGGTGTCCGCCAAGATGGGCGTGAAGGATAAGGCCAGCGGCGAAATCTCGATGCACGACGTCGCGCTCGACCAGGATGAGGGCAATCGCCCCGAAACCACGCTCGAGGGCCTGTCATCGCTTCAGCCGGTGCGCGGCGAAGGAATGACGATTACCGCAGGCAACGCCAGCCAGCTTTCGGACGGCGCCTCGGCAAGCGTGTTGATGGACGCTGCCTTGGCCGAGAAGCGCGGACTCGAGCCGCTCGGCCGCTATCTTGGAATGGCGGTCGCCGGGACCGAGCCCGACGAAATGGGCATCGGCCCGGTCTATGCGGTCCCCCGCCTGCTCGAGCGGTTCGGTCTGGGCGTCGAGGACATCGGCCTGTGGGAATTGAACGAGGCGTTCGCGGTGCAGGTGCTTTACTGCCAGGACAAGCTCGGCATCCCCGACGAGCTGCTCAACGTCAACGGCGGCGCGATCAGCGTCGGCCACCCCTACGGAATGTCGGGCGCCCGCCTCACCGGTCACGCCCTGATCGAAGGCAAGCGCCGCGACGCAAAATATGTCGTCGTGACGATGTGCGTCGGCGGAGGGATGGGCGCTGCTGGCCTGTTCGAAGTCCTTTGACGCGCTTTCCTTTTCGCCGCGGCGGGCTAGGCTGGCCGGCGTAAAGGGGAAGAGTCATGGATGCCGTTGAACTTGTCGCCCTCGCCTCCTCGGTCAGCCTGCTCGCGGGCTGGCGGCTTTATCTGGTTACGTTGGTCACCGGGCTGGGGATGAAGTTCGGCTGGATCGGGCTTCCGGAACAGCTTCAAGCGCTCGACGTCCTCGCCAATAATTGGGTGCTCGCCGCGGCGACGGTCGGAACCTTTGCCGAATTCTTCGCCGACAAGATCGCCTGGGTCGATAGCGCGTGGGACGCGGTGCACAGCTTCATCCGCCCGATCGGCGGGGCCTTGCTCTCGGCCGCCGTGATCGACGCCGGCGACCCGACCTGGCAAGTCGCGAGTTTCCTTCTGGGCGGAGGTGCGGCGCTGATCGCTCATGCCGGAAAGGCGGGCGCGCGGACCCTCGTTAACGCCAGTCCCGAGCCCTTCTCGAACGTGATCGTCTCGACGGCAGAGGACGTCGCTACCGGTGGCCTGCTCGCGCTCGCCATCGCAAATCCGATCGCCGCCGCTTTGATCGCACTGATCCTCGTGCTGCTCTCGCTATGGCTGGTATTCGCCGCCCGGCAATTTGTGCGCCGCTTAATTGAACCGAAGCGCAGACAGGCGGGTTGAGCCTTCTAACAGGAGACCATCCATGCCCGAATCCGTGACCCCGCTTGTCGAGCGGATAGCCCGAGTCCTCGCCGGCGCCGCGCTTAGCTCAAACGCGGAAGGCAGCGACCCGTCAGCGGGCGACAAGGTTGACCTCGCTTGGAGTGAGCATCTCGAACAAGCGCTGGCGGTGCTTCATACATTGCGGGAGCCCGACGAGGCGATGGCAGCAGCAGGCGATACCGAGGTGTGGCGCAACATGGTAGAGGCAGCGATTGAGCGCGCCGCCGGCTAGGCGTTTGCGGCGATAAACCTTTCGACCACCGGTGCGATCTTCTCGCGCCATTTGCGGCCATTGAAAATCCCGTAATGCCCTACGTCCTTGGCCGTCAGATATTGCTTCTTGCCCGCCGCAAGCTTGGTCGCGAGCGTCAGCGCCGCCTTGGTCTGGCCGATCCCTGAAATATCGTCGCGTTCCCCTTCGATCGCGAGTAGCGCCGTATCCTTAATCGCCGCCGGATCTACCCTTTTGCCGCGATGCATATATTCGCCCTTGGGCAGCAGATGGCGCTGGAATACGACGTCGACCGTCTGCAGATAGAATTCGGCAGTCATGTCGCACACCGATCGATATTCCTCATAGAAGTCGCGGGTCGCGTCGGCGCTTTCCTCATCGCCTTCGACAAGGTGCCGGAACAGCTCCCAATGGCTGGTCAGATGATCGCCCAGATTCATCGTCATGAACCCGGCAAGCTGCAGAAACCCCGGATAGACCTTCCGCCCACCGCCAGCGAATTGCATCGGCACGGTCGCAATCGCATTCTGTTGGAACCAGCTGTGCGGCCGCTCGGTCGCAAGCGAATTGACCCCGGTCGGCGCCTCGCGCGTATCGACCGGCCCGCCCATCATCGTCAGCGACCGAGGCCGCGCGACATGCTTGTCGGCGTTCATCAGCGCGACTGCTGCAAAGGCGGGGACCGACGGCTGGCATACCGCAAGCATGTGCGGCCGCTTGCCGGTTTCGGCATGAATCGCCGCGCAAAACTCGATCAGATAATCGACATAATCGTCGAGGTCGAACCTGCCGTCCTCGAGCGGCACCTGCTTGGCGTCGCGCCAATCGGTGATGAATAGGTCCTGCTTCGGCAGCAACCGCTCGACCGTCCCGCGAAGCAAGGTCGCATAATGTCCCGACATCGGCGCGACGATCAGCAACGGCTGCTGACCCTCGACTCCCACTTTGCGGAACCGCTTGAGTTGCCCGAACGGCTTGCGCACCATGATGTCCTCGTCGACCGCGACCTCGCGCTTGCCGACCTTGACCGTCTCAAACCCGAACTCGGGTTTTCCGCGTGGCGCCGAGGCGTGCGCAAACACGTCGAGCCCGGCAGCGACCACCGGCCCCATCGACGAATAGCGGAACGGATTGGCCGGATTGTTGAGCCAGCCCGCGCCCATCCCCGCAAGGCGGCTCGCCGAGGCGAGCAGCGAGCGCTGCACTTCATAGGCGTCGTAAAGCATTCGGTCTCCGTGGATTGTGGCCTGAATCCCCACTTGGGGCCGATCGGCGTTACCCGCAAGCCCAATTGCTGCACTGCAACCTTCTGGGTCGCGGCAATTGAGGCGGAGTGACCACACTGCTAGGAGGCGGCCAATGGCCACCCTCCCCGACCGACCGCGATCCAAGAACACGGCGAGCCTGACGATGGTCTGGGCCCACGCCCGCCGCTACCCGGCACAGCTTGCCGCGGCCGGAGCGGCACTGCTCATTGCCGCAGCCGCGACATCGGGCGTCCCTTACGCCTTCAAGCTCATCATCGACCGCGGTTTTTCGGGCGGCGGCGACATTGCCCGCTGGTTCCAATATCTACTCGTCCTGGTCATCGTCATGGCGCTGGCCACCGCGGTCCGCTTCTACTTCGTCTCATGGATCGGCGAGCGCGTCGTCGCCGACATCCGCCTCGCGGTCCACCGCAACCTGCTGCGCCTTCCGCCCGGCTTTTTCGAGGAAAATCGCCCGGCCGAGATTACCAGCCGCCTGACGGTCGACACGACCATCATCGAACAGGTCGTCGGCACCACCATGTCGGTCGCGCTTCGCAATTTGGTCATGGGCATCGCCTGTGCGATCATCCTGTTCGTGCTTGCCCCAAAGCTTGCCGCCTTGATGCTGCTCGGTATCCCGTTCGTGGTTATACCGATCACCATCCTCGGCCGCCGCGTGCGCGCTATCTCGACCACCAGTCAGGACCGCATCGCCGATGTCGGCACCGTCACCGGCGAGGTGCTCGGTGCGATGAAGATCGTTCAGGCCTTCAACCAGCAGGGGCGCGAGGCCGAACGCTTCACTCTTGCCACCGAAACCGTCTTCGCGACCGCCAAGAAGCGCATCCTCGTCCGCGCGCTAATGACTGCGATCGTCATCGCCCTGATCTTCGGCGCAATCACACTTGTCATCTGGCAGGGGGCGATTGACGTCGCGGCGGGCCGGATGAGCGGCGGGACGATTGCCGCATTCGTCCTCTACGGCGCCTTGCTCGCGGGAGCGTTCGGAGCATTGAGCGAAGTCTATGGCGACCTCCTCCGCGCTGCCGGAGCGTCCGACCGCCTCAACCAATTGCTCACCGCCGAGCCGGAAATTCGCCCTCCCGCCAGTCCGGTGCGGCTCCCGCTTCCCGCCGAGGGCCGGCTGATCTTCGACGACGTCACCTTCCGTTATCCGACCCGCCCCGAAGTCAGCGCGCTTGAGCATTTCACACTGGAAATGCGCCCCAATGAGCGGCTCGCCGTGGTCGGCCCCTCAGGCGCGGGCAAGACGACCTTGTTCCAGCTCGCCCAGCGTTTCTACGATTCGCAAAATGGCCGCGTGCTGCTCGACGGAGTCGATTTGACCGCCGCCGACCCTGCCGATATCCGCGAGCGGATCGCGATGGTTCCGCAGGAAGTCGTCCTGTTCGCCTCCTCCGCCCGCGACAATCTTCGCTATGGAAATTGGGACGCGAGCGAGGACGAGATCTGGACCGCCGCGCGCGATGCCAATGCCGAACGCTTCCTGCGCGAACTTCCGCAGGGTCTCGATACCTTCATGGGCGAGGGCGGCGCGCGCCTGTCGGGCGGACAGCGTCAGCGGATCGCGATCGCGCGCGCCTTGCTCCGCCGCGACGCGCCCTTGCTGTTGCTCGATGAAGCGACCTCGGCGCTCGATTCCGAAAGCGAGGCTGCTGTTCAGGACGCGCTCGAGCGGCTGATGGCAACGCGGACGACGATCGTCATCGCCCACCGCCTCGCCACCGTCCGCGCCGCCGACCGCATCGTGGTCATGGATCATGGCCGCATCGTAGAGGAAGGCACGCACGCAAGTCTTGCCGCTCAGGACGGGCTCTACTCGCGACTGGCGCGGCTCCAGTTCAACGGGCTGGCCGCCTGATTCTTCCGCAGGCCGACGAACCATTCGCCGCGCAGGTAAATCTCTATTATACCTTTCATGGTTAACGAAGATTGATGCCGACCATATTCCATGTTTGTCTGGAGGGTCGGGGTCACAGCGTCTCGTTCCATCAGCGCACGGTCCCACGCGAAAACCGCTGAAGCGGTCAACACAGGGGGATCGAATGACACGAACGGTATTGATGCTGAGCAGCGCGATGCTGCTAATTGTCGCCGGATGTAACCGGCAAGACGCTCCGGGCAATGATTCGGCGGGAGAGATGAACCAGTCCGCCGCCGCGACGTCGATCGACGGCACATGGAAAGTGGATCTGGCCTCCGCACAAATTGAGGAAAAACCTTATAGCCTGCTGCTCAAAGACGGCACCTATTCGTGCAGCACGTGTGAGCCACCGCTGACCGTCGCCGCCGATGGCGCCTTCCATGCCGTCCCTGACCGTCCTTATTATGACAGCATTTCGGTCAAGACGGTCGACGATAAGACGGTCATGACGGTGCGCAAGAAAGGCGACCGAATTGTCGGGGAAACCACCCGTACGGTGGCGGCCGATGGCAAGTCGATGACGGTCAACGCGAGCGATTCCTCGACGCCCGGAACCACGCCGATACTCAGCAAGGCCACCGAGACCCGGGTCGAGTCGGCGCCCGCCGGAGCGCATGCCATTTCGGGTTCATGGAAAACCGCGAAAATTGACAGCGTTTCGGACGAGGGATTGAAGGTGACATTCCGGCTCGACGGCGAGACGTTGAACATGAATGGGGCGGGCCAGAGCTATGCGGCCAAGCTCGACGGCAGCGATACGCCGATCAAGGGCGATATCGGCGGCACGATCGTCTCGGTCGAACGGGTCGCTCCCAACATATTCCGGGAAACCTTCAAGCGCGACGGGAAGGTCCGCTCGGTCAATACGATGACCATCGGCGAAGACGGCAAGATGAGCATCCTTAGCGAGGATAAGATCCGGACGGGCAGCTCGCGCTATACGGCGACTAGGCAATAAGATTGGCGGGTGCCTAGCAGTTCGCCAGGCACCCGTTGCTCGCCTCGATGCGAACGCTCGCCGGCCAGTCGAGCGAGGACTGACGTATCGCATCCATTCAGGCGCCCGGCCGTATCTCCTTGCCTAACAAGGAGTCTTTTATGCTCACTCGGAATTTGGACCGTCGCGGCCTGCTTGGTGCAGGAGCGCTTGGAACGATTGCAACGGTCATGGCGCTGTCCGGCGGTCAATCATTCGCCGCGGCCCCGTTCGAAGTGAACCGCACGCCCGCCGAGTGGCGCAGGCGCCTCGGCGCGGATCGTTATCGCATTCTTCGCGAAGCGGGGACCGAGCGGGCGTATACAAGTCCGCTCAACAAGGAAAAGCGACGCGGGACCTTCTTCTGCGCGGGCTGTGCCCTGCCATTGTTTTCCTCGGCAACCAAATATGACAGCGGCACTGGCTGGCCGAGTTTCTACACTGCCTTGCCCAACGCCATCCGCACCAAGAGCGACCGGATGTTCGGGATGGAACGTGTCGAGGAAATCTGCCGCCGCTGCGGCGGACACCTTGGCCATATTTTCGACGACGGACCGAAGCCTACCGGCAAGCGCCATTGCATCAACGGGCTCGCACTGACCTTCAAGCCTGCCTAGCGCAGGTCCAAGCCTGAGGTAGAACGAAAAAGGGCGGCCCGCGCGGGGCCGCCCTAATTCGTCGCAGTGTAGCCGCTTTAGAAGGCTGTCATATAGGCTTCGTTGCCCACAAAGCCCATCTTGGAGACCTGGGCCTCCTTGGTGACTGCGAGTACTTCGTCGACCGTCGCGTAGCGCGCTTCCGGCTCGGGCTGGAGATGAAGCTCGGGGACCGGGTCCATCTGCTGCGTGACGTCAAGGAACTGCCGCAACTGCACCATGTTGACCGGCGCGCCATTCCACAGGATCGCCCCCGGCTGGGTAATTACGATCTTATTCTTGACCGGGTCCACCAGCGGCGGGACTTGGTTCGGATCATTCTGCGGCAAGTCGAGCTTCACCGCATGGGTCTGCGGCGGGATGGTGATGATGAACATGATGATAAGGACGAGCAGGACGTCGATCAACGGCGTCATGTTCATTTCCAGCATCGGCTCCGCATCGATGTTCGCGGTCGTGGTTTGCATTGCCATGGAACGAGGCTCCTAAAGGCGCTTAACGGTGCTGCCCGCGGGCGGCATCGAGATGAAGCCAACGCGCGCGAAACCCGCGCGCTGCATGGTGAAGACCGTCCCGCCAATGCATTTATACGGAGTGTCTACGTCACCTCGGATATGCACTTCAGGCATATTTTCCTCGGTAACCTTGTCGACACCGCCGACCTTGGCGACCTCGTCCTCAAGTTTTTTGACCGCACGTTCGAGCAAGTCCTCGTTGGTCACCGGGGTCAGGTTCCAATAGACTTCGCACGTCCCACCGGGGCCACCCTTGACCGACAAATTGACGTTTTCAGGTTTGGTCTCGGTGGCTTCGTATTGAACGGCCGGAAGCTCCACCGGAACCGCCTGCAAAACAACCGGGACGGTGATCAGAAAGATGATCAGGAGAACCAGCATGATGTCGACCAGCGGCGTGGTATTGATGTCCGACATCGGGACGTCTTCGTCTCCGTCGGCGGAGCCAATTTTCATGGCCATGGAAGCTGTTCCTTTAACGTCGTAAGGTCACTCCGGGCCGGCGTCGGCCGGCCCGGGGCTTGGCTGCTTAACGCGGCGTGTTGGTCGTCGTCGGCTGTGCCTGGGCACCGGTCGAAGTCATTCCGGCACGGAGCGGCTCCGAACCACGCTGGGTCGGCGCGGCACCGGTCTTGGTCTGTGCCACCGGTGTAACCATCGCCGGCTTCACTGCCCCGTTCGAGGCCAGATAGCCGTGAACGTCATTAGTGAATGCCGAAAGATCTTCCGTGATCGTCTTGTTACGACGGATCAGCCAGTTGTAGGCGAGCACGGCAGGGACAGCGACGATCAGGCCAAGCGCGGTCATGATCAGCGCCTCACCGACCGGACCGGCAACGGTTGAGATCGATGCATCACCCGATGCACCGATCTTGATCAGTGCGCGATAGATGCCGACGACGGTGCCGAACAGGCCGATGAACGGAGCAGTCGAACCAACCGTCGCGAGGAAGGCGAGTCCTTCGCCAAGGCGATTGCTGATGCTTCCCTGCGCGCGCGACAGGCTGCCTGCGACCCACTCATGCTGATCGACCGGATCGGTTAGCTGGCTATGCTGGTCTTGCGCAACCAGCGCATCCTCGACGATCGAGCGATAGGCGCTCTTCTTGTCGAGCTTGCCCGACGCATCGCGCAGATTGGGCGCAGTCCAGAAGCTAGAGCGAACCTTCTTGCCCTGGTTGATGATCTTCTGCTGCTGCAGGAACTTCGTGAACAATATGTAGAAGGTACCGATCGACATGATCACCAGGATGACGAACGTCGCCCACGAAATCACGCCACCTTCTTCGAGCGCCTGCATCAGGCCATAGGGGCTTTCGGCAGCGGGAGCGGCGGCCGCCGCAAGCATCAGAGCGGGAATTGCCATAGCTTCACTTTCCTCAATAAATTCGTTTATAAAACAGTGTTTACGATCAGTCGCTCGGTAGTTCCCAGCGGATTCGCTGGCTGAATGAACCCTCGATCGGGTTACCATTCTGGTCCTTGGCGGCGGTAAAGCGCGCCCGACGCCTGATTACGCTACAGGTCTGGGTATCGAGCGATGAAGAACCCGACGATGACGAGATATCGCATCCCGACACGCGTCCATCGGTTCCAATGGTCAGGCGCACTGCGGTAGTGCCCTGTTCCTCGTTGCGGATCGCCGACTGCGGATAATCGTCAGTCGAGAACAATGAGGTCAAACTCCCCTTGGCCTGGGCGGCTTGCGAAATACGCGGGGGCGCAGGCGGTGGAGGTGCGGGCGGACGCGGCGGAATCGGATCCGCGCGCGGCGTGATAATCACCGGCTGGATGTTCGGCGTCGTCTGGATCTGCGGCGGCTGGACGATCGTACGAACAAGCGGCGGCGGTGCGCTAACCTGCGGCGGGGGCGGGACTGTCGACTCCTCGGGCGGTGGCGGCGGTTCCTCGGGGGGCGGCGGCGGTTCGTCTTCGACGTCGAACGTCTTTAGATCCTCGGCCGCCTGCTTGACCACATTATAGGCAAGCCCACTGACCAGCGCATAGCCGAGCAATACGTGGATAAGGGCGACGATGATGATCGCGACGGTCCGGTTGGACCCCATCTCTTTGCGATTGGCATAGGACATTAAGCCTAATATCTCCTCATTCGCACTAGCTCCAGGCAGTCAGGGCACGCGCGACAGTGCCAATTCCGCTTCAGTGAAGCCGTCGATGTATCAACATATCATCCACGGCGTGCGCTTCCTTAACTAAGGCCAAAAGGCGGCGCAATGGCTTTTGTTCCGCCTGAGCACCGACTCTCGTAACGAAAGATGTCCGCCTAAGGGGCGGTGCCGATAAAAGACGAGATTGTTACGCCGACTCCGCGCGCATCGGGATAGACGTCGGGCTTGGTGCTTGTGACTCTAAGCCCACGGATTCCACGTGCCGAAGCGATTCGCTCGAAAATCGCGTGGATCAATGTTTCCTGCAAATTGTAACGCCGCTCCGTCGCCAGCTCACGAATTTGCTGAACGACGAAATCATAATCCCAGGCTACCGCCGGATCGTCATCGGCAGGCGGCCGATGATCGTCGATCCACAATTCGACGCTGATCAGCAAACGCTGCGGAGTGCCGATCTCATAATCGTGAAAACCGATGTCGGCCATCACCTCGAGCCGATCGATCAGGATCCGCTGCTCGCGCACTTTGATGCTTGCCGGCACCATCCCGTGCAGAGAAATTTCGTCGCTCATTTGGTCTCCAGAAACTGAACGTCGCGCGGCAGTGCCAGATGCTGCTGCCCGCCGTCGATCAACAATGTCGTGCCGGTCATCGCGGGCTGCTCGATCAGAAATCGAATCGTACCGACCACGTCGCTGATTTCGACCCCGCGCTGCAACGGATTGAGCGCATGGCTCGCCGCGAACTCGACCTCGTTCTGCGCGCCCGAAGCCAGCATTTGCGCGGGCGCAATCGCCACCACCCTGATCCCGCGTCCGGCAAGAGCGCGCGCCGCCACTTCGGTCAAACCCGCCAGCGCAAACTTCGACAATGTATAGCTTAGATAATCGGGGTTTGGCGCGGTGAGCTTGGCATCGGTAATGTTGACGACCAGCGCGGCCCCGCCGTGATGCCGCCGCGCCATTTCGTCGATCAGCATCATCGGAGCACGCGCATTGACCGCCATATGCGCGTCGAACTCATCCGCGCGTGCCGCTCCAAATCCGTCGTACATGAAGCGCGCGGCATTGTTGACCAGCAGACCCACCGGACCGAGCCCCGCGGTCGCATCGAAAATCTTCGCCGCGCAATCGGGTCCGGCCAAATCGGCGACCACCCGCATCGCACCCTCGGGAACCGTATCACCCTCATCGTGAACGTGCGCGACCACCCGCCAGCCATCGTCGAGAAGCGCCCGGCTGATCGCCGCACCGACCCGCTTTCCACCTCCGGTAATGATTGCGGTGCGAGGAAGAGGATTCGTCATTGCGAGGAACCAGTGACGAAGCATTCCCTCCGGCGCAAGCTGGATCGCTTGCGCTGGCAACGGCGCGCGCCCTAAAGCTGCAACCAATGCCCGAAACACAGCCCCCGATCGACCTTGCCGGCCACAGCCTCGATGAGCTTGCCAAACGCATCGGCGAGCGCACCACCCCGCCGGTCGACCGCTGGCACCCGGCGCATTGCGGCGACAGCGAAATGCGCATCGCGCGCGACGGCATCTGGTATCATCAGGGCCAGCCGATCGTCCGCGAAGCGATGGTCCGCCTGTTCTCGACGGTGCTTCGCCGCGAGCCCGACGGAAGCCACGTCCTCGTCACCCCAGTCGAGAAGCTGTCGATCATCGTCGAATCGACCGCGTTCCGTGCGCTGACCATGACGATGGAAGGCGATGGAGAATCCCGCCGAATCGCACTCGCACTCGACAGCGGCGACGCGGTGATCGTCGGCCCCGATCACCCTTTGCTGGTCATTGAGACCGGCGACGGCCCTTCCCCTCGCGTCGCGGTTCGCCACGGCCTCGAAGCCGAACTTACGCGCGCACTTTATTATGAACTTGCCGAGATCGCGATTGCCGAGGGCCATGACCCGCCGGGGATCTGGTCGAACGCTGCATTCTTCGCGCTTCAGCCGCAATCCCCTTCCGATGCGGCGTGATGCTGGTTGACCGGATCACCGCCGCACTCGAATTCAACAGTGATGCGGAAATGCTCGCCGGCGATCTCGTCGAAGGCTCAACCGATGCGATGCGCGAGGCCGCCGTCCTTGTGGCAATCACCGACCGCCCCGAGCCTGGGCTGATCCTCACCACGCGCAACGACGATTTGCGCGATCACGGCGGTCAGGTCGCTTTCCCGGGGGGCCGGATTGACGAAGGCGAAGACGCGCCCGCCGCCGCACTGCGCGAGGCATGGGAGGAATTGGCGCTCGACCCGGCCCAAGTGAAGATCATCGGTCAGGCCGATCATTACCGCACGATCACCGGTTTCGGAGTTACCCCGGTGGTCGGCCTTGTCCCACCCGACCTCGATCTGGTGCCCAATCCTGCCGAAGTCGCCGATTGGTTCGAAGTGCCGCTCGGCTTTCTCCTCGACCCCGCCAATCACGGACGCCGCGAAATGCATTATGAGGGCCAGCTTCGTCACTATTACCAGATCAACTGGAACGGCCGCCGCATCTGGGGAGCCACCGCGGCGATGCTCGTCAATCTGTCGCGGCGGGTCGCATGAGGGTCGACCCAGCGACTTGGCGAAACCGCGGCGGAATCGAGCGATTGCTCGACGCGCTCGACGCGGCCAATGGCGGCGCGCGCTTTGTCGGCGGAGCAGTGCGCGACGCATTGCTCGGCCTTCCCGCCGACGATCTCGACCTCGCCACCCCGCATCCGCCCGACGAAGTTGTCCGGCGCCTCGAGGCCAAGGGAATCAAGGCCATCCCGACCGGAATCGCCCATGGCACGGTCACGGCAGTGTCATCGGGAACCGTGGTCGAAGTGACAACGCTTCGCCGAGACCTTGCCCCAGACGGCCGTCGCGCCACGGTCGCCTTCACCGACGACTGGGCCGAGGATGCGGCTCGGCGCGATTTCACCATCAACGCGCTCTACGCCGACCCACTTAGCGGCGAGGTCTTTGACTATGTCGGCGGCGAGGCCGACATCGCCGAGCGCCGAGTCCATTTCATCGGCAAGCCGCTCGAACGGATCGCCGAGGATCATTTGCGGATCATGCGATTTTTCCGCTTTCATGCGCGCTTCGGCCAGGGCGAGCCCGACGCCGACGCGCTCGCAGCCTGCGCCGTTCGCGCCAATGATCTGATGGCGCTGAGCCGCGAGCGAATCGCGGACGAACTGTTCAAGCTGCTCGGCCTGCCGAACCCCGCGCCGACCGTCGGGCTGATGCAGCGCCACGCGATCCTCGCCCCCGTGCTTCCCGAACTGATCTCCAATGCTGCTGAAGCGGTGGAAGCGCTTGCCGCCGCCGAGCGTGCCGTCGGCACCGCGCCCGATCCGCTTCGCCGCCTTGCCGCAATGATTCCGCGCGACCCTTCACTTGCGCTTCGAATCGCGGCGCGGCTCAAGCTGTCGAAGCGCGCCCGCAAGTGGCTTGCGCTTGCATCCGATCCAAACCTCGACACTGGCGCGCGACCGCTCGCCTACCGCATCGGCACCGAAGCTGCGGTCGATCGCTTGCTGCTGGCCGGTCGAACCGCCGACGCAGCCGGGGCGGCACAATGGCCGCTCCCACGCCTGCCGATTGGCGGCGGAGACCTGATCGCTCGCGGCGTGACCGAAGGTCCGGGGGTCGCAAAGACGCTCCGCGAAATTGAAGAAAATTGGATCACCTCGGGCTTCCCGGCCGGTGCGTCGTTCGATGCTCTGGTGGCTCGCGTCCTGGCCTCGTCCCAGAGCGTAAAGGAGCGATAATCGCCCCCTATCGTCGCCGCGCTTTCAGATATTCGAAGGCAGCATCGGGATCGAGCGGCTTTGCAAAGAAATAGCCCTGCCCGCTGCGGCACCCAAGTGCCGCGAGGGTCGTTGCCAGCTCAACCGTCTCGACACCCTCCGCGGTCGTCGACATGCCGAGCGCCTCGGCGAGACTGAGTACCGCGCGAACGATCGCGATGCTGTCGGGATCGCTCATCATTCCGCTGACAAAACTGCGATCGATCTTGAGTACGTCGATCGGCAAGCGCTGAAGATAAGCGAGGCTCGAATAGCCGGTTCCGAAATCGTCCATCGCAACCGTCGTGTCGAGCGCCTTCAGCGCGTCGAACACGCGCGTCGCGCGCGCCGGATCCTGGACGATCGAACTTTCGGTCAATTCGAGTGTGAGCCTTTTGCCTTCGAGCCCGCTCGAACGGAGCGCGCTTTCGACGACATCGGCGATATCGTCGCGCGCAATCTGGATCGCGCTCAAATTGACCGCGACATAGGCAGGCAAGGGCGCTCCCGCCGCGCGGTCCCACTCGGCAAGAGTCTGCGTGGCTTTGTCCATCGCCCAGCGACCTAGCGTCAGGATCAGCCCGCTCTCTTCGGCCACCGGAATGAATTCGACCGGCGAAATCTCGCCGCGGTCTTCGTGGGTCCAGCGCGCCAGCGCCTCGAACCCGGCAACCTCGCCGCTCTTGAGGTTGATCAGCGGCTGATAGAAGAGCTTGAGCTGGTCCTTGTCGAGCGCGCGCCGCAATTCGGTCTCGATCGAAAAGCGCCGCCGCGCCGCGCTGGCTTCCCTTGGCTCATAAACCTGCGGCTTGCCGACCGCCTTGGCCTGCTTGACCGCGAATTGCGCATGACGAAACAATTCCTCGGGATCCTGGCCCGAGTCCATCAACGCGACGCCGATTGCGCATTCGACCCTGATTTCAAGCTCGCTCAGTTTGAACGGCGTGGTCATCATGTCCTGAATGCGCTCGGCCGCTGCAAGTGCATCCTCGACCCCGCGTTTCAACCCGACCAAGATTCCAAATTCATTGCCGCCGGTGCGCGACAGCACGTCTCCGGTGCGCAAAGCCGACATCAGCCGCCGTGCAAAGGTAATCAGCAGTTCGTCGCCGGCCATGCTGCCCATCGACTCGTTGATCCGGCTGAACCGCCGCATATCGACGACAAGCACCGCATGGTGGCTTCGGCTGCGATCGCCGAGATCGGCAGCTTCAAGCGATTCGGTGAAACTCAGCCGGTTGGGAAGCCCGGTCAAACTGTCGCGAAGCATTTCCGAACGCAATGTGCGCTCGGCTTGAACCTCGACCGTTCGGTCCACCAGGCACACCAGGCAGCGCGGCCGGTCGCGCTCTTCGTCGCGTTGCAGCGGCGCAAGCTTGATCCGGAAATGGCGCGAGCCGAGTCCCTCACCGTCGCAAAAGTCGAGTTCGTTCGGCGCGGTAAAGTCAGCCAGAAACGCCGTCATCAAATGCGCGATCTGGACATGCATGCACTGTCGAAAATCGCCGCCTTGCATTGCAGCATCGCCACTCTGCGCGATAACCTCGTCGAACTTGCGATTGCGCTCGATCAGCTTGAGCACCCCAGTGGAAGTCACACCCACGATCGCCGCCGCTATCGGAAGCGCCGTTAGGAGCGCGCTTTCATCGAAATCGGAACGCGGCTGGACCGGCCTGGCCGGGGGGACATCGCGCACCTCTTCTGGCGCGGCCGGGCGGGAAGCTGCCTGCATCCAGCCCGATTAAACTCAACCGGTTAACGGATCGCTACGTCTGCTCGCTTTTGGTTGCAGCCGGAATCGCCTCGAACATATTCGATCGCGGAAATCCGTTCGGAGCAATCCGCCCCGCGGCCCCACGCACCGCCCGCCAGGGCGTCAGATCCGTCTCACTGCGCACGCGCCCGCTCGCGCCGCCCAGCGGCCAGCTGATCCCTTGCGCCATTTCGAACACAGTCGCATCGCTCAGCCCGCCGTCGCGATAGCGCTGCAGCTGCACCCCGGATCCGCGCCCAAGCTCGGGCAGTTCACCAATCGGGAACACCAGCATCTTACGATTCTCGCCGATCGTCGCGACCGCATCCGCCCCCGCCGCGACCGTCTTGAGCAAGGCGACCTTCGCCCCTGGACGCAGATTGACCAATTGCTTGCCCTTGCGCGTTTCGGCCAGGATCGCCTCCCCGCTCGTCACAAACCCGCGCCCGTCGGACGAGGCGACCAGCAGCCGCGTCGCCGGCTTGACCACCATTGCCGCGACGATCTCCGCCTCCGCCTCGATGTCGATCGTCAGCCGCAGCGGCTCGCCGAACCCGCGCCCGCCCGGCAATTTGTCCCCGCCCAGCGTATAGACCCGCCCATTGTCGGCCATCACCGCCAGCCGGTCGGTGGTCTGAGCGTGGAAATGCAGATGCGGCCCGTCGCCCTCGCGCCATTTCAGCTCGGCGATCTCGCCCAGCGCGACATGCCCGCGCATCGCCCGGATCCAGCCGCGCTGCGACAGGATCACCGTGATCGGCTCCTTCTCGATCATCTGGCTCCAGTCGAGCTCGCGAACCGGCCCGCTCTCGATCAGCAGCGTCCGCCGCTCGTCCCCCTCATACGCCTCCTTCAGCGCCGCCAGGTCGCGCTTCAGCCGCGTTCGCTGCCGCGCCGGGCTCTCGACCAAGGCGCTAAGCCCCTCGCGCTCCTTCGCCAGCGCAGCTCGCTCCTTGCCGATCTCCATCTCCTCGAGCCGCCGCAGGGACCGCAGCCGCATGTTGAGGATCGCTTCGGCCTGCCGCTCGCTAAGCGCGAACTCGGCGATCATCACCGGCTTGGGCTCGTCCTCGGTGCGGATGATCTCGATCACCCGGTCGAGGTTGAGGAACGCGATCAAATATCCGTCGAGCAGCTCGATCCGCTCGTCGATCTTCCCGATCCGCGTCGTCGACCGCCGAACCAGCACCAGGATCTGGTGATCGAGCCACGCCAGCAACGCCTGCTTCAGGCTCATCACCCCCGGCGTCCGCGTCTTGTCAAGCACGTTGAGGTTGAGCGGGAACCGCACCTCCAGCTCGCTCATCTTGTACAGGCTCTCGAGCAGCAGCTCGGGATCGACCGTCCGCGACCTCGGCTCCAGGACGATCCGCACCGCCTCGTCGCTTTCGTCGCGCACGTCGGCGAGGATCGGCAATTTCTTGTCCCCGATCAGCCCCGCGATCGCCTCGATCAGCTTGCCCTTCTGCACCCCGTACGGCATTTCGCTGACCAGCAGATGCCACCCCCCGCCCTTCTCGCGCTCGACCGAGATTTTCGCGCGCAATCGAAAGCTTCCCCGCCCAGTCGCATAAGCGAGCGCGATGGCCTCGCGCCCGTCGACCAGCACACCCCCGGTCGGAAAGTCCGGCCCCTGGACAAAGTCCATCAGCGCGCGGTCCTCGGCCTGCGGATTGTCGATCAGATGCGACGCAGCTTCGACCAGCTCCCCAAGATTGTGCGGCGGGATCGAGGTCGCCATCCCCACCGCGATCCCCGACGATCCGTTGGCGAGCAAATTGGGGAACAGCCCGGGAAACACCTCGGGCTCTTCTTCCTCGCCATTATAGGTCGCGCGATAATCGACCGTGCCCTCGTCGAGCCCCGCCATCAGCCGAGCCGCGGTCGCGGTCAGCCGCGCCTCGGTATAGCGGTAGGCGGCGGCATTATCCCCGTCGATATTCCCGAAATTCCCCTGCCCGTCGACCAGCGGATAACGAAGCGCGAACGACTGCGCCAACCGCACCATCGCGTCGTAAACCGACTGGTCCCCATGCGGATGATATTTGCCGATGACATCGCCAACCACCCGAGCGCATTTCTTGTAAGCAGTAGCATTCCGCCCGGTAGCCGAAAGCGCCCCACCCCCCGCCGCCGCCGGATCGAGCCGCAACAACCGCATCGCCCACAGCAGCCGCCGATGAACCGGCTTCAACCCATCGCGAACGTCAGGGAGAGACCGCGCGGTGATCGTCGAGAGGGCGTAGACGAGGTAGCGCTCGGAAAGCGCGGCGTCGAACGGGACTTCAATTTCGGATTCGGTGGCCTGCATGCGCATCGTTTAGCAGCCGCTTCCCCTTTTCGTCATCCCCGCGAAGGCGGGGACCCAGTCTTCTTTCGACAAACAATTCCCGCTTCGAGCGTCGAATAGCGTAGCCAGCCTAAAAGGTTTGGCGACGCGCCCGCGAACCGGTTTCGCGGAATGTCGCCCGGAGGGTGCATGGGGAGGTGTTAGCGCGGCGGGAGCGGCGGCGTCACGCTCAATTCGAACCCATCCCAGGCCCGCTCATCCTGAGTAGAGACTGAGCGCAGCCGAAGGCTCGTATCGAAGGACGGACTGTTTCGGATTCGGTGGGCCACGGGCGACTTAAAGGCTCTGCGGAACCGTCAGGTATAGCGGAATGTCGCCCGGAGGCTGCATGGCCTGGTGTTAGCAAACACTTCCCACCCGCCACACCGCTGGCGCTCATCCTGACGAGGAACTGGGTGGCGGCGGGGCAGCGCACCGAAGGCTTGCCGCAAAATGACACTGTCCTCTCCGTTAGTCCTAGACCATGGGCGGCCCCTCCGCGTCTCAGCCAGCGCCGCGAGCAAAGTCGATCCGCTGTCCGTCCCCGCCGGAGGATTCTCGCGCGCTGGCGCGGCGTCCTTGGCGTCCTGTGCGGCCTTCTGGATTTCGCTCGCGATCGCGCCCGCCGATTGCATCCCAACAGAGCGCCGCCGTACACCGCCCGTCCAGGAGATTGGTCCGTTCCTGGAAATCCCCGAGCGAATCCTTGTAAGCATCCGCGTCGCTTGATCTTGAAGGAGACGCAGCATGGATCAATTCACCGGCGGTTGCCTGTGCGGCGACGTCCGGATCCTTGCGTCGGGGCGCCCGTACCGGGTCGGGCTTTGTCACTGCCTCGACTGCCGCAAGCATCATGGCGCCCTGTTTTTCGCGGCCGCGATCTTCCCTCGGGACGCGGTGACGATAGAGGGCGAAACCCGCGACTATCACGGCCGCCATTTCTGTCCGCGCTGCGGCTCGTCCGTCTTCGCGCGCTTCGCTGACGAAGTGGAAGTGCATTTGGGATCGCTCGATAGCCCGGATATGCCGGTGCCCACCTACGAATGCTGGACCATCCGCCGCGAATCCCGGCTCCCGCCGTTTCCGCTCGACCGGCAATACGACCGCAACCGTGACTCCAACGGCCGCTTCGAGGAGTAGCGCGCGGTGGGCACGTGCGCTTCGCCCCTCCCCCGTTGGTGAAAAGCCTTTCCTACATGAACCATATAGGCTAAAGACAGGACGGGTTTTTCACCGGAGGTCATATGCGCAGATCAATATTTCCAGGCGAGCTTCCGGAGCATGTCCTGTTTTCCGACACCACTCCTGCCCCCGGCGCCCGCCTCGTCGATCCCGATGAGGACGATGCGGGGATCGACTTCACCCCCGTTCCCCGCATCCGCAAGCGCCGCAATGGCTGGACCGATGTTCGGCAGCGCGAGTTCATTGTTGCGCTTGCCCGCTGCGGAAGCGTGTCCGCCGCGGCGCGCCATGTCGGGAGCACCACCCGAAGCGCCTATCGCCTGCTCGATGCGCCCGGCGCGGACAGCTTCGCCGCCGCCTGGGATCGCGCCATTTCCGAAGGCTATGCGCGGGTCCGCGACGCTGCGCTCGCCCGCTCGCTCCACGGCGCCTTCGTTCCGGTCTATCGCCGCGGCAAGCTGGCGCGGGTCGAGCATCGCCATAACGACAAGCTCGCCATCGCTCTGCTCTCGTCGCGCGACCAGAACATCGACGAATATCGCCGCTCGGCGGTGATGCGCCGCGCGCACAAGGCCGATCTCGCCGCGCTCGACGAGGCCCGCGCCCAGCGCATCCGCAGCATTTCCGACGCCGAAGCTTATTATCGCTCGGAGGTCGATCAATTGGTCGAAAAAATCCACCTCGGCCCCGAGCCGCGCATCCGCTCGCTCTAAGCGGAAGGCCGGTGAAATGGTCGCCGACTCTATGACTTTAGGGACTTTAGTGACGTTAAGCGGGTGATGATGGGAGCGGTCCGGTTCGATTGCGCGGCCCCGCGGCCTCGCCTATAGCGCGCGCTCCTCATTCCCGACCCGGAGTCTCCCCGCACCCATGTCCCGCCGCCGCCAGATTTACGAAGGCAAGGCCAAGATTCTCTACGAGGGTCCAGAGCCGGGCACGCTGATCCAATATTTCAAGGATGATGCCACCGCCTTCAACGCGCAGAAGCGCGGCACCATCAACGGCAAGGGCGTCCTCAACAACCGAATTTCCGAACATATCTTCACCGCGCTGACCACCATCGGCGTCCCCACCCACTTCATCCGCCGCCTCAACATGCGCGAACAATTGATCCGCCAGGTCGAGATCATTCCGATCGAAGTCGTCATCCGCAACGTCGCCGCGGGCTCGATCTCGAAGCGTTTGGGCATTGAAGAAGGCACGCAGCTTCCGAGGACCATCATCGAATATTATTACAAGGACGATGCGCTCGGCGATCCGATGGTCGCCGACGAACATATCGCCTGCTTCGGCTGGGCCAGCCAGGACGAAATGAACGACATCGCCGACATGGCGATTCGAGTGAACGATTTCCTCTGCGGCCTGTTCGCCGGAGTCGGAATCCGCCTGGTCGATTTCAAGCTCGAGTTCGGGCGGCTCTGGGAAAATGACTACGCCCGAGTCATTCTCGCCGACGAAATCTCCCCCGACGGCTGCCGCCTGTGGGATATGAAGACCAACGAAAAACTCGACAAGGACCGTTTCCGCCAAAGCCTCGGTGGCGAAGCCGAAGCCTATCAGGAAGTCGCGCGGCGCCTCAGCCTGCTTCCGGAAGAAGGCGAGGAAAGCCCGGTGCTCGACTTGGAGAGCCACCGCAAGAAGCGGGGCAAGTAGCGCGCGCACGCTACTTTCCAGGTGGCAGTTCCCAGAACCAGAGTTGTAACCCTCAACGCCGCGCTGGGCCCGCTCGACTATCGCGTCCCCGAAGGAATGACCATCGTTCCCGGCACCGTCGTCATCGCTCCACTCGGACCGCGCCAACTGATCGGAGTTGCGTGGGAGTCCGAACGCCTGCCGAGCGAGGAGGTGGGCGACAACCGGCTGCGGCCAATCGCGGGACTGATCGACGTCCCGCCAATTCCCGCCGCGCTCCGCCGGCTCGCCGAATGGACCGCCGACTATTATCTCTCACCGCTAGCCAGCGTGCTAAGAATGGTACTCCCTTCCTCCTCGGCGCTGGCTGGGCCCCACCAGCTGATCGAATATCGCTCAACCGGCCTCGTTCCCGCTCACCTTACCCCCCAACGCAATAAGGCCCTCGAAGCCATTAGCGGGCGCCAGGGGACGGTGCGCGAGCTCGCGGCGCTTGCAGAGGTCAGCGAGGCGGTAATGCGTGGGCTGGTCAATGTCGGAGCGCTCGAGCGGTTCGAGGTCGACGGTGATCAGCCCTTTGCAACGCCCAATCCCGAGTTCGCTCCGCCCGCGCTCAATGACGAACAACGCGCCGCAGCCAGCAGCCTGACAGCCGCGATCGGCAAGGGCTTCGACCCGGTCCTGCTCGACGGAGTTACCGGGTCGGGCAAGACCGAAGTCTATTTCGAAGCAATCGCCGAAGTGTTGCGCAAAGGCCGCCAGTCACTCGTGCTCCTTCCCGAGATTGCACTGACCGAACCCTTCCTAACGCGCTTCACCGCGCGTTTTGGCTGCGAGCCCGTGGCTTGGCACAGCGACCTTCGCTCGTCGCAGCGGCGGCGGGCCTGGCGAGCCATTGCCAGCGGCGACGCCAAGGTCGTCGTCGGCGCGCGATCGGCACTGTTCCTGCCCTATCCACGGCTTGGCCTGATCGTGGTCGACGAGGCGCATGAGCCTTCCTTCAAGCAGGAAGAAGGCGTCCAATATCACGCCCGCGACGTCGCCGTCATGCGCGGTCATTTCGAGGAAATTCCCGTAATCCTGTCCTCGGCAACCCCCGCAATCGAGAGCCGTCACATGGTCGAGATCGGGCGCTACCGGGAGGTGAGACTTTCGCATCGCCACGGTGCCGCGCAGATGCCAATCATCTCCGCAGTCGATCTAACGAAAGATCCGCCGCCGCGCGGTCGCTGGCTTGCGCCGACCCTCGTTGCTGAGCTTGCAGCCAATTTTGAAGCTGGCGAACAATCCCTGCTTTTCCTCAACCGCCGTGGCTTTGCTCCGCTCACGCTCTGCCGAACATGCGGCCATCGCTTCCAATGTCCCAATTGCACCGCGTGGATGGTCGAGCACCGCCTGTTGCACCGCCTCGCCTGTCACCATTGTGGACACGTCATGCCACCCCCGCGGCTGTGTCCCGAATGCGGGGACGAGGACAGCCTAGTTGCGGTCGGCCCCGGGGTCGAACGCATCGCGGACGAAGTCGCGGCATTATTTCCCGACGCTCGCACCGCGATCGTCACCAGCGACACGATCTGGTCGCCGGCACGCGCCGCCGAGTTCGTGCGATCAATGGAGGCGGGCGAGATGGACATCGTCATCGGCACGCAGCTGGTGACCAAAGGATATCATTTCCCCAATCTGACCTTGGTTGGCGTGGTCGATGCCGACCTCGGGCTTCAAGGGGGCGATCTGCGCGCGGCCGAGCGCAGCTTTCAGCAGATACAGCAGGTCGCGGGCCGGGCCGGGCGCGGTGACAAGCCCGGACGGGTGCTCGTCCAGACCCACGATCCGGAAGCGCCAGTCATTTCCGCGCTGGTGTCAGGGGATGTGGCAGGCTTTTACGAAGCGGAAACCCAGGCGAGGCACGAAGCGGTAATGCCGCCCTTCGGACGGCTGGCGGCAATCGTCATTTCAGCGGAGGACGCCGCCGAGGCCGAGGGTGTTGCGCGCCGGATCGGCAATGCGGCCCCGCAGTTGGAAGGTATGGCGGTATTCGGCCCGGCCCCCGCGCCGCTGGCAATGCTTCGCGGCCGCCATCGCCAACGCATTCTGGTCCACGCGGCGCGTAGCCTGGACGTTCAGGACGTTATCCGCGACTGGCTTGCGGGCGTCGCATGGAGCGCTAAGGTTCGGGTCGCAGTCGACGTTGATCCCTACAGCTTTCTCTGACGAGCGCGGTCGGCAGTTGCGGGATAGAGCACCACGTCCTTGGCGGGCCGGAGCCGCCGCGTCCGGATCCACTCCGTTACCAGTGTTTGGTAAGACGCCGCCAAGCGAGTGTTCTGGCGCTCGCCGTTCTTCTCGACAAAATGCATGATGCCGTGGTCGGTGTCGGGATAGACGGCAACGTCGAGTTCTGGCTTCTCCCGTTGCAGGTTTCGCAGGATGGACAACGTCGTAGCGCTCGGCGCTTCCTCGTCCTTTTCGGCCAGCACCCAAAGCATCGGAATGCCCAGGGACTTGAGCGTGCCGTAGGCGTCATAGTCCCAGGTCGTCCCGCGATCGCGCGTTGGGCTGAGCTGGCGAATGGCGTCGCTCGGATAGGCCAGCATTTCGCCCGTGAACTCGCCCTTGATCATCTTGAACCAGGGCTCGTTGCGGTACTTGGCGCGAGCCGCGTCGAATTCCTCGAAGCCTTGCGTGAAGCGCGACGCCATGATCTTGCCGGCAGCGTCGGTGATCTCCTTCGCCTTCGCGAGCACATCGGCACCATATCCGGCGCGGCGAAGGTTATCGAACACTTCTTCCCGATCCTCGTCGAGCGGGCTTTGCGCCATGCCATAGCTGACCACCACAAAGTCGGCGGCCGCCTTGCGTGCAGCGAGGGGCGCAACCCAGCCACCCTGACTGCCGCCCCAGAACCCGGCCGGACCGCCGCGCCTACCGAGTAAGCGCTTGGCCTCGGTCATCGCTGCCACTGCGTCGCTGCTCAGCACTTCGAAATTCTGCGTGTACTTGCCCTTGCTTTCGCCCGTGCCGCGCTTGTCATAGACGAACACCGCAACACCTTGCGCGGGGAGCCAATACTGTTCGAGCTGCAGATCGACCGCAGAGCTTTCCTCGGAACCGTGCACCAGCACTACCAACGGTCGCTTTTTCGACCGCCCTGCGGGCGCCACGAGGCGACCGCGCAACTCGGTGTCGCCGCTTTGGAAGGCCTGTGTCTTCACCGTGAGCGGCACCTTGACCGCCGTCTGCGAGGGAACACCCGGTGCGCTGAAGGTCAATCGAAGAGCACCGCACGCACCGGCAAGTTTCGCTGCCTCGGGCGGCGATGGCGATGCCAGGCCTGGACCGCCCGCGTAGGTACCGTCCGGCTGCGGGTAGAGGCGGCCCAAGCCTCCGTTCGTCAGGCGATAGCGAAGACTGTTCTCGGCGCCCCCTCCGATCGCCACAATCTGCCCGTCGGAAAGACGAAACCCACCGGAATGACAGATCTGGCTAGTCGGTGCGGCGCTCGCCGCAGGTGGTGCGGCCGCCATGGTCGTGGCAACGGCCGCAATTGGAACCCAAATATTCAAGACACGCACTCCCCGGCCCTCCCAGGTGTATCGGTCAACTAATACTCTAGGAGCGCGTGTCAATGCGAAACGGCTTATAGGGGTAGCTTGCTCTGAGCACTGGTGGCTTCGGCCTCGAGCAGGCGTCGCTTGCGTTCGAGCCCATAGGCGTAGCCGCCAAGCGAACCGTCGCTGCGCACCACCCGGTGACAGGGAATGAGCACGGCGACATTGTTTGCGCCGTTGGCGGAGCCGGTGGCGCGCACTGCGCCAGGCTTGCCGACAGCGGCGGCGATTTGGGCGTAGCTGCGGGTTTCGCCGGGCGGGATCTTGCGCAGCTCCTGCCAAACCGCCTGCTGGAACGCGGTGCCGGCAATGTCGAGGGGCAGATCGGGGGCGGCCGATGGCCTTTCGATCGCGGCCAGTGCTCCTTGGACAAGTTCGGCCATGCTGCCGTCTTCAGCAATGATTGTCGCTTTGGGGAAGCGGCAGTGAAGGTCACGCTCCCCTTCGTCAAACGAGAGGCGGCAGATGCCCTTTTCGGTCGCGGCGATGAGCATTTCGCCGAGCGCACTCTCGACCAGCGCCCAGCGGATGGTGACGCCCTGCCCGCCATTGCGCCATGCCGAGGGGGTCATGCCGAGCCGTTCCCCGGCGTCGGCATAGAAGCGGCTCGGCCCTGAATAGCCGGAGTCGTAGATTGCGTCGGTCACGCGTCCGCCGCGGCCGAGTTCCGCCTCGGCCCGCTTGGCCCTTAGCCCGCGCCAATAAGCGGCCGGCGACACTCCGAGCGCCCTCGTGAACAGTCGCTGGAAATGGTGCGGCGCGTAGCCGACCGAAGCCGCCAGCGCATCGAGAGTCAGCGACTCCTCTGCCGTGTCGATCAGCGCGACTGCCTTAGTGACAGCTTCGCGGTCGCGGCTCACCTCATCGGGACGACAACGCATGCAGGCCCGAAAGCCCGCCGCGCGCGCCGATTCGGCGTCCAAGTGGAACTCAATGTTTTCCCGCAGTGGCCGGCGGGCCGGACAGCTTGGCTTGCAGTAAATTCCGGTGGTTTTCACCGCGACCAGGAAGCGGCCGTCGAAGCTCCGGTCCCGCCGTTCGAAGGCAGTCCAGGCGTCCATTTCGTTGATCATTTTCATCAGCATTCACTCTTGGTAGGACAGGCGCACGATGCGCGCGTCCTGAAACTTGCGATCAAACCCGAAGGCACTCCTTGCATCCATTGTGTCCCGCTGCTAGTGGCGCGCCATCCCATGCGGGGCGCGCGGTTTTCCGCTGTGCCCCGTTCAACGCATGGTACAAATCCTTTGTCTGGAGCTTCGAGCACGTGGAGACATCCGGCGGCATTCAGGCCAGCCTAGCGGGGCGCTACGCCACCGCCTTGTTTGGCCTCGCCCGCGACGAGCAGCAGCTTGATGCAGTCACGCGGAGCCTCGGCTCGCTTGAGGCCGCGCTCATTGAATCGAGCGATCTGCGCGATCTGGTGTCGAGCCCGCGCGTCACTCGCGCCAAGGCCGCAAAGACCATTAAGGCCTTGGTGCCGACGCTTGGCCTCGACCCGATCACTGCCCGATTTCTCGGTGTGCTCGCGGACAATGGCCGGCTCGGCGAATTGAACGGCATCGTCAACGCGGTTCGTTGTCTCGCTGCCGACCATCGTGGCGAAATTCGCGCCGAGGTGACCTCTGCGCATCCGCTGAACGACTCCCAGGTCGCCAAACTTCGCGACAATCTCAAAGCGCGTGTAGGCGCCGACGTCGCGCTTCAGGTCGGCGTCGATCCGAATATCCTAGGCGGGATTATCGTCCAGCTTGGAAGCCAGATGATCGATTCCTCAATCCGCACCAAATTAAACACTCTCGCGCATGCGATGAAAGGCTAACCATGGATATCCGCGCCGCTGAAATTTCCCGCGTCATTCGCGACCAGATCGCCAACTTCGACGCCGATGCGCAGGTTTCCGAAGTCGGGAGCGTGCTTTCGGTCGGCGACGGCATCGCTCGCATTCACGGGCTCGACAACGTCCAGGCGGGCGAGATGGTCGAATTTGAAAATGGCGTGAAGGGCATGGCCCTCAACCTAGAGGCCGACAATGTCGGCGTCGTCATCTTCGGTTCGGACACAGGCATTCGCGAAGGCTCGACCGCAAAGCGCACCGGGACGATTGTCGATGTCCCGATCGGCAAGGGCCTGCTTGGGCGAGTGGTCGACGCGCTCGGCAATCCAATCGACGGCAAGGGCCCGATCGTTAGCGACCAGCGTAGCCGCGTCGAGGTCAAGGCGCCCGGAATCATTCCGCGCAAGTCGGTGCACGAGCCAGTTCAGACCGGCCTGAAGGCACTCGACGCACTCGTTCCCGTTGGCCGCGGCCAGCGCGAGCTGATCATCGGCGATCGCCAGACCGGCAAGACCGCGGTCGCACTCGATACCTTCATCAATCAGAAGGCTGCCAATTCGGGCGACGACGAGAGCCAGAAGCTTTACTGCATCTATGTCGCGATCGGACAGAAGCGCTCGACCGTCGCTCAGATCGTCCGCGCGCTCGAGGAAAATGGCGCGATGGAATATACCATCGTCGTTGCCGCGACGGCTTCCGAGCCTGCGCCACTTCAGTTCCTCGCGCCCTACACCGGTTGCGCCATGGGCGAATATTTCCGTGACAACGGCATGCACGCCGTAATCGTTTATGACGATCTCTCGAAGCAGGCGGTCGCCTATCGTCAGATGTCACTGCTGCTTCGCCGCCCGCCGGGCCGCGAAGCCTATCCGGGCGACGTCTTCTATCTCCACAGCCGCTTGCTCGAGCGCGCTGCCAAGATGAATGACGCCAATGGCAATGGCTCGCTGACCGCGCTTCCAATCATCGAAACCCAGGCGGGCGACGTGTCGGCCTATATCCCGACCAACGTCATCTCGATTACCGACGGCCAGATCTTCCTTGAGACCGACCTCTTCTACCAAGGCGTTCGCCCCGCGATCAACGTCGGTCTCTCGGTCAGCCGCGTTGGCTCGGCCGCGCAAACCAAGGCAATGAAGAAGGTCTCCGGCTCCATCAAACTGGAGCTTGCGCAATATCGCGAAATGGCGGCCTTTGCTCAGTTCGGCTCGGATCTCGACGCTTCGACGCAGAAATTGCTCGCGCGCGGCGCCCGCCTCACCGAATTGCTCAAGCAGGGCCAGTTCCAGCCGATGCCGGTCGAGGAGCAGGTCGCTTCGATCTTCGCCGGAACCCAGGGCTTCGTTGACGCCGTCGAAGTCAAGGACGTCACTCGCTACGAGCAGGCGATGCTGAGCTATTTGCGTAGCGATCATGCCGACGTGCTGACCAAGATCCGCGACTCCAAGGCGCTCGACGACGACACCGCCAAGGCGCTCAAAGACGCGCTTGCGGCGTTCGGCAAACAGTTCGCATAAGGCAATGGCCTCGCTTAAAGCCCTCAAGCTTCGCATCGGCTCGGTGAAGTCGACGCAGAAGATCACCAAGGCGATGAAGATGGTCGCCGCGGCGAAGCTGCGTCGCGCGCAGGCCAATGCGGAGGCCGGGCGCCCTTATTCGATGCGGCTGGCAGCGGTTGTCGCAAGCCTCGCCGGCCGAGTGACGGTTGGCCCGCAATCACCCAAACTCATAGCGGGTACCGGCAGCGACCAGCGCCACTTGATCGTCCTCGCCACTGGTGACCGTGGCCTCGCCGGAGCATTCAATACCAATATCGTCCGCGCCGCGCGCAAAAAGGCGCAGGAGCTTGAGGCGTCGGGTAAGACCGTTCTATTCTATCTCGTCGGCCGCAAGGGTCGCCCGGTGATTCAGCGTTTTTACCCGAAGGCGATCATCGGCCAGCACGATACACAGGGCATGAAGGCCCCCGGCTATGCCGATGCGCTGGCGATCGCCAAGGATGTTAGCGACCGCTTCCTCAGCGGCCAGTTCGATGTCGCGCACCTCGCATACGCCAATTTTCGCTCGACTCTTCTCCAGGAGCCGGCAGTCGATCAGATCATCCCGGTGGTACCATCCGCGCTCGCCGACGTCGCCAAAGGAAGCGTTGCAGCCTCGGCGATCGAATATGAGCCCGACGAGGAGGCAATTCTCGCCGAATTACTCCCCAAGAATGTCGCGATTCAGATTTACCGCGCGCTCCTCGAAAATGCCGCCGGCTTTTATGGCAGTCAGATGAGCGCGATGGACAATGCCACGCGCAACGCCGGCGACATGATCAACAAATTGTCGATCAAGTACAACCGCCAGCGTCAGGCCGCGAT
Source organism: Sphingomicrobium sp. (assembly GCA_035575595.1). Classification (GTDB taxonomy): domain Bacteria; phylum Pseudomonadota; class Alphaproteobacteria; order Sphingomonadales; family Sphingomonadaceae; genus Sphingomicrobium. The sequence continues at coordinate 92,006 of DATLXR010000022.1, forward strand.
CACCACTGAACTCGTCGAAATCATCTCGGGCGCCGAAGCGCTCTAACGAAACGAAAAGGCAAGGAATCCGACCATGGCCACCGCCGCCCCCACCAAGCCCGCCAAAAAGCCCAAGTCCGGCGCTGCTGAAACCGCTTCCGACGGCGCCAAGCTGGTCGGTCGCGTCGCCCAGATCATCGGCGCAGTGGTCGACGTCGCGTTCGAGGCCGAGCTTCCGCCAATCCTCGCTGCGCTCGAGACCGACAATAATGGCAATCGTCTCGTCCTCGAAGTCGCTCAGCACCTCGGCGAGAACCTTGTCCGCACCATCGCAATGGACGCGACCGAGGGCCTAACCCGCGGCCAGCGCGTTACCGCGACTGGAGGCCAGATCCGCGTCCCCGTCGGGCCGATGACTCTTGGCCGAATCATGAACGTCATCGGCGAACCGATCGACGAGCGCGGCCCAATCGGCAGCGACATGTTCGCCTCGATCCATGCCGAAGCACCCTTGTTCGTCGATCAATCGACCGAAGCTTCGATCCTCGTTACCGGCATCAAGGTTATCGACCTGCTCGCTCCCTACGCAAAGGGCGGCAAGATCGGACTGTTCGGCGGAGCCGGAGTCGGCAAGACCGTGCTGATCCAGGAACTGATCAACAATATCGCCAAGGGCCACGGCGGAGTCAGCGTCTTCGCCGGGGTCGGCGAGCGCACCCGCGAGGGTAACGACCTTTATCACGAATTTCTCGACGCTGGAGTCATCGCCAAGGACGCCGACGGCAATCCGACCCCCGAAGGATCGAAGGTCGCGCTGGTGTTCGGACAGATGAACGAGCCGCCGGGGGCACGCGCCCGCGTCGCGCTTTCGGGACTGACCCAGGCCGAATATTTCCGCGACGAGGAAGGCCAGGACGTCCTGTTCTTCGTCGACAACATCTTCCGCTTCACGCAGGCGGGTTCGGAAGTTTCGGCGCTGCTTGGCCGCATCCCCTCTGCGGTCGGTTATCAGCCGACGCTGGCGACCGATATGGGCCAGCTCCAGGAGCGGATCACTTCGACCAACAAGGGTTCGATTACGTCGGTCCAGGCGATCTACGTCCCGGCTGACGATCTCACCGATCCGGCCCCGGCTGCCTCCTTTGCCCATCTGGACGCGACGACCACGCTCAACCGGGCCATTTCCGAACTCGGCATCTATCCGGCGGTCGATCCGCTCGACTCGACGAGCCGCGTGCTCTCGCCTGCCGTCGTCGGTCAGGAGCATTATGGCGTCGCCCGCGCGGTTCAGGAGACGTTGCAGAAGTACAAGTCGCTGCAGGACATCATCGCCATCCTCGGCATGGACGAATTGTCGGAGGAGGATAAGCTTACCGTCAGCCGCGCGCGCAAGATCCAGCGCTTTCTCAGCCAGCCATTCCACGTTGCCGAAGTCTTTACCGGCATCCCCGGTAAGTTCGTCCAGGTCGAAGATACGGTGCGGTCGTTCAAAGCCGTCGTCGAAGGCGAGTATGACCATCTGCCCGAGAGCGCCTTCTACATGGTCGGTGGAATCGACGAAGCGGTCGCCAAGGCCGAGAAAATGGCGCACGACGCGTAATGGCCGACCTTCATTTTGAACTTGTCACTCCGGAGAAGCTCGTCCTGAGCGAGGACGTCCACATGGTGGTCGTCCCCGGAGTCGAGGGCGAATTCGGCGTGATGGCGGGGCATGCACCGTTCATGACAACGCTGCGCGACGGAGAACTCAAACTCTACCGTACCGCCAGCGCGGCGCCGGAATCAATCCGCGTTGCCGGAGGCTTCGCGGAAGTCAGTGACAAGGGCCTCACCATCCTCGCCGAGAGCGTCGTGGCCTGATATCGTAGACCCTGTCGGTAACGGTCTCTACTGGCCATCTTAACGCGCTGTTTACCTGAATCCGCTTGAAGAGAGCGCGGTGATGTCGCCGCAGGATTTCAAGCCTTGTTTCAGTCGAGATCATATTCCGGATCTGAATTGTCCGCCGCCCCGCTTGCGTTGGCGGTGGTTATTCCGACACTCAATGAAGTCGGCAACGTCGAAACCTTGATCGAGCGGCTGACGCTCGCAATGATCGGGATCGAGTGGGAGGCCTTGTTCGTAGACGACGGGTCGAGCGACGGCACTGCCGATCTGCTTACGAGCATCGCACAACAGGACCGCCGTATACGCCTAATCCGCCGGATTGGCCGTCGCGGTTTGTCATCGGCGGTTGTCGAAGGAGCGCTCGCATCGACAGCTCCAGTGATCGCCGTGCTCGACGCCGACTTGCAGCATGATGAAACCATACTTCCCAGCCTCTACCAGTCGATCGCGAGTGGCGAGCATGATCTGGCTATCGGCACACGCTATCATCAAGGCGGATCATGCGGGGAATGGGAAATGCACCGGCGCAAGATCAGCCGGTTGGCAACCGCGCTTGCCGCGCCCATCATGAAGACGCCGTTAAGCGATCCGATGAGCGGATTGTTCGCGGTCCGCCGCTCCGTGCTGCTCGAAGCCGCGCCGCGACTATCCAATGTCGGGTACAAAATCCTGCTCGACCTCGTCGCCTCGCACCCTCGCCCTCTCGCGGTTGCCGAATTCGGCTATACCTTTGGCACGCGGCAGTCCGGCGCGAGCAAGCTCGATCAGATGGTCGCTCTCGAATATCTGGAGCTGTTGCTCGACAAGACCATTGGTCGCTTCATTCCGGTCAAACTGGTGCAATTCGGCGCAGTCGGCGCGATCGGCGTTGGAGTTCATCTTGCCTTGCTCGCATTGTTTTTCAACCTAGTGGGTGCATCGTTCGGCGTCGCGCAAACGGGCGCCGTGGTCGGTGCGATGACGTTCAACTTCGCGCTCAACAACCGCTTCACCTATCGTGACCGTCAACTCAGGGGTCTTGGCTGGCTGTGGGGCCTATTGTCCTTTTACTTGGTCTGCTCGCTCGGCGCGGTGGCAAATGTAGGCATCGGCTCACTGGTCTTCGAACAATATCATGGCCTTTGGGCCGCCGGTATCGCGGGCGCGGTGGTCGGATCGGTCTGGAATTATGTCGCTAGCGGCTGGCTGACCTGGGCTCGGCACTAGGGCCGCCAAGGCATAAATAGTGCCAAATTATCAATTTCTAAAAGGTTGGTGCCCTATTCACCATTTTCGATTGATCAAGAACTGGACGATTGGCCAACCATGAACGCATTCGGCAAGCGCAACGGACTGGGAAGCGGCGCAAGCTCGCGCGGCAGCTTCGGTGTCGCACGCCCGATGAAGGGCGGACCCGGCGGCGGCGACCAATTTCCTTCGGTCGACGATGAACCTCGGGTCGAAGAAGCGGCTCCTCCAGAGCCTGGTCTAAGTACTGGTCAGGCTGGCAATGCCGGCGCGATGGATCGTCTCAATCATCGGCAGAACTCCAGCGGTGCCGCCGCGGCGTCCAAGACCGAGGGCTTTGAAGCATCGGTCCATCGGATCAAGGAACAAGTCCTCCCCCGCCTGCTCGAACGCGTAGACCCTGAAGCTGCGGCGACGCTGGGCAAGGACGAACTTGCCGAGGAATTCCGCCCGATTATCTCGGAGGTTCTGGGCGAGCTCAAGATCAACCTCAATCGACGCGAGCAATTCGCGCTCGAAAAGGTGCTGGTCGACGAATTGCTCGGTCTCGGCCCCCTCGAGGAATTGCTCGCCGATCCCTCGATCAGCGACATCATGGTCAACGGACCCGACCAGACCTTCGTCGAACGGAAGGGCAAGCTCGAACTAGCCCATATCCAGTTCCGTGATGAGGAACATCTGTTCCAGATTGCCCAGCGCATCGTCAACAAGGTAGGTCGCCGCGTCGATCAAACCTCGCCGCTAGCTGACGCTCGCCTTCCCGACGGCAGCCGTGTCAACGTCATAATCCCGCCGCTGTCGCTGCGCGGCACCGCCATTTCGATCCGTAAATTCTCCGAAAAACCGATCACCCTCGACATGATGCGCGGCTTCGGATCGATGTCGGAAAAAATGGCCACCCTGCTCAAGATTGCGGGCGCCAGCCGGATGAACATCGTTATCTCGGGCGGTACGGGCTCGGGCAAAACGACGATGCTCAACGCATTGTCGAAAATGATAGACCCCGGCGAGCGCGTGCTGACGATCGAGGATGCGGCCGAACTTCGCCTCCAGCAGCCGCATTGGCTCCCGCTCGAAACACGCCCACCGAACCTTGAAGGCCAGGGCGCGATCACCATTCGCGACCTCGTCATCAACGCTTTGCGCATGCGTCCCGACCGCATCATCCTCGGCGAAATCCGTGGACCCGAATGCTTCGATTTGCTCGCGGCCATGAACACCGGTCATGACGGCTCAATGGCAACGCTTCACTCCAACTCCCCGCGCGAGTGCCTGGCGCGAATGGAGAATATGGTGATGATGTCGGACATCAAGGTGCCCAAGGAAGCTATCTCGCGCCAGATCGCCGACTCGGTCGACCTCATCGTGCAGGTCAAGCGTCTCCGCGACGGTTCACGACGTACGACCAACATCACCGAGGTTATCGGCATGGAAGGCGACGTCATCGTCACGCAGGAACTGTTCAAGTTCGAATATCTCGACGAGAGCGCCGACGGCAAGATCCTTGGGGAATATCGGTCAATGGGCCTGCGCCCCTACAGCCTTGAAAAAGCCAAGCAATATGGCTTCGACCAACCCTATCTAGAGGCTTGTCTGTAGAGGCGCGAAGCAAGCGGCTTTACCTCTCCATTCGGTAAATCAAATTTAGCTGTACACGCGTTTCCAATTGTCCTGGGGCAACGCTCCCGCTGTCGCGTTCGGGGGACGGCGGTGGCGGTGGCGGTGGCGGTCCGGCCGAGATGTCGCGGATTCGTGAACCGGTTACAATTATGTCGCTGCCACGATAAGAAACACCCTCTTCTACCGAGAGCAGCCCTACGCGTGCGAATCCCGCGTTACGCGCAAATTCAGTGGCTTCGGCCTTTCCGCGCGCCATTGCCCGTACCCTCGCCTCGCGCCGCAGCGGTTCCGGATCAGCGATCCCAAACGTAGGTCCGTAAATTGAATCGGCCCCCGCACTCGTGAGCTTGTCGAGCAGGGTAGTCAGGGAAGCGATGTCGCGCGTTTTGATTTTGACTAAGTTACTTGCCATATAGCCGATAAGCGTTGGCGAGCTTCGTCCGCCGCCGTCCCTCTATCGGTATTCAGCCTGGAGCCCAAAGCCCTGCGTCTGAATATCCTGCTCCCGAATCCCCGCGGAGCGTATGGCCGCGAGCAACCTTTCGATTTTTGCCTTGTTTGCAGCCACCGCTCCGGTCGCCGACGGTGCACGCGCTTCGCTACCGACCGTTAGGGACGCCTCATCGGGTGGCGTCCGCAAGCTCTCGGCGATGATAACCCTTACCAGAGGTGTCGATGCCATCTCCGCAATGTTTGAACCAAAATGCGCCTGGGCGCGCGCGGATACAGCTGCGAATGGCGTTGAAAAAGCAAGCGCCACTAAGCTGGCACGGTGAAGAAATTTCATGTGCATTCCTCAAGACAATTCGGCGATGCACAAATTGCCTTCCAAGACCGCAATCAGGCAAGCACGCATTTCGAATTCGCGAGACAGGACAATGCGGCAGCTTTCCTCAGCCCGCGCCACCGTTGGGTTGGAAGGTCCAGTCCTAGGAGTCCCGCTTTCGCTGCTAAAATATTTGCGCCGACCCACTTGGCTGCCGTTAGCTAGGCGACTGCCCCGCCTTGGTCGCAGCGATCCAGCGATCGATCTTCTGCTCTAGAATTGGAAGCGGCAGGGATCCGGTCATCAGCACCTGCGCGTGGAAAGCGCGAATGTCGAACTTGGCTCCAAGCTCGGACTCTGCCTTCTTGCGCAGCCGCTGGATGGTCAGCGCGCCGATCTTGTAGGCCAGCGCCTGACTTGGGATGGCGATGTAGCGCTCGACCTCGGCGGTGGCGTCGGTCTTGCCCATGTCGCTGTGTGACAGCATGTAATCGATCGCCTGTTGGCGCGTCCAACCCTTGCTGTGAAGGCCGGTGTCGACGACCAGGCGCATGGCGCGCAACATCTCGTCCGACAGCGTTCCGAAGCGCTGATAGGGGTCGGTGAATAGACCCATGTCGTAACCGAGCGTCTCGGAATAGAGCGCCCAGCCTTCGACATAGGCTGTATTGCCGCCGAAACGCATGAACGACGGCAGATCGAGATTTTCCTGGGCAAGACTGATCTGGAAATGGTGCCCGGGCGCACCTTCATGCAGGTACAGCGTGGTGATGCCCGGCGTCGTGCGCGACGGCAGGTCATAAGCGTTGAAATAGAAAATCCCGGGACGGGCGCCGTCGGGGCTTCCCGACGAATAGCTGCCCCCCGCCTCGAACTTTTCACGGAACGGCTCGTAGGGCCGAATTTCCAGCTTCGATTTGGGGATGGTGGAAAAATAGGCCGGCAATTTGGCGTCGACCGTTTTGCCCATGTCGTAATATCGCTGGGTCAGCGATTCCCGGGTCTTTTCCTTGAATTTGGGATCGGTCCGCAGATGATCAAAGAATTGCGCAAGCGTCCCCTTGAACCCAACCTCGCGTTTGATCTCCTCCATGCCGTTGGTGATCCGCGCGACTTCGCTGAGCCCGAGTTGGTGAATCTCGGCAGCTTTCAGCGGTAAGGTAGTCGTCCGCTCAATCAGAACGTCGTAAAGTCGCTCGCCGCCCTTCATATACATCAGGCCGGCGCCATCGCGCGCTGCTGGCAAATATTCCTTCTTCAGAAAATCGCGCATCCGCGTCAGCGCTGGATAGATTTGTCCGGTGATTGCGGAGCGATATTCGCTCGTCAGCCGCGCGCGATCCGCGGCGGCGATTTCGGCCGGGAAGACTTTGATCGGGCCGTAATAGGCCGAATCATCAGGCTTTTGCTTTAGTTGTGTGTCGATCTGGGTGATCATGTTGCGCACGGTCAGCTTTGTCTCGACCACGCCGCTCTGCATTCCCTGCCGAAAGCGCTCGATGGCGCGGTCGAGGTAGACGATGAAATCTCGGTGGCGCTTCAGATTATTATCATAGTCGGCGAGCGTCTTGAACGGCGCTGTGCCCTTACCGCTAGCGAAGGTCGGGTAAAATGTATGGTAGCCGCGAAAGTGGTTCATCGGTCTGACCACGGTCAACGCGAGTAGGTCCGGCTGAAACCCGCGCAGCGCCGCGCGTGTTGAAAATTCGAAGACGTCATAGGCGATCTGGTCGGTCTCGTTGAGCCTGTCGCGAGGGATGGTGCTCAGTGCGGCAAGATCCGCTTCGGCTGCCGCTTTCTCGGCCGAGAAATATTCGTCGCTGATCGAATCGCCAAGCCGATCGGCGTAGCGCAGGTCGCCGCGCGACAATGCGGCAATCGGATTGCGCTTCAAATTTGCTTCGTCGCTGGCCTTGAAAACTTCGAATAGCCGATCATGGGCACTCATTTGAACAATCGCCGGCTCGGCGGGCTCGGCAGCCGCTACCGGCGTAACCGGTTCAACGGTGGTAGTCGCGCATGCTGCGAGCGCAATCATCAGAGCGGATAGGCTGAGGCGTTGCGCCCATATCGACGACATAATTGTAACCTTCACTGACAATCCAAACACTTCTCGCGCTGCTCGCGGCGTGAGAGCTGCACAACTCCTCGTCCCTTCCACCACCACGAGCGCGCCGTCTAGTGGAGAAACGATGACCCTGGCGCTCCGGCTTGGTCCGTCGGCCTACCGCAAACTTGGCCACCTAATCTCGAAATAACTGCGATCGCCCCTTCCCATCGGCGCCCGAGCCTTTAGGCTATCTCATTGAATCACTGGAGAATTCTATGATAAGGCCAACTCTGAAGCTCACTGCCGCGACCGCTATCGCAACATGCCTCCCTTTCACGCCTGCCTTTGCCCAAGTCAGCATCGTCCAGCCAGGTGCCCCCGGCGCGCCAGTCAAGGTCATCGCTCCATCGGAAGCCTCTCGAATCGCCAACAGCCGTTTCACTCCGACCGACATCGCCTTCATGCAGATGATGATCATTCACCATCAGCAGGCAGTCGACATGGCTGCGCTAGTTCCGTCGCGCACGCATAACCCGCAACTTCTCACAATTGCCGGCCGCATAACGGCCTCACAAAAAGATGAAGTGCGCTTCATGCGCGATTGGCTCAGCGCTCGCGGCGCTCCCCCGGTTATGCAGGCAAAGGGCCATCACGGCCCGGATCACGCTTCGATGGGCCATTCCGAGATGTCTTTGATGAAGGGCATGGCCAGCCCGGCCCAGATGAATGCGCTCGCAGGCGCCAATGGCGCGATTTTCGACCGGCAATTTCTCGAACTCATGATTGCTCATCATCGTGGCGCCGTCGAGATGGTCGAGACCTTGTTCAAGCAACCAGGAGCGGCTTACGACCCGGTGTTGTTCCAGTTCATCACTGACGTAAGCAACGAGCAAACGGCCGAAATCAAGCGGATGGACCCAATGCGTAATGCCCTAACTGGGGACCCGCGTGTAGAATTGAGAGCCGGCTTTAGTAATGCAGGAGAAGCCATTTCCAACCTTATCAAACTCGCCTCGCTCCCACGACCGGCGGGTTTTTTCGACCCAGCGAACCCTGCCGACCTGGCGTTGCCCAAGGCCAAAAAGAGCGCGATGGCTGGCGCGGCGCCAGCTGTGGGCGACGCGATGGCTAAGGACGTCGAATGGAGCGAGCGCTCGCCACTTTTCAGTTTCGCCCAGACGGACATGGCGTTTGCCGGTGACCGCTTGTTCGTTGGCAATTATCACGGATTTAACGTTTACCGGCTCGATGCGGCTGGCCTACCGACTCAGGTTGCATCGGTAGTCTGTCCAGGTGGACAAGGGGACGTTTCGGTGATTGGCAATCTTCTTCTGATGTCGGTCGAGCAGAGCCGTGGCCGGGTAGATTGCGGCCTTCAAGGCGTTGAGGACGACATTAGCAAGGAACGCTTTCGGGGCCTACGTATCTTCGACATTTCCGACGTCACCCGCCCGCGCCAAGTCGGTCAGGTTCAAACCTGCCGCGGCTCGCACACTCATTCGGTGGTTAAGGGGCCGGAAGGCGATGGTCACATCCTCGTCTATAATTCTGGAACTTCGGGCGTGCGAAAAGAGGAGGAACTCGCCGGTTGCATCGGCAACGTTGCAGGCGACAATCGGACCGCCTTGTTCCGCATCGACATAATCGAAATACCGGTCGCAAATCCCGGCGCCGCGCGGATCATCGCCAGCCCGGGGGTCTTCGCCGATGAGAGCGGACGCCTCGCTGGTCTCGCGAAGGGCGGCAAGCTTGTCGACAACGGCCAGGAAACGAGTGTCACAAACCAGTGCCACGACATAACTGTCTTCCCGACGCGCAAGCTCGCTGCCGGCGCCTGCTCGGGCAACGGCATTATCTTCGACATCTCCGACCCACGAAGGCCGAAACGCATCGACGTCGTTAGCGACCCTGGCTTCGCCTACTGGCACTCGGCGACGTTCAACAACGACGGCACCAAAGTGTTATTTACCGACGAATGGGGTGGTGGAGGGCGTCCACGCTGCCGAAGCTTCGACCGCCGCGACTGGGGGGCCGACGCCATTTACGATATTTATGCCGGTAAATTGATGCGCAAGGGGACTTACAAGCTTCCGGCGCCGCAGACCGAGCAGGAAAATTGTGTTGCCCATAATGGCTCGATCATTCCCGTCCCGGGCCGAGATATTATGGTCCAGGCATGGTACCAAGGTGGCCTGTCCATCTTCGATTTCACAGACAGTGCCTCGCCGATTGAGATCGCATACTTCGACCGCGGCCCGGTCCATGCGAAGAGCCCGACGCTTGCCGGCTATTGGTCGACCTATTATTACCGAGGGCGCATTTACGGGACCGAGATTGCGCGCGGGCTTGACGTTTTCGCACTAAAGCCCAGCTCGAAACTTAGCGCCAACGAGATAGCGGCAGCGGCGCTTGCCGATCAGGGAGATACATTCAACCCGCAGCAGCAAAATCCAGTCCGCTGGCCGGCGGAGCCGATCGTCGCCCGCGCCTATATGGATCAATTACGAAGGCAGGGCGCTCTGAGTTTTGCTCTTGAAGAGCGGCTAAATAGCGCTCTGACTGCGGCGCAACTTCTCCTCGACACGCGTGCCAGGTCACTCCCGCTAGCAGAGCAAGTGCGCTCGCTGTCTGCCGAGGTCAAAGCTGAAACGCGTGATCCTATCCGAAGCGCAGCACTGAGCGATGTGCTCCAGAGGATGGTGCACCGGCTCGATTGAGCATAACCTCTTAGGTCGATTGGGTTGGTCCTTAAGCGCCGTTGTCTGGTATCACTGTGTAAGGCCGAAGCGGAAATGGGGCGTTGCCGCAAATTGTGAGTAGCGGCCCGCCATGCCCGAATAAGTTGAATCCCGAGCCGTAGATGTTTGTAGGCCCTTAGGGTACGATCGGCAGCGCGGTGTGGGTAGGGGCGACTGTGCAATGTGTAGGGCTCGGAAGTGTGCTCTAAGATTGACGAGTAAAGCGCCGACGATTTCTAAAAAATGGTGGGCGTGGCAAGGATTGAACTTGCGGCCCCTGCGATGTCAAGGCAGATACTTGGTCCGTTTTTGCCAGTTATCAGCCGTTTTTCCGGGCCACCTGACGGGAACAAAATTAGAACGAACTATAGTTCTGACCAGTTTTTACCGCACTTTTACCGCACTCACTTTTTGCGGTGGCCGCCTTCGACGACCTGCAGCTTCTGTAGCGACGACGGATTACCGATTTCCGGCTTGGCTAAGCGGCCATATTTGCCAAGGCTTGTTAAATCGACAGGATTGGAACTGTCTGCTCCAGATCGACCGCCGCACGGGTCAAGTCATTCGAGCTAATGACAGGCGACGGCAACCGTACACGATTGTTTGATGGAAGGGCGGTCTGATGGCCGCCCTTTTTTCGTGCCTAATGACTTGGGCAGTTACGGCCAACGATCAAATGACGACTGGAAAGAGTGGAACCGTCGATTGCTCTATGCGCTAAGTTCCGATGGCCCGATCACAAAAAGAAATCCTGATTGTCGAGGATGAACCCATGGTTCGCATGGTTGCCGCCGACGCGCTGGCGGACTGCGGCATTGTAGCGTGGGAAGCCGGCGATGCAGAAGAGGCGCTCGCCGTGCTCGACCTGCATCCTGCGATCAGCCTCCTGTTTACCGATGTCGATATGCCAGGAGAAATGGATGGCGTAGCCTTGGCGCGCCTTGTCCACAAATTACGTCCGGACGTTGAACTGGTGATAACGTCGGGAGCAACCGTCATTGCGAACGACGACCTACCCGATCACGGCGCCTTCCTTGGCAAACCGTATCAAATGGACATCATGGTGCAGATCGTGGAAACGAAGCTTCGTTCAGCATAGTGCCCCGGCACATGGACATTGACGGTAATTTAGCCGGAAACCTGCGAGCCGCCATTGAAAGTTCTCGACGACATCAAGGCCATCCAGTTCACCCGGACACTCTCGCGTTTTGGTCAGATCTCCTGCAGCACGCCCGTATGGTAAAAGCAAAAGGCAACGAGGCGGCCTCGACCATCGATCCATTGCTCGCGGAGCTGGATGCGGCGCTCGCACAGCGGCGCGCTACGTAGAAAACGGCTGAGTCGGACAACCTGATCCTGGATTCGCTCAATGAAGTCGGGGCGCGCTCGGCATCGTTTAACATGCGTTCATCGGCGTGGCTTTAGAGTTCCAGCGGCTGGTCCAGAGCGCCTGAAGCGACGTTCCCGTCAGTATTGGGCCGGCCACTTCACAGGAGAATAATTATGCTGCGTAAATTGACCACTTTTGCACTTATTGCCGGATCGTTAACGATCGCTGCTTGCAACACCGTTCGTGGTGCTGCAGCGGACGTAAACTCGGTCGCTAATACGGTCGATAAAGCTACCTGAGCTCGACTATTCGATGATTTGTGAAAATTGGGGGCGGTTCGGTAGCGGACCGTCCTCTGGCTTTATAGGCACCCGCTAAAGCTTCGGGATAAGTGTTTGGGTTTAATTCCTGGCTAGAGTCGCACACAGTATCGGTAAGTGGCCGCTTGCAGACCGTCCGGCTGCGGTGATGACCTGGCAATTCCTGCTGTTCGTTTGGCGCCCTTGCGTTTTAGTTCAGCTTACGCTCGGTAATCCGCATGAAAGCTCAGCATCATCCGTTCGAACCTGCGCGCCTCGCGGCCTTGCATGCTTACAATGTTCTCGACACGCCGCGAGAATCGGATTTCGACGAAATCGTTATGCTTGCTTCGCGGATTTGCGACGTCCCGATATCCGTCATCAACTTGATCGATGAGACGCGCCAATGGTTCAAAGCCGAAACCGGACTCGGCGTTCGGGAAACCCCGCTCGACACATCCTTATGCGCCCACGTCATTCTCGAAGACGAGTTCGTCGAAATTCCCGATACGCGGGCTGACGCGAGAATGGCAGACAATCCCTTGTGTCTCGCTGAGCCAGGGTTGCGATTCTACGCCGGCGCGTTGCTTAGGTCGAAGGGCGGCTATCCAATTGGCACGTTATGCGTGCTCGACAATCGACCGCGTACGCTCAACTCATTGCAGCGCGAGGCTCTGCAAATCCTCGCCAATCAGGTCATGACACAGCTCGACCTGCGGGCGGTAATCGCCAACGAGGCGGTGCTTCGAAGCGAAATCGATCACCGAGTCAAAAACTCGCTGCAGGTGGTAGGCGCGTTCGTATCCCTTGAACGGAGCGTGTCGGACGACGATGAAACACGCGCCTCTCTGGAACGCGTCGAGCGCCAAATTAGGATCGTCGCCGCACTTCATGAGCATCTGGGTATCACCAGCAATGCAAAGCAGATCGAACTCGGGCCATATCTTGACCAAGCGGTTAGACTCATCGATTCGACGCTGGCAGACGATATCTCGGTCCAGGGCATTTTCGAGAATGTGGCGGTTACGCCGCGCGAGGCATCGATTGTGGCGACTATCGTCAACGAGCTTGCGACGAACGCGTCAAAACATTCCCTTACGCGATCATCAGGCAAAATTGAGCTGACTGGCAAGCGCTCAGGCGAAAACGGCTATCTGCTGGTGTGTAGCGATGACGCCGGGGCAAAAGATTACCCGGCAGCCCGCTCGAGCGGGCGCGTCGGACTAGGGCTCAAGATTCTTTCGGCATCTGTTCGCCAGCTCAACGGGACGATGACCGCAACGCACACCGATCAGGGCTACTCAACCCGGCTCGATTTCAGCTTTTCTGGTGTCTCTGGATCAAAACAGTAAATCCGGGCTTGGTCTCTCGAGCCATCGCTCTACCAATGCAGATTGAGGTGAACTGGCCGGTAGCGGATGGTTCGCTTTCGGGAGATTAAACCGCTTGCGCTGCGAGTGTCTCTCTTGTGACGTGCGGGGGCCCCCGGTTGAGATATTCGGCTATGGACGCTGAGAACGGTCGCTAACCAAAATTTATACCATCACTCTCCCTCGCTGGCAGGCCGTCAGCGGCAGCGTAGCTGGCGGCGTCAGTAGCGGCTGGATATACCGATAAAGAGGTTGAGGTCGTCCGCGGCGTTGGTGATGCCAATATTGATTCCCGCGTCGAGCTGGACGTTGTCGGAAACGGCAAAGGTTAGTCCTGCATCGCCTGTGACCGCCCAGCGGGCGTCTCGCTCGCTGCTGCGTTCAGTAAAGATTTCGGTGTAGAGCCCGAGGCGATCGGTGAGGTCGAAGGCGACCGTGGCCGAGTTAATGAAGCTTGGCGCGTAGCCGCTGCCGTCCGACTCCTCGAGTATGTCAACCTCGGTCATCAGGCCGATGCTGATGCCCTCCGAGACACTGATGGCAACTGGGACGATGAGCCCGAACTCGACCGCGTCGTTGCCAATATTGTTGCTGTTGGTCGGCAGCTTGGCGAAGGGCATCAGCGCCAGCGCGGTGCGGCCGCCGTCATTGCCCCACAGATTGTGCTTGAGGCGGAGAGTGACGTCACCGAAGCCGGAAATTCTTTCGCGGCGGCCGGTCGTGCGGTCGGTCACCGTCTGGCGGATGTAAGTCTCGACTAAAAGCTGGAGATCGGTGCCGTTGGTCAAACCTACCTTGAGGTTGAACGGAACCAGGCCAATCGTTTCCGAGCGGATGTTGCCCCCTCCACTCTTGTCGTGCTCGCGGGTGTAATTGGCGAAATCCAGCTCGATCTGAACGTGCCCCGCATCGACGGTGTACGGGCTCTCAGTCTTGTCCGGGCGATCGGTGGAGAGCTCGCGAAGCGCTTCGCGCGGCGTCGGGTTGGTCAGGCTGTATCCGGATTTGTCGGGAACTTGGGCGAAAGCGGGCGAAGCGGCGGCGGCTGCGATCGCTAGGTAAACGAGAGAGCGCATTGATTGGGCTCCGGGTCAGACCTGGACAAGGAAAGCGGTGGCGTACATCACCACGATGCCGAGAGTGACGCCGGCGAGGATGGTAAGGGAGGCCCAGGAGCGACCCTGCTCGCGCGACTTGCGGGCGAGATAGGCGCCGACCTCGACGATCACTTGCAGGATCGCCCCCGCGCCAATGCCAAGGGCGAGCGCCGCCCAATGCGCGGAAAACGCGAAGCTGCCAATCCATATGCCAAGCACGGCCGGGAGCCCGGCGAGTGCGACCAGGGCGACGAACGTCTTGAAGCGCGGCTTCTCGGCGAGCATTGGCGCGGCAATACCGATCCCTTCAGTGACGTTATGTAGGGTGAAGCCGATTACCAAGAACGAGCCGAGCGCGGCCGCGCCGGTCGCGAACGCGGCGCCGATGGCGAGACCTTCGCCGAGGTTATGCAGGCCAATGCCGAGAGCGATTGAGGTTGCCAAAGCGACGCCGCTCAGCGGCTCGCCCTTTCTGCGGCCGATCGCCATCAGCACAGCAAAGGTGAGCGCGGCGGGCAACCAGACCAAAGCCGGCCCGTGAAACTGGGCAGCCGCCTCGCCCGCGAATTCCAAGCCCTCGCTGAGCGTATCGACGAGAAGGAAAGCGAGCAGTCCGATTGTGAGCGCCAAGGCGAACTCGAAGACTGACGGTCCACCGGCCCGGAGCGCCGGATAGAACATCATGCCGAGCGCGATCGGCACGACCCCAACAAAAAGACCGATCAACGCGTAAAAGGTCAGGCGATCGCTTGTCACGGTCGGTGTCGCTACCGCGACGTCGATAGTGTGTTCGAACAGTGCGCCCGTGTTCGTGATGAACGCCAGATGGTGGGCTTCACCCGCCACCCAGTGGTAAGGAATTTGCAGCCACGCCGTGCTCATGCGTTCGATGCCAACGGACGGATCTTGACTGAACATCCAATAGGCGCCGTCGACTTGGACCTGTACGATCTTCATCGCTTCGGAGCCTCCCGCGCGCAAGCGCACCCCAATGCCGTGCTCATCGAGGACAGTGCGCTCGACGGTTAGCTCTTCGACCGGAGGCGCGGAGCCTCTGAACGGCCCCAGCGGATCGCTCGCCACGAACGCCGTGGCGACCGCCACGATCAGCAACAGGGGCAGGAGGGCCCAGAGCAGGGTGCGTTTCATGTTCGCACTTCAAACATGCTCATCCAGCCTAACTCGGCAAACTCCGATTGATGGGCGTGAAACATGTAGAGGCCGGGCTCATGATCTTTGAAACTGAACTCAAGGATTCCGCGCTGACCCTGGCACTGCATGACCGTGTCGACCGTGCGCAGCGTTGGCGTAAGCGTAGTGCCGTGATCGTAATAGTCGAAGAAGTTGGCGTGAAGGTGAAGGGAGTTTATCGGATCGAACTCGGTCACGTTAACAAGGTAGAGGCGCACTGGCCGGTCTCGCGCAATTACGATAGGCCGCTTGGTGTAAGCGTGCGCGATGCTGTTGACCGCGTAGACCTCGTTCTCCTCATCGAAATTGGTGTCAAAGGCATTCATCACCAGGACAAATTCTTGCCACTCCTCATTCTCGAGCGAGCCGAGCACCCGCGAGCGGGCGGCGGCCTGTTCCTCAGGCCGCTTCTCTGGATCCGGGTCGATGATGAAGGCACCGTAGAGTCCCTTGTGGATGTGGCGCTTGAGCGGAACCGAGTGGCAGTGGTAGAGATGGCAACCAAAGGGTATGGCATCGAATTCGTAGGTGAACTCGCCCCCTGGAAGCACGTTTCCGGCACCGGGCACGCCGTCCATCCGCGCCGCATGAATGCCGTGAAAGTGGATTGAGTGGGGGTGCGATCCGTAGTTCTGAAATCGGATGCGGACCCGATCGCCTTCGCTAACGCGCAAAGTTGGCCCTGGAACCCGGCCATTATAGGTCCAGGCCGGAAACATTAGGCCGGGCGCGATCTCGATCTCCTTGTCCTCGGCGGTAATTTCAAACTCGCGCAGGGTGCGACGGCCGGGAAGTAGTGAGACTTTGCCGACATCCCAGTCGGTCAGTATCTCGTGCGGATCGAAGCCGTTACGAGCATAGTCCACCTCGCCGGGCGTGATCATGCCATCGTGACTGCCGTGCGCCTTACCACCACGCCTCGCGCGCGATGGTGGCGCGGTCTGCGCACGTGCAGGCGAAGGCAGCAAGCGCGCTATCTGGGAACCGCCGATTAATGCTCCGCCTGTCAACATTAGACGTCTACTAACGGCACCGCTCCACCAACTCGTCACAGCGCCCTCTTCAAACTGAACATCACGCGATGTATCTTGTGGTAAATGCTGTAGCTTTAGCTACAAGTCACGGCAATACCTTTTTCTGTGTATATTGGAGCTAGAGGGGGGACTCGATCCACATGCGCGAGGAGTGCCGTTGACTCAGGTCCGAAAAATTGACGAGCCGGAGGGTGCAAAGCCGCTGGCAACGGACCAGCAAGTGGCGAATTTCTGCCGGACCCGGCGTGCGCGGAAAACTGAAATTGCCGAGGATTACGTTGAACTGATTGCCGAACTCATCGAAACCGAGGGTGAGGCTCGCGCCGCAGAAATTGCTCGCCGGCTAGGGGTAAGCCACGTCACCGTCGTGAAAACGATCGCGCGGCTGCAGCGCGGTGGCCTGGTTGTCAGCAGGCCTTACCGGTCTATTTTCTTGAGCGATGAAGGCCGCCGCCTCGCCGAATGGTCAAAGCGCCGGCACGAGATCGTCGTGAAGTTCTTAATAGCGATCGGTGTGAACACGGAGAGCGCTCACGCCGACGCGGAGGGAATTGAACATCATGTCAGCGCCGAGACACTCGCTGCTTTTGAACGCCTGATTCAGTCGCGGCGAAACGTTCCATAGCATCTCGGTCGCGGCGACACTCCTGCCTTGCTCACCCCCGTCACCTTCTCTTCCCCTGCTTGCCCCGATTCGTATAGCAGATTTAGGTCGAACGAATTCTGCCGTTGAACCCGTCGGGGTAAAAGCCGCCCTGCATCACGCCCTGCGCCGCATTGCCGTAAACGATATTGAGAACGTGTTGCGGCGTCCGGCCGTACGCGATGCCATTGTTATTCGCCGGCACGACGTTCGAATGATCGCCGATCATGACCACTGGCTGATCAAGGTCCTGGGGCCCGTCGAGCTGGTCGCGGAGGTTTGAAACGGCGATTGAGCGAGCGCGCGCCCGGTCGCCCATCTTGTAGATGACCGAGCGTACCGCGCCCATGTGATAGCCTTCGGTTGCCAAAATACCCGCAGCGGATTCGAGCACGCGCTTGTTGCGGATGTTCTTCGCCGATCCCTTGTAGGCGGTGACGCCGACATCCTCGAAAAGCATCGCGCCAAGGAAGAAGTTCATCTCATTGGCGAACGGGTCGAAGTCGGGGAGCCCCGCCGCAGCGGCTACCGCTGCGAAACCCGCGTCGAAATCGATCCGCGGTCGCTTGATCGCAGCGCCGCCATTGACCATGCGCAGGAATTTGACGTGCTGGATTTCATTGCCGCAGATGTTCTTGAACAGGCCTTCATGGACCTTGCTGGAAAAAGCAACCTTGCGCCCGCCCTTGACCGATCCACCCAGCGAGGTGCCGAACACCTGATCGGCGGTTGTTCCGATTACGCCGCGGAGATAATATTCGGTTTCGGCATATTCGAGGTTTAAAGCGAAGTTGAGGATGTCGGTATCGCTCGAACTTAAAGATTGGGCAGCCGCCTGCGCGCCGACCGGCGCTGCCGCGACGACCGCGACCGCGCCGATGGTGGCAAGAGCGGCATCGGCGCTTCCAAGGCCGAGGAATGAACGGCGATCGGTGTCAATGTCGGTCATCATGCATTCCTCATCGGCGCTGTCTCGTTGCGGGCATGGCGAACGACGCCCTTTACTCCCTCAGGAAAGAAGCCGCCGCGGCGCGCGTCCTTGTCGGGGGTTCCAAAGACGATGTTGAGCACGTCCTGCGGCGGACGTCCGAAGCTGCGACCCCAGCCATCGCCTGGCGCGACCACGACCTCGCCGGGGAAGACGTCGCCCTCGCTGATCTTTTGTTCCTTCCGCAGGGGGAAATCGACGCCCACCGGCTGGCGACGATTTTTTGGCGATTCGAGCGCCGAACGCGTGTCGGAAATAGCGTCGGCTTTGGCGATCATCGACGGGCCCATGTCGGCGATCTGGGCGCGGATGAGACCGCCATGATAGGCTTCGACGGCGAGAATTCCGGCTGCGGCCTCAATTGACGCGCCTTGGGCGATGAGGTCGCTTCCGCCGATGTACGCGGTAACTCCGACATCCTCGAACAGGAAGGCGCCAAGCAGGAATGACGCCTCATCGGCGAAGGGGTCGAAATTGTCGCCGAGACCAGCAGCGCGACCGACCGAGCGGAAGCTGCCAACAAGGTCGATCGTTGGACGGTTGATCTCGATCAAGGGGGAGGCGGATATCGTCTGGCGGATGAATCTGACATGGTTCATTTCGTCCTCGGCGATCTCGGCCAAGAATTCGCGGACATAGGGCGTTTGGAATGCGACCTGCCGGCCCCCGATGACTTGCCCCGGGTTAGGTCCAATAAGGTTGCCGGGAAGGCCGCGGCCATAAACCCCGCGCTGATAATATTCGGCCTCCAGATATTCCAGGTTGAGCGCAAAATTGTAGACCGCGGGATCGGTAAGTGGATTGGGCAGTAGCGCCAGTCCCACGCTTTGCGGGATGAGGTCCGCGCATCCGGACAACGTCGCACCGACGCCGACGAGGCCAGCAGAAAAAGCGCGCAACGCCTGGCGCCGGGTGGGCTCAAGGGCGGGAAAAAACATCGCTGTCTTCGGATATACCGGCCGGGGCAGCGCGGTCATCGAACAACGGCCAGGTCTGAAAAGATGTTCCGTAATCTGTAAATAGTTGAATAATCTCCAACACCTGTTCGAAAAGGAATTCGCAATTGGGACAATGGTGACAAGTTGGGGCTCCGCAACTCGTCCACAATCAAGTAAAGGCGTTTAGTAGACAGCGACGTCGACCGTTGCGGCGAACAGGGTCCGAACCTTTTTTACTATTAGCGTACCGTCTCATCGCCGATGTGCCGCCACGCTCGAACTTCAGGCCTCCGCGGGGTCGGCAAAAACAGCTATTTATCGGCGCAAATCTGCACCGCCTGCGGATGAACTCGGGCTACATTATTGAACGGGCGACGCGGATTGGCCCCGAGTTGGCATTCAGCGCCACTACCGCCGCTTCCCTACCACGCGATGCTATTGATCCGACTATACCTTTAGAGCAAAAGAAGGAGCGGGAGAGAGAGGCGGCTGACAACGTCGCGGCTCTAATCGCTTTTCGCCGTGTTGGCCTCCAGTTGCTCGTCTAGTGGCTGGCGCCGGCCGACCACCATTCTCAGCTCACCGTGATCCTCGAAGTGAAGCGTACCTGCGGGAACGAACAGCCTGTCGCCCGGGCCGTAGCTATGCACAACATCCTCCTCTGGCAGACCAAGCCGAAACTCGCCCTCAAGGATGTGCAGGCAGATATCGTACTCGTGGCGGTGAGGCTCAGTGTGGCCTGGCTCATAGTCCTTTGCCGCAGCGGTGAAACCCTTCTCGCTCATTTCAACCGCAGCTTGTGTTTCCGAAGCGCCATGGCCCCGATTAACTTCGACTGACATTCCTGATCCTTACATTGGCACGTAGCCGATGAGTGATCAGAGCTTCTACCATAGTCGGGATGTTCCGCCACTAGGGGTGGAGGATGAGCACCGGCATCGATCGCTAGGCCGCGGAGAGAGCGTGCGCCAATCGTGGCGCGCTGACGGGCGAATCATGCTAGGGAAGACAAGTAGCACGCGTGGCACTTTAGTCCGGGACCCGATGATTGGCGAATGCCGCGACGCGCTAGTGATTGACCAAACCTTTCATCGCTCTCAAAACCTAAGCTCAACGAACTATCGCCGATCGACGGGAGTCGGAAATGAACGCAATGACAATGTTGCAGGCCGCTTCAATCTTGCTGCTGCTGACGGCAGCTGGAGGCCTTTTGATGGCGTTCAGACGCCTCGTGCAAAAGGTCAATCCGCCATCTTGGCTTGCAATGGCGCATGGCTTTCTTGCAGCCTCTGGGCTCACCCTGCTTGCATACGTGGGTCTGACCGATCGCGTTGAAGGCGGTGCCATGGTCGGATTGGTCTTATTAGCTGTTGCAGCGGTCGGCGGCGTCGTGATGAATCTTGGTTATCACCTCGCCGGAAAACTTCTTCCGGCTTGGCTGCTTTACCTTCACATTGCGCTTGCCGGAGTTGGAACTCTGCTCGTTGCCTGGTGCGCTTGGGCGCCGTGACGCGTTATCAAAAAAAGCCCTTCCTTCGAGTGTGAAAGTCCGCTTTCAGGCCGTTGCTCGGCCAACCCTAATCGTCAGGATGGGGCTGACCCAACCGATCGGATATTCCCGCAATCGGCCGTAATCGCCCGCTCGCGCGTTGTCCGCGCATGAAAAAACTTCCCGGCTACACCTTTTTCCCATTCTCCCACGGCGGGACGGAGCGTACCGTCTACCGCAAGGGGGCGGGCCCCGCGGTCGTGGTAATGCACGAGGTTCCCGGGATCTCGGCGGAAGTGCTTCGCTTTGCCGACAAGGTGGCGGATGCAGGGTTCACGGTTTTCATGCCGCATCTGTTCGGAACGCTGGGGCGCAAGACCAATCCGGTCGACCGGATGTTCCATCTTGCCAAGGTGTGCATCAGCCGCGAATTCCACGCGCTTGCCGAGGACCGGTCAAGCCCGATCACTGACTGGCTGCGCGCGCTGGCGGGGCGGGTTCATGAGGAGATTGGCGGGGCTGGCGTGGGCGCGGTGGGGATGTGCGTGACTGGCAATTTCGCGCTGACCATGACGCTCGACCCGTGGGTGGTCGCGCCGGTGATGGGACATCCTTCGTTCCCGCTGCCGCTGACCCCCGCCAAGGCGGCGGCGCTGCACGTAACGCCCGAGACGCTGGTCAATGCGCGGCGGCGGATCGCGGAGGAGGGCCTCAAGGTAATGGGGGTGCGATTTCATGGCGATGCCTTGTTCTGCCGCGCGGCGCGGTTCGCGACCTTGCGGCGCGAGCTTGGCGAGGGATTCGAGGGGATCGAGCTCCCCGGGCGGTCGAGCAAGGTCAATCCCGAGCCGCCACATAGCGTGCTGACCATTGGGCTAATCGACGAGGAGGGTGAGCCCACGCTCGAAGCGGTCGAGCGCGTGCTTGGGTTCTTGCGGAAGCGGTTGCACGTCGGGATAACGCGGGACGAAGCGGAGTAAACCTCGCGGCCAATGATGACCGGCTCCACCGGTGGAGTTGTCGCAGCGGCCAATAGTTCATCGGCGTCAACACAGCACGGACACAAGAAATCCTTTACGTTTTCGGCGGGGCATGTCGCGTCAAGCCCTGAAGCGATGTAACGAGAGTGGCGGGAAAGAGCCTCTCGACTCTCCCGCCGTTATTCCATGAGTTACACCGCAATGCGGTGCCCCACCGACCCTCGTTTGGAAGATGTCGCCTAAGCCGACTGAAGTTCGGCCTTTTTGTTGATCGTGGTCTCTGCCAGCTTGGTCAGCTTCTCGTCGGTCGCCCGCTCTTCGTCCAAAATTGACTGGAGTATCGTTCCGACCTCATCGCGGCCGAGTTGCTTCGACCAGGATACCAAGGTGCCGTAGCGAGTGATCTCATAGTGCTCAACCGCTTGGGCGGATGCGATCAGCGCGGCATCGAGAACCGACTTATCAGCAATTTCGCCTGCGACTTCATTAGCTTCCTTAATGATGCCGTCAATCGCAGGGCACGATGCGCCCTTTGGCTTCTCGCCGAGCAAGGCGAAGACCTTGTCGAGTTTTTGAATCTGCACCTCGGTTTCCTTGAGGTGAGTTGAGAACCCCTTCTTGAGAGGCCCAGCAGTTGCTTTCTCGATCATCTTGGGCAGAGCCTTTATGATCTGGTTCTCAGCATAGTACACGTCCTGCAACTGGTGCAGAAACAGGTCCTCGAACGTCTTAATGTCCTTGGTGAAGATACCCATGAGTGACTCCTCATCCCTTTCTCCCGCCCGGGGATCGGACAGCAGGGGAGCGACTAGATGAAACGCTGGCTGCCGCCGAGAGTTGCCGGCGCGACACGCATAGCTGAGTTTATCTCCACGCGAAGCGACTTGCCACTAGTGCGCAGGAGGAAAAACGCAAATATGCGTCACCGTGGTCCAGCGCGGCCGAGGACTACTTAATTAGCCCCTGCTCAAGGTTGACGCCGGGTCGAAGGGCTTCGCGTGGTGATGCCTCGATCATGCCAACGCGACCACGACCATGATCCTCGAGGAAGCCGTAGACATGATCCAGGGCGGGCAGGCGCCGTCGGCGGCGGTCTAACCTCCAGCGAGACGCGCGCGATCGGCACGCGACCTTGTCGAGGGAATAATCGTCGGACCCGGTGGGCTGACGGACTCGCCCGGACCCGTTCTCGTGATCTGAACGAGCGGCATAGGCCCGGTTTCAGCCGTAGCACTGACCAACATACTGTAACGCAACTTGACGTTCAGGCTGCAACGATGGCCCGACAGCCCGCCATCTCAATGAGCGAAAATGTTGGCAAGCATCCGGTCGCCGTCGGGGGTCAGGATGGACTCAGGGTGGAATTGCAGCCCGGTTTGCATCGCTGCCTCGTCGCTGATCGCCATCGCCATCCCGTCCACTGCTGCATGGACACGGAAGCGCTCCGGCACGTTGCGCGTGCAAAGGCTGTGATAGCGGCCGACCGTGACCGGCCCGTCGAGCCCGGCGAAGGGCCCGGTGCCGTCGTGGTGAAGCGTGGTCGAGCGCCCGTGGACCGGCCGCGGCGCGCGCTCGATGGCGCCCCCCGACTGATGGACGATTGCCTGGTGGCCAAGACAGATCCCCAACACCGGAACCTTGCCTAGGGCGCAGCGGATCAATTCGAGCGTGCAGCCAGCGTCTTCCGGGCGGCCCGGCCCCGGCGACAAGACGATCAACCCATCATTCGCACGCGCGACGGCGAGCGCTTGCCCGGCATGGACCGTGTTGCGCAGGACCTGCACCATCGCACCTTGCCGCTCGAAGGCTTCGACAAGATTGAAACTAAAACTGTCGAGATTGTCGATCAGGAGGACGTGGCGGCTCACGTTTGGTCTCCGCAAAGGGCAAGGACGGACAACAAAGCCGAGGCCTTTCGGCGGGTCTCGTCGGCTTCGCGCTGGGGATCGCTGTCGTCGACCACCCCCGCACCGGCGCGAACATGAGCGGTGCCGTCCATCACGACCGCGGATCGAATGACGACCCCGGTGTCCATCAACCCCTCACCATTGAGCCAGCCAATCGCCCCGCCGTACGGCCCGCGCTTGGTTGCTTCGGTCTCGCGCAGCAACTGCGTGGCGCGCAGCTTGGGTGCGCCAGTCAGCGTCCCGACATTTAGACAGGCTTGCAGGGCATGAAGAGCATCTAGGCCATGGCGCAGGGTGCCGGTAACCGACGATACGAGGTGCATCACGCGCGCGTAGCGTTCGACCGTCATTAGTTTCGATACACGGCGTGATCCGCTGACGCTGACCCGCGCGACGTCGTTGCGGGCAAGGTCGACCAGCATCATGTGCTCGGCCGTCTCCTTCGGATCAAGTCGCATTTCCGCCTCGAGACGGTCATCCTCGTCACCAGTGGTTCCGCGCGGACGCGTGCCGGCGATTGGCTTAACCTCCACCTTTAGCGCTCCTCGATCGAACACCCGCACCGAGGTTTCGGGTGAGGCCCCGAAGAGAATATGGTCAGGCGCCGCGACGTAAAACTGGTACGGACTGGGGTCCAGCATCCGCTGCGCGGCGAACGCCCTCAGCGGGTCGTGACACGCCAAGCGAAAGGTCCGCGAAGGAACCGCCTGGTAGATGTCGCCCGCCGCGATCCGCTCACGCAGCTGCGCAACGACTTTCCGGTAAGCTGCATCGTCGAGGTCAACCTGCGGCTCTAAGATGGTCGCACTCTGCACTGGAGGAGCTAAGGAGGGCGCGGCCACCGCGCAGCGCTTGATTAGCGCGCCAAGCCGCTCGGCGGCATCGTAATAGGTCCGCTCCGCCGCCGCCGCAACGTCCGAACCGAAGGCACTGCACAACAAGCGCGGGGCGCCACCCGGCTCGAACACGATGAGCGATTCAGCGAGCCAGAATATATAATCGGGAAACCCCAGCGGATCGCCCGAATTTGACGGCAAATCTTCAAACAAGTCCACATGGTCGAAGGCGACGACCCCGACCAGCGCCAAGGTGAACGCTTCTTCTGCCGAGCGCGAAGCGAACCCGGTGAGCATGCGCAGCACGTCAAGCGGCGACGGTGCGAGCAGGCGCGCGTCGGGGTCGTTGCCCACCACCCGCGGAAAGGAACATTCCAGCCGGTCGTGCTCGAACGAGAGTACCCGCTCGGCGAGCCGACGGGCGACCGTTGCGAGGATTTGCTTCCCACCGTTTGACAAAGCGGTCAGTTGCACGTGCTGACCGCGGCATTCGATCCTTACCGCGGCCTGGTCCATCAGCAGGCTGGGACCAACGCTCCGTTCGAGCAACATGGTGTCGCATCGTTGGCCGTGATCAGTCAGTGCCGCGTAAAGCGCCAAAGGGTCCGGGTTCGTGGCAAGGCGACGCCCAAGGGCCATCACTTCGCCATCGCGCAAGGGCTGCATCAGATTTGCCGCCCGACCGCGCGCACGACGGGGCGAAGTGCCGCCATCAGGGTTTCGAACTGGCTGGGATACAGCGACTGCGCACCGTCAGACAGGGCAAGCGCCGGATTCTCGTGGACCTCAATTAGAAGGCCGTCCGCGCCGCACGCTGCGGCCGCGAGGGACATCGGGATAACCAGGTCGCGCAATCCAGTGCCGTGCGATGGATCCACGAGTACCGGTAGGTGGGTCTTTTGCTTGATGTATGGGATTGCGTTGAGATCGAGCGTATTGCGGGTGGCGGTTTCAAACGTGCGGATGCCACGCTCGACCAGAACGACCTGATCATTGCCCGCGGCCAACAGATATTCGGCCGCTAGCAGCAATTCTTCGATCTTCGCCGACAAACCACGCTTGAGCACGACCGGCTTCCCGGCCTTGCCGACTGCACGGAGCAAGGCGAAGTTGTGCATGTTCCGGGCGCCAATCTGGAGCGCGTCGGCATGTGCCGCCACCAACTCAATGTCGGCGGTGTCCATTATTTCGGTGACAATCGGGAGACCGGTTTCGTCGCCGATTTCGCGCAGAATCTTCAGTCCCGAGGGGCCATGGCCGGAAAATCCGTAAGGACTGGTACGCGGCTTATAAGCGCCAGCGCGTAGCGCCGAGGCGCCAGCGGCTTTGACTGCGAGTGCGGTATTCCGAAGCTGATCGTGGGTCTCGACCGCACAGGGGCCGGCGATCACTTGAAATTGCGGGCCGCCGATCGCCATACCGCCGATCCGAACGACCGTGTCGTGCGGGTGCAGCTCTCGGCTGACGAGTTTGTAGGGCGCGAGGATCGGCTTGACCGATTCCACCATCGGGTCGCCCTCAAGGTGCAGCTCCGCAAGAATGCGCTCGTCGCCAAGCGCGCCGAGCACCACTCGCTCCGAGCCCGGCATGTGCAGCGGCTTAAGACCGGCGGCCGCGATGCGTACAAGAATGTTGTCGGCATGCTCGGCAGAAGCCTCGGGCTTGAGCACGATGATCATGATGAGGTTCCAATAAAAAAAGGCAAAAAAAGACCCGCCAAGGCGGGCCTTTACGGGTCAGTGGTTGAGCGTCTTCCTATACGGAGCTCGGCCATCGCCAGGCAGGCACGCCATTGAACGCGGGGCACCACCAGGTGGTGCTTACGATGCGCGGGTCGGATTTGTTGCTTCGAGTCATCGGACGCTCCGACTAGCCTCGCGGTACTCCTGCCGTCAATCGCCGATCATTGTGCAAGCATAGGCGCGTCTGCCAAAGCGGATAGTCCGTGTAGCCGCGGCGATGAATGGCCCCAAAAAGTACCCGCGTTTCAAAATCAGCGCTGATTTGCCCATTTGCGGCCGAGTTCCGCATCAAGCTCAATCGGATCGAAGGGATCGAGCCCCGAACCAGGGAATAGGCAGAATTCGCCAAACAGGACCTGACCGTCGACTTCGTAAAAATCGACCCGGAGAAAATCGCGCCCCGCAGCGAGCGCTTCGGCAGCGGCAAGCATTGCAGTTAACGTAACGGGGCGTGGCACCCCGCTTACGCGTCTCGACAACCTGCGCCAGTCGCGATCAATCTGCGCCCAACGATGCCGACCGGCGCGATCCTCGTGAACTTGAACGATTTCGGCGCGGCCGCCAAACACGTAGATTTTATAATCAACAGGCGGCGTGTGGCCATCGCCAATCAGTGGTTCGATGAGCAGGGTGCGGCGCGCGGCGCCGTAATGCCATTCATCGAGCCATTTACCGTAGGCAACATTCAGCCAGCGTCGCGAAACCGCCTTGGCCGCGGGCCAGTCGGCAGCCGTGCGAATAACGAGGTTCTGGCGGCAACCATGGTTCGCTTTCAGAATCAACGGGAACCGCGCCGGCGGTTCGTCGGGAAGGTAATTGCCCTCCCACAGCGTCGGGACCACCATTTCTTCACCTAGCACCCCAATGGCCACGCTCTTAGAGTGAAGCTTGTCCGTCAGCCGGGCGAGACCGTGGTCCCGATCGTTGAGCTTACGCCACTGGACCCATTCGGTGAACAGCTCGGGTGCCTTTAGTCGCGGCCAACGCCCGTGACGCCACCTGTAAATTATCGCGACACGCAGCATCGCCCAGCGCGACTGGTGGGTGACCGTTAGCGGCAGGAACTCCAGGGCAGGCGGGAGCGCGTTCAATCGATCTGCCAGTGAATCGGCTTGAACGAACCGTTATTTGACTGGAGTGCTGAGCAGGCTGTCAAACCGATGACCAGGTCCATTTCGGCGCGAAGCACCAAGCGGTCACCGGCCTTGCTGAGTGGGGTCTCGACGCGCAACTCCCCGGTTGTGCCATCAACTATTACGTTCATGAAGCAATTGAACGCGGTGGGGATCATGTCATCGGTAATGCCGTTGGGCGAGAGCGCGGCAGCAAGGTTGCCGAAACATCCACGGTGAGGATCGGTGTCGCCGTAGATGATCCGGAACGTGTCCTTCGAGCACGGCGTAAGGAGGAAGTCGTGTCGCCCCACATCGTCCTCGACGATCGTCAGCATGACGTTCGATCGGTTCGAATAAAGCAGATCGCCAGCGGTCAGGTAAATCCTACTGGCATAGTCCAGCGTGCGCCCCGACGAGATTACTTCCCCGATGTCGTGACGACTGAACGCAAGCAAGTCCGCAACCTGCTCGCCGAGCGGGTCAATTATCGTCAGCGATTGGCCCTTGTCGAGCGAGAATGCGGTTCCCGATCGCGGCGCAATCTCATTGGCCATTGGGGCGCCTTCCTGAGAACGGACATTGCCAGTCGCTTGGGACCGCCCGTCCGCTATATTGGCGCGCCGCCGACAATGCTCCGTGTGCGGCGATCATTGGGTTGGCTGAGCCGGCGAACGCCAAGTCGCGGTCGAGGATGGTGCCGCGCAAGCCGTCGTATTGATTCTGTGCGCGAAGCTGCTCGAACTGATCGTGAAGGTTGAAGACCATCGCGGGTACCATAAAGCGCCGTGCCGGGCGACTGGCGAGCGGGTGGAGCCCGACAACAAAAAACGCCTCGCCGCCGAAGCTCAGCGCGAAATGGGGGTCGTCGGGATCGTGCGCGACGCGCGGGTCGGCAGGCTGACCGAGCCATTCGTCCTTGGCGGTGAGCGACTCAAGCCGCGCCCACAGATGCGCCTCGAAGGCTTCCTCGTCGCTCGGCGCCCCCGCCTCGAACAGCACGACGAGCGAGCGAAACAGACCGGGCGAAGCGCGGTAATGTTTGGCCAAGTCCATCAGCGTCGGAAGAATGCGCAAATCGTCCCAGGCGGAGCGAAAATCACGCGCGACAACGAACCGCATCCCGCCGCGATTGAATGCAGCCTTGGCCCCGACGCAGGGGAACGCAAGATCGCCAATGAAATGGGTAAAGGCAGCAGCGAGCGGATGGTCGCTGTCGTCTGCTACCGATAACATGGTGGTTTATCTACGTGGGTGGGGCTTAGCTCCGCAACCGTTGTTTGCGAGTCAACGGGCCCCAATTGCGGGTCTGATCGATGAAATACCGAGTAATGGATGTTAGGGATACGTGGCCCCTTTCGCATCCTCAGCCATCAAATATCCCTCGGTCACCTCGCCTTTATGAGCGGCAAATGCAGCCAGAACCTCTTCCGTCTCCGGCTGGGGGACCTTGAAGGCGGCTAGCGATCGCCCAAGCTCGGCGGCAACTTCATCGAACTGCGCGGGAGAGATCTTCAGGCCCCGGTGGGCAACTTCAAGGCCAACGGGAGTGCTGCCCGGTCTCGTGGCGGTGTATTGGAGCGGACCGCCCGCGACATTGCAAACCCACAGGGTTCGCATGAACTTTAGTCCCGGAAGCCTGCCCAGATTGTTCGTGTGCCAATCCCTTAGAGCTGGGTTGTCCGATTGCTGACCCACGGTCGGGTTCTTCACAACCGCCTCGCTGAAGTGGTCCACCACTGCGGCAATCGCAAAGGCGCCGCCAAGGCGTTCGTAAAGGCTCTGCTCAGGTGCGTCAGGGTCGGTCATCAATGTTCTCCCTCTTATCTGCCGGCGATGACTAGCCGCCCCTCCATCCCGGGATGATATGTGCAGTAGAATGGGAACGCACCGCTCTGCTTCACCACGGTTTGGCCGCTAGCCGACGGTGCAAGATCGATATTGAAGCTTTGATCGCGTGCCGTAGCCGTATGCTGGAATATATCCCGGTTAACCCACTCGATGACATCCCCGGCTTGCACCTCGCTCGGCATTGGGCCGAACTTCATCGCTTCGATGATGATGGTGTGAGTCCGGGGAGCAACGGGCGCGCGGTCGCACGATGCGCACCCAGCCGTCAGCGAAACCCCTGCTAGCTTCACCAGCCACCAGGTTCCGCCTGTCGACACTAGCGAACGGTTTTGGTGAGCTGTTGAGCGTGCTTTTGATGCTCGCCGAACAAAGTGCGACCCGTCCTGAGTAATGCCTTGAGCTCGGCGTTATGCGCGCCGGGAATGAGCGTTTTGCTAAGAGCACCGTTGACGGTCCGGTGATAGGCGATCTCATTGCGGATATAGGCTCGGTCGAATGCTGGTCCGCGCAGAGCGGCGAGCTTGCGTGTCTGCACCTTTGCGCCCGCTTCGAGCGATCGGCTGGTAGCATTGGCTTCCGGAGTTACGCCAAGCTTCTTGACCAAGGCCAGCGCTTGATCATTCACCGCCGAGTGGTCGCGAACCATTTCCTGAGCGAAGGCGCGGACAGTTTTATTCTTGCTCTTGGCGAGGGCCTGCTTGCCAGCGGCAATGTCAATCAAGCCAGCAGTATAGGCGATATGCGCGATTTGCGGGTCGGTCGGGTGAGCCGGGCCATGCGACATTGCGGTTCCGGTGAGTGCCAGCGTTGCTGCACCCAAACTAGTTGCAATTATTTTAATCATGCTAATCTCCTCGGTCCCGGATGGGACGTCGATCTGTTTGATGCCACGCCGCGCTAAAGGTTCCCGTTGAGGCTTGGGTCGTTCCTCCACGACGGGCATTATCGCCCACCATCATCTTCGAACGCCGGCGATGGCTGTCGTTACCTGGGCTATCGCACTTTTGAGGCTTCCAGCTTTAGCGCAGCCACCTCCGCACTTAGTGGCCAAAGCGTTGAGGTTTGCCAGCTCCACTTGGGCCTTATCGAGCTGACCCAGCCTAGCGTAAGTAACTCCCAATTCCTGATGCGCTACCACCATCGAGGGGTCATACTTCACCGCGCGCTCATAATGCTTGCGCGCATTTTTGAGGTCGCTCAGTCCCGCGTGTGCCAGCCCTGCGAGATAGTTTGTGTTCGGGTCCTTAGGGGCCACTTCAAGCACACGCCCGAACGCTTTCTTTGCTTCGGCGAAACGCTGGACTTTCAGTGCCTGAATACCCTTGCGATATTCCAAACCGGCGTCGATGCCTTGAGGCATGTCTATTGTCGGTGGAGGCGTCATTCCGCCGCCGCCGTACTGCGCACCAACAGCGCTGATCGGAAGGACAAGCATTAGGAGAGCAGTTACTCGTAATTGCGCAGAAACAGGATACCGCATGTTAACCTCATTCATGAGAAAGGACTGCGAATAACAAAAACTTTTTGATCAGAGTAAGAGCGGGCATTACGCCTCGGTTCCCACCAGAAATGAAAACGAACCCCGCAAGGCTAGAGGCTGGCCACCTCCGCAAAACGCTCGCAGGACTCGTTCATTCATCGCTGCGCAGTCCGCTCCGGCGAACGGGAAGGCGCCATCGAGCGCCGATTTCACCTCCGGAGCGAGGTCAGTTTGCAATCGTTTTTTGGCACGATAAAGCCGGGTCTTTACGGTTGCCTGGGTAACCCCAAGCACGTCCGACGCCTCTGCTATGCTCATTCCCTCGATCTCGCGGAGAACGAACACCAACCGAAATGCATCCGGCAGGCGCGCGACCGCTTGCTCGATTAGTAGGCGAAGTTGTTCGCGCGCTAGCGAACCTTCGGGTGACAGGCCGCCAGTCGATCCGCGCATGAGCTTTTCCCGATATTCGTCGATGTCCGTAACTTTATTCTCGTCAAGATGTGCGCGCCTCCTCTTGCCCGCGCGGCGCCTTCCTAGCGCTTCATTAATGGCGATACGCATCAACCAGGTGGAAAGCGTCGAGAGGCCCTCGAAAGTCCTAATTGCTGCAAAAGCGCTAAGATATGTGCTTTGCACCACGTCCTCAGCTTCTGCGTGGTTCTTGAGGATGCTCCAGGCGGCACGAAACAGGCGTTGATTATTGCGGGACGTTACGAGGCGAACAGCCTCCGGCTCGCGGACTTCGACGAGGCGGGCCAGCGCGAGATCATCGCACGATTCATAGTCGAACTTCGGTTGCATGGTCACCGCAAGCGTCCTCTTCATGAGCTTGGATGCTGCGGAGCGGCAAAGGTTCCCGCGTCCTCGGCCAGCCACACCTTTTATTTATCGCGAAAGGGTCGAGCTTAATCGGACACCGCCGGCCCCCGTCGTGTTTATCGGCGTCCGATACTCTCGCATTGTCTTGTGTCCGATGAGTGGTGATTGGACTCAGAGCAGCTCTTCAGCGTCGAACATCCGTTCGATGAGCGGGCAATCGGTGGACTTATCCTGGTCGCAGGCGCCGATCATCTCGGTTAGAACCGCTTCCATGGTCCGGAGGTCGGCGAGCTTGGTCCGAACATTAGCGAGGTGCGAAGAGGCGACTCCGCGCGCTTCTTCGCAGGGTCGATGAAATACGCCTCAAATTAAGGAGCGACCGAAACTTGCGTTTCGGTTTTACCGATCCGGCCCGGGCGACGTCTAAGGTCCGCTTCTGAATATTCAAACCAGCCGCTTAATGACCGGCACGGGCGCGAAACAGCTGTGCCGGGAAGTGGCCGAAGGCGGTCTCTGCGCTCTCGGGGCGTCTGTCGTGAAAAACAGACGCCCAAGTCCGTGTGCTGCTTCAAATCATCAACGGGGTCCTGATCGCAGATATTTGATCAATGCGGTAATCCCGAGCACGAGCGCGACGACGGTCAGAATCCAAACCACGCCCATACCGATCATCATCATTCCGTTGCATTCCATCATCATCATGATCACTTCCCTCTCTTCCTCGGTTATGAAATTTTGATCCGGTAGTTGGCTAAGCAAGTTGCGGCTTTCCGGCGGCAACTTCGCCAACTTCTTCGTCAGCGGACGCTCTGAGGAAGCGCTTCACCCCAAGGAGCTTGTAGATCGCCGGCAGTACGAAAAGTGACAGCAACGGCGCCGTAATCATTCCGCCAACCATTGGCGCGGCCAGGCGCTGCATCACTTCCGAGCCCGTGCCCGTGCCGATAAGGAGTGGAAAAAGGCCGGCGAGAATCACCGCGGCGGTCATTGCCTTGGGTCGAACACGAAGGACGGCGCCTTCCATCAGTGCGTCATCCAAATCCTGGGGTTTCGAGAGTTTACCGGCCTTGATTCGCTCCTCGATTGAGCGGTCGAGGTAAACGAGCATAATCACTCCGAATTCAGCCGCCAGACCGGCAAGCGCGATGAACCCGACCGCCGTCGCCATCGAAAAGGCGTGTCCAAGGAGGTAAACCAGCCACAGTCCGCCAACCAATGCGAACGGCAGCGTCAGGAGAACAATGAGTGCCTCGCGCGCCCGCTTGAACACCATAAAGAGAAGCAGGAAAATGACCGCAATGGTGGCGGGTACAATCCACATCAGCCGCTGCAAAGCGCGTTCGGCATATTCGAACTGTCCGGACCAAGTGAGCGAGTAACCCGCTGGCATCTTCACCTGGTCGGCGACTTTTTCGCGGGCCTCATTGACGTAACCGACGATGTCGCGGTCTCGCACATCGACATAAACCCAGGCCGAAGGTCGCGCATTCTCGCTTTTCACCATCACCGGCCCGTCGGCGATTTTGATCGTGGCGACCGCGCCCAGCGGCACTACTCCGCCGGTTGGCGAGACCATCGGCAGCTCTTGCAGGGCTTGTACGCTGTCACGGTTCTCACGCGGAAAGCGCACGTTGATCGGGAAGCGTGCGAGGCCGTCGAGCTTCTCGTCGACCTGCATCCCCCCGACCGCGACCGCTGCGGTAGTCTGAACATTCTCGATCGACAGACCGTAGCGCGCGGCGGCGAGACGATCGACCTGGACATCGATGTATCGGCCACCCAGGATTCGGTCGGACACCGCCGATGCGGTTCCGGGCACCGTCTTCACCACCTGCGCGATCTTCGCTCCGAGGCGGTCGAGTGTCGCTAGGTCGGGACCCGTGACCTTGACCCCGACCGGGCTCTTTATGCCAGTCGCTAACATGTCGATGCGGTTGCGGATTGGGGGCACAAACACATTTGCAAGCCCCGGCACCTGAACGCGCTCGTCCAGCTCGGCGATGAGCTTGTCCATCGTCATCCCGTCACGCCACTCGTCCTTGGGCTTCAATTGGATTGTCGTTTCGAACATCTCGAGTGGTGCTGGATCGGTGGCGGTGTCGGCGCGGCCAGCTTTGCCAAACACCGTTTTTACCTCCGGTACCGTCTTGATCATGCGGTTCGTGATCTGCAAAAGTTCGGACGCCTTGGAGGCCGACAGCCCGGGAAGCGCGGTCGGCATGTAGAGCAGGTCGCCTTCGGCAAGCGCAGGCATAAACTCACCGCCAAGCCTCGTCATTGGCCATGCGGAAATGAGCAGCGCGCCAAGCGCCAGCCAGAGAACAAGTTTGGGCTTCCGCAATACCCAATTAAGCCCCGGCCGGTAGGTGGCGATCAACGCTCGGTTGACCGGGTTCTTGTTCTCAGGCCGGATCTTGCCCTTGATGAAGAGGACCATCAGCACCGGGATCAGGGTCACCGAAAGGCCCGCGGCGGCGGCCATCGAATAGGTTTTTGTGAGCGCTAGCGGCCTGAACAATTTGCCCTCTTGCGCCTCCAGCGAAAAAACGGGCAGGAACGACAGCGTGATGATCAACAGCGAAAAGAACAGTGCAGGACCGACCTCGACGGCCGCCTCGACCAGCACGCTGCGGCGGATCTTCTCGGTCAGCTCCCCAATCTCCGCCCGCGCGTGCTCGAGCTTTTTGTGAGCGTTCTCGATCATCACGACCGCGGCATCTACCATAGCGCCAATCGCTAGCGCGATTCCTCCCAAGGAGAGGATGTTGGCATTGACGCCCTGTAAATACATAATGATGAACGCCGTCAGGACACCAAGCGGCAGCGTTATTATTGCGACCAATGCCGATCGGAAGTGCAGAAGGAAGATTCCGCACACCAATGCGACGACTGCAAATTCCTCAAGCAGTTTGACGGTTAGGTTTTCAACGGCGCGATCGATCACTGAAGTGCGGTCGTAGACGGGCACGATTTCGACGCCCGCCGGCAGTGACGGCTTAAGTAGCTCGAGCTTTTCCTTGACCGCTTCAATGACCGATCGCGTGTCGGCGCCGGCGCGGACGACAATGACGCCGCCTGCCACTTCGCCCTGGCCATTCAGTTCGGCGATGCCGCGACGGAAATCGGGAACGATTTGCACTCGCGCAATGTCGGCGATGGTGATCGGCGTCCCGCTTTCGCTGACCTTCAACGGAATATTGCGGAAGTCGTCGAGGGTTTTGAGATAACCGCCGACGCGCACCATATATTCGGCTTCGCCGCGCTCGATGACTGATCCCCCGGTCTCATTATTTGCCGCCTTAAGCGCGTCGATGACCTCGCTCACCGTCACACGGTAAATCTGGAGTTGCTCGGGATCGACCTGCACCTGGAAGGCGCGGACCATTCCCCCGACGCTGGCGACTTCCGCCACGCCGGGGACTTCCTTGAGCTGATATTTGAGGAACCAGTCCTGCAGCGCACGCAGTTGGCCAAGGTCACTTCCGCCGGTGCGGTCAATCAAGGCATATTGATATGCCCAACCAACCCCGGTCGCATCCGGTCCCAGTGCCGGCGTGACCCCCGGTGGCAGCCGGCCGGTCGCCTGATTGAGATATTCGAGGGTCCGCGACCGTGCCCAGTAAAGGTCAGTCCCGTCTTCATAGATGACCGTGACGAAGGAATCGCCGAAGAAGGAGAAGGCTCGAACGGCTTTGACCGCTGGCGCCGACAGCATGGTTGTTGCCAGCGGATACGTGATCTGACTTTCTACGATCTCCGGGGCTTGCCCCGCATAGGGGGTGCGGATGATAACCTGCACGTCGGAAAGATCGGGCAGAGCGTCGAGCGGCGTTCTGCTGACTGCAAAGACCCCCGCCGCGGCGAGAAAAGCTGCGGCGAGCAGAACGATCAATTGGTTCGCCGCTGACCAGCGAATGATGCGTTCGATCATTGAGCCGGTTCCGGCCGGATCGCCTCGATAATCGGCGTCTCACCCTGGTTCGGCTTTTGAAAGCTGAAGCGAACCCGCTCGCCCGCCTTGCGGCCCCGAAGCATCGGGCGGCCGGTTACCGGGAACTCCATGGTCATTGCAGGCCAGCCCATCGCTGGCAGCGGTCCATGCGAGATTGTGACACCGGGCATTTTCTGATTGATCGATTTGATCACCCCGCGCCCCTCCAGCCGATTGCTCCGCTGTTGGGTTGCATTGGGCTTTCGCCCGAGCCGCTCGACCACACCTGCAAGCGAAGCTTCGGAATCAATCAGGAACTGCCCGGAGACTACGACAACGTCGTTGAGGTTCAGACCACGCCGGACCTCGGTTTTGTCGCCGACCTCGCGCCCCAACTCGACTTCGACCGGAATGAAGCCGCCGTTGCGTTGGACAATGACCACGTCTCGGGTGCCGGTCGATATCACCGCCTCCGTCGGAACGATTAGCGCGCCGGTCGGAGTGCCCGCAATCTTGATATTGGCGAACATTCCGATCTTCAGCCGCCCGCCGGGGTTTGGCAGCGATACTCGTACGCGCGCGGTGCGGGCTTCGGCGTCCAAAGTCGGGAAGACATAATCAATGCGGCCGCGTTGAATCTCTCCCGGATAAGCAGAAAAACTAATTTCGACTTGCTGTCCGACGCGTATCCGGCCAAGCGCCGCCTCGGGCACCTCGGCCACGAGAGAAACTTGCGACAGGTCCGCGAGAGTAAGGATCGACTGGCCCGGTTCGACCCGTGCTCCAGGCCGGGCGCCGATCGCTGTGACGATCCCGGAGCGCGGTGCGAACACGCCATAGCTGCGCTGCGGTCGCCCGCCGCGGTCGAGGTTGCGGATGGCACCCTCCGGCAAGCCAAGCAATTGGACGCGTTGTCGGGCGGCACTGCGTAAACTCGACGTGATCGTGGAACGATTAATCTTGAGGAGCGCGGCATATTCATGTTGAGCGCCGAGGAGTTCGGGCGAGTAGACGCTGGCGACGCGGCTCCCTCGACCGACCCTTTCGCCGACGGCACGGACACTCAATTGCTCGACAAAACCCGGCGTCAGCGTCTGGACTTCGAATATCTGGCGCTCATCGGTCTCGATGCGGCCCACCGCGGACAAAGAAGGAGCCAGATTATCGAAAACCACGCGAGTGGTGCGCACGCCAAGGTTCTGCTGCACTTGCGATGATACGCGAATCTCCTGGCCTCCGCCGCCATCGACATATTTGGGCTCAAGGGCCATGTTCATTGAAGACTTGCCGGGAGCGTTATAGCGCTCCATCGGCACCATCGGATCGTACCAGTAGGCGATCGTCTTGCCCGAGCCATCCTGAGTGACGCCGTTAACGACTTCGCCCTTGCCCTGCGACGAGTTCGATCCGTCTCCTGCGGCGCCGATCCAGTAGCCGGCTCCCGCGGTAATGAGAGCAATGGCAACGCCGCCGGCGATTAATTTCTTGTTCGTCGGTGTCATCGCGCTGCATCCTGCGTAAGGTAGGTAAGTTCGGTGGCAGCGCGTGCGCGGTCGGCGTGCTTTTCGATCAATTCGATCGTGACTTCGATGTAGCGCCTTACAATTGTCAACGGCAGTTCGAGCGTCCCTTGGCCAGCGCCGTAGCGCGCCTTGGCCGCAGCCAAGGACGCTTCGAGCGAGGTGACCGCACGGTTGTTGATGATCGCGAGTTGCGCTTCGGCGCTATTATAATCGGCAAGCGACGTCGCAAAGGTGCTTAAAACCTGGCGCTTCGTATCCTCCGTGCGCAAGCGTGCCGCTTCATTGCGGGCTGTCGCTTCGCCGACGCGGCGGTTCTGCCGATTTGCCTTGTTGATCAGCAACGGAAAGCTGACCTGCGCGGATACCAGATCGCCGTATTTGGGACGCCAGCCGTAGGTTACCGACCAGGTCAGGTCTCGTTTGCGATCAGCAGTTGTCACATCAATTTGTCGTCGCGCAGCCAGCTCCTGGGCCTGGGCTGCCAGAATCTGAGGATGCTGGGCGACACTGGCTGCAGCTCGCGCCCGGGCGGGAAGTTCCAGCGAAGGGATTTGATTAGGAAGGGGGCGCTCCGCCGCCGCGCCAATCCATCGTCCCATAGCGGCGCGGGCGCGCCTTTCCTCGCCTTGGGTCTCGGCTTCCTGCGCCTGGACGAGAGCGATCTCGGCTTGCATTTGAAGCGCCAAAGCGGGCGTTGATAAACCGGTCGGTATCCCCGCTTCGGTCACTTGATGGGCAACCTTCAAATCGGCAATCAATCGATCAAACAGACGCTGTTTTGCCTTCGCCTCGACGGCGTCAATCCACGCAATCATGACCTCTCTTTGAATCTGCCGCTCCTGCGCCGTAGCCCCCGCGCGTGCCGCGAATGCCTCGGCCCGAAGCTGTGACGCTTCGGCCTGGCGCTTGGAGCGCCGCACCTGTTCCCGCATCAGTCCAATCGTATACATGGTGAAATCGTCGTCGGTCGGGCTGAATGCATTTTCGCCGGTGACCGGGAAGTCCTGGATCCCGAGCGTCAATTGAAGATCGGGGAGCGCCCCAGCTGCAATGGCGGCCTCTTCCGAAGCGATGGCATCGCTCTCGAAGGCTGACACCGTCGGCTGATCTCCGCGGGACAGGCGGACCGCCTCAGTGATACCCAGAACTGGGTCTCGGGGGTTTTCCGCAGCTTCCGTTAGTGCTTCAACCTTTGGATGCGCCGGGCCATGCTGCGCTAGGGTCGCAGAGGGCCACACAATCGAGAGCGCAAGGACGCTGGCTGCAGCCCGCATTGCGATGCCTACCGCGCCGAGATCCCCAATTTTGAAACGCGGCGCGTCTGCCCGGAGGACGGGTGAGGGTTTCGTGGTCATGATTCAGCTTCCTGTCGAGGTCGGTGTGGCTGCGGATTCAACGCAGCCACACGTGTTCGTCACTGCTTCGTGATCGAGGTCAGCGCCGACTCATTGCCGGACTTACTGAACGTGAACTCCACCCGATCGCCGGCCTTGATGCCTTGGACAGAAGACGCGTCCTTAACCGTGAAGGCCATTGTCATTGCCGGCCACTCCAGTGACTTGATAGGACCGTGCGAGATCGTCACTTGTTGTCCCGACACGCTGTCCACGGTTCCTGCTCCCGAGTGCGTTTGAGCAGTAGTCTCCGGGGGTGCTGTCGCCGCCGCGTTTTCCTTGCTTGTCTCAGCCGTACCGCAGGCGGTCACGCTCACGGCAAGCGTGGCGAGGCCAATATTCAAAAAAATGTTCATCTCGATGCTTTCTTGCTCCACGGACTTTTGCCAATGCCGGCGCGCGATTGCACAGCCGCACAGGCACAAGAGTGCAAATTGTCCGTAGGTTGTCTGTCAGGGGCATTGACGCCCAGCGACGCCGCACCGAAGCTGTGCGTACGAAAATGATCAGACTTGAGGAGCTCGTGGGGGGGGATCAGCCGCTGCCGGGTTGTTCGGGACTAGCTCGAGATAGTCTGGAACCCAAACCGCAATCACGGGCGGTTCAATTGGCGCTGCGCGAAGTGGGCCGCTGGGAAGCAGGGCAGACGGGGCCGGAGTCGCACAGTCAGGCGTGCAGCAACCCATTTTTTCATGATCAACGGCCTGTCCGTGATCAGCCCCTGGCATCGAACAGCTGACCGACGGCGCAGAGCGCGCGGCAGCGGGGCTGCCTAACAGAGACAGCGCTATTACGATGGCTAAAAGCAACTTGATCACATGCTCGCACTTAGGGACGCCAGTCCGCGAGTCAAGTTTCTGACACCATTCCCTCGTGCAAGCGTAGCGAACGCGAAAGCCTAAATATTCTTTCAAGATCAATGCCAGCATTAGCATTCTGAGCACGTTGGCAGCGAGCCGGCGACCCTTCCTGAGGTCCAAGCGGCGAGTTCCAGACCGGATGCGGTAAAACGATGTCAGATTAGCTTTTCAGCGTCGAACATCCGTTCGATGAGCGGGCAATCGGTGGATTGCTCCCGGCCGCATGAGATCACCATCTCAGCCAAGACCGCTTCCATCGCCTGCAGATCGGCAAGCTTGGTACGGACATCCGCAAGGTGCGACGACGCGACCTCGCGAGCTTCTTCGCAGGGTCGATCGCGCTCGTCCACCAGCCGCAACAGCGCCTTCACCTGGGACAAGGTAAAGCCCAGCACGCGCGCCTTCATGACGAAGGCTAGTCGTTTCATATGTCCGGTGCCGTACAAGCGATGGCCGCCATCGGATCGCGCCGGATGCGGGATCATACCCGCTTTTTCATAATAGCG
This sequence comes from Sphingomicrobium sp., assembly GCA_035575595.1. Taxonomy (GTDB): domain Bacteria; phylum Pseudomonadota; class Alphaproteobacteria; order Sphingomonadales; family Sphingomonadaceae; genus Sphingomicrobium. The sequence continues at coordinate 131,596 of DATLXR010000022.1, forward strand.
GATCGTCTCTATATTGCAGCCTGTCCTGCGGGAAAGCACCCCGATCGTGAACCTAGGTGCAAGGTCCTGAAGGATTTTTTTGTCGACCACGGCTTTAGCCCTTGTATCTGTAGTTCCTACAGGTCCTATATGCGTAATAAGGGCTGCACCGCGGTCTGACAACATTGCTGCCGGAACGACCAACTCGATCGGGATTCCACAATGAGTGACTGCCTCGATAGGCCCCCAGGACAAGCTTCGCCCTACGACCTGGCCGTCATCGGCAACGGCTCCGCTGCCTTCTCGGCGGCGATTACCGCTGCCGAGCTGGGTGCCCAAGTTGCCGTGGTCGGGGACGGGACGATCGGCGGTACCTGCGTCAATGTTGGCTGCGTGCCATCAAAGGCGCTGATCCGCGCGACCGAGGCTTTGCATCACGCCAGTTCGGCAAGCTCGAAGTTCGCCGGGGTGGAGGCTAAGGGAAAGGTCGTCGATTGGGCCGCGCTGGTCCAACAGAAAGACGATCTGGTCACGTCTTTGCGCGAGGCGAAATACGCCGACGTTCTGCCGTCGTACAATAATATTGCCTATGTGCAGGGTCGCGCCAAACTCGCCGCTGGCGGGGTGCGGGTCGACGGGAAAATCATCGTCGCCAAGAAGGTCATCATCGCCACTGGCACGCGGCCTTCAGTTCCCGCGATCACCGGCATGTCCGGCGTGCCGTATCTCACCAGCACGACGGCGCTTGAGCTGAAGGAATTGCCGAAGTCGCTGCTGGTGCTTGGTGGCGGCTACGTCGGGGCTGAGCTTGCACAAATGCTGGCGCGCGCAGGCGTTGCTGTGACGTTGGTCTTCCGCTCTCGCCTGCTACCGGAAGCAGAACCCGAAATAGGTGAGGCGCTGACCGGCTATCTGATCCAAGAAGGCGTGCAGGTGTTGGGTGGCGTATCCTACGGCGATATCCGCAAAACCGCCGAAGGTATTGCGCTTGTAGTCGAAATCGAAGAACAAAGCCGCACGCTCGAGGCTGAACGCGTTCTGATCACGACGGGCAGAACACCCAATAGCGAGGGCCTCGATCTAGCCGAGTTGGGCGTCGAAGTCTCCGCAGCTGGAGCAGTCGTGATTAACGATCGCATGCGCACCACTCGTGAGGGCGTCTATGCCGCGGGTGATGTTACTGGCCGGGATCAGTTTGTTTACATGGCCGCGTATGGCGCCAAGCTAGCGGCCAAGAATGCACTCAATAGCGACAGCCTCGCTTACGACAATCGCGCTATGCCGGCAGTGGTCTTTACCGACCCCCAAGTCGCTAGTGTCGGATACACTGAAGATGCAGCGCGCGCAGCGGGTTATCAAGTGCGAACGTCCATCCTAACGCTCAACCACTTGCCGCGCGCTTTGGCGGCGCGCGACACTCGTGGCCTGATTAAATTGGTCGCTCACGGTGCCAGCCGCAAGCTGCTCGGTGCGCATATTCTCGCACCTGAGGGTGCCGACAGCATCCAGACCGCTGCCATGGCCATTCGCTGTGAACTAACGATCGATGATTTGGGGGATGCAGTCTTTCCGTATCTGACGACGGTCGAGGGCTTGAAGCTGGCTGCACAGACCTTTGACCGGGACGTCAGCAAGCTCTCATGCTGCGCAGGCTAGCGACATGCAAAAACTGCTTGAAGCTGGAGTTACTCCAGCTGCTTTATGCTCGTTGAAATGGAACACATGACCCAAAATAGCGCCACTAATGCGATCGGCGACCGCCGCGCCTCAGCCAAAAGTGACCCCACTTGGCTGGCAGCGGCGGCGGGAGCGCTCGCGGCGATAGGTGCCGCCACTTGCTGCATTGTCCCGTTGTTGCTGTTCACGCTAGGTATTAGCGGCGCGTGGATAGGTAACCTTACCGCGCTGGCACCGTACCAGCCCATCTTCATCACATTCGCTGCGGGAGCCCTGCTCTATGGTTTCTTCAAAGCCTATAAGCAGCCGGAGACACCCTGTGATGACGGCACTTACTGTGCGGCCCCCTCATCGAAGCGCGTTCTAAAATTCGCACTCTGGGCGGCGACCTTGCTCGTCATAGCGGCGGTGCTGTTTCCGTATGTCGCCGCTCAATTTCTCGAAACCTAAGGAACCGAAACATGAAATTTTTCACCACCGCAATTGTGACCGCTGCCGCCTTTGTCAGCACGCCGGCGCTCGCCGCCGACCGGACCGTGACCCTGGCGGTCAAAAACATGACCTGCGCCACCTGCGCGCCGACCGTTAAAAAAAGCCTGACCCAGGTCAAAGGCGTAAAGCGCGTCGCCGTTTCCGCAAAGACCCATACTGCAAGAGTGGTCTTTGACGATAAGGTTACCAAGGTGTCGGCCCTAGTTAAGGCCACCACCAACGCGGGGTATCCTTCGCGTCTGAAAAGCTAGGCTTGAAAGACCTTCGAAGACCTGACCGCGAAAGCCCAACGGACACTGGTGCCGAGAGCGGCTTTCGCGGTCATACTATAAGGTTAGTGACGCGAGGTGGCTCGGCTGGATTGTCATGGCTCGGCCGTTGCTCGGATTGCTAAACTTCGGAGTAATGGAATACGCCTCAAATTAAGGAGCGAGCGAAACTTGCGTTTCGGTTTTACCGATCCGGCCCGGGTGACGTCTAAGGTCCGCTTCTGAATATTCAAACCTGCCGCTTAATGACCGGCACGGGTGCTAAGCAGACCTCCGTCTGATAGCCGGAGCCAATGACTCTTAATCGGTGAGGGGAGGAAAAAGGCCAACGAGTTCGTCAGGGCGATACCGACCTCGCACAAACGAACCGGCTCGGAAACCTTTGCTCCGAGCCGGTATTTACTTGGTCCTAACGTCTAATTGAGGGGCTAAAAGTCCATTCCACCCATACCACCCATGCCGCCCATACCACCCATTCCGCCGCCGCCCATTGGCATAGCGGGCTTATCTTCAGGCAGCTCCGCGATGGCAGCTTCCGTCGTGAGGATGAGGCCCGCGACTGACGCGGCATCCTGCAGCGCCGAGCGCACAACCTTGGTTGGGTCGATTACGCCTGCTTTGACGAGATCCTCGTAAACTTCCGTCTGCGCGTTGAAGCCCATCAGCTGGTCGTTACCATCGATCAATTTGCCAGCGACGACAGCTCCGTCGTGACCAGCATTCTGCGCGATCTGGCGAAGCGGCGCCTGCAGAGCTTTCCTAACAATGTCGATACCGCGGGTCTGATCGTCGTTTAAGCCCTCCATATTGTCGAGCGCTCGTGAAGCATAAAGCAAGGCAGTGCCGCCGCCGGCTACAATGCCTTCCTCGACCGCAGCGCGAGTGGCTGCAAGAGCATCGTCAACCCGATCCTTGCGTTCCTTGACTTCGACCTCGGATGATCCGCCAACCTTGATGACAGCCACGCCCCCGGAAAGTTTAGCCAGGCGCTCCTGGAGCTTCTCGATGTCGTAGTCGCTGGTAGTGTTCTCGATCTGAGAGCGGATCGCGTCTACGCGGCCCTTGATGGCATCAGCATCACCAGCGCCATCGACGATGGTGGTGTTGTCCTTGTCGATCGTCACGCGTTTGGCGGAGCCGAGCATTTCGACCGTAACGTTCTCAAGCTTAATGCCGAGATCCTCGGAGATCATCTGGCCCTGGGTAAGGACGGCGATGTCTTCGAGCATCGCCTTGCGCCTGTCGCCGAAGCCGGGAGCTTTCACTGCCGCGACCTTGAGGCCTCCGCGCAGCTTGTTGACAACCAGAGTGGCGAGAGCCTCGCCTTCAATATCCTCGGCAATAATCAGGAGCGGTCGGCCAGACTGAACGACGGCTTCCAAGATAGGAAGCAAGGCTTGGAGGTTGGAAAGCTTCTTCTCGTGGATCAGAATGTACGGATCGGTGAGTTCAACTGACATCTTCTCAGTGTTAGTGATGAAGTACGGACTGAGGTAGCCGCGGTCGAACTGCATTCCTTCAACGACGTCCAGCTCGAACTCGAGCCCCTTGGCCTCCTCGACCGTAATTACGCCTTCCTTGCCGACCTTCTCCATTGCTTCCGCGATCTTCCGGCCGACGACCTCATCGCCGTTGGCCGAGATTATACCCACCTGCGCAATCTCATTGTTGTTGCTAACGGGATTGGAACGGGCCTTCAGATCCTCCACCACCTTGAGCACTGCCAGATCGATGCCGCGCTTGAGGTCCATGGGACTGATACCGGCGGCCACTGACTTCATGCCTTCACGTACAATCGCCTGGGCAAGCACAGTCGCCGTGGTTGTTCCGTCGCCTGCATGATCATGCGTTTTAGACGCCACTGCGCGGAGCATCTGCGCCCCCATGTTCTCGAACTTGTCCTGTAGCTCGATCTCCTTGGCCACGGTCACGCCATCCTTGGTGATGCGTGGGGCGCCATAGGACTTGTCCAGAATGACGTTGCGGCCCTTAGGGCCAAGCGTCACCCGCACAGCATTAGCTAAAATGTCTACGCCGCGAGTGATGCCTTCGCGAGCATCGCGAGAGAATTTGACGTCTTTGGCTGACATGATCGTTATTCCTTTGGTAAGTTTCGCGCGCGGTCCGGTTCGATCAGCTAGTTCAGCTAACGATACCGAAAACGTCGCTTTCCTTCATGATGATGAGATCTTCGCTATCGAGTTTGACCTCGGTCCCGGACCACTTACCAAAAAGTATCTTGTCTCCGGCTTTGACATCCATCGGTGTGATGGTGCCGTCTTCGTTGCGGGCGCCAGTTCCCACCGCCACGACTTCACCTTCTTGCGGCTTTTCCTGTGCGGTATCCGGGATGATGATGCCACCAGCCGTTTTCTCGGCTGCGTCAACGCGGCGGACAAGCACGCGATCGTGCAATGGACGAAATGTCATTGGAATACCTCATTACTGGCGGGCGACGAAATCGTCGGTGATGCACCCGCGGCTAGCTTCTCTGATTGTGCTGGCACTGCCCTATCGAGAGTGCCAATCATGTCGGCGTCGACTTAATTTGGGCCCAAGTCAAGAACTCCGTACAGAACCGGTCCAAAGCCGGTGTTCGTCGTCGTCTTCGAATACCCTGCCCTGGCGACTGTCGCGAATGACAATGCCGCGGAACGTCTCCTCAGCCGGCATGCCCGCAACAAAGCGCCGCCATATCGCTCTTCTTTTGTGCGCGCCACGCCCCGCCGCTTCCACGCACACTCAGCCCAAACAATGGACCAATCGCAGCAAACCAACTCATGACATTTGTCATATAATGTCATGAGCTGCTGCGGCGGCGCGCGAACGTTCGGAACGGGCCAGTCCGCCCATACCTAAATGCGCATCATCGCGTAGGAAACCACCGCGTATTTCATCAAGTAGCGGGGATGAATGATCATGTCCTGAGGACAGTTGATGACCGATCACTTCGACCTGGCGCGCTTCGTGAACGCCCAGGAGAGTTACTTCGAGCTCGCTCTGGCCGAGCTTCGTGCGGGTCAGAAGCGATCGCACTGGATGTGGTTTGTGTTTCCTCAATTGCGTGGCCTGGGCTTGAGCACGATGGCGCACCACTTTGGCATCAATTCGCTCGCCGAAGCACAAGCTTATCTCGCCCATCCGACACTGGGACCCCGGCTAGCGGAGGCAGTCGACGCGCTTCAGGGGCTAGCGCACCGATTAGCAATGCAGGTTTTTTGGCTCCACCGACGCCATGAAGCTGCGGTCAAGCCTGACTTTATTCATTGAAGCTGGTGGCGGCAGTATGTTCGGCGCGGCACTACGACGCTGGTTCCATGGCGAACCGGCCCAATCTACGCGCACCCTTCTCAACGCGGCGCAATCCACATGATCGTTTAGCTCAGCCCCCACCTCTCGGCGCACTTTTCTTCGTTCCGGCAGGGAAGCGATGGCGGCCAGTGCGGAGCTAACGCTGGGCACACCTGAGGCGGCAAGGTCAGCAGACCTGCGGATGTCCGCTTATGGCCGCCAGGGGACCGTCAGCTTTTGGTATGTCCAGCGCCATTCCCGCCATTTGTTCATAGTTAGTCCCCAGCTGGCGGGAGTCGACCATTGCCCCCAATCGTGATTTCGAGGAACGCAGAAAGTACGCATCGCTTCTTCAACCGCCGGCGACGAAATCTTGGACACTGATCAACCGACTAACGCACGTCCGTTTGCCGGGGTCGCACTGCGGCTCGTCACGGCTGTGCTCCTCGCCCTCATGTTCGCGCTGGTCAAACTCTTGGCGTCGCGTGGCGTGAACCTCGTAGAAACCTTATTCTACCGCCAGGTGGGATCGGCATTGTGCGCGTTTGCTCTTGTCACCATGGGTTCCGGCCTAGCTTCCCTGCGCACCACGCGCGTTGGCGCGCATGTCTTTCGCATGGGCTTGGGTCTGTCGGCCATGGCCCTGAATTTCCTGGCCATGATCCTGCTGCCCCTCGCCGACGCCACTGCGATTGGTTTTTCGGTGCCGATCTTTTCGACCGTGTTTGCCGCTCTCGTTCTGGGCGAAGCGACGGGGAAGTGGCGCTGGGGAGCGGTGGCGGCGGGCTTTGCCGGCGTCTTGATCATCGTCCAGCCCGTCGGCGGCCATGTTTCGCTGTACGGAGCGAGTGTGGCATTGGTCGCCGCGCTGATGACCGCGTGCGTGACCATTGTGATCCGGAAGCTTGGCGCAACCGAGCGAACGACGACCACCGTCTTCTGGTTCGCTGCAAGTTCGCTGATTCCACTAGGCCTGCTCGTGCCGTGGTTCTTACAGGCGCATGATCCCTTCACCTGGGGGGTGCTCGTCGGCATGGCGCTAGCCGGTGGCCTTGCGCAGCTCACACTTACCGCTTCCCTGCGGCTTGCCCCGGTCGCCCTCGTGATGCCGATGGACTATACCAGCCTGCTTTGGGCAACGCTGCTCGGCATCGGTATGTTCGGCCAGGCGCCGACGCTGTCGACCTGGCTCGGCGCGCCAATCATCATAGCGAGCGGGCTCATCATCGTTTGGCGAGAGTACCGGCTTGCCAAACGGATGTTGTCACCGACCTACGACCTTGCTCCCTAAATTCTCCCGACGCCGGTTAACCAGTTCTCAATCGCATAATCAGCGAGACCGCGCGTGTCGTGGTTGGCGCTCCGGGCGATTACGATTTCTGCCGGTAGGCGCCTCGATCGAGCGCGCAGAATATGCAGGGTAGCACGACCTGTATTGCGTAATCCTATTAGCGAAGGGTGAGCAATGAACGACACAATCGACAAGACCGTACTCAACCACCTCAAGGCGTTGGAACATCGTCGACGCCAGGCTTTGTGTCTTTCTTGAAAAGGCAATTAAAACGAGACCTTGTTGCTTGGCAAAGTTACGCGGCGAGTGACCTTTTAGTCTAGCGGCGCTTCTCGGCCTGCTGTGCAACGACATAGAGATAATCCACAAATGCCATCACTGCCTCGTCGAGTCCGTTGACCTTGGGGTTGCTGCTCTTGATCAGGAACCACTCGTTGGGCGCGTGCGCGCCATTGCCGCGACTGACCCCGAATTGCGACGCCGGCAAGTTAAGCGGCGCGCCGTTGAAGATTACGCCCGGCCAGCTGCCGGCGCTGCGCGGCGTGATCGAATAGGGAATCTTGGCCCGGTCAAACAAAATTTTCTGCGCCTCAACGAGCGTGCTGTCCTCCTCGGTTTCATTCGGCCCATAGCCTCCCGACACGGTCACCCGCACATCGTTGAAGCCGCGCTTGGCGAGATGCGCCTTCAATTTGGTAACGGCCTCGTCCTTGGTCATTGCCGGGACCAGCCGAAATTCGAGCTTTGCCTCGGCGCGGCCGGGCAGCACGGTCTTGCCGCCGGGGCCGGTGTAGCCGCTGATCAGTCCCTGAATATTGACAGTCGGTTGCGACAGGAACCGCTCGAGACTGGTGACATAAGGCTCGTTGCCGATCCACCGTCCGACCCCCAGGCTCTCTTTCGCCTGGGCTTCCGGGTTGAGCTTCGCACCCTCGGCAATTAATTGCTTCTGGCGAGCAGTGAGTGGACGAACATTTTCGAACCAGCCGTCGATCGCGGGGGTGTGCCCGTCGTCGCCGACGAGGGTATCGAGAGCTTTGACAAGTCGCCACGCCGGACTCTCGATTCGCGAGTGATTCGAGGAATGAATGTCGGTTTTGGGATATTTGTCGGATGTCTCGCCGCCAACGACGAGCTGAAATTCGACCGCGCCCTTGGCGCCGAGTGTGATGTTGGCGCTGCCTTCCTTGCTCTGCGCCGCTGCCGGGATAAACACTCCGATGCTTTTTGACAGCGCGTCTCGCACCTCAGGCACCGCGACGACCTGGTGGAAGTTGGTCGAGGCTACTTCTTCCTCGCCTTCTGCTACCAGTACGAGATTGACCGGCAGCTTGCGCCCGCTTGCCTGAATGGCCTTAATCGCTGCAAGAAAGGCCATTTCAGGTCCTTTCTGATTGACTGCGCCGCGGCCAACGATTGTCTGCCCCTCGCCGGGACGATCGACCAGCCTGCCCTCCAGCGGCGGCGAACTCCACTCAGCCGGATCGAACTGCTTCACGTCATACATGAAGTAAATTCCCAGCGTTGTCTTCGCGCCTGAGTCGAGCGTTGCGAACACCCCTGGCACACCGTCGGTCGGAATGACCTTGGCCTGTTGGAAGCCGGCGTCGAGTGCCAGCAGGCGCATGTAGTCGGCGCCTTTCGCAACATTGCGTTTCTCGGCCGCGATAGTCGGCAGGGCGATCCAATCCTGCAACGCCTTGACCGTCGCATCGTGGCGCTGCGCGACTATTCGGACGATCGCCTCGCGTCGTGGGGTCTGCGCCGTCACCGGGGTTGCCGCCAACATTGCTAGAACCGAGGCCCCGCTCATCCATCCCGCCACTCGCATCGTCATTTCTCCCACTTTGATAGGTGTAAGACTGATCGGTTCGAGGGCGCTCGTCCAGAGTGGATCGATGCGATATTTTCTCGACACCGAATATGGCTTCGGCAGCCCGCGGCGTAGCTTCGCCCTGGTGCCAGAGGATGTGCCAAACTTTCGCTTCGCATCCATCCGGACCCACTTGCGTTTGGTCATGCTCCGGGTGAAGCTCTCGTCCGGCTGCAACGGAGACGTAGATGACGAACCTGGTACTGGCGGGGTTGTTCGGACTGGCGGCGCTGCCGGCAACTGCAGCTGCGCAAGACGCAAGCTTGGCCGCCAAGGTGGAGGCCTTGGGCCGGATCAACAGCGCCACTTCGCCGAGCCTGTCTCCCGATGGCCACCGCCTCGTCTATCTATCGAACGCCAGCGGCAGCCCGCAAATCTGGGTTCGCGATCTTCGCGCGAAAACGACTAACCAAGTCACCAACCTGCCTGACCCTGTGGGATCGGTGTTCTGGTCGCCCACCGCCGAGCGGCTGGCCTATACGGTCGCTCCTGGTGGCGGGCTCAACACGCAAGTCTGGGTGATGAACGCGAACGGGACGAACGCAAAACGACTCACCCCCGGAGGCAAGGAAAATAACGGGCTGACGGGCTGGACGCGTGACGGTGCGGCGGTGATGGTCGACACCAACAAGGACCATCCCGCTGCGCGCGATCCCGCGTTGATTGACCCCGTTACCGGCCAATGGACCAAACTCGCGTCCAACAAGGGGCTGAACTCGATATCGGACCTGCGCGGGGATCGCGCAGTGGTCGGACGCGTGCTCGGCCGCGGCGATACCAACACCTACCTTGTCGACCGGCGGACCGGAGCCGAGACCCTGCTCACTCCGCACGTCGGCAAGGCGCAGAACGGTTGGGGCGAATTGTCGCCCGACACGGGCACCGTGTACCTCCTTTCCAATGTCGGCCAGGACCGTCAGGCGTTTGGGACGATCGTTTTCGGCCGCGACGGCAAGCCGGGCCCGATCCGCTACTTTGCGCAGCGGCGCGACGCTATTGCCGAGGGTGCGGTGCTGAGCAAGGATGGGCGCACCGCCGCTTTACTGTGGAACGTCGGCGGCCGGTCCGAGCTCGCCATCCTGGATACTGTCACCGGCCGTGTACGGCGGGGACCCAAGTTGCCTTTCGACCTTGCCTCGATGTCTGAGTTCAGTGGCGATGGTCGCACGCTAGTGATGGTTGGATCGGGTGCTGACCGTACCACGGACATATACCTCGTCGATGTGGTGAACGACGCGGTGGTGCGCGCTACCATGAGCGGCCACGACGGCGTCGATCTCGCCTCGCTCGTCCGGCCTGTGCTCGTCGAATACAAGGCTCATGACGGCGTCAAGCTGTCCGGCTGGCTCTACCGACCCAAAGGCGCGACCGGCTCCATGCCCGTCGTCTTCAACTATCATGGTGGCCCGGAAGGGCAGGCACGTCCGACGATGAGCCCGGACGCGCAGGCGCTCGTGGCGAGCGGTATCGCGGTGTTCGCGCCCAACGTCCGCGGCTCGTCGGGCTTCGGCAAGGCCTTCATGGCAATGGACGACGGTGCCAAACGCGTCGATGGCGTGCGGGACATCAAGGCCACTACTGACGCATTGGTCGCTAAGGGGATCGCCGACCCCAGGCGGCTGGGCATCATGGGTGGTTCGTACGGCGGCTACATGGTGATGGCGGGGGTGACCGAATACCCGAAAATGTTCGCAGCCGGCGCCAACTTGTTCGGCGTCGTCAACTTCGAAACCTTTTTCCGGGAGAGTGAACCCTGGATGGCGGCGATCTCGACCACCGAGTATGGCGATCCAGCAACGCAAGCAGCGATGCTGAAGCGCCTGTCGCCCATCTACAAGCTGGGTCGCATCACCACGCCCTTGTTCGTGCTTCATGGTGCTAACGACACCAACGTGCCGGTGGTCGAGGCCGAGCAGATCGTGAGTGCCATGAAAGCGCGCGGCGTGCCGGTGAAGTACACGCTCTTCTCCGACGAAGGTCACGGATGGCGAAAAACAGCCAACCGCGTGCGCTCGACGACGGAAATCGTTGCTTTCTTCGCCGAGCACTTAAAGCCGAACGGAATCGCGGCGCAGTGAGCTGGGCCGCTGGGGACGGGATCAGTAAAGGCGAAGGGACAATTGCTGCGGAACTCGTCGACCTGCAAACTGCCGGGTGAGCGCCCGGACGCTATTAGGAGAGACTTGATGACTATTGGTAAGCTCAGTTTCGTAGTGGCATGTCTTGTCACGGCGAGTCCGGCCCTTGCGCAGCCAGCCGACGAGGCCGCGTTCCGCGCGATATACAAGGAGCTTGTGGAAACGAATACGACCCTATCGTCGGGAAGCTGCACACTGGCGGCGGAGCGCATGGCCGCACGATTGAAAGCTGCGGGTTTCCAAGATCAGGACCTTCATCTGGTTCCCGCGCCTGGTAAGCCTAAAGAAGGAAGCTTGGTGGCGGTGCTCCCCGGCACGGACCCCAAGGCCAAGGCCATCCTGCTGTTGGCCCACATTGACGTGGTGGAGGCCCGGCGCGAGGATTGGGAGCGCGATCCCTTCACTTTGGTGGAGGAGAATGGATTTTTTTATGCCCGCGGCTCCAGCGACGACAAGGCACAAGCGGCGGTTTGGGTGGACACTCTCGCTCGTTTCCGCCGCGATGGTTTCAAGCCCCGCCGCACGGTCAAGATGGCGCTGACCTGCGGCGAGGAGACGGCGGGCGCGTTCAACGGCGCCGAATATCTGGCCAAGGAGCGGCGCGAACTGATCGACGCCGAATTCGCGTTGAACGAAGGCGCGGGAGGGCTGCTTGATGCTACGGGGAAGCCCGTCGCTCTCAACATCCAAGCCGGCGAGAAATTCCCGCAGAATTACCGTCTGGAAGTTACTAACCCTGGCGGGCACAGTTCGCGCCCCGTCAAGGAAAATGCGATTTACCGGCTAGCCGATGCGATGGTAAAAATCCGCGCCTATGATTTTCCAGTGGAGGTCAACGACGCCACACGCAGTTACTTTGGCGCTATGGCTAAGTTGGTGGGCCCGAGCGAAGGCGCCGCCGCTATGGCTGCTTTCGCCGCGGACCCCGCCCTTGCCGCGCCTGCGTCGACAATTGCTGCCACCAGCCCCGCGAACAATGCCATCCTGCGAACAACTTGCGTAGCGACGATGCTCGACGGCGGCCACGCAACCAACGCCTTGCCACAACGAGCGGGCGCAAACGTAAACTGCCGCATTTTCCCGGGGACCTCCGCGGAAGAGGTTCGGCGGTCGCTCGAGACGATCGTCGGCGATCCACAGGTCAAGGTAAAGACGCTGGAAACTCGTAGCCCGACCGCGCCCCCGCCGCCCCTGACGGAGCGCATCCTGGGCCCAGCGCGCAAAGTGGCCGCCGAAGTCTTTCCCGGCGTCCCCTTGGTGCCCGTTATGGCAGCGGGTGGGACCGACGGCGCATTCCTCACGCCTGCGGGCATCCCGACCTATGGCATCACCGGCTTCTTTGCCGATGCTGAAGGCAGTCGCGCCCACGGGCTGAACGAGCGGATCCGCGTCAAATCCGTGATGGATGGACGAACGTTCCTGTACCGGCTCGTCAAAGCGTACGCAGCCAAGTGATTCGCTTCCTTTTTCTCTTGCTGCTAGTCGGGGTCCCTGCTTCCGCGCAGGTAGCGAGGCAAACAGAAGCCGACGGCTACACGCGGTACGAACTGCTGGCGCCCGGCTCATCCAAGTTCCGCATCCTTTACGATATCAGCGCCACGACGCCCGGAGCAACGGCCTACTTTAACCCGATCCGTTCCGGCAGCGTTGCGACGGACGAGAGCGTCATCGACCGTGCGACGGGCAAGCGTCTCGCATGGAGCATCGTTAGCGGGACTGTCGCAGCGGCCGGCGGGGTGGTTGAAGCAAAGGCGGAGGAGCAGTTTATCCGGGTCACATTGGCGCGGCCTGTCCCCGCAAACGGCGGCGAGGCGCGCTTGCTGATCGACAAGACCTATGCCGATCCCTTGAGCTATTTCCGCGAGGGTGAAACCATCGTGTTCGACCGCTCGCTGGGCGTGAAGCGCAACGCAATTGTCCTGCCGGCGGGCTACGAGCTCGTCACTTCCAATTACCCCGCACAGGTATTGCAGGAAGCCGACGGCCGGATTGCCGTCAGTTTTTGGAACGCGACCCCTGCTCCTGCACCCCTCAGGATTACGGCGCGCCTTGCCCGCGGCGTCCGCGTTGCTGCATCGCCCGCGGAGGAGCGGGCGCGGCAGTCCCGCGAGATCGTCTACGAACTCAGAGCTCCGGAGACGAACAGCTTCACGATCGCACACGATTACACTGAAAACCGGCCGGGCACGGCGAACTACGTCAACGTGGTTCGGGCGGGGAGCACCGTGTCCAACCCGTCAGCGCGCAATCTCGACACCGGCGAGGCACTGCGCTCGGAAATCGTGAAGGGCGTTGACGTGCTGAGAGCCGCTCCCGACACAAAGGACGTCGGACCGACGACGCAGGCAGTCATTTTCCGCTTTCCTCCGGTTAAGGCGGGCCGGAGCATGCGTCTGCGCATTGCGGAAACGTACACGGACCCCGCCAGCTACAAGTTGCAACCGGACGGCAAGCTCGTCTGGGAGCGCACGCTCGGCCGCCCTGCCAATGCGGTGATTTTGCCTCCGGGCTGGATGCTTGAAGAGTGCACGGTGCCCGCAACCATCACCGAAACGCCGGACAGGCGCGTGCGGCTCGACTTTGTCAACCCGCGCCCCGACGAGCTTGCCGTGCGGATCGTCGCGCAGCCGCGGCGATAAGCGCGGTGCTCCCCATCTGGCTTCTATTGATTGGTGCGCCCGCCGCTCTTCAAAGCCCTGGAGGAGCAGATCGATCCCACAAAGCATTTCGTCGTCCCAGCCCGCAAGGTAGAATGAATAAACGGCAGCTTTTGGTAATTTCAAAACCGCGCCAGTACGACCGGGATGGGCGCAAACAGAAGTCTAGCCGTGATCTGGAAACAACAAAGATGCGCGTCAGGCCGACAAGTGAGCGTTTTATCGGAAGGCTTGCGCAGACCCTCGCTTTTGCGCACGACGACCCTCGTCCCCTAACCGAGACCTGAAGTTTGGCGACATCGCGCAGCTATTGTCAGGAGCTACCGCGACAGGCGCGAATGGGCCGAGTAAAAGAAGGAAAATGAAAAGCCGGCGAGTACTGCCGGAAGCGGTAACTTAGTTCCGCGCGATCGAACTCGAGAGCCCAATTGTTTAACTTGGTACGCGCGGCGGCGAAAGATTCGCGCGATCGAACTTCTCTTTCAGGCGGGCCACGCTGACCCGCCGTCATCTCAGCCGGGGTGACACCCTATTTGCTTAAAGCTGAAAGCGCGGCAGCTGCAATCTCACCGTCCTGCTCAGAGGTTCCGCCGCTGACCCCCAGAGCTCCTATGATGCGCCCCTGCACAATAATCGGAACGCCGCCCTCGATGGCCAAGGCTCCCGGCAGGCTTATGACAGCGACACGTCCCGCAGCCACGGCATCTGAAAACGCCTTGGTTGGCCGCTTGAACAACGCTGCTGAGCGAGCTTTTTCCTGCGCAACGAAGACAGAGCCATATTGTGTGCCGTCCATCTTCTCAAAAAGCACGAGCTGCCCGCTAGGGTCGACGACGGCGAACGCCATTGTGAAGCGGCGTTCTCCTGCGGCCCGTCTGGCGCTGTCGACAATTGACCGGGCCTGCTGGAGTACGACAGGCATACCGTAGGGCGCGGGACTCTGCTGTGCGGAAACTGATGTTGGGAGAGAGGCTAGGCAAAGAGCTAGAGCGAATGTGCGTCTCAATGTTCAACCCCTACAGCGCCCGAATGCCAAGGGCAGATCCGGCGTCGGGGAAGTGAAGCATCATTGTCGCGCACGTCAAGCGGCTACTGCTCTGAGCGTCGGAAGCAGGCTCAGGTGCGCTTGGGCGTTCGGCCGCTTAAGGCCCGGAGCTGAATTTACAAACTGATCAGGTGAAACCATGCTCACCGTTGGGCCCCTCTACCGGATGTTGACAGAACTCAGGCCTGTGGGCGCGTCCGCAATGGCCGGAAGGACGGACAGAGACACACCTGCTGAACGAACGTCAGCTTACGGGCGCGGTGGGCACAATTCACAATGACCTGAATGGGCGCATCTCGGGCGTACGCCGCCACCTAAAGAGTGGTGATCGGGCTGCCTCTTGCGTACCGGTGACACGGTCCTCGTTAGAAGAGAAACAATTTTGGCCTTCTAAGCGCGCGTCACAGCTATGTAACTGTCGCCGCTGCCACGCACCTGACAGTACAGGTCGAGCAAGGCCTTCGCCTGCGCGTCCGGATATTGCCGGAAATTGTGGCGACCTTCGCTAGTCGCGCGCCAATAGCCAAATCCTTGATCGAACAGAACAACCGCACGCGTTCCGTCGGCATATTCGAGTATCAGCCTTCGACTGTGCGAAGCTTCACGGTCGTCATAGTCAAACTTAAACTTTAACTGCGCCGCAAGCGCGGCGATCGTGTCGGCGCGATCATCCTCATCGGGCCAATTCTGATTGAGCCATTGGCGTGTCGGCGACGTGAACAGTATCGGCGATTTTACCGTCACATGTTAGGACCATGTGCCACTCGAGCCCGGCAATCTCACAGGCTCGAAGGCCGGCTTTGAAGCTAAGCATCACCATCGCTCTATTTCGAGCCGCAAAGCGCCCCCTACCCGCGCGCGTTTCAAGACGGCGCAGGTCGCGGGGCGCCAGCGTCTTTGCTGGCGTTCCCATGACTGATTTCCTCTGAGGTGCTTGCTGCGACAATCACTGCTGCTACCGTAATGATAATAACGTCCCGGCGCTGAAATGTCAAAGATTTGGCGGAAAACCGGTATTTTTCTTCCATCATTACTAGTCACGTCACATTAGAATCTGCATTTGCGGTTTTCCCAAAAGGCTGCTATTTGTGATATACACAAAAGGGATTGCTAGTGAGAGTAAGGGATCTTGAGCGTCTGCTGACAGCGCAAGGAGTGAGCGCTGCCAAGATGGACGGCATCACGCGCAAGTTGCGTGAAAGCGGCCGATTGCCGACGGGGGGGCGCGGCATTAACGCGCCCATCATTGGCCCCAATGAGGCGGCAATCATCCTAATCGCCGTTGCTGGCTCTCCAAAGTCCAACGAGGCTGATACAAGGGTCGCAAAGCTAGAGCCGTTGCTTAGCAACGGGCGCGCTCGAAGTCGGCCTCTTCTAAAAGCAGTCGCGGCGCTCTTAGAGGATCCGGCGAATCTCGACACGATCACGGAAGTACGGATTTCGCGTACGAAGCGGAGAGCAGCATTTATCTTCCGCAGTGGCAAGGTCGAAGAATTTCATTCTGCCAAGCCCGACGGTCGAGCCGACAGATTTTACGTTGAAGGCATCCTGACCGCGCCTCTGCTGAAACTCATCGCGCGGGCGATTCGCGATGGTAGAGGACAGTCGGGCTTCATTCAGGGAGCGTCTATCGCTGAGGATCGGTCGTCGGCTCCGACTGAAAGCAAATGAACTCTTTCTCGTCCCATGCTCCCGCCGGCCGCGGGCTTCCTGACCTGATGCGCCGCATTGACCGAAAGCTCGATATCCAGCGTGGGATGACCCTTACTTACGACGACCTGGCGCTGCTCGTGATGAGTGGCGCCTACGCCACTTTGCAAAACGCCAATCTTCAATTTCTGGAACGACAATGCCAAGAACACGTCGAGCGAAACCACTTTATCAGCGCGGCGAGTTTGCCCTCTACTCGCGCGCAGGACGGCATCATGAAATCGTCTGGTACGATCCCACAAGAAAGCGCGAGCGAAGCGCTAGCGCGGGCACAAGCGACATCGCGGCCGGGCGGGTTGCCGTCGACCGCCTCTACCTCGTCACTCACGGGGGCGGGTCGACCTGCCCGGCATGCGGTCAGTCAACTGACGACGGGAACCAGCTCCTCGCATCAATCATCGCCGACTATTTAGTCGGCCACGGAGCCAATCGAACATCATTTTACCGCGGTTTTACCGCGCGCAAGACCGAAGTTGTGGAAACGGACGCCCCGTAAGTCATTGAATTAGAGAGAGAAAAAATGGTGGGCGTGGCAAGGATTGAACTTGCGACCCCTGCGATGTCAACACAGTGCTCTACCACTGAGCTACACGCCCACCCGACTGCTCCCCCGAATTATCGGTGGACCAACTGAAATCCGTCGAGCCGGGCTCAACGAGACATCTGGTGGGGGCCTTAATGGCGCCGGCTTCACGACGCAAGCCTCACGCGAACCGGACCGTGACGTGGCTCAGAGGCGCCCGTGCTGATCTTCGGTCTGGAACATTCGGTCCACTTCGGCAACCAAGTCCTTGAGGTGGAATGGTTTGGACAGCAACTTTGCCTCGGGTGCTGTCCGACCGCCCTGCAATGCGACCGCAGCAAAACCAGTGATGAACATCACCCGTATCGCGGGATCAATCGCGCTCGCTTTCTGGGCGAGTTCGATGCCGTCCATTTCCGGCATAACAATGTCCGTAAGCAGCAGATCATACTTCCCGGGAGCGATCAGTGGCATCGCCTCGGTTCCGCAACCTACGGCCTCGACGTCGTAGCCAACCCGATGCAGTGCGCGCTGAAGATAGTCGCGCATCGACGCGTCGTCTTCCGCAAGGAGAATTCGGATCATCACCGTCATATGAGCGCATCGGCCGAAGTTTTCCACCCACGCTGTGACCCAATATGATGGATGTCCGAAAATAGCACGATTAGTAGTCAAGGCGCGTGGACCGGCCCCCGCCCCCTACCGGTACCCCCATCGACATCATTCCGGGTGGTGGATGGCCATATTACTGCCGTTGGTGCCACACTCGAGTTGTGATTTTGTTCGCCTCTAATCAGAAAATCACGGTTTGGCCGCGCAATTCTCGAGGGGCTCGAAGATCCGTTGGTCAGATATTTGGTCGCTTGGTCGCTCGCCCTGCGCGCCGGGGCAGTGATTGCGCGCGCCCCGCGGCGACCAAATTGCAACCCTCTCGAGTATGAATTAACCAGGAGGCGATTTCCGGGCGCGGCGGGACGGCGCCAACGGCGCGCTCACGCACCCGTCTACGAGTAGGACCAACGCATCTGGCGGCAATTGGAATTTGTGGCGCGGTTCCATCAGTGAAGCGCAATTTGAGACTCGGCTAAGAGCTGCCGTATTGGTTTCAGCGAGACCCGGATATGCTGTCGAGTGCAATATCCCCTTTGCGGGCGGTAACATCATCGACCGGCCCGGGAGGCCAATGCGAGGTCAGCATGCGGTCCAGATAGAGGTCGACCGAAGCAGTTACTGACTCATGATTGAAGCCGGGGACCATGCTTCGATCGGATATCGCGCGGGTTCGAGGAACGGACCAGACACCTTGGGAGACTTGCCATCGAAAGGCCAAATCGACGCCGCCGAATAATTTCGTGCCATGGCTTGGTCAGGTTTAACAAAGTCATCTCGATTGGCAGAGATGGCCTTAAGTGGAAGGCGATCGCACGGACGGTGGTTTCGGCACGATGAAAGCGATTTTAAAGGGGTTAGATATTTCAACCCACAAGCCACGGACCACTTGGCCCCACCCTCCTCCCTCACGCTTCAGCGGGAACCCGCTCATCCAGGCCTTCGGGCCCGGTCCCCTGAGCTACCTGACGTGCAAAGACGTCGCGGACCAGGGACAATGAGAAAAGATGCGCCATAATGAGGCTGAGCATTCCGTTTTGATTCATCTTGCGAAGCTCATCTCCGCGCAAATCACGAAATTTTTGCTCGTCGATCATCTGGAAGCCGCGATAAAGGAAGGGCTGCTCCGCGCCGTCAGGCTGGATGGCAACTTCGCCGTCCATCAGGAGCTTCATACTAATCAGTTCCTGCATGAAAGCGGTCGTGCGCTGCCCTGCCTGTTCGAACTGTTCGCAAAAAGTTAGAATCCCAGTTGTCGCGGCCGAGGGGGTCTCGCCATCGAACAGAGGTTCGCCGTCTTCGAAATCGCCGATTGCCCCCGATTGAGGATCGATGCAGAGCGATAATTGATCACTGTCTTCAGTCAGCCGGGCAAGCAAGAACGGATAGCGACGGATGTAGGCTGGCACATAGATGCTTGTGTCGGTCAGCCGCCCATCCTTATCGAAGAATGTATTGGTGCCTTCGTGCAGGCCCATCAACGCGAGTGGCACCGGCGAGTCGCCCATTGAAAAAATGACCGGAAAGAATCGGCCCGCCAACATGAACTCGTCCACCGTCACGGGAATGGCGTGAGTGGCGCCGAGGTCCGCCACGCTGTTGATCAGGCGCAGCTTTTGCCCGCCATGAGCCTCGCGGTTGATCGGCTCAAGACCGCGATACAGCAGTGGAAGGTTGGTGGGAGCTTCGCTCGCCATCTAAAAGCTCCTGAATGTGCGACGCGACCGGCCAACTGACCGTACACGTGCTTCGCCGGGGGTAAGCGCGATGGCTCTAGAAGCGAGCGGTCGCTTGCGCAAGCCGGGGAAATTCATCGCTTATTCAACCCGCTTGCCGCTATGCCCGGAAGCCCATGCTTTTCCATTCCATCCATTTCAAAGCCGCCATCGCAACGATTGCCTTTTCGGCCGGGGCTACGCTGGGGGCAATAGGCCCAGACCCCGAGCCGATGGTGCGCCGACTCGTCGTTCGGGACGAAATGATAATTCACGTTCCCATTCGCCGTGGCTTGTTGCCGCGAATCAGGTGGGTAGAGCGCAAGGGGCCGAAGTGCCTACCTGCAGAAGGGATCGCTGGGGCTGCGATGGCGGGGCCGTCGGCAATTGATTTTGTCCTTAGCGACCGCCGCCGGGTGCGGGCAGAGCTAGCTAGCGACTGCATGGGGCTCGACTTCTACGGCGGCTTCTATATCGAACCAAGAGCCGATGCTATCTGTGCCAAGCGGGAAGAAATCCGTTCGCGGGCGGGTGGGAGCTGCCTCATCGAACGTTTTCGCCGCCTCGATCCCAAGTCAAAATAGTAGCATTTTCTTGACATTTTCTTGGTCACGGCGCTAGCGGCGCGTGTGGGCAGTGCAATGTGCGCCCCAATTCTCTTTTCCGGAACCCTGCATGCCTTTTGCCGACCTCGGCCTATCCGACCCCTTGGTTCGCGCGGTTACCGACGCGGGTTATGATATTCCCACTCCGATTCAGAAGGGCGCAATCCCTCCCGTCCTGATGGGCAAGGATTTGATCGGCATCGCGCAGACCGGGACCGGGAAGACCGCCAGTTTTGTCTTGCCGATGATCGACATACTGTCCGAAGGCCGCAGTCGGGCGCGGATGCCGCGGTCCTTGATACTTGAGCCGACCCGCGAATTGGCGGCGCAGGTTTCCGAAAATTTCGAGAAATATGGCAAGTATCACAAGCTATCGATGGCGCTGCTGATTGGCGGTGTGCAGATGGGCGACCAGGTGAAAGCCTTGGAAAAGGGTGTTGACGTTCTGATCGCGACCCCTGGCCGGCTGATGGATCTATTCGCGCGGGGCAAAATCATGCTCAACGACTGCAATCTGCTGGTGATCGATGAAGCCGACCGGATGCTCGACATGGGTTTCATTCCAGATATTGAGGAAATCTGCACCAAGCTGCCGCGCAATCGCCAGACCTTGTTGTTCTCCGCGACCATGCCTCCACCGATCCAGAAGCTCGCCGCCAAGTTCCTGACCGATCCCAAAACGGTCGAAGTCGCGCGCCCGGCGACCGCGAACATTAACATCGATCAGCGGCTGGTGATCGTGCCTCAGGCCAAAAAGCGCGACGCGCTGCGCAATATTTTGCGTGAAGAAGGCTTTCGCAACGCGATCATCTTTTCGAACAAGAAAGTCACGGTGCGCGAACTCTACACCAGCCTCAAACGGTCAGGTTTTTCGGTGGGGCAGATTCAGGGTGACATGGACCAGTCCTCGCGCATTGCCGAGTTTGATCGTTTCAAGCAGGACGAGATCAAGATCCTTGTTGCCTCCGACGTCGCGGCGCGCGGGCTCGATGTGAAGAACGTCAGCCATGTGATCAACTTTGATGTTCCGTGGCAGCCCGACGATTATATCCACCGTATCGGTCGCACCGGGCGGGCTGGGGCGACCGGGATCGCCTATACGCTGGCGACCAAGGAAGATGCCGAGGCGATCGCTGCGATTGAGAAATTGACCGGGTTCAGGATTGCGCGATCCGAAGATGGTGAGACCAGGGTGGAACCGTTGCCGAAGCCTGCTGAGCCACCGGCTGAGGAGCTGCCGGCGAAACCGCGTGGTCGAGGGCGTGGGAAATCGCGGGAGGTAGCGACTGTTGAACCGCAGCGTGCGCTCGACCTTGAGCCTGCCGCTTTGCCCGAGGCCGCTCCTTTGATGCCTGCGGACGATGTCGAGGAAGCTTGGAACGGGCCGGTGCCGTCGTTCCTGTCGCTGAAGGCGGGTTAGGCCCTGCGGCGATAGCGGTCGAGGAAAGCTGCTGCGTGCGAATTGAAGAGGTTCGCGGCTATGGCAAGACGCAGCTTGTACATGAGGTGCTGATAGAAGAAGAGATTATGCTCGGTCATCAGCATTGCGCCGAGGATTTCTCCTGCGCGAACAAGGTGATGGACGTAGGCTCGTGAAAAATTTGCGCAGGCCGGACAGGGGCAACCTGCCTCGATCGGTCCGCTATCCTCGGCGAAGCGGGCATTGTGGATGTTGATCGGCCCGTCGGCGGTGAAGGCCTGTCCGGTACGGCCCGAGCGGGTCGGCAGGACGCAGTCGAACATGTCGATCCCGCGCCGCACCGCCTCGACCAGATCGTCGGGCTTGCCGACGCCCATCAGATAGCGCGGCCGGCCCACAGGGAGCATGGCGGCTGCATAATCGAGGACACCGCACATCGCGTCATGCCCCTCCCCCACCGCCAGCCCGCCGACGGCATAGCCATCGAAGCCGATTTCGATGAGGGCGTCGGTCGAGCGCTGGCGAAGCGGTTCGAACATCGAGCCCTGTTGGATCCCGAACAGTGCCGCGCGGCCGGAATGATCGGCGTCGCTGTCAAATGCGATCCGCGACCGCGCCGCCCAGCGCATCGAGCGCTCCATCGAATCCGCCGCCTGCTGCTCGGTCGCTGGGAATGGGGTGCATTCGTCGAAAACCATGACAATGTCGGCGCCAAGCAGGCGTTGAACCTCGATCGAGCGCTCGGGCGTCAACATGTGAGTCGACCCGTCGAGATGGCTCTTGAAGCGCACCCCGTCCTCCGATTTCCTGGTCAGTTCGCCGAGGCTCATCACCTGATAACCGCCGCTGTCGGTGAGGATCGGGCGGTCCCAGTTCATGAAGCGGTGAAGCCCGCCGAGCCGCGCGACGCGCTCGGCACCAGGGCGCAGCATCAGGTGATAGGTATTGCCGAGCAGAATGTCGGCGCCCGACGCGGCCACCGCTTCAGGCTTCATCGCCTTGACCGTCGCGGCGGTTCCGACTGGCATGAATGCTGGGGTGCGGATGACCCCTCGCTGCATGGTGATCGCGCCGGTGCGGGCAGCACCGTCGGTCGCGGCAATATGGAAGGCGAAGCGCGTCATGACGCGGCTCCTAGCGCCGTCCCGGGCGGGCGGCTACAGCACTGATCCTTTACGGAGCGGCGGCGACTGTCCTAAGGGCGCAAGGTGCTGATTTCAGACCTTCCCCGCTTCATTTTCATCGTCGGCGCGCCGCGTTGCGGGACGACGACGATTGCCGCTTTCCTGAAACAGCATCCGCGGATCTGCTTCCCTTTGGTCAAGGAGCCGCACTTCTTCGTCCAGCACGACGTCACCGCGCTCGACGATCAAGCGCTGCGCGAGCTTACCGAGCGCGAATTCCTTGACCGCTTCTACGAACACTGCCCAGCCGAGCGCGACATCGGGGTCGATGGAACGGTCAGCTATCTCTACGCTCCCGAAAGCCTGTTACCAGCGCTGCGGCTTTGGCCCGACGCAAAATTCATCATTGCGGTGCGCGACCCGATGACGATGCTGCCGTCGCTTCACGCCCGCCTGAAATATACCGGCGACGAGACGATCGAGCGGTTCGAGGACGCATGGGCGGCGATCCCCGAGCGCGCGGCGGGGCGTCGGATCCCGCGCAGCGCGATGGACCCGCGCTGGCTGCGCTACGAACAGGCCGGGCGTTTCGGAACCTTCGTCGAGCAATTCTTCGACATGTTCGGGCGCGAGCGCTGCTTCGTTTCGGTGTTCGACGATCTCGCCGCTGATCCGCGCGGGCAATATCGAACGATTTGTGAGTTCGTGGGGATCGAGCCGTCCGGCGAGATTACGCTAGACGCCCGGCGCGAAAGCCGCGGATTTCGCTTCGGCTGGCTCCAGCGGCTTCTCAAGCGCCCGCCGAGCTTCGCGCGCAACTATCTGGCGGGGAAGCAATTCCGCCAGCGCGAGCGCAAGCTTGACTCGGAGCTCGACGAGGACGGGGCAATTAATAAAATCTTCTCGGTCCGCAAGCGTGTGCTCCGCTGGAATCGAGTGCCGCTAAAGAAAAGGCCGGTTCCAGTGGCTATTCAAGAGGACATTCGCGAACGTCTGTCGGGCGAAATCCGCCACCTTGGGCAGCTCATCGGTCGCAACCTTGGCCACTGGCTCGAGATCAAGCCGGGGCGGCTCGGCTAGACGATTGTCGGCAACAGCAGCGAGCTGTCACCGTAGCTGTAGAAGCGGTAGCAGCCGCTGCGGATCGCGTGGGCGTAGGCCGTCTGCATCGTGCTAGTTCCCATCAGCGCAGAAACCAGCATGAAGAGGGTCGATCGCGGCAGATGGAAGTTGGTCATGAGGCCGTCCACGGCTTTAAAGCGATAGCCCGGGGTGATGAAGATCGCGGTGTCGCCTTCGAACGGGTGGATGAGGCCTTCGTCGTCCGCTGCGCTTTCAATCAGGCGGAGCGAAGTGGTGCCGACGGCAATCAGGCGGGCGCCCTGAGCTTTGGCCGCATTGAGCCGGTCGACGGTGCCTGCGTCGATTCGGCCCCATTCGGCGTGCATTAGATGATCGTCGGTGTCGTCGGCCTTGACCGGGAGGAACGTGCCAGCGCCGACGTGGAGTGTCAGTGTTTCGCGGCGGACTCCGCGGGCGTCGAGCGCGGCGATCATCCGGTCGGTGAAATGAAGCGAGGCGGTCGGGGCGGCGACGGCCCCGGCTTCGCGCGCGAACATCGTCTGATAGTCGTCCACGTCGTCAGCGTCGGTCGGGCGCTTCGATGCGATGTAGGGCGGAAGCGGCATCTTCCCGGCGCGTCCGAGCAATGTTTCGACCGGCTCCTCGCCGCTGAAGTGGATCAGAATTGCGCCGCTCTCGTCGCGGCGTAGCGCGGTCGCCGAGACGCCGTCGCCGAACTCGACGGTTTCGCCGTCGCGCAGCCGCCTGGCGTTGCGGACGAACGCCCACCAGCTGCGCAGCCCTTCGCGCTTGTGAAGCGTAACCCCGATCCGCGCGCCGCCCCTTTTGCCCTCGAGCTGGGCGGGGATGACGCGTGTATCGTTGAAGATCAGGACGTCGCCTGGACGAAGGACGTCGGCAAGATCGCTGACGAGGCGGTCGCTAAGTTCATCTCCCTCCGCGACCAGCATTCGCGCCGAATCGCGCGGTCGCGCGGGGCGGAGGGCGATTCGGTCGGCGGGAAGGTCGAAGTCGAACAGATCGACCTTCATTTGACGGCGGGCGCGGCCTTGCTGGTCGGCGCCGTCACCTTGACGACCGTAACCGCCACCGAGGCCGCGGGCGCGGGCGGCAGCGGACCGCCGATCGAGGCGCGAACAATGGTCGTCGGTTGGGCCGGCGGCTCACCCACGGCGATGGCATCCACCGTGCTCATTCCCTCGATGATCCGGCCGAATCCGGTATATTTCGTATCGAGCTTGAAGGTCGGGGAAAGCACCAGGAAGAATTGGCTGTTCGCGCTGTCCTTATTTTCCGAGCGCGCCATCGAGGCGACCCCGCGCAGATGCGGCAAAGCGTTGAATTCCGCCGCGAGGTCGGGGAGCTTCGAGCCACCCTCGCCAGTGCCTTGGGGATCGCCGCCCTGCGCCATGAAGCCGGGAATGACTCGGTGGAATTTGAGCCCGTTGTAGAAGCCCTGGCTGGTCAGCAACTGGATTCGATAGACATGGTTGGGGGCGATGTCGGGGCGAAGCTGCACGACCACGCGGCCACCATTGGACAGTTCGAGCGTCCAGCGGTTGGCGGGATTGGCGGCGACCGCGGCCGGGGCAGCAATCGAGAGCATCGGCGGCGGCGGCGCGGGCTTGGCCGCGATCAGGACGAGCGCGAAAAATGGCAGTGCGAACAACATCTTGGTCATTTTCGAATACTCCACCCCCGTGGTCGATTTTGGACTATCGCAGCGCGGCCCAGGATGGAAGCCTCATTTGCGGCCGAGGCGCTCGGCGACGTCGGCGGCGACCCCCGGAGTGACAAATTTGTCGATGGGGCCGCCGTAGCGCGCGATCTCTTTGACCAGCTTCGATGCGATCGGTTGCAGCGAGACGTCAGCCATCAGGAAAACGGTCTCGATGCGGTCGTTAAGCTGCTGGTTCATTCCCGCCATCTGATACTCATATTCGAAATCGGCGACCGCGCGCAGCCCGCGCAGGATCAGGCTTGCGCCTTCGCGCTCGGCGAAGTCCATCAGCAGCGAGTCGAATTCGACCACCGAGACCTGGGGCATGTCGGCGATTTCGCGCGACACCATGGCCAGCCGCTCGGCGACGGTGAACATCGGCGATTTCGACGGGTTGGTCGTGACTCCGATCACCAGCCGGTCCACGAGGTGCGCGCCGCGCCGGATGATGTCGAGATGGCCCAGCGTCATCGGGTCGAAGGTGCCCGGATAGACGCCGACGCGGTCTTTCGAGGCCATTAGCGGTCCCTTTCGTGGACGTAGCGGGCGATCGTGCGGAGCAGGTCGGCCTCTGCGCCATGATGCTGAAGATGCGCGATCGCCTGCTGCGTGAGCATATCGGATTGCTGGCGTGCGCGTTCGACCCCCA
Organism: Sphingomicrobium sp.; assembly: GCA_035575595.1. GTDB lineage: Bacteria > Pseudomonadota > Alphaproteobacteria > Sphingomonadales > Sphingomonadaceae > Sphingomicrobium. Next base: position 157,466 of record DATLXR010000022.1, read on the forward strand.
TCAGCGAGACGAAGGTTGCCTTGCCTGCATCGGCATCCTTGGAGAGCCGCTTTCCCGCGGTCGCCTCATCGCCTGCAAAATCAAGCAGATCGTCGGCGATCTGGAAGGCGAGCCCAAGGTCGCGCGCGTAGCCGCGATAGGGGGTGCGCGAGGCGGTCGGCAGGCGCGCCATGATGCAGGCCGCCTCGACCGAATATTCGATCAGCGCGCCGGTCTTGAGCTGTTGAAGACGGGTGATCGCGCCGATGTCGAGCGGCTCGCCTTCCGCGACCAGATCGAGCAATTGGCCGCCCGCCATTCCGTTGGGGCCGGATGCGCGCGCGAGTTCGAGCACGAGATCGGCGCGGACGAAGGGGTCTTCGTGGGTGGCGACGTCGCTCAATATTTCGAAGGCGAGGTCGTGGAAGCAATCACCGGCGAGCACTGCGGTGGCCTCGTCGAAAGCCCTGTGGACGGTCGGCTTGCCGCGGCGAAGGTCGTCGTCGTCCATGCAGGGTAGATCGTCGTGGATCAGCGAATAGACGTGGATCGCCTCGACCGCTGCTCCGGCGCGCAAGGCGCGGGACTCGTCCACGCCGAACAAGCGCGCGGTGGCGACCGTGAGGAGGGGGCGGAGACGCTTACCGCCGCCGATCCCGGCATGGCGCATCGCCGCGAACAGGCGCTCGCGGCCGTCGCCGGGCGGTGCGAGCAGGCGATGGAACAGAGCGTCGACATCGGCGGCGACGCGCGCGGTTTCTTCGCCGAGGGTCGCCGCGGCCAAGCCTTGCTCAGCCAGCATCGAAGCTGCTTGTGCCGGTCGACCTGCCTTCGGGATCGACCGAAATCTGGTCGATGCGCGCCTGCGCCGCCTTCAGCCGCGCCTCGCAATGGCGCTTGAGCCGATCGCCGCGCTGGTAAAGCTCGATCGATTCGTCGAGCGGCGCGGTCCCGGCCTCGAGGCTGCGCACGATCGTCTCGAGCTCGGCGAGCGCTGCTTCGAACGACAGGGTTTCAATTTCGGGCGCGTTCATTGGCCGACCTTGGCCCGCGCGCGGCGGCGAATCAATGCTTGAACGGGTCCTTGATGCCGGGGAACAGTTCGTCCGAAGCGATCTCGCCGCCTTCGGCCGCGGTCAGCGCGGCCTCGGCATCGCGGGCGTGCTGCTCACGCTCGGCGCGAAGCTCGACGATCAGCGCTTCGCGATCGCCATCGAGGCGGGTGTCGACGCGCGCTTCCATTCCGGCGGCTTTCTGCGCCTTGATCACAGCCGCATCGAGTTCGCGCTGTGACGACAGGCCGAGCGTGACCGGGTCCTTCGGAGTGATGTTCGCCATGTTCCAGTGCGAGCGGTCGCGGATGGCGGCGATGGTGGTGCGGGTGGTACCGATCAGCTTGGAAATCTGGCCGTCGGACACTTCGGGATGATTGCGGATGATCCAGGCGATTCCGTCGGGCTTTTCCTGGCGCTTCGACACCGGAGTGTAGCGCGGGCCCTTGGTGCGGCGCACCGGATCGGGCTCCTTGTGCATCACGAGCTTGTGATCGGGATCGGCCTGACCCTTTTCGATTTCGGCATGGGTGAGCTCGCCTGCGCGGATCGGGTCGCGGCCGGTGAGCTTAGTCGCCGCAGTATCGTCGGCGATCGCCTGAATTTCGAGCAAATGCAGACCGCAGAATTCGGCGATCTGTTCGAACGTGAGTGCGCTATTGTCGACCAGCCAGGCGGCGGTCGCATGAGGCATGAGCGGCTGGGCCATCGTCTTCTCCACAAACAATAAGGGCCGCCCCATCCCGGAGCGGCCAGCTTGGGGGCGATGTACTCCGCGGTTGCGGCCAGAGCAACCGGCTAATCGCTGCTAGTCCCCGGGTCTTCGTTCTAATCCATCGTCAACACGATCTTTCCGACATGTTCGCCCGACTCCATGCGAGCGTGGGCGGCGGCGGCCTCGGCCAAGGGGAAGGCCTGGTCCATCGCGGGCCTGAGGCGATTGCCTTCGACATAGGGCCAGACGGTTCGGGCGATTTCGTCGGCGACCATCGTCTTGAAGGCGAGTTCGCGGGCGCGGAGGGTCGAGCCGGTGAGGGTCAGGCGACGGCGCATGATGTCGACGATCGGGATTTCGGCGCTCGCGCCGCGCTGGAAGGCGATCGAGACGTGGCGACCCTCGTCGGCGAGGCATTTGAGGTTGCGCGGCAGATAGTCGCCGCCGACCATGTCGAGCACGACCGCGACGCCCTTGCCGCCGGTACGATGCAGGACCGCTTCGACGAAGTCGGCTGTGCGGTAATTGATCGCGTGAGCGGCGCCGAGGGCGGTCGCGGCGGCACATTTTTCGTCCGAACCGCAGGTGACGATCACTTCGATCCCGAACAGGGCGCCAAGCTTGATCGCCATCGTTCCGATTCCGCTGGTGCCGCCATGGACCAGGACAATGTCGCCGTCGGCTGCAAAACCGCGCTCGAACAGGTTGGTCCACACGGTGAACAGGGTTTCGGGGAAGGCCGCGGCTTCGGTCATCCGCAGCACTTCGGGGACGGCCAGGCACGTGCCCGCGGGCGCGACGCAATATTGGGCATAGCCACCGCCCGCGATCAAGGCGCAGACGCGGGCGCCGGGCAAGTGTCCGGCGCCCTCGCCTGCCGCGACCACGGTTCCGGCGACTTCGAGCCCGGGGATGTCGCTTGCGCCGGGCGGCGGCGGATAGACGCCCATACGCTGAAGCAGATCGGGGCGGTTGACCCCCGCAGCGGAGACTTTGATCAGGACCTCGCCAGGGCCCGGCCTGGGGGTGGGGCGCGACGTCAGGCGCAGCTGCTCGGGCCCGCCGGGCGCGGCGATCTCCACCGCCCGCATGCTATCGGGTATCTGCTCGCCCATTACCGCCCCTGCCCTCACACTTTTCGCAAGCATATTGACTTGAGGGTGGCCCGGGTCAACGCTGGGGCATGGATTTCGACGACCTCTTTTCCTCGAAACCCGGCGACCCGCTCGCCGAAGTCGTCAAACAGGATCTGGGCCCCTTGTCGCTCGACGAGCTTGCCGAGCGCATCGAGACGCTTCGCGGCGAAATCGACCGCGTCGAGCAGCACCTTGCCGAGGCGGCGAGCCACCGCGCGAGCGCCGATGATCTGTTCAAGCGATAGCCCTTGATCGCGGCGGCGTTCTTCCCGACATAGTCGGGATCAGGAGATAGTAATGCCCAGTTTCGCGCGTGAACTCGAAACCACCCTCCACAACGCGCTTGGCGAGGCGTCGAAGCGGCGCCACGAATATGCAACGCTAGAGCATCTGCTGATGGCGCTGGTCGACGACACCCACGCGAGCCAGGTGATGACGGCCTGCGGGGTCAGTCGCGACGAGCTGAAAGCGACGGTCAAGCAATATCTCGATGGCGAATTGACCGCGCTGGTCGCCGACAGCGCCACCGACCCGACCCCCACCAGCGGTTTTCAGCGGGTCGTGCAGCGCGCCATCCTCCATGTGCAATCATCGGGCCGCGACGACGTTACCGGGGCGAATGTGCTGGTCGCATTATTCTCGGAGCGCGAGAGCTATGCGGTCTATTTCCTGCAGCAGCAGGATATGAGCCGCCTCGATGCGGTAACCTTCATCAGCCACGGAGTCGGCAAGGGCGACGGCCCGATGGAAGTCGAGACGCCGAGCGGGGTTGCCGAGGAAAAGACCGAGACGAAGAGCGGCGACAAGAAGGAAAGCGCGCTCCAGCAATTCACGGTCAACCTCAACGAGAAGGCCAAATTGGGCAAGGTCGATCCGCTGATCGGGCGGATGCCCGAGGTCGACCGCACCGTCCAGATCCTGTGCCGCCGGTCGAAGAACAATCCGCTTTATGTCGGCGATCCGGGGGTCGGGAAGACCGCCATCGCCGAAGGCCTGGCGCGCAAGATTGTCGAAGGCGACGTGCCCGAAGTGCTTCGTCCCGCCGTGATCTATTCGCTCGACATGGGATCTTTGCTTGCCGGGACGCGCTATCGCGGCGATTTCGAGGAGCGGTTGAAGTCGGTCGTCAACGAACTTGAGAAATTGCCCGACGCGATCCTGTTCATCGACGAAATCCACACCGTGATCGGCGCCGGAGCGACATCGGGCGGAGCAATGGATGCGTCCAATCTGCTCAAGCCCGCTTTGTCGTCGGGAGCGATCCGCTGCATCGGATCGACGACCTACAAGGAATTCCGCAACCATTTCGAAAAGGACCGCGCCTTGCTTCGGCGGTTCCAGAAGATCGACGTCAACGAGCCGACGGTCGAGGATACGATCAAGATCATCGCCGGGCTTCGCTCATCGTTCGAGAGCCATCACAATGTCCGTTACACCACCGACGCGATCAAGTCGGCGGTCGAGCTGAGCGCGCGCTACATCCACGACCGCAAACTGCCCGACAAGGCGATCGACGTGATCGACGAGGTCGGCGCGATGCAGATGCTGGTCCCGCCGTCGCGGCGCAAGAAGACGATCACCACCCGCGAAATCGAGGCGGTGGTCGCGACCATGGCGCGGATTCCGCCCAAGTCGGTATCGACCGACGACAAGCGGGTTCTTGCGACGCTCGAGGCCGATCTGAAACGGGTGGTGTTCGGCCAGGACCTGGCGATCGAGCGGCTTGCCTCGGCGATCAAATTGAGCCGCGCGGGGCTTCGCGATCCCGACAAGCCGATCGGCAATTATCTGTTCTCAGGGCCCACCGGGGTCGGCAAGACCGAGGTCGCGCGTCAGCTTGCGCAAGTGATGGGCATACCGCTGCAGCGTTTCGACATGTCCGAATATATGGAGCGCCACAGCGTTTCGCGGCTGATCGGAGCCCCGCCGGGCTATGTCGGTTATGATCAGGGCGGGCTGCTTACCGATGCGGTCGATCAGCAACCGCATTCGGTGCTTTTGCTCGACGAGATCGAAAAGGCGCATCCCGATTTGTTCAACATTCTGCTGCAGGTGATGGACAATGGCAAATTGACCGATCACCACGGCAAGACCGTCGATTTTCGCAACACCATCCTAATCATGACGACCAACGCCGGCGCCGCCGACATGGCGCGCGAGGGGATCGGGTTCGGAGCGTCGAGCCGCGAGGACGTGCAGGAAGACGCGATCAAGAAAATGTTTACGCCCGAGTTCCGCAACCGGCTCGATGCGGTCGTTCCCTTCGCTTATCTGCCGCCGGCGGTGGTTGCGCGGGTGGTCGACAAGTTCATCCTTCACCTTGAAATGCAGCTTCAGGATCGCGGGGTGCATATCGACCTCGACGAGGAGGCGCGCGAGTGGCTGACCACCAAAGGCTATGACAAGCTTAACGGTGCGCGGCCGATGGGGCGGTTGATCCAGGAGAAGATCAAGCAGCCGCTTGCCGAGGAATTGCTGTTCGGAAAGCTCGTCAACGGCGGCGAGGTCAAGGTGCGGATCAAGGACAATGCCCCGGCGTTCGAGATCAGCCCGGCACCGCCCAAGCCGGTGAAGGTCAAGGTTCCGAAGGCCGGTCGCTCGCGCAAGTTCGACGGCGAAACGGGCTGAGGCGGCGTCCCCCGGGTCATCAGGCGGAGGCGTTGATGCGGCGAACAAGCGATTGATTCGCGGTCGGGAATGGCGCAATCCCTAGTTCGCCCTTTCCCCCATGCGAGTATCCGCCCGATGAAAAAAATTCTCCTGTGCGTCGCCGTTTCGCTTCCCGCCATTGCCGTCGCCCAGGCCGGCCCGACTTTCGACAAGGCCAGGCTTGCCAAGCATGTCGAAATCTTGTCGTCGGACGCCTTCGAAGGCCGCGGGCCCGCGACTCCGGGCGAGACCAAGACGGTTGCTTATCTTGTCCGCCAGTTCGCGGCCGCCGGCCTGGCGCCGGGTGGCGACGTCAGGAACGGCAAGCGCGGATGGACCCAGGCGGTGCCTTTGCTGAAATCGACGCTCGCCGGTGCGCCCGTGCTTTCGCTTCGAACCGCGGCGGGGGTGCAGACGCTCGTCCAAGGCCAGCAGATCGCCGTGCGCTCACCGATGAACGGGCAGAGCAGCATTGCGCTTGCCAATGCGCCATTGGTGTTCGCTGGTTACGGGGTTTCCGCACCTGAGCGCGGTTGGGACGATTTCAAGGACGTCGATGTCCGCGGCAAGATCATCGTCGTTCTGATCAACGATCCCGACTTCGAGGGCAGCGCGGGCAGCTTCGGCGGCAAGGCGATGACCTATTATGGGCGCTGGACCTACAAGTTCGAGGAAGCCGCCAAGCGCGGCGCCGCGGGGGTGATGATCGTCCACGAGACCGAGCCCGCCTCCTACGGGTGGGAGACGGTCAAGAATTCGAACACCAATGTTATGTTCGACATCGTCCGGCAGGCGCCGGGGCAAGCGCACACCGGGTTCGAGAGCTGGATCCAGCGCGATACTGCAGTGGGGCTGTTCAGGGCGGCGGGACTTGATTTCGATGCGGCCAAAGCGAGCGCGCGGCGTGCGGACTTCCGCCCGGTGGACCTCAAGGCCAGCCTCGATGCGAGGGCGACGGCGACGACCGAGGTGATCACTTCGTACAATGTCGTCGGGCGTTTGGCGGGTACGCGGCGTCCCGACGAGACGGTGGTTTACACGGCGCACCATGACCATCTTGGCATCGGACTTCCCGACGCGAACGGCGACCGCACCTTCAATGGCGCGATCGACAATGGCACCGGGATGGCGCATCTGCTCGAACAGGCTCGCGCTTTTGCGCGCGCGCCGCGGACCGCGCGGTCGGTGGTGTTTCTTGCGGTGGGGGCTGAGGAAAAGGGGCTTCTTGGCTCCGAATATTATGTCGCCAATCCGCTTTACCCGCTCGCGAAGACGGTTGGGGTTCTCAACACCGACTCAATGGGTGTCTTTGGCCCGGCGCGCAATTTCACCATTTCGGGGCAGGCCAAGCTCGGGCTGCTCGACATGATGGTTGCGGAGGGTGCACGGCGCGGGCGGCGATACACGCCCGATCCCAATGTCGGAGCAGGCTATTTCTTCCGGTCCGACCATTTTCCCTTCGCCAAGCGCGGCGTGCCCGCGATCAGCTTTGGATCGGGCAATGATCTGGTCAACGGCGGGACCGCGCGCGGCGACGCGCTAGCCGCCGACTACCGGTCGAAGCGCTACCATCAGCAGGACGACGAATATCTGCCCGGCTGGGACATGAGCGGGATCGTCGCGGACGCCACTTTCCTTCACGCGGTTGGACGCGACCTCGCCAATTCGACGGCGTGGCCGAACTGGAGCGAGGACAGCGAATTCCGCTCGACGCGCGACCAGAGCAATGGCGAGCGCCTTGCTCCTGCGGCACCGGTGACAAGGAGTGGAGAGCGGGGATGATCGGGCGCCTGACGGTTCTTGCCAGCCTGGGATTACTGGCAGGATGTGTTGGGACTTCGCCGGTCACTCCGGCCCTCGGCAACCAGCAATCCGAGGTCGAGGTCCGGGCGACCATTGCCGACCTGGCCGACGCCTTTTCGAAAGGCGACGGCGAGCGGGCAGCGTCGCATGCATCGACGCAAATGCTGCTCATTCACCCGACGCGGGGCGACGTGGATTTTGCCGAGTTCACCGGTGGAGTGCGCGCGGGGCTTCGTCCGTACGACGGCTACAAGCTCACCCAGGCGAGGCTCGACAGCGTCGATGTGAGCGGCGATCTCGCGTTACTGTCGATCACCTGGCACACGGTCATGCGCGACCGCGCGGGCAAGGAAAGCACTCGCGGCGAGCGTGATCAGGAGGTCTGGCGGCGCGAGGCTGATGGGCGCTGGCGCCTGTTCCGCGGCGCGTCCTTCCCGCTTCCAGCGCCGGGTTACCCGGCGGCACGAAGTAGCGATGAAAGTTCGCCGCGGATCCTCGCAGCAGTAACGAATATGAAGGGACGCGCAGAGTGATGACGCAAAGCCTGATCTTTTACACCAACCCTATGTCGCGGGGGCAGATTGTTCGCTGGATGCTCGAGGAGGTCGGCCAGCCTTATGAGACGCAAATCCTCGATTATGCGTCGAGCATGAAGGCCAGCGAATATCTGGCGGTGAATCCGATGGGGAAGGTGCCCGCGCTGCGGCATGGCGACAAGGTCGTCACCGAATGTGCCGGGATTATCGCCTATCTTGCCGACGTGTTTCCCGAGGCCGGACTTGCGCCGCGGGATGCGGAGAAGGCCGATTATTATCGTTGGCTGTTCTACGCTGCTGGGCCGGTCGAGCAGGCGGTCACCAATCAGGCGATGGGGTTCGTTCCCAAGCCCGAGCAGAGCCGCATGGCGGGATATGGCAGTTACGACACGGTCGTCGACGTGCTCGAAAAGTTGTTCAATGAGCGCCAATATGCTTGCGGCGAGCGCTTTACGGCATGCGACGTCTATCTCGGATCGCAGATCATGTGGGGGACTGCGTTCGGAACGCTTCCCAAGCGCCCTTCGTTCGAGGCCTATGCCGAGCGGCTGTCGAAGCGTGAGGCCTATACGCGCGGTAAGGACATCGACAATCGGCTGATCGCCGAGATGAAAGCGGCCGATCCCGCCTGAGGAGCAACGGATGGACGACGGCAAGCGCCAGCAGGCGATCCTGCTTTACGACCGCTTCACGCATGAGGAGAGGCCGAATCCAGATTGCTCTGGGGGAGCAATCGATCGGCCTCTCGAGCGGCGGCGCTTCATGGCCGAGATGACGAGGATCGCGGGCAGCGCCGCGGCCGCGACCGCGCTGATCGGGAGCATTTCCGCTTCGCCCGCCGCCGCCGCTATTGTCGCGGAGACCGACCGCCGCCTTCGGACTTCGACCGTGCGGCTGCTTGGAGGATCGTACTCGGCCTATGTCGCCGAACCGCGCGCTGCCGCGGCGCGACGCTCGACGGTACTGGTGATCCACGAAAATCGCGGGCTTAACGCGCATATCAAGGACATTGCGCGCCGACTGGCACTTGCGGGTCATTATGCGGTTGCGCCCGACTTTCTTTCGCCTTCGGGGGGAACGCCTGCCAATGAAGACGCTGCGCGCGACGCAATCGGCAAGCTCGATCTCGGCGCCGCGACGGCTGCCGGCATTGCAATGCTCGACAGCCTCGAGGACCGGCGCGGTGGCAATGGCAAGGTTGGTGCGGTCGGCTTTTGCTGGGGCGGTGCCTTCGTCAATCGTCTTGCGATCGGCGCCGGGTCGAAGCTCGATGCGGGCGTCGTCTTCTACGGGACCGCACCCGCGCCAGCCGAAGCCGCGCGCGTCAATGCGCCGCTGATGGTCCATCTTGCAGGCCTGGACCAGCGCGTAAACCAGACTGCCTTCCCCTGGATTACGGCGCTACGTTCGGCGGGGCGCAAGGTGGCTTACCACAATTATGACGGCGTCAATCATGCCTTCAACAATGACACGTCGGCCGAACGTTATGACAAGGCCGCAGCCGATCTGGCGTGGAAGCGCACCCTGGCCTTCTTCCGCCGGCATCTGGCCTGAAAGAAAAAGGCCCGGCAGTTTCCCGCCGGGCCTCGATTTGTTCGTTAGGATGCTAGTCCTCAGTCGCGGTTGCCCATGAAGCTAAGCATGAATTGGAACATGTTGATGAAGTCGAGGTAGAGGGTCAAAGCGCCCATAATCACCGACT
>DATLXR010000023.1:0-10140 GCA_035575595.1 Sphingomicrobium sp.
TTCGACAAGCGAGCAGGCTCATCTGCTTAATGTCCCCGCAGCGAAGATGAGCGCTTGGGCCGGCGCACCTGATCATTTCGCGGAGTCGGTGGCCAAGCATTTTGCGCCGGAGGCGTTTGTGCCGCGTGCTCGTTATGGCGCTTATCTGCAGGACATTTTGGCCGAAGCGCAGGCTAACGGGTTGGTCGAGGTGGTGGAGTCGGCGGCAGTTTCGGCGGCAGTTTCCGCTGTGCGATCGGGCGATTGCTGGCGAGTACGGCTGGAGGACGGGCGCGAGGTCGGGGCGCGCGTTCTTATTCTAGCGCAAGGCAATCAGCCGCCCGAGCCAATGGCGGTCGCGGCTGGGATCTCATCTGAGTGGTTCGTCAATAATCCGTGGCGCGGCGAGGCGGCGGCGGCGGTTGGGCGAGTCGCGGGGAGCGGGGGAAGTGCGCTGATCCTCGGCACCGGGCTGACGATGGTTGATATGGTACTGTCGCTCGACGCCGCGGGACACAGCGGGCGGATCGTCGCACTGTCGCGGCGCGGACAGGTTCCGCGGGCCCATGCGGACTTTACTCCTGTGCCGGTAGCGGCGTCCGATTTGCCGATGGGGGATCTGTTGGCGCTGTGGCGGTGGTTGCGCGAGCGAGCTGCAATCATCGGATGGCGTGCGGCAGTCGATGGGTTGCGGCCGCACAATCGGGAAATTTGGCGCGGGTTGAGCGCGGAGCAGCAGCGACAGTTTTTGCGCCATGCGCGGCCATGGTGGGACGTTCATCGGCATCGGATCGCTCCGCAAATTGCCGAGCGGCTGCGCGGCATGGTTGCGGAGGGGCGATTGGAGATCGTTGCTGGGCGCCTGCGGTCGATGTGCGAGGATGGAGCCGGGCTTACCGTCGAGATTGCGCGGCGTGGCGGGGAAAGCCGGGAGGAGCAATTCGCGGTGGCGTTTAACTGCACTGGGCCGCTCGGAGCGATGGCGCGGACTCGCGACCCCTTGTTGCGCCAGATGATCGACGATGGGCTGATTGCGATTGACCAATTGGGGATGGGGATCGCGGTTGACGAGGGGAGCCGCGCCGGGCCGGGGTTGTGGGCGCTGGGGCCGCTGACCAAGGGTGTGTTCTGGGAAATTGTTGCGGTGCCCGATATTCGCGAGCAGGTGGCTCAGGTCGCCGCCGATGTCGCCAGGGAGATTGATCATGTCCGCTAATGATGTTCCCGAAGAGGTCGCCGAGGCAGTGCGGACACTGATCCGCTGGGCTGGTGACGATCCGGATCGCGAGGGATTGCTCGACACTCCGCAGCGGGTGGCGCGGGCCTGGAAGGAATATGCGCGGGGCTATGCTGAGGACCCCGCGCTGCATTTGACCCGGACGTTTGAAGAGGTTGGGGGATATGACGAGATCGTGCTGCTGAAGGATATTCCGTTTCAATCGCATTGCGAGCATCATCTGGCGCCGATCATCGGCAAGGCGGCGATTGCCTATTTGCCGGGAACGAAAGTGGTGGGAATATCCAAGCTTGCCAGAGTGTTACACGGGTTCGCTCGGCGGTTGCAGGTTCAGGAGCGGCTGACCGCGCAGGTCGCGGACTGCATCTGGGAGCATCTCGAGCCGCTTGGCGTCGGAGTGGTGATCGAGGCAAGCCATGCCTGCATGAGCGCGCGCGGGGTCAATACGCCGGGCGTAATGATGACCACCAGCCGGATGATGGGGACCTTCCGAAGCGATGAGCGGTCAAGGAAGGAAGTGCTCGCGCTGATGGGATATTAGGGGGTCTGGCTCAAAGTGGTACTTTGAGCCACGGGTTTGGAATTGCTCCAGCCCGGACTAAATCCGGGCTTCGCCATGAATTTTTTGTACATCGGTAAAAGATCGGTCGTGGATCGGTGTCTTATCGCCTCCTCCGCCACGCGCCGACCGGAGCAATCGCGCATCTTTTGATGACCGGCACGATGTTGCGCCGGGCATCAGGAGATCCATCATGCGCACTGTCATCATCGCAACGCTTGCACTGCTAAGCGCCACCGCCGCTTCGGCTCAGCAGGCCAATGCGCCGACCGACGTGGTCCGGTTCGCCGACCTGAACTTGCACAGCGATATCGGCAAGCGCGAGCTTGCGAAGCGGATTGCTCGCGCGACCGAGGCGGTGTGCGGAAGCTATGCCGGGCTGCGCGAGGATTCGGAGATTGTCGCGGTCGACGATTGCCGCCGCGAAGCGCGCGTCGAAGGCGAGCGCCGGCTGGCGGCGATCCTGCGCTTCGAGGTTCGCACTGCCAGCCGCTGAGCCGGTTTGGATGCGGTTCGGATCGTGTTAGGACCAAGGCGCTGCTCTTCGAAAGGTCGAAATGGCGCCGATCGTCCTTGCCCATGAACCGCCATTCAAGCTTGGCAGGATCGCGGTCACCCCCGATCATCGCAGCGTTCGCGCTACCGATCAGGCCGATCGCGAGGAACTCGTCGAGCCGCGCGTGATGCAGGTGCTGGTAGCGCTGGCCAAGGCAGGCGGGGGAGTCCTGTCGCGCGACGATCTGGTCGAGGCGTGCTGGGACGGGCGCGTGGTCGGCGACGATGCGATCAACCGGGTGATGTCGCGGCTGCGCCGGCTTGCCGAGGGGGTCGGATCGCGCAGCTTCGTGATCGAGACGGTGACGAAGGTCGGGTATCGCCTGCGAGTGGTTTCGGGGGACGACCAGATTGCCGAAGCGCTTCAGCGGCGGCCAGTGTCGCGGCGGCAAATGGTCGCGGGCGGGGCCGCAATCGCTCTTGCCGGAGCGGGGCTGGCGGCCTTTTCCTGGTCAAGATCGGACAGCGATCCGCCGGCAAGGGTGGCGCCGCTGATGCAGCAGGCGAAACTGGCGCTTCGCCAGGGGACGCGCGAGGGGCAGACTCAGGCGATCGGGCTATACCGGCAAGTGGTCGAGATCGAGCCCGATTATGCCGATGGCTGGGCGGCGCTGGGCATGGCCTATGGCATTACGTCACGGTTTCGACCCCAGTCCGAAGGCGAGGACTTGCGGTTGCGCGCGCGGGCAGCGGCCAAGCGGGCATTGGCGATCGACAAAGGCAATGGTGCTGGCCACGCGGCCTTGGCCGTGGCGGCGCCGATGATCGGCAATTGGCTAAGCATGGAGCGCGAACTGCGACGCGTGCTGGCGGATCATCCACGCGACGACGATGCGCTGTTCGCGCTGATCCTGATCAAGCAGGCGGTCGGCCACAATGTCGAGGCGGTCATATTGTTCGAGCGGCTGGCGCAGGCGGCGCCGCCAACGCCGCTGACGGTCTATACCAACATTCAAGCATTGTGGAGCGCGGGGCGAATCGAGGAGACCGATGCCGCGATCAACGCCGGGGCGACGCTTTATCCAACCCACTTCGCGATCTGGTTTACTCGCTTCTACATATTAATGAGCAGCGGGCGCGCCGACGCCGCGATCGCCCTGGGCGAGGACCGTTCAGGACGGCCGACGGGAATTCCGCTGAAGGAATTCGACGACATATTGGCGGTGGCGCGTGCGGCGCGGAGCGGCGAGGCAGGCGAGATCGACGCGGTCATCGCAACCCAGATGGCGCGCGCCCGGGCGGCAGCGGGGAGGGCCGAAAATGCGGCGCTGTTCGCAGCGCTGCTGGGGCGGATGGATGATTGTTTCGCGATCCTTCACGCTTATTATTTCGGGGAGGGCTTTATTGTCCCCGAAGTCCGCTTCACCGCCGAGCAGGGCACCTATACGCCGCGCAACGACCGCAGGACCTTGTTCCTGTTCAACCCAATGATAAAGCGTGTACGCGCCGATCCCCGATTTGCGGAAATTACGCGGAGGATCGGGCTGGACGAATATTGGCGGCGGTCGGGGATCGGGCCGGACCCGGGGTGAGCGGGGTATGGCTCAAAGTGGTACTTTGAGCCAAGATTCGGAATGGCTCCAGCCCGGAGTGAATCCGGGCTTCGCCATGAGTCTTTCGATGAAGGTGCGCTAGGGCTTGCGGCGCTGTTGCTCGCGGATGATCTGGCCGCGCGCTTTGAGCGAAGCTTCGAGGAGGCGGTCGGAGGTTTCGTCGGCGGCCTCGGCGGTGAGTTCGACATCGACCGAGTCGGGGCCCTTGACGCGGACTACTCCGTCGGTGGCGGTAACGTCGCTCGGCTGGTCGTAGATCGGTTCCTTGGTCATCAGGGTGAGAAAGTTTGCCTGCGAATTCGGTTCCCGGCGTCGAGCTATGCTTGCGCGGGAAGAGGAGGGGGAGGTGGGTCGCTGTCCTGCCAAGCGTCCAGTTCGGCGAGCCAAGCTTCGACCTTGCGCGCTTCGCTGCGCCGCATGCCCGCTGAAGCGCTCTCGTGAGCATCGTGAGCGCCACGGCGATACGCCTCGCGAACGTCAGGTTCATCAAACCGCATGCCGTGTACTCCTACTTCTGTCCTGCCAACTCTTCGATCCGCTGCAATAACGCGGCCTCATGCCTGTAGATATCAATGGGTTCGCCGACGACTTCTCGACTCTCATCCTTGCCTGTAAATGTACCGAGATAGCGCGCGGTTGGGCTGTTGAAATGCATGCGAGCAATGGGAGGGCCTAGATGCGCAAGACGGTGGCAATTTTCGGGTTATTGGCGGTCGGCATGTCAACGCCTGGGGTGCCACAGCAGCGCGCATTGGGAGAGCCGAGCACATTTACAATTTTCTTCGACTGGGGAAAACCGGAGATCGCTAGGGATGGTGGAGCGATACTCGACGCCGCCGCGACCGCGTTTCTCAAAAATCCAGCTGCCCCTATGCGATTGTCAGGTCATACTGATCGGTCCGGCACAGCGGATGGCAACCGACGATCAGCTTTGAAGCGGGCGGAAGCGGTGCGCGACTATCTGGAGACGCGGGGAGTACCGCGCGGGGCGATGACTTTAGTCTCGCTTGGAGAGGACAGGCCACTGATTGCAACCGAGGATGGGGTGAGGGAAGTTCAGAACCGCCGCGTGGAAATCAGCTTCGGAGTTGATGGGAGCCAGCGTTGAAGCAGTGCGTTTAGTCGCAAAGGCAAGGGGAGCACTCCATGACCAGATTTGATCTTCGCGCTTTGGTCGCGTTGGCGGCGTTGGGGACGATTGTTGGTGCCTGCTCGCAGGAAGCCGAACCCGTCAATGAGGAGAATGAGGTAGCGAATTCGCTGGAGGGTAGCGCGAGCGCCACGGGGCGGGCGATCATTCTTGCTGGAGGAGACGGGGCGTCGCTTGGCCGGGTCGAGGTCAAGGAAGATGCCGATGGGGTGGCGATCATGGTCGCGGCGAGCGGCATAGCTTCGGGAGTGCATGGTATCCATTTGCACGAGAAAGGCCTTTGCGAAGGCCCAAAATTCGAGAGCGCTGGAGCTCATTGGAATCCCTCACGGCGCAAGCATGGGCGCGACAATCCGCAAGGAGCGCATTTGGGCGATCTCATCAACCTAGAGGTTCCGGCTTCGGGCGCAGGTTTGGCGAGTTTCACGATCCCGGGAACTGCAATCGACGGGAGCGCAACTGCGTTGGCCGACGCCGACGGGACCTCGATCATCGTTCACGCGAAGGCGGATGACTACAAGACCGACCCAAGCGGTGATAGCGGCGACCGCATCGCGTGCGCGGTGGTCGCGGCCGCCAAGTAAGGCCGCTATGCCGATTCTCGCTGGCGCGTACGTCGGGCTTTGACGTTTTTCGCGGCGCTGCTGGACTCAGTGCCGACGCGCGGACCGTGGTGCGCGCGCGCAAGCAGCGGGGCCAGATAAGTACCGGTGAAGCTGTTGGCCTCGGCCGCCACTTTTTCCGGAGTTCCCTCGGCGACAATTTCCCCGCCATTCACTCCGCCGCCCGGCCCAAGGTCGAGGATGTGATCTGCGGTTTTTATGACGTCGAGATTGTGTTCGATCACGACCACGGTGTTGCCTTGCTCGACGAGGGCGTGGAGGACTTCAAGAAGTTTGCGAACGTCCTCGAAATGCAGACCGGTGGTTGGTTCGTCGAGGATGTAGAGTGTATTGCCGGTGGCTCGGCGCGAAAGCTCCTTTGACAGCTTGACCCGCTGGGCTTCGCCGCCGCTCAATGTGGTCGCCTGCTGTCCGCCCTTGATGTAGCCGAGCCCGACCTCGGCGAGCATCGCCATTTTCTCGCGGATCGCGGGCACCGCCTTGAAGAATTCGACTGCGTCCTCGACCGTCATGTCGAGGATGTTGGCGATGCTCTTTCCCTTGAACTTCACTTCCAATGTCTCGCGATTGTAGCGCTGGCCGTGGCAGACGTCGCAGGTGACGTAGACGTCGGGCAGGAAGTGCATCTCGATCTTGAGCAGGCCGTCGCCTTTGCACGCTTCGCAGCGACCGCCTTTGACGTTGAAGCTGAAGCGGCCGGGCTTGTAGCCCCGCGCCTGACTTTCGGGGAGGCCAGCAAACCAATCACGGATTTGCGTAAATGCGCCGGTGTAAGTCGCCGGGTTCGACCGCGGGGTGCGGCCGATCGGCGACTGGTCGATGTCGATAACCTTGTCGAGATGTTCGAGTCCGCTGATTCGCTCGTGCCGCCCCGCCAGGATGCGCGCGCCGTTCAACTGGCGAGCGGCGGCCGCGTACAGTGTGTCGATGGTGAAGGATGATTTGCCTGACCCCGACACGCCGGTAATGCAGGTGAAGGTGCCGAGCGGGATGCTTGCGGTGATGTTGGCGAGATTGTTGGCGGTGGCGCCGTGAACGGTGAGCTTTTTCCCGGTGCCCTTGCGGCGTTTTTCGCGCATCGGGATCGAGCGGCGGCCCGAGAGATAGTCGGCGGTTAGGCTTTCTTCGCACGCCATGAGGTCAGCGAGCGAGCCCGCGCAAACCACTTCGCCACCGTGGACTCCCGCACCCGGTCCCATGTCGATGATATGATCGGCGGTGCGGATGCTGTCCTCGTCATGTTCGACGACGAGCACGGTGTTGCCGAGCGACTTCAGCCGCTGAAGGGTCTCGAGCAGGCGGTCATTGTCCTTCTGGTGGAGGCCGATCGAAGGCTCGTCGAGAACATAGAGTACGCCTGAAAGCCCGCTGCCGATCTGTGATGCAAGGCGGATGCGCTGGCTCTCGCCTCCGGACAAGGTACCGCTGGTTCGGTCGAGATTGAGGTAGTCGAGGCCGACATTGTGGAGAAAGCCGAGGCGCGCGTTGATCTCCTTGAGGATCGGGCGCGCGATTTCGCGTTGCTGTGGGCCGAGTTGCGCGTCGAGTCCGGAAAACCAGCCGAGGGCGTCGGCGACCGAGCGACGCGCCGACAGCGAGATGTCCTCCCCCGTAATTTTAACCGAAAGCGCTTCAGGTTTGAGCCGCGCGCCGTGACAAACCTCGCACGCATGGCTTGCCTGATAGCGCGACAATTCCTCGCGCATCCAGGCGCTCTCAGTCGAAAGCATCCGCCGCTCGAGATTGCCGAGCACGCCCTCGAATGATTTCTTGACCTCATAGCTTTTACGGCCGTCAACGAAGCGCAGCGTGACCGGCTTGCCACCGGTGCCACGCAGGACGACGCGCTGAGCCTCTTCCGACAACTCGCCCCAAGGCGTCCCCAGGTCAAAGTCATATGCGCGGGCAAGGCTGCCGAGCACCTGCATGTAGTAGGGCGAGGGCGGATTCGACTTGGCCCACGGCACCACCGCGCCCTTGGCAATCGAAAGCGCGTGATTGGGAACGACCAAATCCTCGTCGAACAACATTTTTTCGCCGAGACCATCGCAGGCCGGGCAGGCGCCTTGGGGTGCATTGAACGAGAATAATCGCGGTTCGATTTCCGCGATCGTGAAACCCGAGACGGGACAAGCGAATTTTTCGGAAAACACAACGCGGCCCGGGGCGCCATAGTCGAGCTTCATTCCTGATAGCGCGCCCGGCTCGTCCCCTTCGGCAGGGGGGTCCGCGGGGTCCAGGAAGGCAAGGCCCTCAGCCAGCTTCAGCGCGGTTTCAAAGCTGTCGGCGAGACGGCTTTCGATGCCACTACGAATGGCGATTCGGTCAACGACCACCTCAATGTCGTGCTTATACTTCTTGTCGAGCGCCGGAGCGTTCTCGATCGGGCAAAACTCCCCATCGATGCGGACACGGGTGAAGCCCGCCCGCTGCCACTCGGCGAGCTCCTTGCGATATTCAACCTTGCGGCCACGGACGACCGGAGCGAGCAGATAATGACGCGACCCTTCGGGCAAGGTCATGGTTCGATCGACCATCTGGCTGACCGTCTGCGCCGAAATCGGGAGGCCGGTCGCCGGCGAGTAAGGCACACCGACGCGAGCCCATAACAAGCGCATATAATCGTAGATTTCGGTGACCGTGGCGACCGTCGAGCGCGGGTTGCGGCTGGTCGTCTTCTGTTCGATCGAAATCGCCGGCGATAGCCCATCGATATGCTCGACATCGGGCTTCTGCATCATCTCCAGGAATTGACGAGCATAGGCCGAGAGCGATTCGACGTACCGCCGTTGACCCTCGGCATAGATGGTGTCGAACGCCAGGCTCGACTTGCCCGAGCCACTGAGGCCGGTGATCACCGTCAGGGATTCGCGCGGAATCTCGACGTTGACGCCCTTGAGGTTATGTTCGCGCGCGCCGCGCACCGAAATATGGCTCTGCATGTCAGCCTAATGTTCCATATTTGTTCGCGGGGGGCAAGTCGGGTTTTAAGCCGCCAAAATAGGCGTTTGCACAGGCTGTTTCAACCGCAGCAGCCGAAATCCCATATAGTGCCTTAGTCGAGGGCAATTTCAGCAATCGCCTCATAATTCGCGCCACTTTTCGCCAGATGGCTCTCGTAAAGCGTGATCCGGTCGACCTCCCAATATACGGAGTGCAGCCCGGCGGGACGAGCGAGCAGTACTGAGAGGTCGGGCGCACGCCCCGACCAACGCGCTACGCTAATGTGCGGATGGAAAGCGCGACGTTCGGGCGGAAGGCGGACGCCGACGCATATTCGTTCGACTTTGGAAGCAAGCGCGACAAGGCAGGCCCGAGGCTCCACCCCCGCCCACAATGTGCCCCCGCGCTTGCGATCAAAGCGGCCTAGCCCAGCCAGGCGAAGCGAAAAGCGCTCCGATCGCAGTGCCGACAGGGCCGTGGCTAAATCCTCTGCAAAGGGGCGCTCGACCTCACCGATGAAACGCAAGGTGAGGTGAAGCTGTTCATCGCTCTGCCAGCGCAAATCCGAATAGCCTTCCATGGTATCGATGAGCAGGTCGATGACCGGGTCAGGGGGGCGGATAGCGACAAACAGACGATGCATTGCACAGGTTTAGTCCGGCAACGCCGTGCCCGCGAGCGGTTTCCCTTGAAGGAAAGCACGCAATCTACGATATAGAGTCCGATACGGGCCCCTTGCCCGCACGAAGGAGTGGAAATGCAGAACCAGTTCGACCCGCGTACGACGACCCGCATCGATCCGGCGATTTCCGTTGGTGTGCCGCGCGCCGCCCGCGACGCAGGGCTGCGCTCGTACATGCTCAGCGTTTACAATTACATGGCTTCGGGTGTGCTGCTCACTGGCATTGTCGCGCTGTTGTTCGCAAACAGCGGAATGGCGGCACAGGTGATGGCGACGCCGCTAAAGTGGCTGATCATCCTTGCACCGTTGGGCTTCGTGTTCGCGATGAGCTTCGGCGTCAATCGCATGAAGACTTCGACGATCCAGGCACTTTTCTGGGGCTTCGCCTTTGCGATGGGCCTGTCGATGTCGACCATTTTCCTGGTCTACACCGGCGTGTCGATCGCGCAGACCTTCTTCGCGGTGACGGCGGCCTTCATGGGGCTCAGCCTGTTCGGCTACACGACCAAGAAGGACCTCTCGGCATGGGGCACTTTCCTGATCATGGGCGTGGTTGGATTGCTGGTCGCGATGGTGATCAACATGTTCCTGCAGTCGACCGCGATGCACTTTGCGATCAGCGCGATCGGTGTGCTGCTGTTCGCAGGCCTCACCGCCTATGACACGCAGAAGATCAAGTCGATGTATGCTCATGTCGCTGGCACCGACATGTTGGGCAAGTCGGTGATTATGGGCGCTTTGACCCTCTACCTCGACTTCATCAACATGTTCCAATTCATGCTTAGCTTCATGGGCAACCGCGACTGAGGACTAGCATCCTAACGAACAAATCGAGGCCCGGCGGGAAACTGCCGGGCCT
>DATLXR010000024.1:0-15209 GCA_035575595.1 Sphingomicrobium sp.
TGGTGCGGTCGAGAAGACTCGAACTTCCACGGGCTTTCGCCCACAACGACCTCAACGTTGCGCGTCTACCAGTTCCGCCACGACCGCACATCGTAATTGACCGTGGTCGCCGACCCCAGCCCTGGTGAGGCGCCGCCCCTAGCAAAGCGATCCGGACAGCGCAACGGGATTAGATGTGTCCAAAATGGAGACAATGGTTAAGGCCAGGGTTACCAATTTGCCGATCGATCGCTTATCGTCGCGGCATGGGACTATTTCTCATCTCGCTGGCGATTGCGGCAACGGCTCCACTTGCGGGGCCCGCGCTTCGAAGCAGCCCGGCGAGCCGTTCCTCAGGGGCCGAGGCGAGCGCGAGGGTAACGGTGCGCATTCTTCGCAGTTCGGCAAGCATCGGCAGCATCTACGGCCCGCCGGCACCACTGATGCGTCCGCGTTCGGCGCACATCACCGCCGCCGACGGATCGAGCGTCCCGGCGCTTATCTACGATTTCGAATGATCAGCCCGCGCCGCCGTCAAGCGTAACCGTCAGTTCGTCCCCGCCTTCCGGAACATCGACTTCGGCGCTGTTGAAATTGGCGCTTTCGCGCGGCGCAAGCGACCGCGCCGGCGGTGCGATCGTCCACTTATAGACCAAGGCCTTGGTCGCCTTGTTGCGCAATTCGGCCTGGATCGGCGGCACCATCTGTTCGCGATCGGTCGGGTTGATGATCCGCCCGCTGATCGCCAGCAATTCATTGCCACTCGCGAGCTTCTGACGGTCGCTGGTGGTAAGCATCAGCTCGAGTTCGGTCTCACCCGCCTCGGCGATCCCGGCGCGCGCCTTCAGTGCGGGCGGAGCGAGGAACCAGAACGCCGCCGCCGCCGCGACTACAAGCAGCACCACCCCGAAAAACCATTTCATCGCATTCCCGCGAGGCTCCTCATCCTCGTCGTGCATCGCCGGAATTTCGGCGAAACCCTCGTCGCTTTGCTCGTACGGCGGCGCCTCGAGCGCTTCGGCGGGGGGCGCATATTCGTCGAGCCCGGGTGCAGGAGCATCGTCGCTCGCGCCCTCGTCGTTCCCCGGCTGCGGTTCCTCGGCAATCATTCCGTCCGCCGCGGCCTGCCCGGGGATGTCGGCCAGGGGGGCTTCGGCTTCGGTCGGATCGGGCTGAGGAGGCGCGATTCCTATATCGGCAGCGTCTCCGGCTCCGCCCGCATCGTCGGGCAATTGGTGCCAGCTATGCTTGCACGCCGCACAGCGCACCTGGCGCCCATCGGGCGGGATCGCGCCGTCCTTGACCGTATATTGGGTGGCGCAGGCGGGACAGGTCAGGATCATTATTTGCCTCTCCGGGGCGGTTAACGCTGGTAAACATCACTGCGCAGCGCTTGGCAAGGCGCCGCACCGTGTGCGACACAGCGCAGGAGCGGCGAAGGGGTTCATCGGCTGGGCACGATTGTCGAATTTGATCGAGTGGGACTGCGTTACGGGACGGGCGGCGAGGTGCTGCGCGATCTCGAATTCCGCCTTGGCGCGGGCGCTTTCTATTTCCTGACCGGGCCGTCGGGCGCGGGCAAGACCTCCTTGCTCAAGCTGCTCTACCTTGCGCAGCGCCCGACCCGCGGCCGGATCAGCCTGTTCGGGGAGGAACTGACCGACGCACCGCGTGACGTCTTGCCGCCATTTCGCCGTCGCATCGGGGTGGTGTTCCAGGATTTCCGCCTCGTCCGCCATCTGTCCGCCTTCGACAATGTCGCGCTTCCGCTGCGTATTGCCGGTCATGGCGAAGCCGAAGTCGAAGGCCCGGTGCGCGAGATGCTCGCCTGGGTCGGCCTCGCCGACCGCGCCAGCGCCCGCCCGCCGACCTTGTCGGGCGGCGAGCAGCAAAGGGTCGCGATCGCGCGCGCGGTCATCGCCCGACCCGAATTGCTGGTCGCCGACGAACCCACCGGCAACGTCGATGCAGCGATGGCGCAGCGCATTCTCCATCTGCTCACCGCGCTCAACCGGCTCGGAACGACGGTGGTGGTCGCGACGCACGACCTTGGGCTGATCGCCGCGACACCCGGAAGCCAGCTGATCCGCCTCGAAAACGGCAATCTGATCGATCCCACCGGAGCGCTAAAGCATCCGCCGGTACAATCCGGCACGACATATCAACCGAGGGCGGGTTGATGTTCGACTGGCTTTTCCCCTCGCCACCCGACCGCCGCTTGCTGCCAGGCGGAAAATATTCCGGCCCAACGCCCTGGCTGATCGCGATCATGATGTTCGTGATGATGATCGTCGCCGCTGCCGGACTCGCGCTCGCTGGCGGAGCGCGGCTGGTACGCGAGGGCGTCGAGCATCGCTACTCGATCCAGATCGCCGATGGCCGCGCCCAGGAAGCCCGTGCCGTCGCCGCCGCGCGCACTGCCCCCGGAGTCACCTCGGCTACGCCAGTCCCCGAAGCCGAACTTCGCGACACGCTCAAGCAATGGCTCGGGCCGGTCGCTGCGGGCGAAAGCGCCGACTTGCCGCTACCCTCGCTGATCGAGGTCGAACTCGCCCCAGCCGCCGACCCGAAAGCCGTCGCAACCGCGGTCCGCCGCGCAGTCCCCAGCGCGCGCTTCGTCGCCGACCAGGCGCAGCTTTCGCCAATGCTTGGAACCCTCACCTCGTTGACCATCATCGCCGCGGTGCTCGTCGCGCTGATCGCTTTCGCCACTGCCGCCGCGGTCGTTCTCGCAACGCGCAGCGCGCTCGACACGCACCGCGCGACGATCGAGGTCATGCACGGCATCGGCGCCACCGACGTCCAGGTCACCCGCCTGTTCCAGCGAAAGATCGCGATCGATGCACTGATCGGCGGGGTCGGCGGCGGCCTGCTTGCGGCGCTGATCCTCCTGCTCGTCGCAAGCGGCGGGATCGGCGCCCTGGGCGACTGGACCAACGGCAGCCTGCTCGGGCTTGGCGATGTCGCTGTGCTTGCCAGTCTGCCGCTGTTCGCCGCGATCCTTGCAACGCTGGTTGCGCGCGCGACCGTGCTTCGGGCATTGCGCGCGCAATTATGATCACCCGCATCGCTTCCTTCCTGCTGATCCTGTGGCTGCTCGGCTTCGCTTTGTTCGCAGTCACGCTCGGCGACCCCGCGGGCGCGAGCGCCCCGCCGACGCAGGCAATCGTCGCGCTCACCGGGGGCAAGGGCCGGATCGAGCATGCCGCGGCTTTGCTCGCCGGCAAGAAGGGCAAGAGGCTGCTGATCGCTGGAGCCGACCCATCGGTTCGCAAGGAGGATCTGATCCGGCGCCTCGGCGGCAAGCCCGGCCTGGCCGCCTGCTGCGTCGATCTCGGTTCGGAATCGGTCGATACCCGGTCGAATGCGGAGGAAGCGAAACGCTGGCTCGAACGCCGCGAATATAGCAGCCTGCGCCTCGTCACCAGCGACTGGCATATGCGCCGCGCGCTCTACGAATTCGAGCGGACGCTGGGCGACAAGTTCGAGATCGTCCCCGATGCGGTCCGCACCGAGCCCAGGCTGACGACCCTGTTCGCCGAATATAATAAGTTTCTGCTTCGGCGAATGACCGTGTGGCTCGACCTGTGATCGCGGCGCTGCGTTCGACCTTGTTCGCGCTGATCTTCTACCCCGCAACATTGCTCTTCGTGATTGCGATCCTCGCCTCGGTGCCGTTCGGGACCGCTCCGGTGCGCCGCGCCGTCCACGGCTGGGCCAAATTCCATCATTGGCTGGTGCGCAATCTGCTCGACATCCGCTTCGAATGGGACGGCGAAATTCCCCACGGCCCCTTCCTGATCGCGGTCAAGCATCAGGCGATGGTCGAGGCGGTCGACACGCTGCGTTTCGCGCGCACTCCGGTGGTGGTGATGAAGCGCGAATTGAGTCACATGCCTTTGTGGGGATCCGCCGCCCGCGCCTATGGCGTGATCGGGGTCGATCGCGACGCCGGATCGCGAGCGCTCCGCGAAATGATGGTCGAGGCCAAGGCCGCCGCCGCGCAGGGCCGCCCGATAATCATCTTCCCCGAAGGCACCCGCGTTCCCTTGGGCGAAGCCCCGCCGCTCCAATCGGGTTTCGCCGGCCTCTACCGGGTGCTCGGGCTTCCAGTGGTTCCAATCGCACTCGACAGCGCACGCCTCTGGCCACGCAGCTTCGTCAAACGCCCGGGCACGATCCACTTCAAAGTCGGAGAGATCATCCCGGCGGGCCTCAAGCGCGCCGAGATTGAAGCGCGCGTCCACAAAGCAATCAACGCGCTGAACTTCTAAGGCTCAACCGCGCAAGCTCGCTCCAAGCTTGGCCGCAGCAGCGACAATTTTCCCCGAAATGTCGGCAATCTCGACCTCGGTAAAGCTCTTTGCACCCGGCTGAAGACGAACCTCGACCGCGAGGCTCAACCCCTGCTCGCCTTCGTAACGGTCGAACAATCGCGCCCCGCTGATCGCGGCCTTGTCGGTACCCCGGATCGCGCGAACCAGCGCATCGGCTGACAGGTCGGGCGGAACGAGAAAGGCAAAGTCGCGGCTGACCGACTGCAACGCCGGCGGCGCGAAGGCGGCGCGCGCGCGCTCGACCTTGCGCGGCGCCGGAATCGCATCGAGGTAGATTTCGGCGGCGACGGTTCCTGCGGGAACGTCGAGCGCACGCGCAATTCGCGGATGAAGCTCGCCGAACGCTGCAAGGATCATCTTCGGCCCAAGCCCAAGCGTCGCCGAACGCCCCGGATGCCAGCCCGGCCCGGCGTTCATCGCCAGCACCAGATTCCCGACCGGCGCTCCCGCCGCTTCGAGCAGCGCAATCGCTTCCGCCTTGACGTCAAACGCGTCGTTCAACGCAGTCTTGCCCGACTGCCAGTCGCGAGGCCCGCGCTCGCCCGACATCAGCACGGTCGCGGTCGGGCGTTCGCTGTCGGCGAGATAGCGCCGCCCAATTTCGAACAGCCGAACCGATGCCGCGCCGCGATCGGCGTTGCGCCGCGCCGCGGCGGCAAGGCCGGGGATCAGCGACGGGCGCATATGCTTCATCTCTTCGCTGATCGGATTGGCAAGTATTTGCGCCGCACCGCCGAACAATTCCGCTTCGCCCGCGCCGATAAAGCTCCAATTGATTGCCTCGTCCAACCCGCGCGCGGCAGCCGCGCGGCGGACCCGGCGTTCGATCAATTGCGCGCGGGTCGCGGTCGGGCGCGCAACGCCCTCGCTACGCGACAGCGGGGTCGAAGGGATTGCATCGAACCCCACTATCCGCACGACTTCCTCGACCAGGTCGGCGGGGCCGTCGACGTCACGCCGCCAGCTTGGAACGACCGCTTCATGTCCCTCTATCTTGAAACCGAGCCGTTCGAGGATTGCGACCTGCTCGGCCAAGGGCACGTCGATCCCGCCAAGCGCGGCGCTGCGCTCGGGCCGGAACGCGACCGTGCGCCGCTCGGCCGGCGGCGCGCCGCTGCGCGTGACCGCACTCGGCGTGCCCCCGCAAATTGCAATCACCAGCCGGGTCGCAATTGCCAGCCCCTCGTCAAGAAAGGCGGGATCGACTCCCCGCTCGAACCGCTGGCGCGCATCGCTGGTCAGGCCAAGCTTCTGTCCGGTCCGCGCAATGTGCACCGGATCGAAGAAAGCGCATTCGATGATGACGTCGGTGGTCGCGGCGGACACGCTCGAATGCTCGCCGCCCATGATCCCGCCGATGTCATGCACCATGTTCGCGTCGGCGATGATCGTCATGCTCTCGTCGAGCGCATAGCTTTTGCCATTGAGTGCGGCGATCGTCTCGCCCGGCCTCGCCTTGCGCGCGACCAGCCCGCCGTCGAGCTTGGCGCGGTCATAGACATGCAGCGGCCGGCCAAGATCGACCGACATATAATTGGTGATGTCGACCAGTGCCGAAATCGGCTTCTGCCCGATCGCGGTTAGCTTGTTCCGCATCCACTCGGGCGAAGCGCCATTGCTCACCCCCGACACGCCTTGCGCGAAAAAGGCCGGGCAGCCTTCGCTATCGTCGGTGCGGACGTCTGGACCGGGTCCATCGCCGGCAATTGGGTCGAGCGACGTCATCCGATACACTTCGGCGAGCGGCTTGAGCGTCCCAAGCCCCGCTGCCGCCAGGTCGCGCGCGATCCCGCGCACCCCCATGCAATCCTGCCGGTTGGGCGTGATCGCGACGTCGAATATCGCATCGTCGAGGCCTGCATATTCGGCGAAGCTGCTTCCAACCGGCGCTTCGCCGTCAAGCTCGATGATTCCGTCATGATCGTCGCCAAGCTGCAACTCGCGCGACGAGCACATCATCCCATTGGACTCGACCCCGCGAATGCTCGCCTGCTTCAGAATCATGTCGCTTCCCGGAACATAAGTCCCCGGCCCGCCGAACACTCCGATCATCCTGGCGCGCGCATTGGGTGCGCCGCACACCACCTGCAAAGGCTCGCCGGCTCCGGTATCGACGCTCAGCACCTGCAATTTGTCCGCCTGCGGATGCCGCTCGGCGCTGAGCACGCGCGCGACCCTGAACGGCCTCAGCGCCTCGGCCGGATTGTCGACCGCTTCGACCTCGAGCCCGATCCGGGTCAGCGTATCGGCTATCGTCGCGGCATCCGCATCGGTAATCAAATGCTGCTTGAGCCAGCTCAGCGAAAATTTCATGCCCCGACCCCACCGCTCAAGGTCGGCACATCGAGGAAACTGAAGCCATAATGCTTCATCCAGCGCAGATCGCCGTCGAAGAAGGCGCGCAGATCGTCCATCCCATATTTGAGCATCGCCAGCCGATCGACCCCGGTACCGAAAGCGAATCCCTGCCATTCGTCGGGGTCGAGTCCGCAATTGGCGATCACCCGCGAATGAACCATCCCGCTGCCAAGCACTTCCATCCACCCTTCGCAGCCGCCGACCACGCGGCGGCCTTTCTCCATCGACCAGCCGACGTCGACCTCGGCCGATGGCTCGGTGAACGGAAAATAGGACGGGCGCAGCCGCATCACGATGTCATCGCGCTCGAAAAAGGCCTTGAGGAAGGTCTCGAGCGTCCATTTGAGGTGACCCATGTGGATTGCCTTGTCGATCACCAGCCCCTCGATCTGGTGGAACATCGGCGTATGCGTCGCGTCGCTGTCGCTGCGATAGACCCGCCCCGGGGCAATGATCCGGATCGGCGGTTTCTGGCCCATCATCGTTCGGATCTGGACTGGCGAAGTATGCGTCCGAAGCACCCGCCGCTGCTCACCCTCGACGTAGAATGTATCGTGCATCGCCCGCGCCGGATGCGCCTCGGGAATGTTGAGCGCGGTGAAATTATGCCATTCGTCCTCGATCTCGGGCCCCTCGGCGACCGCGAAGCCAAGGTCGGCGAAAATCTCCGCAAGCTCGTCCATCACCTGGCTCACCGGGTGGATCGAACCCCTCGGCGCCTCGCGCGGCGGAAGCGACAGATCGACCCGCTCGGTCGCCAGCCGCCGCTCGAGCTGCTCATCCTCGAGCCTGGCCTTTTTCTCCGCCAGCGCCGCCGTCACCGCGCCGCGAAGCGCGTGAATCTGCGGCCCCTCGACCCCCCGCGTCTCGGCATCCATCGCCCCCAGCGACTTGAGCAAAGCGGTCACGCTCCCCGCCTTGCCAAGCGCGGCAATGCGAAGGTCCTCGACCGCGGAAAGGCTGTCGGCAGCCGCAATTTCGCGGAGAATTTGGTCGCTCTCGATCATCATCAAGGCCCATAAGCAAAAGGGCGCGGAAGAGCGAGGAGGATCGACCTCTTGCTCCTCCGCGCCCGCTCGCGTCGTTCGAAATGCAACCGCTTAAGCGGCGTCCTGCTTCGCTTCCTTGGGAAGCGCCGCCTTGGCCTGGGCGATGATCGCGCTGAACGCAGCGCCCTCATGCATCGCAATATCGGCCAGCACCTTGCGGTCGAGGTCGATATGGGCAAGCTTCAGCGCGTGGATGAACTGGCCATAGGTCAGCCCCTCGGCGCGGACCGCGGCGTTGATCCGCTGGATCCACAGTGCGCGGAAGCTGCGCTTTTTAACCTTGCGGTCGCGATAGGCATATTGCCCGGCCTTCTCGACGGCCTGGCGGGCGATGCGGATCGTATTCTTGCGGCGGCCATAATAGCCCTTCGCATTTTCTAAAATCCGCTTGTGCTTGGCGCGCGTGGTGACGCCGCGTTTGATTCTTGCCATGTCCCGCTACTCCTAGTTGAGGCCGTAGGGGGCCCAAAGCTTGACCCGGGCGGTATCCGCCTTGTCGAGAACTTCGGTGCCGCGGTTCTGGCGGATATATTTGCTGTTGTGGCTGATCAGCCGGTGGCGTTTGCCGGCAACGCCGTGCTTGAGCTTCCCGGTGGCCGTCAGAGAGAAGCGTTTCTTGACGCCGCTCTTGGTCTTGAGCTTGGGCATTTTCGTCTCCTTGTGGTCCCGCGCGATGAGTTTCCTCTCGGGGGACGACGTTACCGAACCGCCACGGCAGCCCTGACTGGCCGGGCGATTCGTTTTTCCAATGATCTGGAAAGCGTGGGCGCCTATAGGCAAGCCACGGCATCAAGGCAAGGGAGCGAGTCGTGGTTGATCATGAACAGCAGGGCCCAACGAGCGGCCTCACCCCGCACCTCGCCATCCGCGATGGCCGCGCGGCCGAGGCAATCGACTTTTACAAAGCCGCCTTCGGTGCCGAGGAAAGGATGCGGATGCCCGCCGACGACGGCAAAAGGCTGATGCACGCCCATCTGATGATCAACCATGCCTCATTGATGCTCGCCGACGATTTCCCCGAATATAGCGGGCGCCAGGCCGGACCCCCCGAAGGTGTCACGCTCCACCTCCAGGTGATCGACGCCGATGCCGCCTGGAACCGCGCGATCGAGGCTGGCGCATCCGCGACGATGGAACTCGCCGACCAATTCTGGGGCGACCGCTATGGTCAGCTCAGCGACCCCTTCGGCCACCGCTGGTCGATCGGCGCCCCCTTGAGCGCTCCGCAGGATTAATCGCACTGGCTGGACACTGGTGCACCACAGCCAGACCGCCGATGCCTTCTTCGCGCCAAGCGTCGATTCAAGTCAGCAGTGTCCGCATTGGTTGGAAAGCGGACGTTAGCTCATCGACAACGGACACATTGTGGAACTCGCCCGCTTTCGGCGCTAGCGTGATTGTATGACCACGTTGATGCAGGTTGCTTACAGCGCACAGCGACGCCTCTGGAAGCTGTTTCGGCCGAATACGCGCGGCGTGAAAGTCATACTGTTCAACTCTGCGCGGGAGATACTTCTGATCCGCAACAGCTATGGAGCAAGTGACCTGTTCGTGCTTCCGGGAGGGGGTGTCCGTCCATGGGAACGGCCAATAGCGGCTGCACGCCGGGAGGTATTCGAGGAACTGGGCTGTGCGATTGAGGAGCTCGCGCCTGTATCTACGCATTTCACATCCGCGGAAGGCAAACGCGACACGATTCACCTTTTTGAAGCGACGCTCGCTGCTGTGCCGAAGATCGATGGAACAGAAGTGATCGAAGCGCGCTTCTTCCCACTCGATAAGCTACCCGACAACATTTCGCCTGCAACAGTCCGGCGCTTGGCTGAACGTAATGGGCAACGAGCAGCAGACGGAACTTGGTGAGCGCGCACCAAGCAGTAACGTGCTCCTGCACTTACGATGGTGGGCCCCCAATGTCCGAACCGGGTCGACCGCAGATTTAAGTTGCTAATGTCCGCAATAAGTCGAAAGCGGACACTCCACCCTCGCTATAGCTAATCCTTGCCGGCGGTTGGCGCAGTCCGGGATCCGGTATGGCTTTTTAGTCGAACAAACTCGACACGCTGCTCTCGTCCGCAATCCGATGGATCGCCTCGCCGAACAAGGGCGCGATCGTCAGCCGCCGGATCTTTCCGCCGGTGGTCAGCCCCTCGCGATAAATCGTGTCGGTGACCACCAATTCGCTCAGCACGCTGGCGTTGATCCGCGCCTCGGCCGCACCCGACAGCACGCCGTGGCTGCAATAGGCCATTACGCTCGCCGCTCCCTGCTCGGCCAGCGCCGCTGCAGCGTTGCACAATGTTCCGCCCGAATCGATGATATCGTCCACCAGGATGCAGCAATGCCCCTCGACATCGCCGATGACGTTCATCACCTCGCTCTCGCCGGCACCCTCACGGCGCTTGTCGACGATCGCCAGCGGCGCATTGTCGAGCCGCTTGGCAAGGCTTCGCGCCCGGACCACCCCGCCGACATCGGGCGAAACGACCATCAATTTCTGCCCGGCGGTGCGCGCCTGAATATCCGCCGCCATCACCGGCGCCGCCCACAGATTGTCGGTCGGAATGTCGAAGAATCCCTGAATCTGCCCGGCGTGCAAATCCATCGTCAGCACCCGGTGAGCGCCCGCGGTGGTGATCAGATTGGCGACCAATTTGGCCGAAATCGGGGTTCGCGGACCGGGTTTGCGATCCTGACGGGCATAGCCGAAATAGGGGATCACCGCGGTAATCCGCTTGGCCGAAGCACGCCGAAGCGCGTCCATGCAGATCAGCAATTCCATCAGATTGTCGTTGGTCGGGAAACTGGTCGACTGGATCACGAACACGTCCTCGCCGCGGACATTTTCATTGACCTCGACGAACACTTCCTCGTCGGCGAAGCGCCGGACGCTGGCCTTGGTCAGCGGCATTTCCAGATAATCGGCAATCGCCCGCGCAAGCGGCAGGTTCGAATTGGCTGCGAGCAATTTCATCTGTGTCGTCCCGTCAAGGCGTGTGTCGCCCCTTAAACAGGCGGGCAGGGCAAGGGCAAGGTTGCCGCCGCGCCACGCCGCGCATAAGCGGGCCAGGTGACCGACCAGCTCCGCATCGCACTTGCGCAAATGAACCAACGCGTCGGCGATCTTGCCGGCAATGCCAAAGCGATGCTCGCCATGCGTGCGCGCGCAGCGGAGCAGGGGGCCGACCTGCTCGTCACTCCGGAACTGCAACTGACCGGCTATCCCGCCGAAGATTTGGTGCTCAAGCCCGAATTCGTGCGGCGGACGACCGAAGCTGCCGAGCGGCTGGTCGACGCTACCGCCGATGGCGGCCCGGCGCTCCTGTTCGGAACGATGATCGCCGAAAACGGCCTGGTCTATAACGCAATGCTGCTTGCCGAGGGCGGATGCGTAATTGGCAGGACGCTCAAGCACGAACTCCCCAATTATGGCACGTTCGACGAGAAACGCGTGTTCGCTTCGGGCCCATTGCCCACCCCGATCGAGTGGCGCGGGGTAAAGCTCGGGGTGCCGATTTGCGAGGACGTCTGGCACCAAAAGGTCTGCGCGGCGCTCCGCGACGCGGGTGCCGAAATATTGCTCGTTCCAAACGGCAGCCCGTTCGAAATCGACAAGGACGACCTTCGCCAGCGAATGATGCGCGGGCGTGCGGTCGAAACCGGCCTGCCGCTGGCCTATGTCAATCGCGTCGGCGGGCAGGACGAAATCACCTTCGACGGGTCGAGTTTCGTGGTCAATGACGACGGCGTCATCGCGGTGCAGATGATTGATTGGGATGAGGCGCTTCTGGTCAGCGACTGGGCGCGTACCCCCAACGGCTGGCGCTGCACAACTGAGGACGTGGCGTCACTCGATCCCTACCCATTGGACATTTATCACGCGATGATGATCGGGCTTCGCGATTATGTCGCGGGCAATAATTTCCCCGGGATCATTCTCGGAATGTCGGGCGGGATCGACAGCGCCTTGTCGGCGGCGGTCGCGGTCGACGCGCTCGGGCCGGACAAGGTCAAATGCGTGATGATGCCGTCTGAATTCACCAGCACCGAAAGCCTCGACGACGCCGAACAGGCCGCACGGATGCTCGGGGTACGGCATGACGTCATTCCGATCACCTCCGCGATCGATGCGCTCGGCAAAATGCTTCCCGACCTTGAAGGTCTGGCAAGCGAGAATATCCAGGCGCGGCTGCGGATGGTGACACTGATGGCCCTGTCCAACGCGCACGGGCACATGCTTTTGACCACCGGCAACAAGAGCGAGATGTCGGTCGGCTATGCCACGCTCTACGGCGACATGGCGGGCGGCTTTTCGGTGCTCAAGGACGCTTACAAGACCACTGTCTTCGCATTGTCGCAGTGGCGCAATTCCAACCGGCCGCCCGACGCGCTCGGTCCCGCCGGGCCGGTCATGCCCCAGCGCATCATCGACAAGCCGCCCTCGGCCGAGCTTCGCCACAACCAGAAGGATGAGGACAGCCTGCCGCCCTATGAAGTGCTCGACCGAATCCTCGAAGCACTGATCGAACAGGAGCAATCGGTTGCCGAGGCCGCGCGGACGACCGGCTCCGACGAGGCATTGGTCTCGGAGATCGAAAAGAAATTGCTCCGCGCCGAATATAAACGTCGCCAGGCGCCGCCCGGGGTCAAGCTCGGCAAGCGCAATTTCGGCCGCGACCGCCGCTATCCGATCACCAACGCCTTCCACACGGGCAAAGAATGATCGTAACGCGCTTCGCCCCGTCGCCGACTGGGCGGCTTCACGTCGGCAATATCCGAACCGCGCTCCACAACGCCTTGTTCGCGATCGCCAACAATGGGCGCTTTTTGTTGCGGATCGACGATACCGACGCCGCGCGCTCGACCGAGGCGTTCGTCGTTTCGATCCTCGCAGATCTCGACTGGCTCGGGCTCAGGCCCGACGCGGTGGTCCGCCAGTCCGAACGCTTCGCTCTCTACGAGCGCGAGTTCGAGCGGCTGAAGGGGGAAGGACGCGTCTATCCCTGCTTCGAAACCCCCGAGGAGCTCGACCTTCGCCGCAAGGTGCTGCTCGGACGCGGACTTCCCCCGGTCTATGAGCGCAAGCCCGAAGGCGCGCCGCAACCCCTGGGCGTCACTCCCCACTGGCGCTTCAAGCTCGATCATGGCGCGCCGATCGCCTGGGACGATCTGGTTCGCGGCCCACAGCAATTCGATCCCGCATTGATCAGCGATCCGGTTGTCCGCCGTGCCGACGGCAGCTGGCTTTATCTGCTGCCGAGCGTGATCGACGACGTCGATCTTGACGTCACGCACATCGTCCGCGGCGAGGATCATGTCTCGAACAGCGCGGTACAATTGCAGATGTTCGACGCGCTCGGCGCTCGCCACCCGCGCTTCGCGCACGAAGCCCTGCTCGTTGCGGCCGAAGGCAAATTGTCGAAGCGTCTCGGTTCGACCGGGGTCGACTCCCTTCGCGAAGCGGGGATCGAGCCGCTCGCCTTGCTCTCGCTGCTCGCGCGGCTCGGCACTTCGCAGCCGGTCGAAGTCCGCCAAAGCCTCTCCGAGCTTGCCGAGGACTTCGACTTTTCGACTTTTGGCCGCGCCCCGGCTCATTTCGACCTCGCCGAAGTCGAACAATTGAACGCGCGCCTGCTCCACGTCACCGGCTTTGATGACGTCGCCGAGCGCCTTCCCGCTGGCACCACCGAAGCCGACTGGCTCGCGCTTCGCGGCAATCTCGCCCATCTTGGCGAAGCCGCCGACTGGCTTGCGGTGCTCCACGGCGACATCGGCCCATGCGAAGTTGCGCCAGACGACAAGCCCTTGCTCGCCGAAGCCGCACGCATCGCCGCCGATCTCGACTGGTCCGACGATCCCTGGCACCGCCTCACCGACGCGCTCAAGGCCGCGACCGGGCGCAAGGGCCGGACCCTGTTCCACCCTCTCCGCCGAGCCCTGACCGCCCGCGACTCGGGCCCGGAAATGGCGCCATTATTGACCCTGATGGGCCGCGACCGCGCCCTCCAACGCCTCCGCGCCGCCGCAATCTGAGCGCTCTCACCTAAAAATCCTCTTGCCAGCCAAAGGATATGATGTATCATCACGAGTCTCAGCAGGAGGCTTGTCATGCTTGCTTATGTCACCGACCGTCCCGCCGCCCGGACCACCTCGCTCCGCACCCTCATTCTTGTCATAGCCGCGCACCTCTTTTTACTCGCGCTCGTTTTGACCGCCCGCGGAGAAATGCCGGGCATCAACAAGCCCGACCCGACCCAAGTCATCTTCATCGACCCGATCAAGCCGCCACCTCCTCCACCTCCCGCCTCCGCGCCCGATCGGCCGAGCGACCTGCGCTCGATCATCGACTCACCCCCAGTCATCGTCCCAACCCCACAGCCCCGCCCCACCCCGATCGACGATGGCCCGCCCCTCACCGACCTGAGCCCGACGATCGGCAACGCCATCGTCCCGCTACCACTCCCACTGCCCCAACCGCCCGTCACACCCATCGTCCGCAAGGCCGCCCGCTTCGCCACCCCCGCCGCCGACATCCGCCCGCCATACCCAGAGGCGAAGCGCCGGCTCGAGGAGGAGGCAAGCCTTCGCCTCACCCTCCAGATCGACGAGCGCGGCCGGGTCGTCTCGGTCGATTCGGTCGGAGCCGCCGATGCGGCCTTCCTCGACTCCGCCCGCCGCCACATCCTTCGCCGCTGGCGTTACCAGCCCGCGACCGAAGGCGGCGTCGCAATCCCCGCGCGCATCCAGATCACGCTCCGCTTCGAAATCGACGAATAGCGACTCCCGAGGCGGGGCTGGCGATGCGCCCTGCCCCGCCCTATCTTGGCGCGATGGCGATCCTTCCCCCGACCTCGAGCCCGCGCGCAGCGCTCAGCGACCTGATCGCCGCAATTCGCAACGGCGATCAGCGCGACCGCATCCTGGGCGGCACGCTCGCGGTGCTTGTGACGATCATCATCCTGATTATTTTCTTCGTCGATTCGCAGATCAACACCGCCCCTCCGCCGCGTCTGATCTATGTCGAAAACTATGCGCCGGGCCGCACCGACGCCGAAATCATCGCCTCGCAGAAAGTGGACCAGGCAAAGCGCACAGCGCTGCTTGAGAAACGCAAGCGCGAGTTTCAGAAGCTCGAGAAACGCCTCGGTCTGTGAGCCATGACGCCATGATGATGGCTGAAGCGGCGCGCCTCGGCGAAGCCGCTCGCGGCCGCACCGCCCCCAACCCCAACGTCGGCTGCGTAATCACGAAAAACGGCGAAATCATCGCGCGTGGTGCCACCGCTCCCGGCGGCCGACCCCATGCCGAAGCAGTCGCTCTCGCCGAAGCGGGCGACGCGGCCAAAGGCGCCACCCTCTACACCACGCTCGAACCCTGCGCCCACCCAAGTCAGCGTGGACCAACCTGCGCAAAGCTGATTGCGACCGCCGGAATCGCCCGCGTCGTCGCCGCACTCGAAGATCCCGATCCACGCACCGCAGGCCAG
>DATLXR010000025.1:0-60448 GCA_035575595.1 Sphingomicrobium sp.
TTGCGAAGTTCGCCCAACGTCTTTGGCGGGGCGACGATCGCCAACGCTTCGAAATCATGAGCGAGCGCGCGGCGATTGACTTCTTCCGCTGCCTGCTTGGCCCAACGATCTTCCTCGAGCTGGTGGAAATCGGTTTCCTCATAGCTTGGGCGACCATGCCCCATCGACTGAGCGTTGCTCCCCGCAGCATCGGTCTTCATCTCGCCATCGGAGGCATCGGCGCGCTCGTCATGGGCTTCGACGCGCAGGTCGATCTGGTTTACGTCACCGTGATTGCGAAAGAATAGGGTCTTCCGGCCGTCGGTGACGAGGACGAGCGCATTATTGGCAAGCGGCATAAAGGTCTCCTTATGAATGCCCTGAGCCAACGTTTCCGCTAGTCGGCTCGTTCCTCGTCAGGCCTCCTCGCCCGACGCTTCATCTGCACCGATCGTCGCATCGGGGATCGGTGCGAGCTCGTCGTCGACGCCAATCTCGATCACTTCTTCGTTTTCGTCGATCTTCGCGACCGAAACGACCTTCTCGTTGGAGCCGACCTTGAAGATGGTCACCCCCTGAGTGTTGCGCCCGGTGATGCGGATATCGCCAACGGTCGTGCGGATGACTTTTGCCTGATCGGTGACCAGCATCAATTGCTCGCCAGGCTTGACCGGGAAGCTGGCGACGACCCCGCCATTGCGGTCCGACGTGACGATGTTGGTGATCCCCTGGCCGCCGCGGCGGGTGCGGCGATATTCATAGGTCGAGGTGCGCTTGCCGAAGCCATTGTCGGTTACGGTCAGCAGAAATTGCTCCTTGGCAGCGATTTCGGCGTAACGATCGGGATCGATGCCCTCGGCGGAATCATTGTCGCGCCATAAGGGCGAGCGGAGATAGGCCTCGCGCTCTTCCTGGCTAGTCCCGGCGCGGCGAAGGATCGACATTGAGATGACCCGGTCGTCGCCAAGCAGGCGAACCCCACGAACCCCCATCGACGAGCGGCTTTGAAACTCGCGTACGTCGGTCGACATGAAGCGGATCGCCTTGCCATTCTTGGTCGCAAGCAGGACGTCATCCTCCTCGGTAAGCAGATCGACCGCGATCAGGCAGTCGCCCGAAGCGGCCTGATCGTCGCTTTCCTCGCCATCCTCGATCGCCCCAAACTTCATCGCGATCTTGCCCGCAGTCGGGATGTTGGTGAAGGAATCCATCGAGTTGCGGCGCACCGTCCCTTTGGCAGTTGCGAACATCAGGTGCAGCTCGCCCCATTCGGCCTCGTCTTGCGGCAATGCAAGAACGGTTGAAATCGTCTCGCCCTCTGCCAATGGCAGCAGATTGATCATCGGCCGGCCGCGAGCAGTCGGGCCGCCCTCGGGCAGCCTCCATACCTTCATCCGATACACCCGCCCGGTGGTTGAAAAGAACAGCACCGGATTGTGAGTCGAAGTCACGAACAAGGTCGTTATGACGTCCTCGTCCTTGGTATTCATACCCGATCGTCCCTTGCCGCCGCGCCGTTGCTCGCGGAAGAGATTCAAGGGGGTGCGTTTGATGTAACCGGAGAGGGTCACGGTTACGACCATGTCCTCGCGTTCGATCAGATCCTCATCCTCGAGTCCGTCGAACGCCGCTGCGATTTCCGACAGACGCGGCGTTGCGAATTCAGCCTCCACCGCGCGCAACTCTTCGCTCATCACCTCGTAAAGGCGCGCCCGATTGCCAAGAATTTCAAGCAGTTCACCGATGCTCTTCGCAAGCCCTTCGAGCTCGCCGCCGATCTCGTCTCGGCCCAATTGGGTCAGGCGATGCAGCCTTAGCTCAAGGATCGCCTTCACCTGCGTTTCGCTGAGGCGGTACGCATCTCCAGCGGCCTGCGGTTCGACCGCTTCGACGAGCTGGATGTAGGGCCGAATCTGGTCACCAGCCCACTCGCGCCCAAGCAATTTTTCGCGCGCTTCGGCAGGGGTGCGCGACCCGCGGATGATCTTCACCACCTCGTCGAGATTAGTGACCGCGACGACCAGGCCGAGCAAGATGTGCGCGCGCTCGCGGGCTTTCAGCAATTCATGCTTCGAGCGGCGAGTGATGACCTCCTCGCGGAACTTGACGAACGCTTCGATGATGTCGCGCAGCGCGAGCGTCTCGGGACGCCCGCCGCGGATCGCAAGCATGTTGGCTGGGAAGGAGGATTGCGCCGGAGTGTGGCGCCACAATTGGTTGAGCACGACCTCGGGAGTCGCATCGCGCTTGAGTTCGATGACGATGCGCACGCCGAGGCGGTTCGATTCGTCGCGAATATCGCTCACGCCCTCAATGCGCTTGTCCTTGGCGGCCTCGGCGATCGTTTCAACCAGGCGGTTCTTACCGACCTGAAAAGGGATCGCGGTTAATATTATCGAGCGTCGTTCGCCGCGGCCTTCCTCGACATGCGCTCGGCTGCGCATCATGATCGAGCCGCGCCCGGTGGTGTAGGCAGAGCGTATTCCAGCGGTGCCGAGGATGATCGGAGCGGTCGGGAAATCGGGGCCTTTGACGAACTCCATCAACCCTTCGGACGTGATCGTCGGATCCTCAATGTACGCGTGGCATGCTGCGAGCACTTCGCCGAGATTGTGCGGCGGGATATTGGTGGCCATTCCGACCGCGATCCCACCCGCGCCATTGACCAGCAAATTCGGAAAGCGCGCCGGAAGCACCTGCGGCTCGCGCTCGCTGGCGTCATAGTTCGGAGTGAAATCGACCGTGTCCTTGTCGATATCGCCGAGCAAGAAATTGGCGACCTTGGCAAGCCGCGCCTCGGTATAGCGCATCGCCGCCGGAGGATCAGGATCCATCGACCCGAAATTGCCCTGGCCGTCGATCAGCGGCACGCGCATCGACCAGTCCTGGGTCATCCGCGCGAGTGCGTCGTAGATCGCGGTGTCGCCGTGAGGGTGATATTTACCCATGACGTCGCCGACGATGCGGCTCGACTTGCGGTACGGCCGCCCGGCGACATAGCCGGCTTCCTGGCACGCATAGAGAATTCGGCGGTGGACCGGCTTCAAGCCGTCGCGCACGTCGGGCAGCGCTCGGCTGACGATCACCGACATCGCATAATCGAGGTAGGAGGTCTTCATTTCCTCGACGATGGAGATGGGCGCGATGTGCCCGTGCATGCTGTCGATTGGAGGCAAGGTCGCCAAGGCTGATCCTGTCGTTCGTTGAGTTGAGTTACGCTACGCACGGCGGGGGATTCGCCGGACGGCGCCCCCTTTTCCGTGCTAGCCGATGGAGCGCCTCAGCGCCACCCCGCGCGCTCGCGCGTGCACGTGCGCGAGGGTCAGTTGCGGGTGAACAATGGTCGGTCGGGAGTGGAGCCCTCGGCCTCTAAGCACCAGCCATCGCGGTCGAAACCGGTTAGAGCCTCAGCGGCTTGGATCCGCTCGTCGCACACCCAACGCGCCATCGAACCCCGCGCGACCTTGGCGACGAAGCTCTGGAATTGCAGTCCCTTTGACGTCCGCACTCGAAAGTCGGGAGCGATCACCCGCGCTTTCTTGGGCAATTGCCCGGCCAGCACCGCGAAATACTCATTACTGGCCAGGTTCAAGACGATCTGCGAGCCGTCCGCCTTAAGGTCCGCGGCCACGGCCTTGGCCACCTTCGCGCCCCAATGATCAACCAGCTTTCCGTCGCCCGGGGACCAGCGGGTGCCCATTTCGAGCCGGTAGGGCCGGATCGCATCGAGCGGACGGAGCACCCCGTAGAGCCCTGACAATATTCGCAGATGATCCTGCGCGTACGTCAGTGAATCTTCGTCAATACTCGCCGCATCGAAACCGCGATAGACGTCCCCGTCAAATGCGCGGATCGCGGGGCGGGCTTCAGCCTTGGCGAACTGCTTGAAGCGCTGGTGGTTGAGCGTCGCAAGCGCGTCCGAGATGTGCATTAACCCGGACAGTTTTTCAGGCCCCAACTTGGCAGCGGCACGCGCAATTCGCGCCGCATCCTTTGCGAATCGCGGCTCGCCTGGCCGCTCGGCAAAGGGCGTTTCGAAATCGAGCGTTTTCGCGGGAGAAAGCAAGATCAGCATTGAACGCCGCGCTAGCCGCTTCGGCAAGGGCGGTCAAAGCCCCGCACCTTGAGAAATATACGTTCAATCGGCATTCAGACGGTGCCTATGACAAAGCGCCTTTCGCTCGGCGCTCTCGACCGTTAGAGCCTCATCCGTGCCAGATCAGGAGAAAATGATGCGCCAGATACTTCCCTTCGCGATGCTTGCGTTGAGTGCGACCGCAGCCACCACGCCGGCTCTGGCCCAATCCTACGGCGCTCCCGCTGCAGCCCCTCAGCCAATTGCGATACCTGCCGGACCCGCGGCAACCGGTCCGTTGCCCATCTGCCAGGCCGGAATTAGCAAAGGCGCTCGCCCGGCCTTGATTAGCTTGCAGACCGCAGTGGTTGCGAAAACTAGTGCCGTAATCCCGGGACTGGTTGCTTCGGCTCAGGCAGTTGCAAAGTCGCCCGCTGACAAATGCTTCATTGCTCAGATGCAGATGAAGGCGTCAGTCGATGCCAATGATCTCCGCGGAGTGGCCTCCGCAATCGCGGCCCAGCAGGCCACCGGCCTCATTCCCGCTGCCACGATCGCTAACCTTTATGAAGGCGTTGGCACGCTGCAATATAAGGCGGGCGCATTCTCTGAGGCTGGCACCAGCTTCGAGCGCGCACTCCAGATCGCTCCAACTCGTGGCAGCCTGGTCGTCATGCTCGCCGAAACCCGGACGAAGCAGGGCCGAATCCCCGATGCATTACCGCTTTATCAAAAGGCAATCGCAATCGAAACCGCGGCCGGACGCAAACCCGCCGAGGACTGGTATAAGCGGCCGGTCGCAGTCGCTTACGGTGCAAAAAGCCCGCTGACCTACGGCCTCGCGCGGGACTGGGTTAGCGCTTACCCAAGTGCGAAGAACTGGCGCGAGGCGATTCTTCTCTATGGCCAGATGTCCGGGGCGGACGATGCTACCATGATCGACCTGTACCGCCTGCAGCGCATCAAGCGCGCGCTTGTCG
This sequence comes from Sphingomicrobium sp., assembly GCA_035575595.1. Taxonomy (GTDB): domain Bacteria; phylum Pseudomonadota; class Alphaproteobacteria; order Sphingomonadales; family Sphingomonadaceae; genus Sphingomicrobium. Next base: position 5,035 of record DATLXR010000025.1, read on the forward strand.
GGAATGGCGATTATGCACGCTATGCGCAATTTGCGATCGACCGCGGACTTTCCGGCGAGGCAAAAGGCGTTCTCGAAGAAGGCTTCGCCGCAAACGCGATCGACCGCAATCACGCAATGATTAAGGCACTATACACGCAAGCCGCCGCCAAGTCGGCAGGCGACCGCGCTTCGCTCGCGGGTCAGGCCCAGATCGCGCTCTCCGGCGCGCAGTCCAAGCCCGTGATGGTGCTCGGCGAGGCCTATTTCGGCTATGGCGACTATGCCAAGGCGGCCGAATTGTTCCGCTCCGCAAGGGGTAAGGCCGGAGTGGATGCCGAGCTTGCCAATCTTCGGCTTGGAATGGCGATGGCAGCCGCCGGCGACCAGGCGGGGGCCAATACGGCCTTGCGTCTGGTTACCGGGCAGCGTGCCGAGATTGCGCGCTATTGGCTGACTTACGCCGCGACGCGCTGATACACTTCGGGGCTGACAGAGGGCGTCGGTGTTGCGGACGCCCTTTTTCGTGCCTGCCGCACTGTGCCGCCACGGGACGGTTAATCGGCTGCCACTGTGCACGCCGCGCGCGAGAGGCCAGTTGGGCCAGCTTGTCCGAACGGAAAACCCCGATTGCGCTTCGATGACCGCCTTCAGACGCTGCTTGACGCATCGGTTACCGGTTCGCACGACCGGGCGGTGCGCTGGCGCCAGCTGGTCGACCTGCTGTCGCGCCTCGATGCGAATGACGCAAGCGACCTGGTCACGCGCGCGCTCGAGCTGGTGCGCAGCGATGTCGCCGCCATCGACGAGGAGGTGCGGGGCGCGACTGTCCGGGCAATCGCAGGTCGAAGGATCAATGTTGCGCTACTCAGGATTTTCGCCCGCGAGCCGCTGCGTATTGCGGCACCTCTCTTTGCCGGTCTCACGCTAACCCCCGAAGACGCTGCTTCAATCCTAGCCGATGCCGCCCCGGAACTGCGTGCTCTGGTGACAGTCTCGCCGCCACTCGAAACAGCTCCGTTCGTGCCCGAGTTCGCCGAGCCGCCGCTTAAACCTTTACGAGCGCACAGCGAACGTTCGATCGGTGACATGGTCAGCCGTATCGAGCAGTTGACCCGGGAGCGTGCCGGAGCAGAACCGCGCCGAACTCCGCCGGAGCGTCCTTCGACTCACAGGTACGACCGCTTATTTCAGTGGGAAAGTGATGCCTCGGGACATATCGCCTGGGTCGAAGGGGCTCTGCGTGGCGCATTGGTCGGGCGGCCGCTCGGCGGTGAAGAGGATGGCATGATAGCGCCGCGAGGCACGGCGCGAATCGATCATCATCATCCATTCGACGATGTTCCGCTTGGACTGGGTGAATTGCTCGCCGGTGAGTGGAGCGCGAGCGGAGTGCCCGCCTTCGACCCGTCAAACGGGCGTTTCCTCGGCTATCGTGGGCTTGCACGGCGGCTCGACGGGGTTGCCGGCAACGACGCCAAGGCACCTACCGCTTCGGACCCCAATGCCCTTCGTGAGCTGGTTCACGAAATCAGGACTCCGCTCAACGCGATCATCGGGTTCGCGGAAATCATTGACGGTCAATATCTTGGTCCGGCGCACCACAGCTATCGTGAGCGTGCGGCGCAGATCGTCGGCCAGGCGCGCCTGTTGCTCGATGCGATCGAGGATCTCGACCTCGCCGCGCGCCTCCGCGCGGATCGACTCCCCAATGGTGAGGGCGGACGGCTCGCCGATCTGTTACCGCCGATTGCCGTCGAGCTTGAAGATTGCCTCCGCGCGGGTGGCGGGATGCTCGAACTCGATGTCGATGACCAGCGGCGCCGCTGTGCGCTTTCGCCCGAACTTACCGGGCGCCTGTTGCGACGATTGCTGCTCTCGTTGTGCCAGCATGTCGAAGAAAATGAACCGTTTCGGATCGCATCGTCGAGTACTCAGCATCTGTGCCTGTTGTTGATCGGGCGCCCGCGCCGTCTCGAAGGCTTCAGCGACGCCGAGCTGCTCGATCCGGCCTTTCATTCGGGCGAAAGTGATGATGCTGCGACGATCGGGCTTGGCTTTACGCTGCGTCTAGTGCGCGGCCTCGCGCGGGTCGCAGGGGGCGACCTGATCATCGGCGCACAACGCATCACGCTCCAATTGCCAGCTCTTGGCAGCTGATCTCCGTCTTTGCTCAGGAGAGCCTTGCGCGCTGCGGCCCGGCGCGGCTATCGCGCCACCGGGGGCCTGTAGCTCAACTGGTTAGAGCTGGCCGCTCATAACGGCTAGGTTGGGGGTTCGAGTCCCTCCGGGCCCACCATGCTCTGCGAGCCGAATTAGCGAAGCTAATCCTGACTGCGCCAAGCGCCGGCCAGCCTGCGTCGCGAAACGGAGAAACGAATAACGTCACGGGGTTTACTCCCGTGCCGCTGTGACACCAAAAAGCGTAGACGTGGTGGCACCCGTCACAGAGTAATCCGTGGCATCGACGATCCCGTTACGCGGCTCGTCGCCCAGCTTTCAGCGTCTCTTCGCGCTGCTTGCCATTGCAAGCAATCGCTGCGCTGCGCCCGACAGCTCAAGTCGTGGTCGGGGAGACAGGATTCGAACCTGCGACCCTCTGCTCCCAAAGCAGATGCGCTACCAGGCTGCGCCACTCCCCGCCCGACCTGCGGTGCCCGCGCCCCTACCAAGCTGCGGGCATTGCGCAAACCTAATTCGCGTTGCTTGTCTTGTCGTTCGCATTCAGGTCGACATCAACATCGACCTTTTCGATCTTGTTGACGACGCGGCCGGCGCGTTCCTTGATATCGGCGGCGCTCTTCTCGATCGCGGGGCCCGCATTCTCAAGTCCGTTGACCGCCGCATCGGCAGCCTGCTCCGACTCTTCGAGCAAGGCGTCCGTGCCGGCGTCGATGCGGTTCTCGTCGATCGAGAGGCTCGTCGAACCATTGTCTTCGTCAGTGACGTTGCACGCTGCTACTAAAAATAGCGGCAATAATCCGAAAACTCTAAGTCGTGACATGATCGTCCTCCTGTAAATCAACGCCGACGCCGCCGCGCGGATTGCTCGATTCCGCCCGACAACACCGCCAGCATGGCCGTCCAGCCCGCGACATTCTGGCGCAACTGGACCGGGTCGATTTTGTCGAGCGTGTCGTCGGGGGTGTGATGAATGTCGAAGTAGCGCGTGCCGTCCGTCTGAAGCGCGACGCCGGGTAAACCATCGGCGAGCATTGGACCGATATCCGATCCTTCGGCCTCCTCGAAGGATCCGCGGCCGATTCCGAGTGGGGCAAGCGCGTTGGCGATCGCTTCGGCTTCAACCCGGCGGGCCGCGCCCAATTTGCTATCGACCCGCCAGATGCGGTCGGCCCCGAAATCACTCTCGGCCATCGCGTGATGCGGCTCCTTGCCATGGCGAGTGCGGTAATCGAGCCCGCCGAAGAGTCCGACTTCCTCGGCACCGAACCAGACGACGCGAATGGTTCGAAGCGGGCGTCCGGCGTCCATAATGCGCTTGGTCGCCGCGGCAACGATCCCGCACCCGGCGCCATCATCGAGCGCTCCAGTTCCCAAATCCCAACTATCGAGGTGGCAGGCTACCAACACCGGCGCGAGGCTCGGGTCGCGGCCGGGCACTTCGGCAATGACATTGCCCGACTGACGCGGCCCGATATTTTGGCTGACCAGAACGAGCCGCATCGAGATCGGGCGGCCGCGCTTGAGAATGCGCGCCATCTGCTCGGCATCGGGAATCGACAAGGCACCCGCCGGAATTGGCGTGGCGCCATTAGCGAAGCTCATGACTCCGGTATGCGGATTGCGATGATGGTCGGTGCCGATCGATCGCACGACGATCCCGATCGCGCCTTTCTGACTGGCGACGGTCGGCCCCTGACGGCGCGGCGCTCCGAACTGACCGTAGCTCGAGCCGTCCTGCGTCGGCATCATGCGATGATCGATAAACACGATCTTGCCGCGCACCGAAGCATCGGGGGCAGCTCGGAGGGCATCGACGCTATCGAATGCAACGATCTCACCGCTGATTCCGGCGGGGCTGGTCGAAGCGCTGTTGCCAAGCGCAGCGACCGCCATTTTCTGAGGGAAGGGCGCGAGGATCTCGGCGCTCTCGAAGCCGCGTGTCCACACCGGCATGTCGAACGTTTCGACCCGCACATTGGCGAAGCCGAGCGCCGTCAATTTTTTGACCGCCCAGTCGCGCGCGCGCGCCTCGGCCTCGGTCCCCGCAAGGCGCTGCCCAACCTCGGTCGTCAGCCCTTCGACGATGTCCCAGGCATAATCGTCGCTGAGCGCCGCATCGCGCAGTGCGGCAACCTTGGGATCAACGGGCACGGGCGGCGTAGCGGGCGGGGCTTGCCCATAGGCAATAGTGGCGGTGGTCAGGAGGGCGGCAAGTGTGAGGGTGCGGATCATGGCTGCGTCGCTAACCGCGCCCGGCGTCCCTGTCACCGCCCTTTGTGCAAAACCCCTCACAATAATCGCAGCTGGTCCCCCGCAGGCGGCTCGAACAGGTCGCTCCGGAGCACGAACTTCGAGCGCGCCAGCCCATGGCGTTTCGCTGCCAGATCAAACCGGGTCCGCAGCAATTCTGCCCACGGCCCGTGCCCGCGCAACCGGCTGAAGAAATTCGGATCATTGTCTTTGCCGCCGCGCATGGATTGGATCGTCGCCATCACCTTGGCCGCGCGATCGGGATAATGTTCGTCGAGCCAGGCCCGGAACAAGGGCGCGACTTCATTCGGAAGCCGCACCGGCAGGAAGAAGCCGCCCCGCGCACCCGCGCTGGCCGCAGCCTCGACGATCGCTTCAAGCTCATGGTCGGTAATCTGCGGAATGATCGGGGAAATAGAGACATGGGTCGGGACTCCAGCTTCGGACAACGCCTCGATCGCCGCCAGCCGCTTGCGGGCGGTCGGCGCTCGCGGCTCAAGCGTCCGGTGGATCGCTGGATCGAGCGACGTGACCGAAATCGCCACCGCCGCAATTCCGAGCCGCGCCGCGGGGGCGAGAATGTCGATGTCGCGCAACACCCGGTCGGACTTGGTCGTGATCGTGAACGGATGCTTCGTCTCAAGCAACAACTCGAGCACCGAGCGGGTCACCCGCCAATGCTCCTCGATCGGCTGATAGGGATCGGTGTTGGTCCCGAGCGCAATCGGCCCGGCCTCATATCCCGGCCGTGACAAAGCGGCGTGGAGCAATTTGGCCGCGTCGGGCTTGACGAACAAGCGGCTCTCGAAATCCACTCCTGGAGACAAATCGTGATAGGCATGCGTCGGCCGCGCGAAGCAATAGATGCAGCCATGCTCGCATCCGCGATAGGGATTCACCGATCGATCAAAGCCGATGTCGGGCGACGAATTGCGGGTCAGGATCGACTTGGCCTTCTCGATCGTCACCGTCGTCCGTCGCGGCACGATCCCGTCGAGGCTTTCGACGCTGTCGAGCCAGTCGCCTTCAACGACGCGCTCCTTCAAATTGAAGCGGGTCGGAACCTGATTATGGGTCGCGCCGCGCGCCTTGATCGACTCGGTAGGCATCGCCTGAACCTAAGCCCAAAGAAGAACATAGCAAGAACAGATTAAAGCGCAGGGCGACCCGCCGATGTCGGGAACACAGGCCAACGGTGCTCGGTCAGTGCGCGCAGGCTCGGCTGCGCCGCACCCGCAAGCCCTTGATAGACCCACATATTGCGAAGCACCGCCGGAACATAATAGCGCGTTTCCCAATAGGGGATGCTCTCCATCCACAACAAGGGATCGCCCTTGTCATTGGTATAATTCCACCGCGCTACTGGCACCGGCCCGGCATTATAGGCGGCGATTACCTTGGGAAGCTGGCCCCCGGTCGCACCCGACCTGCGAATGAGTTCGATGAACGCCTGACCATGGTCGAGGTTGGTTTCGGCCCGCTTGAGGCCGTTGATACCAACGCTTTCCCCACGAGCGCGCGCGGTGTCGCCCGCGGTCCCGGGGCGAACCTGCATGAGTCCCACCGCGCCAGCCGGGCTGACCGCCTCGACCCGAAAACTGCTCTCCTGGAGAACATGGGCAAAGGCCAGCGCCGGGTCGATTCGCCAGCCACGGTCGGGGACCCAGCGCGGCGCGGGATAGCGGTCGGCGGGGTCGACCCGCACGCCCGGCTGGCCATTATGTGCAAGCCAGAACTGCGCCCCGCCAAGATCAAGCGAGCGCGCCGCCGCGATCAGATCGCCATGGTCGGCCGGAGCGCCGATCTTGGCCTGATGGCGAAGCATCTGCTCGGCCATCGCGCGTTCGCCGATCGCCACTAATTCGGTCGCTCGGCGAATATTGCTCAGGCCCGCGACCCTGCTCGAAGGATTAAACCGCCGTGGAGGCGCCAGCGTCGTCGTCATCCCCAACGCGTCGCGGGCAAGCAGGCCATAAAAGCTCTCGGCCGATTGTGCCGCCGCGAGCAACAAAGGCTGTACCTCGCGAGTCCGGCGGCAAGCTTGTGCCGAACGCGCGCTCCAATAAGCCGCAGCGGCCCGAAACTCTGTCCCCCCGCCCAGCCGCATCGCGTCCCCGAACGCGGCCTTGCTGCTTGCACAATCATTCATCCGCCAGGACGCGAGCCCGCTCACCCAAGCGGCTTGGGCGCCCCATTCCCCCGTCGCGCCCGCGCGCCACTGATCGGCAACCCGCCGCGCCTCTGCATCGCGGCCGAGCACATAATAGATCCACGCCACCCGCTGCCCAGCCTCGGCGCGTGCCTCGATCGTCAGATAGGCCGCCTGGCCTAGGAGCAGGGATTCGGCCCCAAGCGGATCATTGGCAGAGACAAAAGGCTCGAGCGCGGTCCGCAGCGCGTCGGCGGCGAGATCATTCGCAACCGGCCGAGCACGCCCCCGGCGCGGCGCGCTTCCCAGCCCGATCGTCCGCCGGGTGTAAATGATCGGCGGCAGCTCGATCGCGCCGCGCGTCATCGCCAGCCTCTGCAACTGCTCGGCCTGAGGCAAGTCGGGCGCCTCGCTAATCAACCCGATCAACGCGGCAAGTTCAGTCATTGGCGAACCGCGCGCCGTGTACAGCTCCGCACGAGCGACTGGCTTGAGTACGGAATCGGGCAAAGTCTCGATTCCGGCAGCGGCGCCATACCAGTCGCCAGCACGGATCGCGTCGAACACTCCGCGCCAGTCGCGTGGGATGACCCGAGGCGGCGGCGGGGGCGTAATCACGATCGGATCGATCGGCGTCTCTATGACGGGCGGAACCTCTATCGGCGCAAGCGGGTCCTCCTGCGCCAGTGCAGGGGACGCAATCAGCGCGAGCGCGATCGCCAATGCTGAACGGCCAATCATCCTTCGTCGCTCATCAACAAGATCAAATCCTTCCACGCGAGCGCCTTGTCCGACGGTCGCTGCAGCAGCCAGCGGGGGTGAAAGGTCGCGACCGTGCGCACGCCCTCGATGCGATGGACTCGTCCGCGCGCGGCGGCAAGCGGTTGCCCGGTCAGCGCGCGCGCCGCGGCGTCGCCGAACAGCAGTAGCCGCTCGGGTTTCGCAAGGCGAACATGGTCGCGCGCCATTGCCGCGCATCGCTCGAGGTCGCCCCCGTCAAGCTTGCTCCCGGGAGCGTGAAAGCAGGCGAGGGTGGCGAGATAGGCGCGTTCGGGCGCGATCCCGATCGCGGTGAGCATCCGCGACGCCAGCGTCCACGAATCGCCAGACACCGGTCGCCCTTCGCCCGCTTCCTGCCGCCCCGGAAAATCGGCGAGCAACATGATTGGCGCATGTTCGGCTCCAACCGGAAGCACGCGCCGCGCTCCGCCCCGGTCGAGCGGCAAGCCGCTTGCGGTTTCCAGCCACTTGCGAAAGGCGAACAGGTCCGCCGGCACCTCGACCGGGGCTGCAGTAGCAGCGCTTGCCACCGATGCAGTCGCGAGCATGCGCCAGTCACGCGGCTCCTCGCCGACCGCAACATCCACACCGGCATCGATCCACCAGCCGAGCAGCTTTGCCGCCGCCTCCGGATCCATCACCGCAATGTCGTTGCTCGTCGCGCTCATGCCCCTCCTGTCGTCCAAGGTTGACGGCGCGGTCAAGGAGTTGGCAGGGCTATGCTGTTCAAGCGACGGCAGCACGCGGCGAGAAGCGCCATGTGGACCGGCGCCGGAGTTCAGGAGAGGAAGGCGATGAGCGACCGCGAATCGATGGAATATGACGTCGTCATCGTTGGCGCGGGGGTCGCGGGCCTGTCCGCGGCAATCCGCCTCAAGCAGCTCGCCGTCGAAAAAGGCCGCGAGATCGGCGTTTGCGTTCTTGAAAAGGGCGGCGAAGTCGGCGCGCACATCCTATCGGGCGCGGTGATCGATCCGCGTGGCCTCGACGAACTCATCCCCGATTGGAAGGAAAAGGGTGCGCCCTTGACCGTTCCGGTAACCGAAAACCTCCACTGGGTGCTGACCCGAAAGGGCAAATATTCGATCCCGTCGTTGCTGATGCCGCCGTTCATGCATAACAAAGGCACGTTCAGTGCCAGCCTTGGCAATCTCACGCGCTGGCTCGGGGTGCAGGCAGAGGAACTCGGGGTCGAAATTTTCCCCGGCTTCGCAGCCGCCGAAATATTGTTCAACGACGATGGCTCGGTGAAGGGCGTCGCCACTGGAGACATGGGGGTCGCTCGCGACGGCACACGCCGCGACGACTATCAGCCGGGGATGGAACTTCATGCGCGCTACACCTTCTTTGCCGAGGGTGCGCGCGGACATCTGACCAAGGAATTGACCCGAATCTTCGACCTACGCAAGGAGAGCGGACCGCAGGTTTTCGGTATTGGGATCAAGGAATTGTGGGACGTTCCTGCGGATAAGCATAAGCCGGGCCGCGTGATCCACACGCAGGGCTGGCCGCTTGACGATGCGTGGGGCGGGGGCTTTCTCTACCATCAGGAAAATGGCCAGATCGCCTTGGGCTTCGTCACCGCGCTCGATTATAAAAACCCTTATCTTTCGCCGTTCGAGGAATTCCAGCGGTGGAAGCTGCACCCCGCGATTCGCGCCGAAATCGAAGGCGGAAAGCGCATCTCCTATGGCAGCCGTGCGATCAACGAAGGTGGTTGGCAAGCAATCCCGCGTCTCGCTTTCCCCGGCGGCGCGCTGATCGGTTGCTCGGCGGGTTTCCTCAACGTGCCCCGGATTAAGGGCAGCCACACTGCGATGAAATCGGCAATGCTCGCCGCCGAAGCCGCATTCGAGGCAATCGCCGCCGACCGGCGTTTCGACGAACTTGCGGATTATGAACCCGCGCTGCGCTCAAGCTGGATCGCAGACGAACTCAAAATGGTCCGCAACGCCCAGCCGGCAGTCGCCAAATGGGGCGGGACCATCGGCACCGTCGTCGCCGGATTCGACATGTGGCTCAACTTCCTCAAGCTGCGCACTCCGTGGACGATCAAGCACCACGCCGACCACAAACAGATCGGACGCAAGGAGCATTATCACCCGATCGCCTACCCTAAACCCGACGGAAAACTGACCTTCGATCGTCTGTCGTCGGTGTTTCTATCGAACACCAATCATGCCGAGGATCAGCCGGTCCATTTAACGCTCAAGGACGCCGCGGTTCCGATAAGTGTCAATCTCGCGCTCTATGACAGTCCGGAGACGCGTTACTGCCCGGCGGGCGTTTATGAGATCGTAGAGGAGGCCGGTTCACCGCGGCTTCAGATCAATGCGCAGAATTGCGTCCACTGCAAGACATGCGACATCAAGGATCCGACCCAGAACATCAATTGGGTCGTTCCCGAGGGCGGTGGAGGACCCAATTATCCCAATATGTAAGCGGACATCGTTCGCAACTTTACTGATCGGCCTCCCGCTGGCGCCGCTCGCCGCCGCGAACCCGGTCGATCCGGGCCAGCTTCTGTCCACTTATGTCGAAGCGCGCACCGCCGACGCGATCGGCGACCAGGGCCGCGCGGCACGGCTGTTTGCGACACTTGCCTCTGCCGACCCAGCCAACCCCACGCTTGCGCGCCGCGCCATAGCCTCCGCAATCGACTCGGGCGACACCGGGCTGGCGTTGAGGGTCGCACGCACGCTCCCCGCCGACGCACTGACCCTCGACGCGCGCCTTCTCCTCGTCGCCGATGCGCTGCGCAGGCGTCAGTCGAACGAGGCGATCATGTTCGTCGCGAGCGGCAGCGACGACGATGGCGGATTTGTCGCACCACTGCTCCGCGCCTGGAGCGATCAGGCGGCGCGGCGCGACGGCTCGGCCGCGCTTGCCGCGCTGCCCAAGACTACGCTTCTCGCACCGTTCGTCGACGAGCAGCGAGTGGCGATGCTCCTCGCATCGCGCCGTGTCGATGAGGCGATGTTGCTCGTCCCCGGGGCACTTACTGCGTCGGGAGGACGTGAAACACGGCTGCGGCTCGCCTTCGCTGCAATGCTCGCCCGCGCCGGTGCGAAGGACAAGGCGCAAGCGTTGCTCGCCGGCGAGGATCCCGCATTAAGGCGCCTCGACCTGCGAAGCTCGCAGCTGGGCATTGCGATCGATACACCCGCGGCAGGCTTCGCCGAACTTTTGCTCGGCCTTGCGGTCGGGCTTGCTCAGGGCAACGACCGCAGCTTCCCTCTAACTTTGGTGCAGATCGCGCGCCACGCGGCACCCGACAGCAGCGAAGCGTCTATCCTGCTTGCGCTCCTGCTCGACCGTCAGGGCCGTGAGGCCGAAGCGCTCGCAGCTTTGGCGGCCGTTCCCGCAAATGATCCCTTCGTCGACGATGTTCGCGATGCGCAGGTTCGCCTGTTGCTGGAGCTTAAGCGCGGCCCCGAAGCTCTCGCCGCGGCCCAGCGTGCGGCCGCTTTGCCTGAAGCGCTCGCGAACGACCATGGCCGGCTTGGGAACGTGCTCGCCGAACTCGATCGCCCCACCGAGGCGGCCGAGGCATATGCTCGCGGTGCTGCTCTGGCGAGCAGCGACGGAAGCACCAACGGCTGGACCTACCGTCTCCTTCGGGCGGCGCAGCTCGACGATTTGGAGCGCTGGCCCGAAGCCCGGGCTGAACTCACCGCGGCGCTTGCGGCCTCTCCAAACCAACCTCTGCTGCTCAATTATCTCGGCTACGGTTCGCTCGAGCGGGGCGAAAATCTCGATCAGGCCGAGGGCATGATCCGCCGCGCGCTCGCGCTTCGTCCCGGCGACCCGGCGATCACGGATTCGCTAGGATGGGCATTGTACAAGCGCGGTCGTCTTCCCGAGGCGATCGAGACGCTGACCAAAGCGGCCATCGCTCAGCCCGCCGATGCGGAAATCCAGGAGCACCTTGGCGATGCACTCTATCAGGCCGGCCGTCGCTACGAAGCGCGCTTCGCATGGCGAGCGGCGCTGATTAGCGCCGAGGCGATCGAAGCCAGACGGATCGAAGCCAAGATCGCGGCTGGCTGGAGCAAGGCGACCGCCGCGCCATGAGCGACGGCTCCGAGCGGCTGAGCGAGGTCGCACCGGCCAAGCTCAACCTCGCACTTCACGTTCGCGGCAAGCTCCCTGATGGCCGCCATGCTATCGAGACATTGTTCGCCTTCTGCCTCGACGGCGACATCGTCGAGGTCGAGCCCAATGAGCACCTGATCCTTGAAATCCTAGGCCCAATGGCCGGGCATCTCGATGCCGGTGACGACAATCTGGTCATGCGCGCTGCCTTGGCGTTGCAGGAGCGGGGGCAGATGCGCAACGGCGGCGCAGCGCTGACCCTCGACAAGCGCCTGCCGATTGCATCGGGGATCGGCGGCGGCTCGGCCGATGCCGCGGCGACGCTGCGTCTGCTCACCCGGCTGTGGAACATCGATCCCGCTCACGCATCCGCTATCGCGCACACCTTAGGCGCAGACGTTCCCGCCTGCCTGTTGAGCATGACAGCTCGCGGCGACGGGGCAGGGGATCGCCTCGTCCTTGCCGACGACCCGGACATCGCCGGAACCCCAGTGCTGCTCGTCAATCCGCGTATCGCCTTGTCGACGCGCGAAGTGTTTGCCGCCTGGGACGGAAACGACCGCGGCCCGCTCGTTGGCTGGCGCGAAGGTCGTAACGACCTCGAAACGCCCGCACGAGCCCTGGTGCCGCAGATCGGTGCGGTGCTCGACTGGCTCGCGGCGATGCCGGGCGCTTACTTCGTCCGCATGTCGGGCAGCGGCGCGACCTGCTTCGCCTTGTTCCGAGACGAGGACGCTCGCGACGCTGCTGCCACCGCCTGTCCCTCGCCGTGGTGGAAACTCGCGAGCGTCCTGCGCTAAGGGCCCGCAATGTCCCGTCCGATCCTCACCGCCACCGCGATCCGCGCTGTCGAACAAGCCGCCATCGATTCCGGCACCCCGGTCGACACTCTGATCGAACGCGCCGGCGCAGCCCTCGCCCGTGCGGTTCAGCGCTTCATTGCCCCTCGTGAGACGCTAATCCTGTGCGGACCCGGCAATAATGGCGCGGACGGCAGAGTCACCGCGCGCCACCTCGCCGAAGCGGGGTTTACGGTCCGCATTGCAACATTGGACACCCTCGCCGACGCTTCACCAACCTCAATCCTGATCGATTGCCTCTTCGGAACGGGTCTCAAGCACGGGTTGGAGTCCTCTGTTTCACAACATCTCTTCCGACTAGTTGATGCTGCCCACGCGGCGATCGCTTGCGATCTGCCGAGTGGCATATCGAGCGACGACGGAGCCATTCTTTCGCCCGTCGGCCACTACGATCTCACCGTTGCCTTCGGAGCGCTAAAGCCCGCCCACCGGTTGATGCCCGCAATGGCGCATATGGGCCGCGTCGTGCTCGCCGACATCGGCCTCGTTACCACGGGTAAGTGGTTCGAACTCCCTGCCCCCACGGCGCAGCAACTCGACCCGATGGGCCACAAATATAGCCGGGGACTCGTCCATTGCCTCGCGGGCAAAATGCCCGGCGCCATCGCCCTTGCGGCTCATGCCGCGGCACGAAGCGGTGCAGGTTATGTCCGCGTGAGCACATCGCGCAGCATCGACGGGCTTCCTGCAGCGATCGTCCAGACCGACACCGCCCAGGTCAACGACCCGCGCATCGGCGCCATCCTGGTCGGCCCGGGCCTCGGCGACATCCCCCAAGTGCTCACACTCGCGCTGACCGCTGCCCGCCCGGTAGTCATCGACGCCGACGCCATCGGCCTTGTCGGGGAACCCGAACGCCTCCACGGCCATGACGCCATCCTCACTCCGCACGAAGGCGAATTCCTCCGGCTGTTCGGCGAAATCCCCGGCAGCAAGGCCGATCGCGCGCTCGCCGCAGCCGAGGCCAGCCGCTCAGTGATCGTCTACAAGGGCCCGGATACCCTCATCGCCGCACCAGACGGCCGCCTGGTGTTCGCACCGCCCGCTCCGGCGTGGCTGGCCACAGCAGGAAGCGGCGATGTCCTTGCCGGAATGATCGCAGCGTTCCGCGCCCAGGGCCGCGCTTCCTTCGAGGCAGCTTGCGATGCCGTCTGGCTCCACGGCCGCGCCGCCGAGCTGGCCGGACCCGGGATGATCGCCGACGACCTCCTCGCCGCCATTCCACGCGCGCTCGCCGACCTCAAATGAGCGATCCGATCGTCCGAATTGCCGCGCGCGGAGACGGAGTCAGTGCATCGGGCGAGCACATCCCCTTCGCCGTCCCCGGCGACACTTTGCTCGACGACGGTTCGCTCGCCAAAGGACCGGGTCACCGAGTGCCGCCATGCCGTCACTTTCCCGAATGCGGCGGCTGCCAGCTCCAGCACCTCACCGACGCCGCCTTCGCCGATTATTGCGCTAGTCGAATATCCGGTGCGCTTGCTCAACACGGGCTGTCCACAGCCGTTCGCCCGGCCTATCTCTCGCCCCCGCGCACCCGCCGACGAGCAAGCCTTCGGGCAGGCCGGGCAGGGGGTCGAGTGCTAATCGGCTTCAACGCCTCGGCCTCGCACCAGATCGTGGACATGCACGAATGCCATGTCCTCCACCCGGCATTATTCGCGCTGATCGCTCCGCTGCGCAAATTGCTCGCACCAATGCTCGCTTCAAAGCGAAACGCCGAAGTTCAAATGACGCTCGCCGACCAAGGCATCGACCTCGCGCTAAAAGGGGTCGAAATCGTCGGGCTGGCGGCGGTCGAAGCCTTGGCGGAGTTTTGCGAACGCCACCGGCTCGCGCGCCTGACCGTCGACGAAGGCTATGGCGCCGAACCCCGCTTTGAGCCCGAATCCGTCACGATCAAGCTTGCCGGCGTACCCGTGGGACTGCCCCCAGGCGCCTTCCTCCAGGCGACCGCCGACGGCGAGGCGGCCCTGGTCAAGGCAGTTCGCGCTGCCATCGGCAATTCCCAGAACTCCGCCGATCTCTTCGCTGGTCTTGGAACCTTCGCGCTTGCGCTTCCGGGCAAGGTCACCGCTGCCGAGGCCGCGCGCAATGCAATTCTCTCGCTCAAGACCGCCGCCAATCGGTTGGGCAGAGCGGTCGACGCGGTTCACCGCGACCTCTACCGCCGCCCGTTCGACGCCGCCGAACTTGCCGCCTTCGACGCCGTGGTGCTCGATCCTCCGCGCGCCGGGGCGATCGAACAAGTCAAGCAACTCGCTGCCTCCTCAGTCCCGCGTATCGCCTACGTCAGCTGCAACCCGGCGACCTTCGCGCGCGACGCCGAACTGCTCGTCGCGGGCGGCTATTCGCTCGATTGGGTGCAGCCGGTCGGCCAGTTCCGCTGGTCGACGCATGTCGAACTGGCCGCCTGCTTCACCAGATAGGCTGCGGCCATGATCGCGATCAATGCGGGCCCCGGAACTTCCGCATTTCCAGCGGCAAGCTGGAGCAGGGTCAGGAACCAGGCGCCGAACGTCAGCCACCGCCCGGCGAAACCTGCGGGCGCTGCGAGTAGCATCGCCGTCGCAAAGGCAAGCGTGTCGTAATTGAGCAGATAGGGCGTCCCGAACAGAGCCGCCGCAAGGAAGAAAGCGGCGCCAGTCGCGGGGGCAAAGCGCGGCTTGGCGAATCCCCACAGGACGAGCAAAGCGGCGGCAATTGCAGCCGCACCCTGAACCGCATAGGCCACCCCTACGGGGACCCCGATCGTGCGCAAATTCATGAAGATCGTCGGCATGAACGGCGCGCCGAGCCGCTCGGGATCGCTGAGTACGCGTGCCTGCGTGGCCGCGCCATTCGTGAAATAGGCCTGCCAGGTTTCAGGCCCCCACAGCAGGCTGCTGAGCAAGATCAGCATCCCTGCAACCAGCGCCGCGCTGCCGATGCCGCGCCAATTGCGTTCCGCGATCAGAAGCAAGGGAAAGAACAGGCCAAGCTGCGGCTTGATCGTGAGCAGGCCAAGCAGGGCACCGCTGGCGACAGGCCGCGCGTGGCGCCAGCGCAGCACGGTCAGGATCAGCGCCGCTCCAAGATAAAAGAATTGTCCCGAAATCAGGCCGAAGATCGCCGCTGGACAAAGCAGAGCAGCTACGATCAGTCGCCGGTCGTTCGTCCAGCCGCGCAACGCCGCGACAAAAACCAGCGGGCCAATCATCGTCCACAGGATTAGCGCAGGCAGATAAGGAAGCAGCCCGAACGGAGCCGCAATCAGCATCACGCTCGGCGGATACGACCAAATCTGACCCGGATAATCTGCACCGATAAAGGGCACCATTGACTGCTGATAGGTGGCGAGGTCGTAGAATTGCGCGGGATTGCTGCCCCAGGCGGCCTTGCCCGCCATCCATAAATTCAGAAAGTCACGGCCGACGACCAGCCCAGTGCCGTCGCGCGGAATCGCTGGGGCCAGATCGAGCGACACCGACCAAAGAGCGGCGTAGGCGAGCGCAAACCACGGAGCGACGCGTGCCAGCAGCACTAGCCGGTCGTCACCCGGCGTCATCTCCTCAGCCGTGAAGCAGTCGTACGGCGGCGTGAACGGTCAGCCCGACCAGGCAAATCGAACTCAGCAAAAAGGTGAGGAAGCGATATTTGACGATATTGACGGTCCCCTGGATCAGGCTGTGGGCAATGCGTAAGCCAACATAGCCCCAGGCCAGCCAGATGTTGATCGGCACGGCCGCATCGAGCAGAATCAGTGCAAAGACGATCGCGTAGAAGATCGTCGGCTGCTCCATCAGATGCTGATAATTATGCGCCTTCCAATTGACCTCATCGGGAATCACGCCCTCGAGATTAGCCCCTCGGCCGCCCCTGCGATCCAGGCCAATGCCCGCCTTCTTCATCGCCGGCAGGCGAGTCATCGCCATCCACATCATGACCACCAGTGACCAGGCGACCAGCGTCACAACCGGCGCGATCAACGGGCTATATTCCATTACGATTCCCCCTAATTGGATAAGAAGAATGCGTCAGAAAAGGGAAGGTGGCAATCGGGAACCAATCCTGAAAATTAATCGAACAATTTGGCGAACTTCCGCTTGGCACGTGTCCGCCAATGGCCGGTGTGATAGGCGTCGCTTGCAAGCAACGGCAGTACCGAAGTGGCTTCGGCGAACACCATCTGCTCCATCGCGGTCGAAACCTTGCCCCAGCTTGCCGCTTCCTGAAGGGTCGAGGAGGAGCAGGCCCCATCGCGGACGTCGGCGACCGTGATCTGCACCGCATATTTATGCACTTCGACGTCGTGGTGGCCCAAAATCTCGGCGCAAACGACCGTGTCCTGCGCGAAATTCTTGGGCACTCCGCCTCCGATCATCAGCAGGCCGGTCGTCCCCGCCTTGATCTTGATGTCGGTCAGCTCACGGAAGTCGGCGATCGAATCCATGGTCATATAATGTCCGCCGCGCTTCATCGCGTCGACCTGATGCTTGACCAGTCCGAACCCGGCCGAGGAATCCGTGAACGCCGGGCAAAAAATCGGCACGTCATGCTCATAGGCGAGCTTGACGAGGCTGTTGTCCTTCTTGCCGTTCTCCATCAGCCATTTGCCCATCTCGCGGATGAACGCGCGGCTCGAATAGGGGCGCGGCTCTAGACTGTCGGCGATCTTGCCGATGGTGAAATCGCAATCCTGAAGCGAAATCTCGTCGATATAGGTATCGTAGATGCGATCGATGTAGAGCGAGCGCAGCGTGTCATCGTCCGGAACTTCAAGCGCCTGATAATGCTTGTGGCCAAGCGCCTCGAAGAAATCCATATCGACGATCGCGGCACCCGTGGCGACGATCGCATCGACCATGTTCGACCGCACCAGCTCTGCATAAAGGTCCATGCACCCGCCCGCCGAAGTCGATCCGGCGATCACCAGGATCACCGAGCAGTCGGGGTCGGCAAGCATCTGGTTGTAGATGTCGGTCGCATTGGCCAGATCGCGGCTGGTGAAGCTCATTTTGCCCATCGCTTTGACGATCGGCCGCGCGTCGAAGCTGGTGATGTCGATATGCTCGACCTCATTGGCCAGCAGATCAGCCTTGCGATTATCGTTGATCGCGGCCTCGTCGGCGGTCTTGATGAGCGTATCGGTAGTCATTTCATTCTCCGTAATAGCTGTCGCCCCAGCGCAGACTGGGGCCAATGCTGCGCCAAGCTCGCAAGGTCGGCTAACTCGCGATGACGTGAATCCCAGCCTTGGCTGGGATGACCAAAACCAATCGCTGCTCGACCTATAGCTGGACGACGTTCGAACGCCTCACCGGCTCGACCGCTCCATACAGGCTGGCCATCGGCTCGTCGGTGACGATCACCCGCTCCTGAACTCCGAAGCCGTTGAACGCGGTCCGCATCGCGCAGCCATAGGCACCAAGCATTCCGACCTCGATATAGTCGCCCGCGGCAACGTCGGCAGGAAGATGGAACGGCCCCGCCATATGATCGAGATCGTCGCAGGTCGGCCCGTAAAAGCTGAACGCCATCGTCCGGGTCTCGGACGCCTCGCGCCGGACCAGCTCGACCGGATAACGCCAGCCAATATGCGCAGCATCGAACAAGGCGCCATAAGCACCGTCATTGATGTACAATTCGGACCCACGGCGCTGCTCGACCCGCACCAAAACGCTTGCATATTCGGCGCAAAGCGCACGTCCGGGCTCGCACCACAATTCGGCCGAATAGCTGATCGGAAGCGCCTCATAGGCCGCGCTGATGATCTCGAAATAATTTTCGAGCGGGGGAGGCTGCATCCCCGGGTAGGAGCTTGGAAAGCCGCCTCCGACATCGACGATATCGACCGTGATCGCGGCCTCGACGATCGCATCACGGACCTTCGACAAGGCTTCGGAATAGGCCGCCGGGCTCATCGCCTGGCTGCCGACATGGAAGCAAATGCCCATCGCGTCCGATGCCTGCCGCGCCGCGAACAGCAAGCGCGTCAGCTCCGACGGATCGGCACCGAACTTGGACGCAAGGCTCAGCTTGCTATGTTCCGAACTAACGCGGATCCGCACCAGCAAATTGAGATCGCTCGCCGCGCGCGTGGCACGCATGATCTTGTCGAGCTCGTCCATCGTGTCGAGGCTGAACGTCTTCACCCCAAAAGTGAAATACGCTTCCTCAATCGCTTCCTCGGCCTTGACCGGGTGCATGAAGCACAGGGTCGCCTCCGGAAGCGTTTCGGCGACCAGACGCACTTCGCCAAGCGAGGCGACGTCGTAATGAGTCACCCCTTCATCCCACAGGATTCGGAGCAGGTCGGGCGACGGGTTCGCTTTCACCGCATAGAGCGAGCGGCCCGGAAACTTCTCGACGAAGTAACGGGCTGCGCGCGCGGCGGCGTGCGGACGAAGCAAGGTTACCGGCTGGACCGGCCGCTGCTCTGCTATAGCGACAACATCGCTGTTGCCGTTCGGGGCTTTCGCTAGCCCCAGCGCGCTATGTAGCTTGTGCAACTCAAGGGACCTCCAACTGTCTGTTCGAGAAAGCTGCCTTGCGGTTGGAAGTCCCATGGGGCAGCGGAGGCGCTACATATGGTCGATGACCCTTTATGTAAAGTCTATTCACGGACTTGCGGCCTGTTACGGAAGTGGTCCGGCGACCCTAACCAACGCTTCATCGAAAGTGCAAAGATTTGAACAACTTCAATACCGGTCCGGCAGTCACTCGTGACGACGTGCTTGCTGCCGCCGAGCGGATTGCCGAAGTGGTCGTCCGCACCGAACTTCGCGAGACCCGGCTTGCGGGCCACAGGCTGTGGCTCAAATGCGAATCCCTCCAGACCGGCGGAGCGTTCAAGCTTCGCGGCGCCAGCAATCGTCTCCTCCAACTCGACCAGGCCGAGCGCGACCGCGGAGTCGTCGCTTTCTCCTCAGGCAATCACGCCCAAGGCGTTGCCATCGCCGCGCGCCGCCTGGGCCTCGCCGCGACCATCATCATGCCCTCCGACGCTCCGGCACTAAAAGTCGAAGGAACCCGCACCCGGGGCGCCGAGGTGATCTTCTACGAGCGAATGACCGGGGACCGCGAAGCGATAGCCGCCGAAATCGCCTCACGAACGGGCGCGACCGTCGTCCCAAGCTTCGATGACCCGCACATCGTCGCAGGGCAGGGCACGATCGGGCTCGAAATCGTCGACCAGCTCGGCCGAGATCCGGCGCGGATCGTCGTCCCCTGCGGTGGGGGCGGGCTGGCGGCTGGGATTTCGCTCGCCTGTCCCGAGAGCGAGATCGTGATCGTCGAACCCGAGGGCTGGGACGACATGGCCAACTCGCTAGCCGCCGGTCACATCGTCCCCGTCGCCCCAAACCCACCGCCGACGCTATGCGATGCACTCCAGACTCCGCTGGTCTCGCCGATCACCTTCGGCATCCTCCACGCACGGAACGCGGTTGCGCTCGCGGTCAGCGAAGCGGAGGTCGAAGCGGCGGTCCGCTGGGCGTGGAATGAGCAGCAGCTGGTGCTCGAACCCGGCGGCGCAGTCGCGCTTGCGGCGGTTCTTGCGGGCAAGGTCGCGCTTGAGCCGGAGACGGTGATCATATTGTCGGGCGGAAACGTCGATCCCGCGCTTCACGCACGGATCATCGGCTGATCAGGCGACCCGATATTCGCCGGGCTCGAGCATGTTTGGGCTCGTGCGCTCGACCGCGCGGGTCAGCTCTTCGAGTTCGGCGGCAAGCGTCTGCAGCTCGGCGGCGAGGACCTTGGGGTCAAGTTCGGCCATGTTTGCAGAGGCATCAAGCAAAGTGTCGAGCATCATCGCGATGCACGGAAGAATTGTCTCTTCGATGCGGTTGAAGGCATCTTCAAGACGCGCTTGTTGCTGTTCGATTGTCGCCATGCCGACGTTTATGGCGCGTTTCGGTTAAATCTTTCTGAAAGGCACGCTTGTTGACGACAATCGCTTCCGCCGCGCTAACCCTCGCAATAATCGCAGCCGCCATTCTGACCATCGGCGGCGCGCGCCTGTTCCGCCGCGACCGTCAGCGCGCCTTCCTGATGATCGCCGCCGCGATCGTGCTGATCGGCAACGTCCTCATCTGGACGCTGTAGCTCGGCGTCAGCGTATATTGCTTCCCGGATCGAGCCGCATGTCGAGATAATCGTCGACGCTTTTCATCAACAGATCGAGTTCGTTGGCGAAGAAGTGGTTCGCACCGGGAATCGTGTCGTGGTGGATCGTAATGTGCCGCTGGGTGCGCAATTTATCGACCAGCTTTTGCACCGCCAGCGGAGTGACCACTTCGTCGGCCTCGCCCTGGATGATGATTCCCGACGAAGGGCAGGGCGCAAGGAAGCTGAAATCGTACATGTTCGCAGGCGGCGCGATCGAGATGAAGCCGCGAATTTCCGGTCGCCGCATCAGCAATTGCATGCCGATCCACGCGCCAAAACTGACCCCCGCAACCCAAGTAGTCTCCGCCTCGGGATGAATCTGCTGCACCCAGTCGAGCGCGGAGGCCGCGTCCGACAATTCGCCGATGCCGTTGTCGAACAAACCCTGGCTCCGGCCAACGCCGCGGAAGTTGAAGCGCAAGGTCGCAAACCCGCGCCGCGTAAAATCCTTGTGCAGCATCTGAACGATCTTGTTGTTCATCGTCCCGCCCGCCTGCGGGTGGCTGTGGAGGATCAGCGCAACCGGCGCGCGCGGGCGCGGCCCCGGGCTGAATCGGCCTTCGAGACGGCCTTCGGGGCCAGGAAAAATCACTTCGGGCATGGTCGCTCGCTTGAACAGATCGGAAAAAGGCGCCGCGAACGGGTGCGCCGCGACGGCGGCTTCTATATAGGGCGGCGCGTCCCGCTGGCAATTACAGGATTTCGAAGCCTTGCCGACCCGCATCTTCCTCGATCACGCAGCAACGACCCCGGTACTGCTCCAGGCACGCGAGGCGATGCTGCGCGGCTTCGACGGCTGGGCCAACCCAAGCTCGCCCCATACGGAAGGCCGCCGCGCCTTCGCTTTGCTCGAAGAAGCGCGCGCCACACTCGCGGCCGAGCTCAACTGGCGTCATGACATCATCTTCACTTCGGGCGCGAGCGAATCGGTCGAAATCGTCGCCGCACGGGCACGGATCGCGGGCAAGGCGCACGGCGCGACCGAACATGCCATCGTCCCCCACGCAATGGGCCCCGCGTCGATCGTCATACCGGTCGGCGAGGATGGCCTGATCGACGAGACCGCGCTCGAAACCGTCCTCGCTTCTGGCCCAACGCTGGTCGCGATCCAAGCGGTCAATAATGAAACCGGCATCCTTCAACCACTTGACCGTCTCGCCGAGCGCATTCGCGCCGCGGGCTCGCTTCTGCTTGCCGACTGCGCGCAAAGCGCCGCCAAGGCACCGCTCCCCGACGCTGATTTCATCGCCTTGTCGGCGCACAAGCTTGGCGGCCCGCCCGGGGTCGGTGCGCTGCTCGTTCGCGACCTTTCAACGCTCGCTCCGGTCGGCGGGCAGGAAAAGGGTTATCGTCGCGGCACTCAGGACGCCCCCGGTGCGCTCGCCTTCGCCGCCGCGTTAGCCGCTCGCCCATATAACATAAACCGTTTGGCCGAGCTTCGTTCCCGTCTCGACGACGGCGTCCGTGAGACCGGCGGAGCGATCATCGGCGAAGACAGCCCGCGTCTCGCCACCATCGGCGCGATCGCACTCCCCGGTGCATCGAGCGCATCGCTTCTCGTCCAGTTCGACCTCGCCGGAATTGCGGTGTCGGCCGGAAGCGCCTGCTCATCGGGCAAGATGAAGCGCAGCGAAGTGCTCGCCGCCATGAACATCGCCCCCGAAATCGCCGCAAGCTTCCTCCGAATCAGCTTCGGGCCCGCGACGACCGAGGCCGACGTCGACGCTTTTCTCGAGCAATGGCGTCAGATTGCCGAGCGGACGAAGCGCGCCGCATGATCTACCTCGATTATCAGGCGACGACGCCGCTCGCGCCTGAAGTGGCAGCCGCGATGCAGCCGTGGCTGATCGAAAAATTCGCAAATCCGCACAGCCCGTCGCGCTGGGGCAGGGAGGCCGCTGCAGCGATCGAGGTCGCCCGCGACCAGATCCTCACCGCGGCGGCGCTCGACGAAGGCCGCTTCGTCTTTACCAGCAGCGCGACCGAGGCGCTCAACTGGGCGATCAAGGGCACCGCCGAGCGTTCCGAACGGCGCAAATTGGTAACCATCGCCACTGAGCATGCGGCGGTCCTCGACAGCATGGAATGGCTCGAAGGCCGCGGCTATCAGGTGGTGCGCCTCGCCGTGGGTAGAGACGGGCTGGTCGACCTCGCTGCCGCCGAGGAGGCGATTGACGCCAAGACCGCTCTGGTCGCGGCAATGCTGGTCAATAATGAAATCGGCGTCATTCAGCCAATCGCCGAGCTTGCCGCGATCGCGCACAACGCCGGTGCGGCGATGCTGTGCGACGCGGTGCAGGGTTTCGGACGAATGGACTTGCCTGAAGGTGCCGATCTAATCACCATTTCCGGACACAAAATCCATGGTCCCAAAGGGATTGGCGGACTCTGGATCCGCAAGGGCTTCGAACCGAGCCCGCTGCTCCATGGCGGCGCGCAGGAGCAGGGGCTTCGCTCGGGAACCCTCTCGACCGCGCTGTGCGCCGGGCTGGGTGAGGCTGCACGCTTGTCGGTCGAGCGGCGCGACGCGGACACGGCGCATGTTCAGAAACTATCTGAACTTGCATTAGCAACACTCGGCGAAGGCTGGATATTAAACGGCAGTGCCGATGCGCGCTACGCCGGCAATCTCAACCTGCGCTTCGAAACACTCGACGGAGCGCGCCTAATTTCCGACCTTCGCAATCTTGCTTTCTCGCTCGGCTCGGCCTGCGCCTCGGGATCGGGCCGGCCAAGCCATGTTCTCAGGGCGCTCGGGCTCAGCGACCGCGAGGCGCGCGCCTCGATCCGCCTCGGCTTCGGCCGCTATACGGGCGAGGAAGAATTGGTCCTAGCCTGCCGCCGAATCACCTTCGCGGCACGCGAGCAGGCCATGCAATGACCCGCGTCCGCTTCCTAAAAGCCGACGGCACCCTCGATCGCGAAGTCGATGCTTCGCCTGGGACCAATCTGCTCGACCTCGCCCAGGCCAATGATCAGCCGCTCGAAGGCAGTTGCGAAGGGTCGATGGCCTGCTCGACCTGTCACGTCATCGTCGCAAGCGAGCATTTCGACCTCCTCGCGCCCGCAAGCGAGGAAGAAGACGACCTTCTCGACCTCGCCGCGCACGTCACCCGCACATCGCGCCTCGCGTGCCAGATCACCCTCCCAGATTTGCCAGCACTCACCGTGCGAATGCCCGGCACCGCCTACCACCTCGACCGCTGACCGCTCGACCTTGCAGGGACCGGCATCCTTCGCCATATGCGCGGCGGGAGCCGGGCGGGCGGGGCTGTCGCCAACCTGGTCAGGTCCGGAAGGAAGCAGCCACAACGATTCCGTCCCGGGTCGTTCCGGCTCCCACCGCATGAGGCACCAAGCCCGGCGAAGCAGCGGCACCTTCGGCAGATGGCGCCGGCCCGCTGGCGCGACACCCGGCCGATGGCCTACACCCTGACCATGACCGACGACGAATCGCCTGGCCTCGGCCTCGACCTTCCCGAACTGCCCGCCAAGGCCGCGCCGTCGACCCCCTATCGCGTGCTCGCCCGCAAATATCGGCCGCAGACCTTCGCCGAATTGATCGGCCAGGACGCAATGGTCACCACGCTCGGCAATGCGATCGAACGCGGCCGCATCGCCCATGCCTTTCTGCTCACCGGAGTGCGCGGGGTCGGCAAGACCTCGACCGCGCGCCTCGTCGCCAAGGCGCTCAACTGCATCGGCCCCGACGGAAATGGCGGCCCAACGATCGATCCGTGCGGGATTTGCGAGCCCTGCGTTGCAATCGCCGAGGGCCGCTACATCGACGTCATCGAAATGGACGCGGCAAGCCACACCGGGGTCGACGATGTCCGCGAGATCATCGAGGCGGTGCGTTATTCGGCGGTTTCGGCGCGCTTCAAGATTTACATTATCGACGAAGTTCACATGCTCTCGAAGAACGCCTTCAACGCGTTGTTGAAGACGCTCGAGGAGCCACCCCCGCACGTCAAATTTCTGTTCGCGACCACCGAAGTCGCAAAAGTCCCCGTCACCGTCCTTTCGCGATGCCAACGGTTCGACCTCCGCCGAATTCCCGCCGACAAGCTCGCTGGCCATTTCGCGCGCGTCGCCGAGCTTGAGGGCGTGGCGATCGAGCCCGACGCGCTCGCCGCAATCGCCCGCGCCGCCGAAGGAAGCGCTCGCGACGGCCTATCGATCCTCGACCAGGCGATCGCGCATGGCGGGGGCAGGGTCACTGCCGCCGAGGTCCGATCAATGCTCGGCCTTGCCGACCGCGGGCGAATCCGCCGGCTGCTCGACTCGATCATCGCCGGCGACGCCCCCGCGACCCTCGCCCAGCTCGACGAAGCTCATTCGCTCGGGATCGAGCCCGCAGCCCTGCTCCGCGGCCTCATGGAAGCGCTTCACGCAATCACTCGCGCCAAGGCCGGTGCCGCCGAGGACGCCTTGCTCTCGGCCGACGAACGTGACGCGGCGCGACAGCTTTCCTCAGCGCTCGGCTGGGCCGCGATCCATCGCCTTTGGCAATTGTTGCTCAAGGGGCTGACCGACGTCGGCATCGCCCCCGACCCGCACGAGGCCGCCGCGATGGCGCTCCTGCGACTGATCCACGCCGCCGATCTGCCCGACCCAGCGACCCTGCTCGCGCAACTCACGTCGGGCGGCACAGCACCCGCGCGTGCGCCATCCTCTCCTACGCCCGCCGCTCCATCTGGGCCGCCCGATTTCGCAGCATTCACGGCCGCCATCGATCAACAGGGCCGCAAGCTGCTCGCCCAGCAACTTCACGATCACGTCGGGCTGGTCAGCTTCTCGCCTGGCGAACTCGTCCTTAAGCCACTCAAGCCGCTCGGCCCCGACTTCACCCGCGAACTCGCGCTTGCCGCGAAGCAGGCCACCGGCTCGACTTGGCAGGTCCGCCTTGCCGACGAGGGCGGCGGACCCTCGCTTCAGCAACATGAAACCATGGCCGAGGAGCGTTCCCGCTCCGAAATCCTTGCCGAACCGTCGGTGCGGGCCTTGCTCGATCACTTCCCCGACGCCACCTTGGAATCCTTCACCCGGAAAGAGGCCTGATATGCCGAGCTTCGAAGAAATTATGAAAATGGCCCAAAATGCGCAGGCCGAGCTGCAAAAGGCGCAGGATAGCCTCGACAGCGTCGAGGTCGAGGGCGCCGCGGGTGGCGGGCTGGTCAAGGTCCGCGCAACTGCCAAGGGCCGAATCATATCGATCGCGCTCGACGACAGTCTGATGAGCGTCGCCGAAAAGCCGATGCTCGAGGATCTGATCACTGCCGCACTCAATGACGCCAAGGCCAAGGCCGATCTCGCCGCGGGCGCAGAAATGTCGAAGATGACCAGCGGAATGGAGCTTCCCCCTGGATTCAAGCTTCCATTCTAGGGGCGGCCATCACTTTTGTTCGTTTGGTAGCGGGAGGCGCGTTGTGAATCTTGGGGCGATGCAGGACTGGCCACTGCGCGTGATGCGGCTGGTCGACCATGCCGAGCGCGAGCATGGCAATCGCGAGATCGTTTCGGCCTGGGCCGACGGCAGCATCACCCGCACCAATTGGGCCAGCGTCGCCAAGGACGCGCGGCGGATGGCTCAGGCGCTGGTCCGCTGCGGCATCGTCCCCGGCGACCGTATCGCGACCCTGGCGATGAATCACAGCTCGCACCTCACCGCCTGGTATGGTGCGATCGGCATGGGCGGGGTCCTCCACACGATCAACCCGCGCCTGTTCGAAGATCAGCTCGAATATATTGCCACTCACGCCGAGGATCGCGTCCTCCTCTACGATCACGCCTTCGCGCCGCTGGTCGAACGGATGAAGCCGCGCTGGCCGACCATCGAGCATTATATCTGCTTCGATCCGCCCGCGGACTCGACCGGCACCGACCCCTCCTTCGAACAATGGCTCGCAGCAGAGGATGGCGACTACATCTGGCACGAGGGCGATGAGCGCGACCCGTGCGGGCTCTGTTATACCAGCGGCACCACCGGCGATCCCAAGGGCGTCCTCTACGAGCATCGCTCGACCATGCTTCACGCAATGGCCGAGGTCGCCCCCGACATCTTCGACCTCAGCGCCCGCGCGGTCGTGCTTCCGATCGTCCCGATGTTCCACGCCAACGCTTGGGGAGTGCCCTGGGCGGCCCCTTTGACCGGATGCAAGCTCGTGCTTTCCGCCGACTATCGCCCCGACCGCATGTGCGACCTGTTTCGCTCCGAAAAGGTCAGCCACTCGGCGGGAGTGCCGACAATCTGGCTCGGAATGATCGAACATGTCGAGCGCACCGGCGACAGCCTCGCGGACCTCAAATCGGTGACCATCGGCGGCTCGGCCGCCCCGCGTGCGATGATCCAATGGTTCCGCGACCGCGGCATCAAGGTCGGCCACGCCTGGGGAATGACCGAAACCTCGCCGATCGGCTCGACCGGCGCACCGCTCCCCGGCTATGAAGAGCTAAGCGACGCCGAGCAGCTCGACTATACCGCGCGCCAGGGCAGGGTCCCGTTCGGGGTCGAGCTTCGCACCGTGGATGACGACGGCGTCCAGCTTCCCCGCGACGGAGTCACCAGCGGCCGCCTCCAGGTTCGCGGCCCCTGGGTCGTCAAACGCTATTTCAAGGGCGAGACGGACTCCGCCGACGCCGACAATTGGTTCGACACCGGAGACGTCGCCGCGCTCCACCCCGACGGCACCATGCAGATCACCGACCGCTCGAAGGACGTGATCAAATCGGGCGGCGAATGGATCAGCTCGATCGAGCTAGAGAACGCCGCGGTCGGCTGCCCCGGGGTCGCCGAAGCCGCAGCCATCGGCATCGCACACCCGCGTTGGGACGAGCGCCCGCTGCTGCTCGTCGTGCGTAGCCCCGGAAGCGATGTCGCTGTCTCCGCGATCCGTGACCATCTCAGCGCACATGTCGCCAAATGGTGGCTTCCCGACGCGGTCGAATTCGTCGACGAACTCCCCCACACCGCGACCGGCAAACTCAGCAAGAAAAGCCTGCGCGAACAGTATAAGGATTATCGCTTTCCCGACGCCGAAGAAATGATCGGCCGGGACTGATCCGCGGTCCTCGCTAGCCGGTAGCCGCGCTTCGTTCCGAATGAGTCGTGCAAGGCTGGAAAACTCTCGCGCCTTCGCCTAATGCGCCTCCAAAATCCCGCCAAACCAAAGGACTCGCGCCCCCATGGCCGCCCAGTACAGCTACGTGATGAAGGGTCTGACCAAGACCTTCCCCGGTGCCCCGAAACCCGTGCTCAACGGCATCCATCTCCAATTCTATCCCGATGCGAAGATCGGAATCGTCGGCCCCAACGGCTCGGGCAAGTCGACCCTGATGAAGATCATGGCTGGCCGCGATACCGAATTCGTCGGGGAAGCCTGGGCAGGGGACAATATCACCGTCGGCTATCTTGAGCAGGAGCCGCAGCTCGACTCTTCCAAGACCGTCATGGAAAATGTCCGCGAAGGCGTCAAACAGACCGCGGACATGATGGATCGCTTCAACGCCATTTCGATGATGCTCGGCGATCCCCCCGCGGACGCTGATTTCGACGCGCTGATGGCCGAAATGGGCGAGCTTCAGGAAAAGATCGATGCAGTCGACGGCTGGACGCTGGACAATCAGCTTGAAATCGCGATGGACGCGCTTCGCTGCCCTCCGGGAGAGGCGGCGGTCGACAATCTCTCCGGTGGCGAAAAGCGCCGCATCGCATTGACCAAGCTTCTGCTCCAGAAGCCCGACATCCTCCTGCTCGACGAGCCGACCAACCATCTCGACGCCGAAAGCGTCCAGTGGCTCGAAAAGCATCTCGTCGATTACCCCGGCAACGTCATTCTCGTCACCCACGACCGCTATTTCCTCGACAATGTCGTCAACTGGATCCTCGAACTGGATCGTGGAAAATACTTTATCTACGAGGGCAATTATTCGACCTACCTCGACAAGAAAGCCAAACGCCTCGAACAGGAGGGCCGCGAGGACGAGGGCCGCCAGAAGGCGATCACCCAGGAACTCGAGTGGATCCGGCAAAGTCCGAAGGCGCGCCAGACCAAGTCCAAGGCGCGGATCAAGGCATTCGACGCACTCGTCGAAGCCGCCGAAAAGCGCACCCTCGGCAAGGCGCAGATCGTCATTCAGACCCCGACCCGGCTCGGCGGCAACGTCATCGAGGCCAAGGGCCTGACCAAGGCCTATGGCGACAAATTATTGTTCGACGATTTGAGCTTCAATCTTCCTCCGGGCGGCATCGTCGGAGTGATCGGCCCCAATGGCGCGGGCAAGACCACCTTGTTCAAGCTGATCATCGGCACCGAAACCCCCGACGGCGGCAGCGTTGCGGTCGGCGAGACGGTCCGCCTGGGCTTCGTCGACCAGAGCCGCGATGCGCTCGATCCCAAACATAATGTGTGGGAGGAAATTTCGGGCGGACATGAGCTGATGACCATCGGCAAGCAGGAAATGCAGACGCGAGCCTATGTCGGTGCGTTCAACTTCAAGGGCGTTGATCAGCAGAAAAAGGTCGGACAGCTGTCGGGCGGCGAGCGCAACCGCGTCCATCTCGCCAAAATGCTTAAGGAAGGCGGCAATGTCCTCCTCCTCGATGAGCCGACCAACGATCTCGACGTCGAGACTCTCCGCGCGCTCGAGGAAGCTCTGGAAAACTTTGCCGGCTGCGCCGTGGTCATCAGCCACGACCGCTTCTTCCTCGACCGCCTCGCCACCCACATCCTCGCCTTCGAAGGCGACAGCCACGTCGAATGGTTCGAAGGCAATTTCGAAGCCTATGAAGAAGACAAGCGCCGCCGAATGGGCCCGGAAGCGGACCGCCCACACCGGATGACGTACAAGAAGCTCACGCGGTAGCCTTGCGCCTTAAGGAGCTGATGAAGTGTGTTTGATTGGTTGCCCGGATGTCAGCCGTCGAACGCTGATTGCTGCCACGGCGGCGACGTTGCCGGCGCTGGCGTGCGCGCGAGTGGCCAGGCATGGTGCGGAGCGGGTCGAGCAGCGCACGATCACCTTCACCCGCGACAGTGCCACGATCGACGCGTTCGTTGCCTTGCCGAGTGCGCCCGCGTCCACGATCGTTACGGTGCTTCATGGCAACGCTGGGCTTCCCGCCGACGTGAAAGACACCGCTCTCTGGGCCGCTTCGCTGGGCTACGTCGGCCTCGCTGTGAACCCGACTGCGCGTGAACCGGACGGCCGTCTGTCACGCGAATTTTTGCTCGGTACGGCATTTGGCGAGCGCTATCTCGAAGACACCCGTGCCGGCATTGCCAAGCTGCGTTCGGACCGTCTGGTCGGTGACGGCAAGGTTGGAGCCTTTGGCTATTGCGGCGGCGGCTATGTCGCGTTGATGTGGGCCGCGTCTGATCATGGGAAGGAACTCAGTGCGATCGTCGGAGCGCATGTTGCGACCCAGCACCTGCGCGGAAGCGAGGACGCGTACCACCGGCCGCCGGGGATCGATTATTATCGCAGCACATCTGCTCCGGTGCAGCTTCACCAGGGCGGCGCTGACGATTACACGCCGCCGCAGGACATCGCGGCGATTCGACAGCTGGCGGAGAGCACTCGCAAGGCGCTGGAAGTATACGTCTACCCCGAAGCGGACCACGGCTTTGCGATGCACACTAATGACACCTATCGCCCAAGCGATGCCGAACTGGTCCATGCGCGCGCCGCGTTCTTCCTCAAACGGCACTTAGACTAAACGCTCGGCCTAACGTAAAAACGGCGCGATGTTCCCCGCCAATTGGTCGTGCTCGGCGGGCGTTAGCGGGACCTTCTCGCGAAATTCCTTCCACGCCTGCGCCGGGGTCTGACCGCCGAATTGCGGCCCGTCGGAGCCGTAATAGACACGGCCGAGGCCAATCTGCCGGATTCGCATCGCGATCTTCTGCAGCGTGTCCGCCGATCCGCGTGCCACCAGCTGAGTCTGCGCCACTTCGAAGTAAAGGTTGCGCGCCTGCGGCTGACCCGTTGACACCGTATCGGCATAGACTTTCAGCGCCTCATCGGAAAATCCGCCGCCGCCCCACAGATGCGCCATGACCACCGGGATCGAGCGTGCTGCCGGCCATAGCTGATCGACAAAAATTTGCGCCTGAGCCGCACCATAGGGCTGCTTTCCGCCAAAAGCGGCGTGGACTAGAATCGGCAGACGGTAACGATTGGCAGCCGCGAACACTGCGCGCAGCTTGGCCGCGTGATCTGCGTCCAGAAGGTCGACGCCCGCGGTCTCGAAATGAAGCTTCAGACCTTTGAAGCGCTTGGGCTCGGCGCAACGCTTGAGCTCGGGGAGGGCGTGCGCGAGCAAGGGGTTGAAGCTGCAAAAGGCGATCAGCCGGCCTCCGGACCGCTCCGCCTCCGCCGCGGTCCAGTCATTCTCGGCCCGAACCAGCGCCGGAACGCCCTGAAGCCCCTGTTGCTGTGCGCGCGCCGAGTCAAAATATTGCGCGTTTGACAGTACGATCGCGCGGCGAATTCCGGCCTCATCAAGCAATTTCACCATGTTCGCGCCGGTCACCGGCTCCTCATAGCGCGGTCCCGGAAACATCGGCGTTTCGCTGGCAATGCGCCACTCACCGCCCGGCGCCTTGACCAGGGTCATCGAGAAATAGCCGATATGCCGTCCGTCCCCGGCAGCGCGCGTATAGTAGCCCCCAAGGCCGGCGGTCTTGTCATCTCCCCGATAGGCCGAAGGCGTCATTCGATAGGCGCGAGCGAAGCGATTGTAGAAAAAGTCCGCTGCTGCTTTCGGCCCTTTTAGCCACCCGGAAAAGTCGCCGCCAAAGATCAAAGCGTCGTCGGTGTAGAGCTTCGCAAGACCCGCCTTGTCTTCCCAACGCCGCGCGCGCTCCTCGAGCAATCGACCAATTTCAGACGGCACCGCGATAGCCGTCGCCTTCGGATTGACCAGGTCGGCACCCGCTGGGCTTAAAAGATGCTGGTGGTGATCGACAATTGGCACCGGCGCCGCGTTGGCCTGCCAGCCGCTGGCGAGCAACATGGCCGCCGCAAAATTTCTATAATTTCTCATTTCGCCGTCCCCCGGTGTGGCGCTCCACTAAGGCCGGGGCTCGCGCTTGTCGAGCCGGTGGGCCTCTACAGCTTCACGTCGGCGCGATTGTCTTTTTGCTGCTCGCCCGGATCAACGTCAAACAAGGCCTTCATCGCCGCCGCCTTCAAAGTCGCGCCCGCTTCGGCCTTCCACAGATTGGCCTCGTCGGTGTCGAACCGTATCAGTGCAAGGTCGGGATCATTCTTGCCATCCTTGTACCAGCTGGAAATCACCGGATTCCAGAGACGATCAATGACCGATTGATCCTGATCCAGCGCAAGCGTTCCATGCAGATGCGCGAAAAAATCATGCCCCTTCGCAGCATAAGTCGCGACCGCGCGATGGCCGGTCCCGATGTCCTTGACCAGGCTCTCGCTCTTCGAAGCGAAAAAGTAGATTGGCCCGCCATCATCCTTGCCGCCACCCTCGGGAACGTCGATCTGCGCGGTCATCGGACGGGTGCGGCTGTCCTCGACGCCCTGAAGGCCAAGCATCACGAACGGCGAGTGGCGAAGCTCCTTCCAGAATATCGCCCTCAGTTCGGCTGCGGGAGCCTGTTCCTTGCCAAACATGTCGCTTTCTCCTCGCGGGCGCCTGTCCGATCAAACGGGCAGGGCGGGGCTGCGTTCCGTCTAGCGCAGCCGCTTGACCGCGAGCCGACCGTCGGGACCCGTCTTGACTCCGAAATTGGGCACCGCCTTGATCAGGTCGGACAGGCGCGTGAATCCATAGTTGCGCACTGCAAAGCTCGACACCGCCTTGGCGCGCTGGCCCATCTCGGAAAGCGACGCATAGCCTTCCTCGTCGCGCTTCGAAGCCTTGAATGCCGCGCCCAGCACCTGCAACAATTCGGCATCGACCGCCCGCTGCCCAGCCGCGGCCGGGGGCGCCTCGAGCGCTTCCCCATTGTCGTTGGTAAGCGCCGCAACATCGTAAAAGCGCGAGCAGGCCTGCTGGAAGCTGATCGGGGTCTTGGCGGTGCCGAAGCCATAGACCGGCAGACCGTCCTGTTTGATGCGCATCGCCAGCGGCAGGAAGTCACTGTCGCTCGACATGATACCGAACCCGTCGACCCGGCCACCGAACAATAGATCCATAGCCTCGATCACCATCCGCATGTCAGTCGCGCTCTTGCCCTTGACCACGTCGAATTGCTGGACCGGAAGGATCGAATGCAAGCCCGTCAAATTGCCCCAGCCCTTCAGGCTCGTCTTTGCCCAATTGCCATAAGCCCGCCGGATATTGATCGTCCCAAGCTCGCCAAGCACCAACAACACTTCGTCGAGATGGTCGGGCGAGGCATTATCGGCATCGATCAGCAGCGCGATATTGCGTTCGGTCTCGACCTCGTTGCGGCTATTCATCGATCAAAACCTCCATTTGGTCTTTGTATGTGCAACGGGGGCGGAACGAAATACCGCCTTCGCACGCTTAACTATCGCAGGGATGAAAAAGTTTATGGAGGAACGGGACATGAAGAAACTTGCTTTAACCGCCGCACTGGCAACCGGGCTCTCGCTGTCGGCGTGTGCGACCAACCCTTACGGCTATAATAATGACCCCTATGCCAATCAGGGTGCCGGGCGTGCAGCTACCGGCGCAGCCCTTGGTGGCGCGGCTGGTGCAGTCCTCGGCGCGGTTGTTCCGGGTGTCCGTCCGCTGACCGGCGCGATTGCCGGCGCAGTGCTCGGTGGTGTGGTCGCTTCGGTGATCAACAATCGCCAATATTATCGCGATACCCGCGGCTATTGCTATTACGTCGATCGTAACGGCAACCCGATCTACGACTACAACACACGTTGCTAGTCGTCTAAAGGACGCCCCGGCGTCCTTGAACTGCTTAGACGGGGTGGAATTTATCTTCCACCTCGTCGAGCATGTACAATTGCCCCTCGCTGATCGAGAAGTGGCAGCCCAATATCCTTAGCTTCTGAGCCTGTTCTCGCTGAGCGACGAACGGAAATGTGCGCAAATTTGCCAGACTCTGCCGGATGGCGACTTCCTCAAGGACCCGCGCCGCATCCTCGCCGGTGCCGTGACTTGCGGCAATCTCCGCCGCCCGCTCATCAATCTGGCTCATCCAGTTTGCGACGAATCCGCCTTCACCGTCCGGAGCATTATGAAAGCGGCCCGTCAGCGCCGCATGGATCCCTCCGCAGCGCTCATGGCCCATTACCACTATCTGTCCGACCCTAAGCTGAGTCACCGCAAACTCGAGCGCAGCCGAGACACCGTGCCGTCCCCCGCCGCCCTCGAACGGCGGAACGAGGTTGGCCACATTACGAACGACAAAGATTTCCCCCGGTGCCGTATCGAAGATCGTCGCCGGATCGGCGCGGCTGTCGCTGCACGCAATCACGATCGATCGCGGCGACTGGCCCTCGGCAAGCTCGCGCCAGCGCGCCTTTTCGCTTTCGTAGCGAGACTCACGAAATCGGCGATATCCTGCCAAGAGCGTTGCGAGGTCGTCCATTCCATTCCCCTGTCGCCTCCGCCGCTAGCGCGACGCGGGCAGGGGTGGCAAGCGTCGGTTACAATCGCTATCTGAGCGCGATGAACGCTCCGCTTCCGCTTCCCGCCAGACAACGCAAGCCCGACTGGATCCGGGTCAAGGCGCCGGTCAGCGAGGGCTATGCCGAAACCCGCCGGCTGATGCGCAGCCTCAACCTCGCCACCGTGTGCGAGGAGGCCGCTTGCCCCAATATCGGGGAATGCTGGACCAAAAAGCACGCCACGGTAATGATCCTCGGCGACACCTGCACGCGCGCCTGCGCCTTTTGCAACGTCAAGACGGGGATGCCGCGCGCGGTCGATCCGCTCGAGCCCGAACACACCGCCGCTGCAGCCGCAGCGCTCGGATTGACCCACATCGTCGTCACCTCGGTCGACCGTGACGACCTTCCCGACGGTGGCGCGAGCCAGTTCGTCAAGGTTATCCAGGCACTGCGGCGCGAGACTCCGAGCACGACGATCGAAATTCTGACCCCCGACTTCCGCAACAAGAGCGAAGCGGCAGTGTCGGCGATCATCGAGGCCGGGCCCGACGTCTATAACCACAATTTGGAAACCGTCCCTCGGCTCTACCCGACGATCCGCCCCGGCGCGCGCTATTATGCCTCGCTGCGCCTGCTCGAAAGCGTCAAGCGCCAGGCTCCGCACATCTTCACCAAGTCGGGCGTAATGGTCGGCCTCGGCGAACAGAGGCTCGAAGTGCATCAGGTGATGGACGACATGCGCTCGGCGGGGATCGATTTTCTGACCATGGGCCAATATCTTCAGCCAACTCCGCGCCATGCCAATGTCGAAGAGTTCGTTACTCCCGACGCGTTCAAGGCCTATGCCGCGATCGCCCGCGCCAAGGGCTTCCTGCTGGTCGCGGCAAGCCCGCTGACGCGTTCGAGCTATCACGCGGGCGACGATTTCCGCCGGATGCAGCAGGCGCGGGCAGCGAAACTGGAGCGGGCAGGGGCCGATGCCGCGTCACTCTGAATCCAAACATCTACCCTACACGCCCGAGCAATTGTTCAACCTTGTCGCCGACGTCGAACGCTATGACGAGTTCCTGCCATGGGTTGTTGCAGTGCGAGTGCGCTCGTCGAGCGAGACCGAAACCGTCGCCGATCTCGTGGTCGGGTTCAACGCTTTCAAGGAGCGATTCACTAGCCGAGTGACCAAAGAGCAGCCGCGGCGGATTCTCGTCGATTATATCGAAGGCCCGCTCAAATATCTCAAGAATGAATGGCGTTTCGATCGCGCGCCCGATGGCGGCACGAACGTCCATTTTTCGGTCGATTTCGCATTCCGCTCGCGCCTGTTCGAAAGCCTCGCGGGCGCGATGTTCGACCGTGCCTTGCGGCGGATGACCGGCGCCTTCGAACAGCGCGCGGCCGAGCTTTACGGAAGCAACAATTCCAGCGCGCAAAGCGCCGCCTGAAGCCTTATGTCCGAGCGCCCGCCGCTCGCATCGAACAATTTCTGATCGGCGACGATCTCGTTCGGCGGGCAATTTCGCGTCGCTCGGGCAAACACCACCGTTCCGACCGGCTTGTGCGCACTGCCCCCGTCAGGCCCGGCAATACCCGTAATTGCGACC
Source organism: Sphingomicrobium sp. (assembly GCA_035575595.1). Lineage (GTDB taxonomy): Bacteria > Pseudomonadota > Alphaproteobacteria > Sphingomonadales > Sphingomonadaceae > Sphingomicrobium. Next base: position 40,643 of record DATLXR010000025.1, read on the forward strand.
GCGACATCGGCATCGCTGGCTTCGAGCGCCCCCTGCGCCATCGCCCAGGCGGTTGCGATACTGACCGCACCAAAGGTTTCCACGACGTTATTTCCGACCCGAAGCGCGGCGAGCTTGGCGCTGTTCGAATAGGTCACATAGCTCGCCTCGAACATTTCGGACGAACCGGGAATCTCCGTCAAGGCAGCACTGACCAGCCCGCCGGTGCAGCTTTCGGCAAGCGCGACCCGGCGCCCCGCCGCTCGATTCGCCTCGACTACCAGGCGCGCCTTGTCGACCAATATTGCGGGCAACAGATAATCTTTCATCGCTTACCCTCCATCCGGATTGTCGCGACCGCCTGCGCGGCGATGCCTTCGCCGCGGCCGGTGAAGCCAAGCCCTTCGGTGGTCGTCGCCTTGACGCTGATTTGGGAGAGATCGAGCCCGACGATCCCGGCGATCCTCTTACGCATGGCGTCGCGATGCGGCCCGATCTTCGGCTGCTCGGCAATCACCGTGCAGTCGATGAAGTCGATGATCGCACCGCAATCGCGCAGCAGCTTGGCGGCATGTTCAAGGAACGTCGCCGAATTCGCGCCTTTCCAGCGCGGGTCGGACGGCGGGAAATGCTCGCCGATGTCGCCCATCCCGCCCGCGCCAAGCAGCGCATCGGTAATCGCATGAAGCACGACGTCGGCGTCGCTATGCCCGGCAAGCCCCCGCGAATGCTCGATCTCGATCCCGCCAAGCAATATGGGCCCATCACCACCGAAGGCATGAACATCGAATCCCATCCCGGTGCGGTTTATGAGATGAGCCGAAAGCATCGCTTCGGCGCGGTCCCAGTCACCTGGCGTAGTGATCTTGTCGAGCATCGGATCTCCTTCGACCGCTGCGACCTTCAATCCGGCCTCGATCATCACCGTCGATTCGTCCGTCGGAGCGCCGCGACCGGCCTCTTCGTAAGCATAGATCAAATCCTCGACGTGAAATGCCTGCGGAGTCTGGACGCGGAGCATTCGCTTCCGGTCAACCATCGCCTCAAGCGTGGCCCCGCCGGTCGCGACCGTGTCCGCTACCGCGAGCACAGGCACCGCCCCGTCATGCTTTTCGAGCGCGTCGAGCAGCCGGTCGACCACCGCATGCGGGCAGAACGGGCGCGCGGCATCGTGAACCAGCACGATCCCGTCGCCAATCGCGCTAAGCCCCGCGCGAACGCTGTCGCTCCGCAAGCGGCCGCCACTGACAAGTTCGCCAACCTCGCGTTCGCGCAGCGCAGCGCGAGCCTGCTCGGCCTGATCTGCTCCGATCACCACCCGTACCGCATCGATGCGCGGATGCGACGCCAATGCGTCGACCGCATGGGCAAGAACGCTCTTGCTCCCGACCATGCGATATTGCTTGGGCACGTCTCCGCCCATTCGGCGGCCCGAACCGGCGGCGACGATAAGCGCGGTGACACGAGTTTTCGTCATTGGGCCAGCGCCTTGCCCGCTCGGCGCGCCTTCTGTAAAGCCGCGACTTCTCATGACCCCGATAAGTCCCATCCACATCGGTCCGGTGACCATCGACGCGCCCGTCATCCTGGCACCGATGACCGGCGTCACCGATCTTCCGTTTCGAAAGGTCGTCAAGCGCTTCGGCGCCGGGCTCACGGTCAGCGAGATGATCGCCAGCCAGGCAATGATCCGCGAGACTCGCCAATCGCTTCAGAAGGCGGCGTGGGACCCGTCCGAGGAGCCGGTATCGCTCCAACTCGCCGGTTGCGGACCGGTTGAAATGGCCGAGGCGGCGCGCCTCAACGAGCAGCGCGGCGCGGCGATCATCGACATCAACATGGGTTGCCCGGTCAAGAAGGTCGTCAACGGCGACGCCGGCTCCGCGCTGATGCGCGACCTGCCGCTCGCCGCCGCAATCTGCGAAGCCACGGTCAAGGCGGTGAAGCTGCCCGTCACGCTCAAGATGCGCATGGGCTGGGACCATTCGTCCCTCAACGCGCCCGAACTGGCGCGGATCGCCGAGGATCTCGGCATCCGGATGATCACCGTTCACGGCCGAACCCGCTGCCAGATGTACAAGGGCTCGGCCGATTGGAATTTCGTGCGCAAGGTGAAACAGGCGACGCGGCTCCCGGTAATCGTCAACGGCGATATCAATTCGGTCGAGGACGCTCGCAGCGCGCTTGCCCAATCGGGCGCGGACGGTGTGATGATCGGACGCGGCGCCTATGGAAAACCGTGGCTTCTCGGACAGGTGATCGCCGACCTCGTGGGGGGAGGGGCCAAACCCGACCCTTCGATGGACGACCAACTCGCTTTGATCCTTGACCAATATGACGCCATGCAGTCACTTTACGGAACGGTCACCGGGGTCAACCTCGCGCGCAAGCATATCGGCTGGTATACCAAGGGGATGACCGGCTCGGCCGAGTTCCGCAACGCGGTCAATCAGCAGGACGACCCCCTCGTGGTGGTTCGAATGCTCCGAGAATTCTACAGGCCATGGCTGGCCCGCTCCGCCGCTTGAGCATCCTCTGCAAGACTGTGTTTTTTATGCAACGCGTCCATGCTAGGGCAGAGCGCAATGGACGCCGCTCGAGTTGATTCTGCGCTTGATCCGCCACGAGGCGGTCGTTGGTGGGCGCGTGCGAAGAGCGATGGAAGCCTGTTTCGCTATGCCACATGGCTAAGCGCGGCGCTGGTGGTGGCGATGCTTGCCTTCACCGTGACCGTGCTCCGCGCGGATTCCTCGCCCGGAGCCATGCTCCGGCCACCTCTTATCGCGCTGCTGCTCGTTGCGAATTTGCTACCGGCAATCGCCCTGATGGTGCTCCTCGCGCGCAAGCTGGCGATAAAAAGGGTAGGCGACGGCGCACTCGGCCCGGGGCGGCTTCACACGCGATTGGTCGCGCTGTTCTCGGTCATCGCTGCTGTCCCGACAGTGCTGGTCGCGATCTTCGCCTCGCTGCTGTTTCAATCGGGCCTGGAATTCTGGTTCTCCGACCGCGCGCGCAACATGCTCGAAAATACGGTCCAGCTCGCTCAGTCGACCTATGCCAACGAAGTGAAGAAGGTCGGCGACGACGCCACCGCGATGGCGGGCGATCTCACCGGTTATCTTCAGCAAATGGCGATCGACAGCCCGCGCTTTGCCGAAGGCCTCGGATATCAGACCTATAGCCGCAGTCTCAACGAGGCCGCGGTCATCAACGTCACCCCGACCGGGGAAGTACAGACCCTCGCAGTGGTCAACCCGTACGAGAATATGATCGAACCCGCCGAAATCGCCGCGGCGCTGGCACGTCTGAAGGCGGGGCCGATTGCGGAGGTCAAGGCTCCGGGCCGGATCGCCGTGCTGGTGCCAATGACCTACAGCCGCACGACCTATTTGTTCGTAGCGCTTCAGTTCGATGCCCGCTTCCAGCAGCAGATCGAGCGCGCCAATGGTGTCCTCGTCGATTATCGTGCCTTGCTCGCGCGGAGCCGAACCAATCAGCTTCAGTTCAACTTCGCCTTGCTCGCCGGTGCACTTGTCATCGTCGCGCTTGCGATCTTCACCGCGCTTCGCCTCGCCGACCGGCTGTTGCGCCCGGTCGGCGAACTGGTCGATGCCGCGGGACGGGTCGAGGAGGGCGACTTCTCGGCACGCGTCCCGGTGAATCGCCCCAATGACGAGATCGCGATGCTCGCGACCGCGTTCAACCGGATGACCGGGCGGCTTCAGGAGCAGACCGGCGCGCTGATCGCCGCCAAGGATCAGCTCGATACGCGCCGCGCGTTTATCGAAGCCGTGCTATCTTCCGTCACCGCGGGCGTGATCGCGCTTGATACGCAACGCCGGATCCTGCTCATCAACCGCTCGGCCGAGACGCTGCTCCACCACGGCGAGGAGAGGCTCGAAGGCCGCGACCTTGAGGATGTATCGCCGGAACTGACCGAATTTCTGCTCGGCGAGGCGCGCGACGCGACCGTCTCGGTACGCGCCGAACGCGGCCAGCGGATGCTCGCGGTTAAGCGGATGAAAACCGCCGACGGTGGAGTGCTGACCTTCGACGACATCACCGACCAACTTTCCGATCAGCGTCGCGCCGCCTGGTCCGATATCGCGCAGCGCATCGCACACGAGATCAAAAACCCGCTGACGCCAATCCAGCTTGCCGCCGAGCGCCTCCAACGGCGCTATGCGGGCGAGGTCAAGACCGATCCCGAGACCTTCGGCCGGCTGACCGAAACCATCGTCCGCCAGGTCGGGGATCTGCGCCGAATGGTCGACGAATTCTCAAACTTCGCGCGAATGCCCAAGCCAGTGTTCCAGCGCGAGAATGTCCACGACGTCGCGCGCGCCGCTATCTTCCTGCACGAGGTGGCTCACCCTGGCCTTGCCTTCTCCATAGCCCCGGCAATGGGCCCGATCTGGCTGGTGTGCGACCGCCGCCAGCTTGGACAAGCGCTCACCAACATCGTCAAGAACGCCGTCGAAGCCATTGAAGCGCGCCGGATTCGCGGAGAACAATCAAGCGCAGGCGACCGCGTCGATCTGATCATGCGCCGCGATGAGGAGCAGCTGATCATCGACATTACCGATACTGGCATTGGCCTTCCCGAAGATCGCGAGCGGCTGACCGAACCCTATATGACGACGCGCGTTCGTGGCACCGGGCTTGGTCTCGCGATCGTGAAGAAGATCGTCGAGGAACATCTTGGCGAGATTGCCTTTCTCGACCGGGCAGGTGGCGGCACGCATGTCCGCATCGCTTTTGATGCCGACCGGCTCGCGGGACGCGCCGAAGCCGACGCAGAAACATTCGATATTGCGACCGATCGGGACGCCGACGGCGAATATTACGAGGAGCCAAGCTGATGGCGTTGGAAGTGCTGGTCGTCGACGATGAAGCCGATATTCGTGACTTGGTTTCGGGAGTGCTCGAGGACGAGGGCTATGCGGTGCGCACCGCGGCCGACAGCAGCAGCGCGCTCGACGCGATCGAGGACCGCCGCCCGAGCCTCGTCCTGCTCGATGTCTGGCTCCAGGGATCGCGGCTCGACGGGTTGCAATTGCTCGAACAGATCAAGCGCCGCGACCCGACGCTGCCCGTGCTGATGATCTCCGGGCACGGCAATCTCGACACCGCGGTCGCGGCGATCCGCCAGGGCGCGGTCGACTTCATCGAGAAGCCGTTCAAGGCGGATAAATTGCTTCACCTCGTCGCCCGCGCGACCGAGACCGACCGTCTGCGCCGCGAAAATGCGACACTGCGCGAAAAGATCGGCAGCGACGACCAGCTTTCGGGAAGCTCGGTGGCAATCAACACCGTCCGCGCCACCATCAAGCGCGTCGCTCCCACCGGCAGCCGGGTCATGATCACTGGCCCCGCCGGCGTCGGCAAGGAGATCGCCGCGCGCATGATCCACAATTGGAGCCCGCGTGCCGGGGCTCCGTTCATCGTTGTCTCAGCGGCAATGATGAGCCCCGAGCGGGTCGAGGAAGAATTATTCGGAAGCGAGACCGAAGGCGTCGCCCGGCCCGGTCTGCTCGAGCAGGCGCACGGCGGTACCTTGTTTCTGGACGAAATCGCCGACATGCCGCCGACGACGCAGGGCAAGATCATGCGTGTGCTTACCGATCAGAGCCACACCCGCATCGGCGGTCAGCGCCCGGTCAAGGTCGATGTCCGCGTCCTCTCCGCAACCTCGCGCAACCTTGCCGAGGAAATCAGCGCTGGGCGCTTCCGTGAGGACCTCTACTATCGCCTTAACGTCGTCCCGATAAAGTTGCCACCGCTTCGCGAAAGACGCGAGGACATCCCTGAACTTGTTCATCATTTTCTTGCTCGATATGCGGCCGACCGCCGCATCTCGACCCCCGGTGTGTCCGCCGAAGCAATGTCCGCGCTTCAGTCCCACGAATGGCCCGGCAACGTCCGCCAGCTGCGCAACATCATCGAACGAACGCTGATCATGACCCCCAGCGATCGGGTCGATTGCATCGAGGTCGATCTGCTCCCGGTCGAGATCATTGACACTCAGGGGACGGTCAGCGTCCCCAGTTCGTCAATGGCGATCATGGGCTCCCCGTTGCGCGAAGCCCGCGAGAGCTTCGAACGCGAATATCTCAAAATTCAGATTCGGCGCTTCTCAGGCAACATCTCGCGCACCGCCTCGTTCATCGGCATGGAGCGTTCGGCTCTGCATCGAAAACTGAAGGCGCTTGGCCTCGGCGACAAGCGCGAGCCTGAGGAATGATCGGCAATGGCTGACAAGCCCCAGTCGTTACAGGATTTGTTCCTCAACAGCGTGCGTCGCGCGAAAACCCCCGTCACCCTGTTTTTGATGAAGGGAGTCAAACTGCAGGGCGCGATCAGCTGGTTCGACGCCTTCTCCTTGCTGCTGCGCCGCGATGGCGTCGCCCAATTGGTCTACAAGCATGCCATCTCGACAATCATGCCGCTCGACCTTGCGCCGCTCGACTTCACGAGCGACAGCGGAAAGGCCCGGCGTCCAGCGCTCCAGGATCTGTTTCTTGGGGCGGCAGAACGCGCCGAAGAACAGATGACCATTTTCCTCGTAAACGGCGTAATGCTTCAGGGAGCAATCGCCGCGCACGATCAATTCGCTTTGCTGCTCGAACGCAGCGGGCAGGTCCAACTCGTCTATAAACATGCGATATCGACAATGCAGCCGGCCGCGCCGCTCGATCTCGGAAGCGCCGAGGGAGAAGAAAGCTGAGTATATTCAATCGCGCCGACGATAATGGCATTGCCCGCGGAGAACGCGCGCTGCTGGTCGTTCCCGAACGCATCGGCCAGGCAGGGCTGCGCTCGATCGATGCGCGAATGGACGAAGCCACCGGACTCGCCGAAGCGATCGGTATCGACGTCGTCGCGCGCAAGAGCTTCCGCCTGCGTCAGGCGCGCCCCGCCAGCCTGTTCGGCAAGGGGCAGGCCGAGGAAATCGCCGACCTCGCGCGCACCGACGATGCCACGCTCGTGCTTATCGACGCGATCCTCACTCCGGTGCAGCAGAAAAATCTCGAAACGATCAGCAAGTGCAAGGTCATCGACCGCACCGGCCTGATCCTCGAAATCTTCGGCGAGCGTGCGGTGACCGCCGAGGGTCGGCTTCAGGTCGAGCTTGCGCACCTCGATTATCAGGCCGGACGCCTGGTGCGCAGTTGGACCCATCTCGAACGGCAGCGCGGCGGCTTCGGCTTCCTCGGTGGTCCCGGCGAAACCCAGATCGAGGCCGATCGGCGGATGATCCGCGACCGGATGGCGCGAATCCGCAAGGAACTCGATCAGGTCAAGCGCACCCGTGGGCTCCACCGCGACCGCCGTCAGCGCGCGCCTTGGCCGGTGGTGGCGTTGGTCGGCTACACCAATGCGGGCAAATCGACTTTGTTCAACCGCCTCACCGCCGCCTCGGTCATGGCTGAGGATTTGCTGTTCGCGACGCTCGATCCGACGATGCGTCAGTTCAAATTGCCCGGCTTCGACAAGGCGATATTGTCCGACACGGTCGGCTTCGTCTCGAACCTTCCAACCCAACTCATCGCCGCCTTCCGCGCGACGCTGGAGGAGGTCGCCTCGGCCGATCTCATCCTCCACATCCGCGACCGCTCACACCCCGAAAGCGACGCGCAAGCGGCTGACGTCGCGCAGATTCTAAAGGACCTAAGTCTCGACGAACCCGACTCCCCGCCGCGCCTCGAAGTCTGGAACAAGATCGACCGGATGGAAGGCGACGAGCGCGCCGAGATGCTCGGCGAGGCGGAACGGCGCGATGACGTCGTTGCGGTGTCGGCGCTGACCGGGGAGGGCATCGATCAAATGGTCACCCAAATCGCCAAGCTGCTCAGCGCGAATGCGGGGATGCACCAGCTCAAACTCAGCAGCGGGGACGGACCAAGGATCGCCTGGCTCCACGCCCGCGGCGACGTTCTCGACCAGCGCAGCGACGGCGACACGCTCCACCTCGCGGTCAAATTGTCACCAGAGAATTGGGAGCGATTTCAAAGACTTTAAGCGCTTACTTCACACATCAAGCTTAACCCGCACCCAAAGCGCTTCCTGTTCGTCCAACGACATTTCGGTAAAGCCCGGCATCGCCTCAATTGCGCGGAATCGCTTTTCGAACTTGCGGTTGGCCTTGCGTAGCGCCTCCTCGGGGCTGACATTGAGATGGCGTGCGAAGTTCACCGCCGCGAACAGCAGATCGCCGACTTCCTCCTCGACCATTTCCGGCGGCGCTGCTGCAATTTCGTCCAGTTCCTCGCGGATCTTGGCCTTCGGACCATCGATTGTCGGCCAGTCGAAGCCCGTCCGTGCGGCGCGCTTCTGTAGCTTGGCGGCGCGTTCAAGCGCGGGCAGGGCGAGTGCAACCCCCGCCAGCGCGCTCCGATCAGGTCCCGCCTCACGTTCCTCAGCCTTGATCGCCTCCCAAAGATGGTGCCCGCCATCGGCAGCGTCGCCAAAAATATGCGGATGACGTCGCTCGAGCTTGTCCGAAACCGCCTTCAACACGTCGCTCAAGGCAAATTGTCCCAATTCCTCGGCGATGCGCGCATGAAATACGACCTGGAGCTGCAGGTCACCAAGCTCGTCGATCAGCGCCGCCATGTCATCGCGAGCAATGGCGTCGGCAACTTCATACGCTTCCTCAATCGTATAAGGCGCAATGCTCGCAAAGGTTTGCACACTGTCCCATTCGCAACCATGCACGGGATCACGAAGTCTCGCCATGATCGCCACAAGACGCGCGAGCGCTTGCTCATCGCTTTGATCGCTTCGCTCATCGACCGGGGGAGGCATTCGCTTACTCATCGAGCGAAATCCCCCGAAATCCCGTCCCAACACCCGGCAAACTCTGGTATGATAATATGCATTATGTAAAGTATCCGCTATATTCAGGAGACGAGGACCAGCCAGCGCCCCTCAACGCTCCACTTCGACAAAGTCGACAGAAAATTCATCCCCAGCACGTTCATCTTGTCGCTCTCGGCAATATGAAGCCCGACATTGTCGCGCTCGATCGCGGCGATGCTCAGCCGCTCGGCGCGTCCCTGTGCCACCTGGATCATGCCGTTGCCGGTCCGCACCACGACGTTGCGAGCCTCGCTCACGCTTATCCCCGCCGCGGCCGCCGTGGCGCGGTCGATCGTGGTCACGGTCGCGCCGCTATCGACGAGAAACCGCACCGGAAGCGCGTTGATCCGGCCTTCGACCCAGAAATGCCCGTCAATCGACATCGGGATGCGCACTTCGGCCCCCGCGACGACCGGATCCCCCGTCGCCTCGGTGCGAAGCCGTTGCGCGACATAGCCAAGGTCGTCGCGAAAGGTGAACAGAACGAACCCCGCGCCGAAAATCGCGACCCAGGCCAGCGCCATGACGAACAGCTTCGCGGCGGGTTCGCGGCGATTGATCAGCGCGCCGAGCACCAGCATCATCGCCATGAGCAAATACAGCCCGCCAAGCATCATGTCGTTGGTCAAAGCGCGATCTCCTGCCCGTCATGCGCCGGCGCCGCCCAGTCGGGCAATTCGCGGCCAAGCGTCGCATAATCCATGCTGTTGTCGAGATGGGTCAGCCACAACTGCCCGACCTTGAGCTCGCGCGCCCACCCCAACAGCGCATCGAGGTGGACGTGGCTCGGATGCGGACGCCGCCGCAGGCAATCGGCGATCCACACGTCGGCTGAGTCATACATTTGCGCCATGTCGGGAGTAAGCTCATGGAAATCAATCGCATAGACCAGGGACTTGCCAGCCTCCTCGACCCGCAGACCAAGCGAAGTGATCGCTCCATGCGGCTGATCGACAAAACGCAGCCTCGCATCCCCGAGCGCCAAGTCCCCCGTGACGTCATGCGGCTCGAGCACTGGCGGATAGCCATCATTGCCCGCGAAAGCATAAGCGAAACGGCCCCGCAGCCGCTCGATCACCTCGTGACGCGCATGAAGCGGAACCGGCGAACCCAGCGCCTGCGCAATTTGCCGCAGATCGTCGATCCCATGGCAATGGTCGGCATGGTCGTGCGTCACAATCACGCGATCGACGGAGGCGCGCCCCGCGGCGTTCATCTGCTCGCGCAGGTCGGGCCCGCAATCGACCAGCAAAGTCTCACCGTCACTTTCAATCAGGATCGACGACCGCAACCGCCGATTTCGCGGCTCATTGGGATCGCAAGTCCCCCAATCATTCCCAATCCGCGGAACGCCCGACGACGTTCCACAGCCCAGGATTCGAACCTTCACGCCGACGCTTTCGCGAACAATCTGAAGAAGTTCGCGGTGGTTGTTCGCGCAAGATCATCGAAGCTTTGCCCGCGCAGCCCGGCGACGAACACGGCAGTGTCCGCGACAAACGCCGGCTCGCACAGCTTCCCTCGATTGGGCACCGGGGCAAGAAATGGCGCGTCAGTCTCTACCAGCAGGCGATCCTCCGGGACCGCCTTCGCAACCGCCTGAAGCGCGGCCGCATTCTTGAACGTCACGATCCCCGACAGCGAAATGTAGAACCCAAGGTCAAGCCCAGTGCGGGCAAGCTCCGCGCTTCCGGTAAAGCAATGAAGCACCCCGCCAACGCCCTGCCCGGCGGCCAGTGCAAGCATATCGGCAGTATCGTCCTCGGCATCGCGCGTATGGATCACCAGCGGCAGCCCGGTCGTGCGCGCCGCATCGATATGCGCCCGGAACCGCTCGCGCTGCGCCCCGCGATCGCTCTTGTCATAATGATAATCGAGCCCGCACTCGCCGATCGCCACGACCCTGGGATGCCCCGCCGCCTCGACCAATGTCGCCGCCCCCAGATCGGGATGCGCGTCCGCCTCGTGCGGATGAACTCCAATGCTCGCCCAGACGTCCTCGTGCCGCTCGGCGACCGCGATCACCGCCTCCCACTCGCGTTGGCGGGTCGAGATATTGAGGAACCCCGAAACCCCCCGCGCCCGCGCCGAATGGAGCACTTCACTCTGACGCTCGGCGAGCCCGTCGTAAACCAGATGGCAGTGGCTATCGATCAGGCTCACGCCTTGTCCCCGGCAAGCTCAAGCCGCGGGAACAATGGCGTCGGCTGAGCGATCGGCACCCCACCCGCGCCGCCATCGATCACCTCGATCAGCCTCCGCGCCGACCCCGGCACCACCGGCTCGATCGCCCGCGCCAGCACGCGCACCGCGGCGACAATCGTTCCAAGAACCGCCGCCATCCGCTCGGGATCGCTTTTGCGGAGCGCCCAGGGCGCTTGCCCGTCGACATAGGCATTGCACGCGAACACCGCCCCCATCCACGCCTCGATCCCGACCGAAAAGGCAAAGCGGTCGAACTCGGTCGCCAGGCTCAAACAGCCCTGCTCGACGAACGAAAGCAAGGCGACGTCCTCGATCTCCTCACCCGCCGCGGGAATTATCCCGTCCAAATTCTTGAAAATCATCGACAGGCTGCGCTGGGCAAGATTGCCGAAACTATTGGCAAGCTCGGCATTGACCCGCGCGACAAGCGCTTCCTCGCTGACGCTCCCATCCTGCCCGAAACTGACCTCGCGCATCAGGAAATAGCGTAAAGCGTCGACCCCATAGGTCTCGGACATCGCCAGCGGATCGACGACATTCCCAACGCTTTTCGACATCTTCTCGCCGCGCGCGAGCAAATGGCCGTGTCCGAAAATTTGCTTCGGCAAGGCGATCCCCGCGCTAAGCAGGAACGCCGGCCAGTAGACCGCGTGAAACCGAACCACATCCTTGCCGATCAAATGGCAATCGGCCGGCCAATATCGCTCGAACGCCTCGCCACCGTCGGGAAACCCGACCCCGGTCAGATAATTGGTCAGTGCGTCGAGCCAGACGTACATCACATGGTCGGGACTTCCCGGCACCGGGATCCCCCAGTCGAAGCTGGTCCGCGAAACGCTCAAATCCTTAAGCCCACCCTCGACAAAGCGCATCACTTCGTTGCGGCGGCTCTCGGGGCGGATGAAATCCGGATGCGCGGCATAAAGATCGAGCAACGGCTGTTGATATTTGGACAGTCGAAAGAACCAGCTCTCCTCGGCAGTCCACTCGACCGGCGTCCCCTGCGGCGAAAGCTTCGCGCCGCCCTCGCCCTCGACGACCTCCTCCTCGTCGTAAAAAGCTTCGTCGCGAACCGAATACCAGCCCTCATAGCGGTCGAGATAAAGATCACCCTTGGCCGCCATCCTCTCCCACACCGCCGCCGAGGCACGGTAATGGTCGGCATCCGTGGTTCGGATAAAACGATCATAAGACACATCAAGACCATCGCACATCGTCTTGAATTTCGACGACATTTGCGTCGCAAGCTCGCGCGGCTCAACCCCTAAAGCGCGCGCCGCCTGTGACATTTTGAGACCATGCTCGTCGGTGCCGGTGAGGAAGAAGACATCGCGCCCCTCGGCGCGGCGGAAGCGCGCGGCGACGTCGGCCGCAATCGCTTCATAGGCATGGCCGATATGCGGCTCGCCATTGGGATAGGAAATCGCGGTGCTGATATAATAAGGCTCGGCCATCGGCCCGCCCTAGCCGCCCGGCCCTAGCGCTTCAAGGAAGCTGGAGTCCCGGCAATCGAGGCCAATATCCCGCCAAGCTCGAACATCGTCGCCCCCGGATCGAGCGTCAGCCGCGGCGCAAGCGCGACCATTTCGCGCGCCCGGTCATAGGCGGCAAGTGCCCGCCCCCGGCGCGGTTCGTCGGCCCGTCGCGCCTCCGCGGCGATCAGCGCGGGAAGCATCGGCAGGAAAGCCGCATAACGCTCGGCGGCGATCTTGCCGGTTACCGCACTCGCAAGTTTGGCGCGGCGGTTATTATCCGGATCGCCCTCGGCCATGATCGTCCGCGCCAGCGCATCGAGCGGCGCCAGATCGAGCGCCGCAATCTCGATCGCACGTCCGACCGAGCCCGCTGCCGGCGCCATCACCCGCGCCAGATCCTCCTTCGCGATCCGGCTTTCGAGCACCGACGCCATGACGTCGTCCGGCAAAGGCGCGAACTCGAGCCGCCGGCACCGCGACCGAACCGTCGGCAGCAAGCGGCCCGGCGCATGGGCGACAAGCAGGAAGATCGTGTTCGCGGGCGGCTCCTCGAGCATCTTCAGAAGCGCGTTCGCCCCCTCGCGTTCGAGGTCGTCCGCGCTGTCGATAAGGATCACCCGCCACGGCGACAGCGACGGCGTAATTCCGAGCATGTCCCCAAGCGCACGCACCTGATCAATGCTGATATTGCGCGCCAGACCCCCCGCAGGCTTCTCCGCGCGCTCGAGCAGTCGAAAATCGGGATGGCTCCCGGCGCGGAGCAGATGCGCGGTCGGATGATCCTCATCCACCGCAAGCCCCGGCGCGGAGCATATCGGACCCGCTGCATCGGCAAGCACGCGCTTCGCCGCCGCGCGCGCAAAACTCGCCTTGCCGGTCCCTCGCGGTCCGGCAAGCAGCCAGGCATGATGCAAACGCCGAGCGCTCCACGCTTCGAGAAATTGCCCGATCGCGCGGTCATGCCCAAGGATCGGGCCGTCGCTCATTGCAGCAGATCGCCGAGCGCATAGAGCAGCCGCGCGGTCACCGTCGCCACCGATCCCTCGGCATCGACCAGCTTCACCCGCCCCGGCTCTTGCCCGGCAAGCGTCCTGAACCCCGCATCGACCGCCGCATGATAGGAGGGCGGACGCGATCCGATGCGGTCCCCCGCGGTTCCGTCGCGAGTACGAGCGCGGATCGCCCCCTCCCCGCCCGCCAGATCGAGCACCAGCGTCCGGTCGGGAAGGAAATCGAGGCTCCCGAAGCGGTGAAGGTCGCGCACCGCCTCGATCCCCAGCCCCCCCGCTTCCCCCTGATAGGCAAGGCTCGAATCGAGGAAGCGATCGCTCAGCACCCATTGGCCACGGTCGAGCGCGGGCGAAATCGTCTTTTCGATATGGTCGCTTCGCGCTGCCGCGAACAACAACGCTTCGGCGCGCGGGCTCCAGCGTCCTTCTTCGCCTTCGAGCAGCATTTTCCGGATCGCTTCGGCGCCCGCGCTTCCGCCGGGCTCACGAGTGACCAGAACCGAAAGCCCCCGCCCCTCAAGCGCGGCCGCAAGCGCTCCTATTTGGGTCGACTTGCCACTGCCCTCCCCGCCCTCAAGGCTGATGAACCGCCCGCGTCCCATTCGGCTAGCCCATCCCAAGCATTTGCTTGAGCCCGGTCCACATTCGCCCGAAAAAGCCCGCCTCGCCGACCGCTTCGGCGGCCACCAACGGCATCACCTGCTCGCCGGTGTCAGACGACATGATGATCAGGTCGGCGACATGCTGCCCCTTGGCGATCGGCGCCACGAGCGGCCCGGCGTAGCGGATTTTGGTTCGCATCTGCCCGCCAAGCCCCGCGGGAAGGGTCACCGCCAGATCGCGCGGAGCGACCAACGCAACCTCCTCCTCGCTGCCAAGCTGCACAATCGCCTTGCCGACCTCTGCCCCCGATTTGAACAAGGGCTTGGCGGCCCAGGCATTGAATCCCCATTCCATCAACCGGGTCGATTCGACGATCCGCTGATTGAAACTGGTAAGTCCCGCGACAACCATCACCAGCCGCCGGCCATTCTGCTCGGCCGATCCGGTAAAGCCATATCCGGCCTCTTCGGTATGCCCGGTCTTGAGCCCGTCGGCGCCCGCGATCTTGCCAAGAATCGGGTTGCGATTGCCCTGGGTGATCGCCGCCCCCGATCCAAGCGTCTTGCCCCAGGTAAAGCTCGGCTGCCCGTAAAATTGCTTATAAAGTTTGGGATGACGCTCGATCGACGCCTTCGCCAATGTCGCAAGGTCGCGAGCGGTAACGAAGGTGCGCCCTTCGTCGGGCCAGCCGTTCGAATTGCCGAACCGGCTGTTGGTCAGTCCAAGCTGCTTGCCGAGCGCGTTCATCTGCCCGGCGAACGCCTCCTCGGTCCCGGCGATACACTCGGCAAGCACGACCGACGCGTCATTGCCCGACAGAGTCACGATCCCGTGCAGCAGGTTTTCCACACTGACCTGCTCGTTCACCGACAAAAACATCGTCGATCCCGCCTGCGGCCCGTGCCACTTGCGCCAGGTCTCCGGCCGCACGGTGCACATCTTGCCCAGCGGCAGCTTGCCCGCGTCGATCAGCTCGAACGCCACTTCGGTCGTCATCATCTTGGCCATTGACGCGGGCGGCATCCGCCGGTCGGCATCCTTGGCCAGCAGGATCGCACCCGATGACAGATCGATCAGAAAAGCGACCGGAGCCGGAGTGTCGAACGGCGGCGCCTTGGCCGAAGCGGAGGCGGCGAGACCGATCAGAGCGGCCGAAGCGAGAAGGAATGCGCGAGTCATGGGTCCGAAATATCTCCCCGGGGAACAAAAGCTGCCCGCTTCTACCGCCCCGCCGCGCGCCACGCGAGCCTAATTGCGGGCCTTGCGTCCGCGCTTAGCCTTGGCCATGCTTTGCTCAACTTACGTGGGGAGAGTGACGATGCAGTCCAAGACCATGGCCCTGATGCTTTGCCTCGCCAGCGGAGCGCTCGCTTTTCCCGCCTGCGCACCACTCGCCCCGGTCGCGGCCGTCGATCAGAACGGCTTGAGGCTCGCGGCCGCTTCCCCCCTCCGCACCCCCGCCAATGTGCTCCGCGACCGCTACCGTCATCCGGTCGAGACCCTCTCCTTCTTCGGAGTGAAGCCAGGCGACACTGTGGTTGAAATCTGGCCCGGCGGCGGCTGGTACACCGAAATCCTGTCGCCCTATCTCGCGCGAGGTGGCGGAACCTATATCGCCGCCGCGCCCGAGCGCAGCCTGACCGGAGTGCGCAAGCTGATGACCGCACAGCCCGCGGCCTACGCTTCGGTCCGCACCGCCACTTTCCCGATCCTCGACGCAGGCGGAACGCCCGTCGCCCCAGGCAGCGCCGATGTCGTGCTGACCTTCCGCAACGTCCACAATTGGATGATGGGCAAAACCCCGTTCGAGGCGCAGGCGTTCGCGCAAATGTACGCGATGCTCAAGCCCGGCGGCACCTTGGGCGTCGTCGAGCATCGCCTTCCCGAAAGCGCCGACCACGCGCGCGAGTTGAAAAGCGGCTACGTCAAGGTTTCGACCGTCCGCCGCCTCGCCGAAGCCGCCGGCTTCCGCCTCGTCGCCGCGAGCGAAGTCAACGCCAACCCGCTCGATACAAAGGAGTATCCCGACGGCGTCTGGACCCTGCCCCCCACGTTTCGTCTCGGTGACAAGGACCGCGCCCGCTACGCCGCGATTGGCGAAAGCGACCGCATGACCCTGAAATTCGTCAAGCCGCGCCGATAATCACCGCCGGACGATCGCATCCGCGAGCAGTCCGACCGACAAAGCGTAGAAGTTCGAGCAATTATAATCGAGGATCGACCGGTAATTGGTGCTGAGCAGATAAGCCGTCGCGTCGGGGCCGTCAGGCTCGATCAGGCTTAGCTGCTCACTCTCCGAAATCCCCGCCGATCCGCTGACCGTGACCATCCCCAGCGCCCGCCATTCGCGTAAGGTCCGCCACTGGCTGTGCCGCTTATACACTTGCGGGCAACGCGGAGCGGCCAGCCGGGATACCACCGACTGACGATTGAAACTGTAAGGAACGCGCACCGGGATTCCCCAATGCACATTGGGTTTCCACCCCGCCTCGCGCAGATAGGCGGCGATCGAGGCCAGCCCGTCGACCTCGCTTCCCCAGATGTTCGCCGACCCGTCGCCATCGCCATCGCGCGCAAGGCGAAGCACCGCCGATGGCATGAACTGCGGATATCCGGTCGCCCCCGCCCAGCTCCCCTTCAGCCGATAGCGCGGAGTGCCTCGGTCGATCAGCTTCAACGCGGCAATGAACTCGCTTTCGAACAGGGTCCGGCGGCGCCCCTCATAAGCCAGGGTCGCAAGCGCCGGCAGCAGATCGAAATTGCCGGTCACCGTGCCATAACTTGTCTCATGGCCATAAATCGCCATCAGCACCGAAGCCTCGACCCCATACCGCCGCTCGATCGCATTGAGCCGCGAATAATTGGCCGAGTAACGCGCCTGCCCGCGTGAAATCAGCGAAGACGTCACATGCGCACGCCGATAAGGCGCGAACGGCGGGATATAATTGGGATTATTGACTCCACCCGGCTGCCCGCGGTCGAGTTCGATCACCCGACTATTATACTGCAGGCCGGGAATGGTCGCCGCAATCACTGCCTCGCGCACCCCCTCGCGCCGCGCGCGCTGTGCCAGAAATCGCTTATAGCCCTCGAAACCACCAGTCGCCGTCGTCATGCTTGGCCGCACCTGAGCCGCGGGAGTCGGCGCGGCAAGCGGAGCAAGCGGGTCGCGCTGAACCATCGCGGCCCCCGCCGCCGAGCTCACCGCCATCACCGCCATCAATTTCGCCCATCGGATCACCCAGTCACTCCTCACGCTCACTCTAACCGCCAGGCCGCTTATGCTCACCTTGGTTCAACGCGCGTCTTGCACGACCCGGCCCAAGCGGCGATAGGCATTTTCACCTGAACGACGGATGGGTGACCGAGTGGTTTAAGGTAGCGGTCTTGAAAACCGCCGTGGGTGAAAGCCCACCGTGGGTTCGAATCCCACCCCATCCGCCAATGATTTAGGCTAAGATGTTGAATTTGCTACATTCTATTCCTCGACCTTTGAGTTGTTCCATCATTTGCTCCCCATCCGTGATTTAGTAATGTTACTGGTAAGAGTTGACCGGACCGCAATCCAGCTCCGCGCAATATCCTTTAGAGCAGCCAACAGAGACCGAATCCTGACTAGCGTCACAAATTAAATCGGCGGTAGGATTGTCACCCGCGCCGTCTTCTTGCCGCAACGCGAGCATCTCATCCGAGCCGCTACCGATCGCAGACTTACTGCGCCGCAGGTCCTAGCTATCTCCTGACCCGTTCGCGTTCGAACAGCGCCACAATTGCCGCACTCGATTCGCAGACTGGCCCCGAATCGCACCAGGTCGGTCGTTGAGCGGATGTGCTTGGTGGACATATTCCCGCGCTAAACCAGTGAGAACGTTGCGTGAACATCTATCGACGTGTCTTGACTCATTCTTTGACGACGCGCCAGTCTGCGGTGCCCAGCTTCGGGGAAAGTATATGAAACTTCGTTACATTTTCGGACTGGCCGCTTCTCCTTTGGTTGCAGTCGGGGCCTTCACGTCCCCAGCAAGTGCTCACGGCGGCGGTCTGAACTCCGAAGGCTGCCATAACGACCGAAAGAATGGCGGTTATCACTGCCATCGCAGCGGCAAGTTGAGCCTTTCCGACAATAATAAAACTCCGGCTGGCAATAACGGCGGTGCATTCCGAAATTGCACTGCTGCCCGCAACGCTGGTGCTGCGCCCGCCAGGCGCGGGGACGCTGGCTATGGACCCCACCTGGACCGCGATGATGACGGCGTAGGCTGCGAGTGATCTTAGCGGTCGGTGCTGTGATTGCCGCCGGTTACACCTTTGCTTGTACGCCAGTCGCGGTCTGGGATGGCGACGGGCCTGTTTGGTGTGCCGAAGGACCAAAGGTCAGAATTGCAGGCGTGGCGGCGCGTGAAATTGACGATACGTGCAAACGAAGTCAGCCCTGCCCTGAGGTGAGTGGCGTGGACGCACGCGATAGGCTCGTCCGATTGCTCGGTGGCCCAACAGGACGTTTGGCTCACGGCCATGTGCTCGTTCGTTCTCCAGTTATGGAGTGCAGGTCGAGTGGGTCGGCTGGTGGATCGCGAACTGCCGCCTGGTGCATCTCGCCGACATTCGGTGATCTCTCGTGCGAAGTGGTTCGGACTGGCGGCGCGGTTCGCTGGGCACGCTACTGGCGAGATCACCGCTGCTGAGATGGCCGCGTGTTTATTAAGTTACTCGGGGCTTCCGTCGGTTGTCAGCATCTGACGACAGCAAGGAGGCTCAACGCCGTGAGGCCTTTGAAACTAACTAATTTCGATCCGCGCCGGTCTGGAGGCCTCAGCCCTCAGTATTTCTACGGCGCTTCATCACCAACCCCAAAGCTGCCCACCATACGATTGACACTACCAGCCCCATCCCCATCGACAGTGCTTCGTTGCCGGTCAGATACATCGTCGCAAAAACTCCTATCACTGCGCCCCCGCACAAGAAGATTGCGGCTGCGACACCCATCGCTAACACCATTATGAGTGACGCCAATAAGCTCCCGATTATGCTTACCAGGTCCCGCATTCCCTTGTGTTTGGTGCTACGCATATGAAGGTCAAGCGGCACGCCATTAATGGCTCGAAAAAGGCGACCTGCGTCGACCGGTATCATCATGTTGAAGCATGCGAAGTCAACCGTTCTGTGTCGTTCAATCTGCGGATCTTCAGGCGTCACGATTCAGAAGCGCTAGAACACGAAGGCAAGGACCGGAAGCAACAAACTGAGCAACGGGACAAAGTGATCTTCCAAGGGTTTCGTGTCTATCGGCGCTGTGCCAAGCTCCATGCGAATTACAGGCTCTCGAATGGCCTTACATTCCCCGTCTGCCTTCGCCCCCGGCTTAAGGATGCGGGAAGAGGTGGCGCGTTCCTGTTTCAGATCGATTGTTGTGCGGTAGAGAACGCAAGTCGGAAAATCATCAACATAGGTAATCGCGTCCTTTGTGAAGGTCGCCGGGAAAATGGAAATATCAGGCGCAAAGAAATTCGTCCCATGCGAGTTCACGGTCGCAGAAATGCAGCTTCCCTTTTCGCGGTCGCAACGGATGCTAACGCCCACCGGCCCCAGTTTTTCGCCGCCATCTGTTCGAACCCATGATCCTTCCGCTTGCGCATCGGCTCCGAAATCCATGACGAGAGGCGTGCCCGCAA
>DATLXR010000026.1:0-24349 GCA_035575595.1 Sphingomicrobium sp.
GGCGGTAACCTTCTGGATCCGCACTAACGACTGAGGTCGGTTTTCGGTGAACGGGGGGCTGGTGGAGCTGAGGAGGATCGAACTCCTGACCTCTGCAGTGCGATTGCAGCGCTCTCCCATCTGAGCTACAGCCCCGCACCCCGTTCGAATCCCGAAAATCTGGCTTCCCAAGCCTTCGAGTGGCGCTCCAATAGCCTCGCTTTGACATAGTAGCAACGGCTCCGCCCCGCCTTTTTCGGCTGGTCGTCAGGGGCGCTCGTCCGAGCGCCGTGAACGGAACGCTGCCTTGCGCCAGTTCGTTATGCACATAGGACCTCGAAACTTCCGAGGCATATCGAACAGGAGGAAATTTCCATGGCAGATAATCGCTATGACCGCGGCCGCGATGACCGCAATAGCCGCCCTTCACGCGCGAGTTCAGGCGACTACCGCTCGCGCCCAAGAAGCGATCGCGACGACCGCGACGAGCGTGGTTTTTTGGAGCGCGCAGGCGAGCAAATCTCCAACTGGTTTGGCGATGAGGACCATGATCGTCACCCACGCAGCGACGATCGGTTCGATCCGCGCTTTGATCAGTCTCGCGGGCGCCGCCCGCAATCGCTCAGCCCAACCCAAACCGACCGCGGTGGCCACCGCGACGAACGCGGCCTCTCTGAGCGCCAATCGCACCGCGACGACTATCAGCCGATGACAGGCGACTACGGCCGGGCAATTCGCGACGAGCGCGGCATTTCGAGCGGCGGTTACGGAGCCATGGCCTCGGCGACGCCCGCTCACGATCGCCACTATGGTGAATGGCGTCAGCGCCAAATCGACGATCTCGACCGCGATTATGAATCCTATCGCCGCGAAAATCAGTCGAAGTTCGAAAGCGACTTTTCGAACTGGCGCTCGACCCGCCAAACCAAGCGTCAGATGCTCGGTTCAATCCGCGAGCAAATGACGGTGGTTGGCGCCGACGAACAGCCGGTCGGTACGGTCGACAAAGTTCGCGGCGACCGGATCATCCTCACCAAGAACGACAGCAGCGACGGACAACACCACTCGCTCAGCTGCGCGATGATCGACCGCGTCGAAGGCGACCGGGTCATTCTCGACAAGCCCGCCGAGGAAGCGAAATCGGCGTGGGGCAGCGAGGAACGCGACCGCGCTTTGTTCGAAGGCGATGATCAGGGTGAGCCCGGCGCACACATCCTCAACCGCAGTTTTTCGGGCACCTACTAACGCCTGATAACCGCCTCGCTGTCATGGCGAGGCAGCCCAGGGCCCGGCCGCTCATCCCCTGCGGCCGGGCCTTTTGCTTGCCTGCTTTCCCTCCTATCGAAACCGCTCGTGATTCAAGGAGATGGACAATGGCCAAAGCTTGGCACCTCATGCGCCGCCCCGATGGAATGCCAGCAACAGGGGACTTCGAACTAAAGGATGTCGCGCTCCCGCCGCTTGACGATGGCATGGTTCGCGTCGCCAACCGCTGGCTGTCGGTCGATCCCTACATGCGCGGGCGGATGAACGACGTGAAATCCTACGTTCCGCCGTTTCAGCTCGACGCCCCGATGGAGGGCGGCGCCGTCGGCGAAGTCGTCGAAAGCCGCGCTGAAGGTTTTACACCCGGCGATATCGTCCTCCACATGGCTGGCTGGCGCGACGGGGCAGTGCTTCCCGGCGCTGCGCTTAATAAATTGCCCACGATCGGCGCTGAACCGCAGGCGTTCCTCGGAAACCTCGGCCTCACCGGCGCGACTGCTTATTTCGGACTGCTCGAAGCCGCGCAGGCAAAGGAAGGCGACACGGTCTTCGTCTCCGCAGCCGCAGGGGCCGTCGGGTCGGCGGTGGTCCAGATCGCCAAGGCGGAAGGCATGACCGTAATCGGATCAGCCGGCGGCGGGGAGAAATGCGATTTTGTCCGATCGCTGGGCGCCGACCAGGTCGTCGACTACAAGGCGGGCCCGCTGCTGAAACAGCTCGCCGAAGCTGCGCCCAAAGGCATCGACGTCTATTTCGACAATGTCGGCGGTGAGCACCTCGACGCCGCCTTCGCACTTGCTCGCCAGAACGCGCGTTTCGCAATCTGCGGAATGATCGACGGCTATAATGGCGGCGAGCCAGCCGCCTTTCGCTACATCATGCGCGTAATTGCCATGCGTATCCGTCTCCAGGGCTTCATTTACACCGATTATCTCGACCGAATGGGCCAGTTCTACGAGGAGATGGGCGGCTGGCTCGCAAGCGGGCAGGTCAAGCCGCGCGAGACCATCGTGGAAGGTCTCGAACGCACCCCCGAGGCCTTCCTCGGCCTGTTCACCGGCGCGAACACCGGCAAGATGCTTGTGAAACTGTGAGCCGCCATAGTTAGACTATGGTGAGCGTCAGCGCCTGTCAGGCCGAGACGACCTCTTGAGCGCGAGGGCGGCGGCAATCACCGCCGTCCATCGCGCCAGCCTGATCAACGCGCGTAATTGCACTGTGCCGGATCGCCCGACTGCAACCCGCGGCTCAGTGCTTCACGCCGCTGCGCGGAGGATCCGTGGGTGAAGCTCTCTGGCACTACGCGCCCCTGGCTTTGCTGCTGAAGCGTATCGTCGCCAATCGCCTCGGCGGCCTTCATCCCTTCCTCGATATCGCCCGCTTCAAGGAGTCCGGACCGCTTCGCCCAGACACCGGCGTAGCAATCCGCCTGAAGCTCGACCCCGACCTGAATCTGATTTCCAGCGGCCCGCCCCGCCGACCCCTGCGCCGACTGCGCTCGATCAAGCGTGCCTTCAAGGTTCTGAACATGATGGCCGACCTCATGCGCGACGACATAGGCCTGTGCCGCATCGCCGGGAGCGCCGAAGCGACGAGTCAATTCGTCGAAGAAGGTTGGGTCGATGTAGATTTTCGTATCCGTCGGGCAGTAGAATGGGCCCATCGCCGCTTGCGCCGCGCCGCAACCCGATTGGCCGTTATTACTATATGCGATGAGCTTCGGCGGCTGATATGTCGCGCCAGCTTGCTGAAAGATCTGGCCCCACACCTGTTCGGTGGATTGAAGGGTTCCAACCAACACCCGCTGCTGCTCGGCCGTCAGGCGCGATTCCCCAGTGCTGCTGGGTGATCCGCCCCCACCGAGCAATCCACCGCCGCCAAGGCTCGACAGTGCGCAGTAGCCGAGCGCGAGAATTAAAATTCCAACAATCCCGAATCGCGACGCGACCAGGCTCAGGATCATCCCAAGCCCGCCGCCCATTCCTCCGAGCGACATCCCGCCACTCTGCCCGGTTCGATCCTCGAAATTGCTGCTCTCGGGTGAATCGCCGAAACGCATGTCCGCTCTCCCCTGTGTCTCGCTTGTAGAATGCTTCACGCCCGTAACGGTTGCAAAAGCAAGCACTCACCGCGACAGCGTTCCCCTACAAGGAGAAAATTCTATGCTGCTCAGAGGAAAACGCGCACTCGTCACCGGATCGACCTCCGGCATCGGCCTCGCAATCGCGCGTTTGTTCGCCTCCGAGGGCGCGGCGGTGATGATTAACGGCTTTGGCGACAAGGACGCGATCGAGGAAATCCGCGCCGAGCTTGCGCAGGCGTCGGGCGCCACCGCGCTGCATGACAGTGCCGACCTCGGCGATGCATCCGCAATCTATGCGATGATCTCGCGCTGCACCGCGGAGATCGGCAGCCCCGACATCCTCGTCAACAATGCCGGTATCCAATTCGTTTCGCCAATCGTCGAATTTCCGCCCGAAAAATGGGACGCGATCCTCGCCATCAATTTGACCGCCGTGTTCCACACCACGCGGCTCGCGCTTCCGGCAATGCGCGCCAAGAAATGGGGCCGGATCATCAACACCGCTTCAGCGCACAGCCTTGTCGCCTCGCCCAACAAGTCTGCCTATGTCGCCGCCAAGCACGGCGTCGCCGGCTTCACCAAATCGGTCGCGCTCGAAACCGCTCAGGACGGCGTGACCGTCAATTGCATCTCCCCCGGCTATGTCTGGACTGGCCTTGTCGAAGCGCAGATCCCGGACACGATGAAGGCACGCGGCCTCACTCGCGATCAGGTCATCAACGACGTTCTCCTCGCCGCCCAACCGACTAAACAGTTCGTCACTCCGGAAGAAGTCGCCGCCTTTGCTTTGTTCCTCGCGCGCGATGAGGCCTCGTCGATAACCGGCGCTAATCTCAGCATGGACGGCGGTTGGACCGCGCAATAGAAAGGTCGACATGACCCGCCTGATCATCGCCGCGCTGCTGCTTCTGCCGCTCGGCTGCGCCACTGGTCGATCGCCCGACATGCGCGCTACCAACTGGCGCTCCATCGCTACCAGCAGTGATGCCGAGCGGCTACGCGAATGGCGGTCATCCTTTGCCGCCGGACTGGCCCGTGCGCGCACCAGCCACGCCACCGAAGTCGCACGCGAAGGCCGCCTGCTCGATCCCGACGCGGCGATCCCAGGACCAATCCCCAACGGCCGCTACCGATGCCGCGTCATCAAGCTCGGCGCGAAGAGGGGGAGCCCGCTCAATTATGTCGCTTACCCCGGCTTCACCTGCCGGATCCGCCAAGAGGCTGTCGCCCAAAGCTTCGCCAAAATGAGCGGACCCCAGCGCCATGACGGGGTAATCCTGCCCGGCGATGCGCTGCGCCAGGTGTTCCTCGGCACGCTCGTCCTTGGCGACGAGACCCGCGCGATGCGTTACGGAGGCGATCCTGAGCGCGATGTCGCGGGCTGGGTAGAGCGCATCGAGCCAAAACGCTGGCGAATCGTCATCCCCGCCCCCACCTTCGAATCGCTGACCGACGTGATCGAGCTTATCCCCGAAGGCTGAAGCGCTTACTCGCTGGCCCGATTCAGTGCCTCGATCTGCCCCGGACTCAACTCCAGCGTCAACGCCGCCGCCAGATCCCTGAACTGCTCAAGGCTCGTTGCGCTTGCAATCGGAGCCGTTATCCCGGGCTGAGCCTTGGTCCATGCCAGCGCTACCGTCGCAAGGCTCTGCCCGGTGTCCGCCGCGACCTCGTCAAGCGCGGTAAGCACGCGCGGCCCGCGCCCCTCCAGATATTCGACGGTGCGCAGCCCGCGCGGGCTTTTGCCAAGGTCCTCTTTTGAACGATATTTGCCGGTCAGGAACCCGTTGGCGAGGCTGTAATAAGGAAACACGGACAACCCCTGGGCAAGCGCGAGATCGGCCAGCTGACCCTCGAACTTCTTGCGCTCGACCAGATTGTACCACGGCTGCAACGCCACGGGCAGCGTCAGGCCATTGGCGATACCTGCGCCAAGCGCCTCCTCGACCCGCTCCGCGGTGAAATTGCTCAATCCGACCCCGCGAATCTTGCCCGCGCGAAGCAACGCGTCGAACGCCCCAAGGCTATCGGCAAGCGGCACTTTGGCATCGTCGGTATGTTGATAATAAAGGTCGATCCGATCGAGCCCCAGCCGCTCAAGCGAGGCGTCGCACGCCGGCGCGATCGTCTCCGGCGAAAGCCCGGCCATGAATCCGACCTTGGTTGCAATGACCACCTTGTCGCGCTTCGCCGGGTCGCGTTTAAGCCAGCGCCCGATCAGTCTTTCGCTCTCCCCGCCCTTATGCCCGGGGACCCACGCCGAATAAACATCAGCCGTGTCGATCATCGTGCCCCCGGCATCGACGAACGCGTCGAGGATGGCGAAGCTGGCTGCCTCGTCCGCGGTCCAGTCGAAGACATTTCCACCAAGCGCAAGCGGCGCGACCATCATGTCGCTGGTGCCAATCCGGCGAAGCGTCATTTCAGATTCTCCTGATCGAACCAGGCCGCCGCCTCACGCACGCGCTGCGACTGGTTGCGCGGCACGACCAGCACCGCTTCGGGGGTGGCGACGATGATCAGTCCCTCGACCCCGATCGCCGCTACGCGCGGCCCGGTCGATCGGATCAACGTGCTTCGGCTGTCGAGCGCGGTGTGGCCATCGCTGACGCTATTGTCGTCGGCATCGCGGATCGCGGCGTCGAACAAGGCTTGCCAGCTGCCGATGTCCGACCAGCCCATGCTGACCGGAACAACCGAAATAGCGCGTTCCTTTTCCATCACTGCATAATCAATCGATTGCGCCGGTGAGCGCGCGAATTCCTCGCGGTCGGGGCGGATCACTCCGCCCTGCTCGGGCGCTGCCTTCAATGCGCGTCGCGCGGCCTCGACCATTTCCGGAACATGTCGTGCAAGCGCGTCGCGCCAGGTCGATGCGCGCGCCAGGAAAATCCCCGCGTTCCAATAATGACCGCCTGCATCGAGCAAGGATTGCGCATGATCCGCATCGGGCTTCTCGATGAACTGTTCGACCCGCCGCACTCCACCGTTTTGCGCGTTGGGATCGCCCGGTCCCGCGGCGATATAGCCGAAGCCGGTCGCCGGATAATCGGGTTCGATCCCGAACGTTACGATTTCACCCTGCTCAGCGGCTTCGCACCCGGCATCGATTGCTGAATGAAACGCCCCGACGTCGGCAATATGCTGGTCGCTGGGCGTAATCAGCAACAAATCGTCAGGCTCGGCAATCAGCGCCGCAAGCGCAATCGCCGGGGCACTGTCGCGCTTTAGCGGCTCGAGCACAAGTTGCGCTCCGGCAATCTGGCCGAGTAGCGCTTCCAATTCCTCACCCTGCGCCTGATTGGCAACGACCAGCGGCGGTCCGAATCGCTTGGCATCGTCAAATCGCGCGAGAGTCTGCGCGAGCAAGGTGCCATCGCCGATTAGCGGCAGCAAATGCTTGGGCCGAGCCGGGGTCGACATCGGCCACAGCCGAGTCCCCGATCCTCCCGCCAGGATCACCGGGCGAACCCGAACTTGTTCATTCTGTACCATTATTTTCCTCTCGTCGGGCCGGACATGCGCAAGCAGTGATCCGTGCCGCCGTTCACCTATTCTTTGTAAAGATATGCGACAAGTCGAGCATGTCGGTCTTGCTTACACTTGCTCTTCCATGAGCAGTTCGGTCGCCTTTTGGTCGCATGCGCTCGCCACCGCAATGTTCGCGACCCTCGTGCTATGGGAAGTCCGCCGCGGAATTCACATTGGCGGCGGACAACGCGTATTGCTTGCGGCACTAGCTTTGACCGCTTGCTGGGCATGGCTAACTGCGCTCGAGCCGTCCTCGATACTCGCCGATTATTCCGAAACCGCACGCAACCTCGTCTGGGTCGGGGTGCTTTACCGATTAGCGGAGATGGGCGCAGTTAATGATCGCCAACGCGGAGTTAAGCCCGTTTACGCCGCAGTCGCCTGCGTACTCAGCCTACAGATGGCGATCGATGCGCTCTCGCTGCTGCATCCCGACGCTGGCGCCACCCCCACACTGGTTTCGACGGCTACTTTGCTCCGCCTGACAGCGGCGGCGGGTTCGCTGGTGTTAGTTCACAACCTTTACGCACAGGCCGCTCCCGCAAGCCGCGGCAGCATCCGCCTCGCCATGCTTGCGCTGGCTCTAATGTGGGCATTTGATCTCAATCTCTACACCGTCGCCTTCTTCAGCAGCGCCTCGGCGGACGTCCTGTTCGAGTGGCGAGGGCTGGCAGTAGCGGCCACCGCGCCTTTTCTGGCGCTCGGCGGGGCACGCGGCGAAGGCTGGCAAATACGCTTGTCTCGCGCTGCCACCTTCCAATCATTGTCGCTTCTAGCGATCTGCGCCTACTTTGCGACCATGGCGGTTATTGCCACGGTGCTTCGTGGCACTGGGATCGTTCTGGGTAGAGATGTCGCAGTCGCGCTGATGGCGGTGATGACGCTCGCCGCACTTGTCCTACTGCCCAGTTCGCGTGCCCGCGGCTGGCTTAAGGTCAAGCTTGCCAAACATTTGTTCGAGCACCGTTACGATTACCGAGCCGAATGGCTGCGGTTCACTCAGACCCTTGGCGCGTGGGGACCCGGGGCCGCTCCCCTCGGCGAACGCGTGGTCAAGGCCTTCGCCGATATTCTCGACGCCCCCGGGGGAATTTTGCTTACGCTTGAGGAGGGCGCGACGTTCAGCCCCGCGGCCGATTGGCACTGGCCCGGCGCGGCGCACCCCGCCGCGGCCGCGGGCCACGAAGCGGCTGCCGCTTTCTGGCGCGCAATCGCGAACGACGGACGGATTGTCAATTTCGAGGCACGCCGCGGCGGTTGGGACGGGGCCCGCGATGCGCGGCTCGCAATCCCGGCCGCCCTCCTTGCCGAGCCGAACGCATGGGCCGGCATTCCACTGATCCACGAAGAACGGCTTATCGCGCTCGTGGTTCTCGCCGCGCCCGATTATCAGCGCGCGCTCGACTGGGAAGATTATGACCTGCTCCGCACCGCCGGACGCCAGGCCGCCTCCACGCTTGCCGAAGCACATGGCCAGCAGGCGATTGCGGATGTCCGCCAGTTCGACGATTTCAACCGCCGCTTCGCCTTCATCCTCCACGACATCAAGAATCTCGTTAGCCAATTGACACTCGTGTCGCGCAATGCCGAGCGCCATTCCGAAAATCCCGAATTCCGCGCCGACATGATCGCGACTTTAAAGGGCTCGGTCGGCAAGATGAACGAGCTTCTCTCCCGCATCGGGCCGCAGCGCGAGGCCCGAGAACTTAATTTGCAGCCGATCGAGCTACGCGGTCTGCTTTCGGCTGCGGTGGCCTCGTGCCGTCGCCGCCACGACGTTCATTTGTCGGGCGATACCGCACTTACAGTGATTGCCGATCCCGCGGCACTTGAGCAGGCAATCAGCCACTTGCTCAACAATGCCATCGACGCCAGCCCGCGGACCGCTCCGGTTTCGGTTCGCGTCGTCGCCAATGAGGATGGCGCGTCGATTGCAATTGCCGACAAAGGCGCAGGGATGGACGCGGATTTCATCCGCAACCGCCTGTTTCAACCCTTCGCCTCGACCAAGCATGATGGCTTCGGGATCGGCGCGTTCGAGGCCCGGTCGCTGATCGCGGCAATGGGCGGCCGCCTCGCCGTTGATAGCCGCCCTGGCCGCGGTACCCGCTTCACCATCTCCTTACCCTTGCCGAGACGGATCGCCGCATGACCGCTCCAGACCTCCCAGTCCTGCTCATCGTCGAAGATGACGAGGGCCTCCAGCGCCAGCTTAAATGGGCTTATGAAGGCTATCGAATCGTCGCCGCGCACGACCGCGCTACCGCGATCGACCTGATGCGCCTTCACGAGCCGGCAGTAGTGACGCTGGATCTCGGCCTTCCGCCCGATCCAGACGGCACCAGTGAAGGCTTCGCCACGCTGACCGACATTCTCGCGCTCAAACCAGACATCAAAGTGATCGTCGCCTCTGGCCACGCCGCTCGCGAGAGCGCGCTCAAGGCGATCGCGCTTGGCGCCTATGATTTCTACCGCAAGCCGGTCGACATCGACGAACTCGGGCTGATCGTCGCTCGCGCGTTTCACCTCCACGACATTGAGTGCGAAAATCGCCGTCTCGCCGAAACTCGCGAAGGCACAAACATGCTCGGCGCAATCGTCTCTGCCGCACCCGAAATGCTCAAAGTCGCGCGCACGATCGAGCGGGTCGCGTCCGCCAACGTCTCGGTGATGCTGCTCGGCGCGAGCGGCACCGGCAAGGAATTGCTCGCCCGAGCGGTCCACGACAATAGCCCGCGGGCATCGCGCGAATTCGTCGCGATCAACTGCGCCGCCATCCCCGAAAATCTCCTCGAGGCCGAATTGTTCGGATTCGAGCGCGGCGCCTTCACCGGCGCGGTCAAGACCAGCCCCGGCAAGATCGAGCAGGCACAGGGCGGAACCCTGTTTCTCGACGAAGTCGGCGACATCCCGCTCGCCCTGCAAGTCAAATTGCTCCGCTTCCTTCAGGAGCGGGTGATCGAACGCATCGGCGGTCGGGTCGGAATCGCGGTCGACACGCGCATCATCTGCGCTACCCACCAGAATCTCGACGCGATGATCGCCAGCAGCCGCTTTCGCGACGACCTCTATTACCGCCTGGCCGAAATCGTCATCCCCATCCCCAGCCTCGCCGAGCGCTCGGGCGACGCCCTGTTGCTCGCACGCCACTTCACCAACCGCTTCGCTCGCGAAATGAAAGTCCCGGTGCAGGGCCTCGCCCCCGATGCGATCGAGGCCATCGACGCTTATCCCTGGCCCGGTAACGTCAGGGAGCTTGAAAACCGCATCAAGCGCGCGGTGATCATGGCTGATGGCAAGTTGCTCGGCGCCGCCGATCTTGATCTCCGCTCAAGTCCGACGGCCGATGGCAACATGCCAATCAACCTCCGCGCCGCCCGCGAGGTGGCAGACCGCCGCGTTATCCACCAGGCACTGACCCGCACCGAGCACAACATCTCAAGCGCCGCTAAACTCCTCGGAATCAGCCGACCGACGCTTTACGATCTGCTCAAGCAGTACCAACTGAGCGCCTGATGTTCGCTATGGGTGGAAAGGCGACAATCGCCGTGTAAGCTGCGCCTATGACCACTCGCCCTTCTTTTGATCTATCGGCCCTCCGCGAGATAGGTTGGGCTAAGTGGGACCCCATCGGGGTTGGCGGACCGAAGGATGGATGGCCTGCGGACGAATACGACACATACATTCTTCAAGCCGCTGGTCAGCTTTGGAACGGCAAGTCGGAAGAGGAAGTCGCTGATTATCTGGCTAGGATTGAGACTGAGCACATGGGACTGGATGCAATCGCGGGCATCCATTCGCGAGCACTAGATGTTGCCAAAGCGATGCGCGAATATGTGGAGACGCTGCGACCTTGAATGTCCGTAATCGGTCGTAAGCGGACATCGGCAAAACTACGGGGTCAAGGCCTCGGCTATTTCCGCCACCTCCAGCCAGCGATGCTCCGCCGCGTCCTTCTCAGCTCGCTTGGCTTCGATTGCGTTTGACAGCGCGGCGAACCGGTCCGGGTCCTTGATGAACAGGTCGGGATCGTGGAGCGCCGCCTCGTTGCCCGCGATTTCGCGTTCGAGGCGTTCGACTTCGGCGGGCAAGCGGTCGAGATCGCGCTGATCTTTGAACGACAACTTCTTGTTTGCCTGCGTAGACAGGGAAGCAGACCCGCGAACAGCCGAAGGGTTGCTGCCCTTCGCTTTCGGTGACTGCAACTTCACCGCGCCCCGCTGCCGCACCCAATCCTCATAACCGCCCGCAACGATATCTACCTTCCCCGATCCATCGAGCCCGAGCGTCACCGTCACCGTCTTGTCGAGGAAATCGCGGTCATGGCTGACGATCAGCACCGTCCCGTCATAATCGGCGATCACTTCCTGAAGCAGATCGAGCGTCTCGAGGTCGAGATCGTTGGTCGGCTCGTCGAGCACCAGCAAATTGGATGCTCGGGCGAATTCCCGCGCTAGCAACAGCCGCGACCGCTCACCCCCCGACAATGTCCCCACCGGCGCGTCGGTCAGCGACGGGTCGAACAGATATTCCTTCAAATAGCCCTTGATGTGCTTCTTGACCCCGCGAACGTCGATCCAGTCGCCGCCCTCGGCAAGCACATCGCGTACCCGCCGCTCGGGCGCCATCAGCTTGCGCTGCTGGTCGATCACGATCCCGTCGAGCGTCTTGGCCTGAATCACTTTCCCCGCATCGGGCTTCAACTCGCCGGTCAGCAGCTTAAGCAAAGTGGTCTTACCCGCGCCATTGGCGCCGACCAGCCCGATCCGGTCGCCACGCTGAATGCGCAGGCTGAAATCCTTGATGATCGGCCGCTCGACAAAGCTTTTGAAGATGTGCTGCGCCTCGATCGCGGTCTTGGTCTTGACCTCGTCGCGCGCAAGCCCAAGCTTGGCCGCGCCCGCCGGCCCAAGCATCGCCGCTCGCTCCGCCCGCATCTCATAAAGTTTCGCCAGCCGCCCCTGATTGCGCTTCCGCCGAGCGGTCACCCCGCGCTCGAGCCAGTGCGCCTCGAGCTTCAGCTTGGCGTCGAGTTTGTGCGCGGCGCGCTCCTGCTCGGCGTAAACCGCATCGGTCCAGGCATCGAAGCCTCCGAATCCAATTTCCGCACGGCGAATCGTACCACGATCGAGCCACAGGCACGATTTGGTCAGCCGGGTCAGAAAGGTGCGGTCGTGGCTGATGACGATGAACGCTCCACGGAACCGCGACAGCCAATCCTCAAGCCAGTCGATCGCCCGGAGGTCGAGATGGTTGGTCGGCTCGTCGAGCAGCAGCACGTCGGGTTCCTGCGCCAGCGCACGCACAATCGCCGCCCGCCGCCGCTCGCCCCCGCTTGCGGTCGCGACGTCGCGGCCAAGGTCGATCCCGATCTGGTCGGCAATCGAGGCCGCCTGATGCGCTTGCGGCGCGCCCTCGCCCGCAAGCACCCAATCGCCGAGCGTGCTCGATCCAACCATCGCCGGGTCCTGCTCGAGCAAGACGACCCGCGTCCCGGGGACAATCTTGCGCAAACCTTCGTCGGTCTCGATCATCCCGGCGAGGCATTTCAGCAGCGTCGTCTTGCCCGCGCCATTACGTCCGATCAGCGCAAGCCGGTCGCGCGGCCCGATATGAATATCGAGCCCGCGAAACAGCCAGCCTTCGCCCTGAACGAGGCCGAGCTTCTCGAAAGACAATATCGGGGGTGCCATCGCCGCCCGGTAGAGCCTGTTCGGCCAAGGTGAAAGCGCTACTGCTCATCCGACAGACCTTGATTGTATCTTCCGGCTGAGCCACCCTGCCCATTCGCGGCTCGGATTTTCATCACGCATCGGTGATGTCATTCATAAGTCATTCAAAGCTTTGATCTTACAAGTGTCGGCATGAGAAACGCGATGAGCCTTTATCGGACCCTTGCAGTGACGTTTGGCGCCGCCATGCTTGCCGGCGGCCCATTGCTCGCCAATCCCACTGGATTCGCGGGCGGCTCGATCCTGGCCGCGCCGATCGAGTTCCCCGGCGATATCCGTCTTGCTCAGAATGAGCGCCCGCGCGACCAGGACCGGGCCTTCCGCGCGACTCGTGACGGCCGATCGATGCCGCTGCCGATGATCGAACGCCGGGTCATGCCGCACATGGGCGGCGCCGATTACCTCGGTCCCGAGTTCAAGGGCGAAACCTATCGCCTCAAATTCATGGACCAGGGCCATGTGATCTGGGTCGATGTCGACGCTTCCACCGGCCGCATCGTCCGCCGCTCTGGAAACTGAGGCCTGATTAAGCGCCGCGATTGACTTTTCGCTGCTTTGCCCCAGCTTTGTTATGCAGCCGCAACCCTTGCCGTCGGCGCGGGTTGATGCGGCACATGAACAATTGGAGCCTTCTCGCATGCGCGTCTTGATCGTTGAGGACGAACCCAATCTCGGGCGGCAATTGCGTTCGACCCTTGAAGGCGCGGGCTATGCGGTCGACCTCGCCACTGACGGCGAGGACGGCCATTATCTTGGCTCGACCGAGAATTACGACGCGGTGGTACTCGATCTCGGCCTTCCCGAAGTCGACGGCCTGACCGTGCTCGACCGTTGGCGCAAGGACGGCAAGCGGATGCCGGTGCTCGTCCTCACCGCGCGCGACAGCTGGTCCGACAAGGTAGCGGGTCTGGACGCGGGCGCCGACGATTATCTCGCCAAGCCATTTCAGACTGAGGAGCTTATCGCCCGCCTGCGCGCGCTGATCCGGCGCGCCTCTGGCAACGCCTCGTCGGAGCTGATCGCCGGCGACATCCGCCTCGATACGCGCTCAGGCAAGGTCACCAAGGCGGGCGAACCCGTCAAATTGACCGCTCAGGAATATAAGCTCCTGTCCTATCTGATGCACCACAAGGGCAAGGTTGTTAGCCGCACCGAACTGATCGAACATATCTACGATCAGGATTTTGACCGGGATTCGAACACGATCGAGGTGTTCGTCACGCGTATCCGCAAGAAACTCGGCGCAGACGTCATCACCACCATTCGCGGGCTTGGCTATAGTCTCGAGGACGTCGCCGCTTGAGCCAAGGCGCGCCTGAGGCTGCAATCACTGACGGGAAGCCTACCGGCAAGCGGCGCCGCGGCGGCTCGCTGACCCAGCGAATGATCGGCATAGCGGCGATCTGGATTGGCCTGTTGCTTCTGATCGGCGGCTTCGCGCTCGACCGCGTCCTCTCGCGATCGATCGTCAAGAATTTTGACGCCCAACTTGAATTCGTCCTCAACGCGATGATTGCGGCATCCGAAATCGGGCCCGGCGGCGAAGTTCGATTCTCCCGCCCGCCCGCCGATCAACGCTTTCTCGAACCCTATTCAGGCGCCTATTTCCAGATTTCGGGCGAAGGAGCCGATACCTTCCCCTCGCGCTCCCTGTGGGACCGCCGCTTGCGCGTCGAGGATCACAACGACGTCGACCTCCACAAGCGCGACAGCGCCGAATTTGACGGCGAGCCACTCCGCATGCTTGAGCGCGACGTCATTCTTCCGGGTTCGAAAGTGCGCTGGCGCTTCCAGATTGCTCAGTCCCGCGACGCGATCGACGGCCAGATCGCCGACCTCCGCGCAACCCTGTTCCGCAGTTTCGCGGCACTCGGTCTCGGCCTGCTCGCACTTGCCGCGCTTCAGGCCTTTTACGGGCTGTGGCCACTCCGTCGAGTCCGCCGCGAAGTGGTCGCGATCCGCTCGGGCCGCCAGACCCGCATCGCGGAGGACTTCCCTCTGGAAATCAATCCTCTGGTCGATGAAATCAACGATCTGCTCGCGCACAGCGAGGCCCAGGCCGAGGAGGCGCGGCGCCACGCCGGCAATCTCGCCCATGCGCTCAAGACCCCGCTCACCGTCATTACCAACGCCGCCACCGCGCAGGCCCCCGACCTTGTCACAACCGTTTGCCGCGAAGCCTCGACCATGCGCCGCCAGGTCGACCACCACCTCGCCCGTGCCCGCGCCATCGGCCGGCGCGCCTCGGCCCAGGCGCGCGCGACCGTCTGGACCAGCGCCGAAGCGGTCCAGCGCGCCGTCGACCGGCTCTACGAAAACGTCACCATCGACCTCGCCGGTGATCGCAAGGCCGAAGCCCGAGTCGAGCGCCAGGACCTGGATGAAATGCTCGGCAATCTCGTCGAGAACGCCGCAAAATATGGCGGCGGCCGCGTGTTCGTTACGGTCGAGCCCCCGGCCAAAGGCCTCGTCGCGATCATCATCGAGGATGACGGCGCGGGGATCGCCCAGGCTGAACGCGATGAACTCTTCACACGCGGCAAACGCCTCGACACCACTGGCAAGCCCGGCACCGGGCTCGGCCTCGCGATCGTCCGCGATGTCGCCGAAATCTACGGCGGATCGGTCAGCCTGGGTGAAAGCGAGGACCTCGGCGGATTGCTCGTTACCTTGTCGCTTCCCGCGGGCTGATCCCCCTCGCCGCTTTGCGTCCCCTCCCCGCCTCGGCTAAGGCGCGCCGGTGACCGCCTCTATCCGCAGCATCACCGGCGCCCATGCCCCCTCGCTCGACCCTCTGATCGCGCTCGTCGCGGGCGACATGAACGCGGTCAATTCGGTCATCCTCGGGCGAATGCAATCGAATGTCGCACTGATCCCCGAGCTTGCCGGCCACCTCATCGCCGGCGGTGGCAAGCGGATGCGCCCAATGCTGACCCTCGCCAGCGCGGCACTGCTCGATTATTGCGGCACCCGCCACCATCGGCTCGCCGCCGCCGTAGAGTTTATCCACACCGCAACCCTCCTCCACGACGACGTCGTCGATTTGAGCGCAATGCGCCGAGGCAAGCGCGCCGCTAACCTCATCTGGGGCAATCCGGCAAGCGTGCTGGTCGGCGATTTCCTGTTCAGCCGCGCCTTCGAACTGATGGTCGAGGACGGCAGCCTCAAGGTCCTAAAAATCCTCAGCCACGCCTCGGCGGTGATCGCCGAGGGCGAAGTCGATCAGCTCACCGCACAGCGTCAGATCGACACAAGCGAGGAACATTATCTGCATATTATCGGCGCCAAGACCGCCGCATTATTCGCCGCCGCCTGCCGGATCGCGCCGGTCGTCGCAGAGGCTGGCGAGGAAGCCGAAGAAGCGCTCGAAAGCTACGGCCGCAATCTGGGGATCGCCTTCCAATTGGTCGACGACGCAATCGATTATTCGTCCGACGAAGCTACCATGGGCAAGGGCCAGGGCGACGATTTCCGCGAAGGCAAGATGACGCTTCCGCTGATCCTCGCCTTCGCGCGCGGCTCGACCGAAGACCGATCCTTCTGGAAAGCGGCGGTCCAGGGCGAGCGCATTTCGGACCACGACCTCGCCCACGCCACACGCCTTATCCACTCGACCGACGCGCTCGCGGACACGATGCGCCGCGCGCGTCACTATGGCCGCCGCGCCATCGACGCGCTCGCTCTTTTCCCCGCCTCGCGCGCCAGGGCGGCGATGGTCGAAGCGGTCGAGTTCGCAGTCGCCCGGACCTACTGACTTGATTCAATGGACATCATCGGACAGGACACAGGCATGAAAAACCGCAAGAAAATCTACGGCGCGCTCGCCTTCGTCGCCCTCACTCTCGGAGCCGCGGCGCATGCCGCGAACATGACCGTCTACAAATCGCCAAGCTGCGGCTGCTGCGCCAAATGGGTCGAACATGTCGAAAAGCACGGCTTCACCGTCAAGACCATCCCGACCGAGGACATGATGGCCGTCAAGAAGCGCCTCGGCGTGCCCGACGCGCTGTTGAGCTGCCACACCACCACAGTCGGCGGATACGTCATCGAAGGCCACGTCCCCGCCGCCGACATCAAGCGCCTGCTCGCGAAAAAACCCAAAGCGCGCGGCATCGCGGTCGCCGGAATGCCGATGGGTGCCCCCGGAATGGAGCATGGCGATCACCGTGTGCCTTATTCGACCATGCTGATCAGCAAGACTGGCAAGACGACCCTTTTCGCGCGTCATTAAGCCGCTGCACTCGTCTGTGCATTGCCGGGGCAAGTCGCTGCGGCAATAGCAGCAGACATGGACGCTACCGAAGAGTCGATGAAGGCGATCATACGGGATGCGGCATGCCTGGCCGCGGTCGTGCTACTGACCGCGGCCCCATTTATTTTCCGCTTGGGCTTCTACAGTGACGATTGGGCGCTGATTGCGGCCTTCCACTTCGATCCCTCCCGAAGCCTTTGGGACATTGGCAGCTTAGTCAGCAGCTTTTCCGCGCGCCCGTTCCACGGCCTCTATCTTGCCTCGCTGTACGAAGCGTTCGGCCTGCATCCGCTTGGCTATCACCTCGTCAACACGGGCGTCCTGGCCGCTTCGATTGCAGCACTTTACGTGTTGCTCCTGCGCTTAGGCATCCCCCGCAGGGAAGCCTTCGCGGCCGCCGCTATCCTGATTTTCCTTCCCCAGCTATCGACCGTTCGCGTCTGGATTGCCGCCGCTCAGATACCGCTGAGCCTGCTGTTCGCGCTCGCTTCGATCCACTGTCAGCTGTCCCTTGATCGATCCCGCAATATCGGCTGGCTACTCCCGTCAGCCCTTTTCGCTCTACTGAGTATCGCGTCTTACGAGATTTTCGCTCCCCTAATCGCCTCTTTCCCCCTATTCCTCGCCGCGAGGCATTTGCGCGAACCGCGCGCAGCTGGTCGTACAGGAATTGCAAGGTATGAATGGCTGCTGATCCTGGTCATTATCGCCCTTGTCGCCATTGCCGCATTCTACAAAATGTCAGTCAGCGACCGCGCCGGCGCAGTGGCTAGTCCTGAGCGCTACATCGCGGGCGCTTACCGGTTCTTTGACCTCGGCTACGACTGGAAAAATGATTCAAGCCTGAACCTGTTCGCGGCGCTCGACGTGCATTTCTGGCGGACCCTCACCGGCTGGGCTCGGACCGCGGACAGCGTGCTGGACCGCCAGATCGACCTTTGGTCACTGGCGATCACGACCATCGTTGCAAGCGTGCTGTGGTGGCGGCTTTCCACGATGAATCGAGTGACAAGCCATCGCAGTTCATCTCTGCTCCTGCTCGGCCTTTCCGTCTTCCTCCTCGGCCATGCGATTTTCCTGATCGTGCCATCGGTGATGTTCGCTCCCACCGGCATGGCCAATCGCGTTCTCGTCGCCGCAGCGGTGGGCGTCGCAATCCTGCTGGTGTGGGCGTTGGTTCTGGCCGTCAGTCCACTGCCTCTTCACTTCCGCAACCATGCTTTTTCCGCCGCCATCGTCATGGTTTCGATACTCGGGACCGCGCGAGTCGCTTTTGTCGGACAATATTGGGCCGAAGCTCCCGAACGGCAGCGCCAATTGCTTCGCCTCGCACGCGCCGATCTGCAACGGCTTCCGGCTAACGCGACCGTCATCCTCGATGGGGTTTGCCCCTATCACGGCCCCGCGGTGGTGTTCGAAACCTCCTGGGACGTCGGCGGCGCGCTCAGCCTTGCACTCGGCCGCCGAGTCACCGGCGACACCGTCAGCCCGCGCATGTCCCTGACTTCAAAAGGCCTGGCGACATCGATGTACAAGCAACCCGCGCTCTACCCGTTCGGCCCCTCGCTATACGCTTACAATCCAACGCTTCGCCAAGCCGTCCCGCTAGGCGACTTCGCAATCGCCCGCCGCTATTTCGCGCAGGCAGGCCGATGGCACTCCCCATGCCCGATATCCTACGTCGGCCACGGAACGCTGATCTGAGAGCAGCGTGGCGAAGAGCGCGACATTCGCCTGTCCTACACGCCGCCTTTCTGCCAGACCCGCCAGATGCAGCGCGTTCGTGCTTCGGGCCAATCCCTCGCCTTGACCTCGATCCATCCCCACACGGGCCGAATCACATTTCGACGTGCCCTTACCTTCCTCACCTTCCGCGGCCGATGACGCGCCTTCCACTCCCGATCGACTCGGCCCTCCCCCGGCTTCTCGCCGCACTGCGCGACGGTACCCGCGCGCTGCTGATCGCCCCGCCCGGTGCCGGCAAGACCACCCGCGTCGCCCCCGCTTTGCTCGCCGAGCCTTGGTGCACGGGCCAAATCCTGCTGCTCGTCCCGCGCCGCCTCGCCGCACGCTCGGCCGCTGAATTTATCGCCCGGGAGCTCGGCCAGCGCGCGGGCGAAAGCGTCGGCTACGCCACCCGCCTCGACAGCAAAATTGGCAAGGAAACCCGCCTGATTGCAATGACCCACGGTGTTTTCCTTGCCCGGCTTCAGGCCGATCCTGAGTTGAATGGGGTCTCCGCACTGCTGTTCGACGAAGTCCACGAACGCAGCCTCGACAGCGACCTCGCCCTCGCGCTTGCGCTCGACGCCGCCACCGCCTTGCGCCCCGATCTGCGCCTCCTCGCAATGTCGGCGACACTCGACGGGGATCGCTTCGGTGCGCTGATGAGCGATCCGCCGCGGATCGAGAGCGAAGGCCGCAGTCACCCGCTGACGCTGATCCACGAGGGCCGCGACGCCGCACAGCGCATCGAGCCGCAGATGGCCGCCGCAATCCGTCGAGCGCTCGGCGGCCACCCTGGCTCGCTGCTCGCCTTCCTCCCTGGCGTCGCCGAAATTGAGCGTACCGCCACCGCGATCGGAACGCTTCCGCCGAACGTCATCCTCCACCGCCTCCACGGCCAGATCGATCCTGCCGCGCAGCGCGCCGCGCTCGCACCGCCGCCAGCAGGGATGCGCAAGCTCGTTCTCGCCAGTGCAATCGCGGAAACCAGCCTGACACTCGATCATGTCGCAATCGTCGTCGACAGCGGGCTCGCGCGCCGTCCGCGTTACGATCGCGGCGCGGGACTCACCCGTTTGGTCACCGAACGCGCCAGCCGCGCTTCCGTGACCCAGCGCGCGGGCCGCGCCGCGCGCCAGTCGCCGGGGGTGGCAATCCGCTTGTGGGAGGAAGCCGCCACCGCCGCGCTTCCCGCGCACGATCCTCCCGAAATCCTCGAAGCCGATTTGTCGAGCCTATTACTGACGTGCCTGTTGTGGGGTGAGGCCGATCCCGCGCGCCTGCCATTCCTCGACCCGCCCCCTGCTGCAGCGCTGGAGGAGGCGCGCGACCGGCTGACAAGGCTTGGCGCAATCGACGCCCACGGCGCCCTCACCCCGCACGGACGCGAAATCGCCGCGCTCCCGCTCGAACCGCGCCTCGCTCACATGCTGATCGAAGCCCGGCAGCGCGGCTTCGCGGCGAGCGCTGCGGAGGTCGCCGTCCTGCTGACCGAGCGCGGCCTCGGCGGCAACGACCCGGACCTTGAAGTCCGGCACTGGCGTTGGAAGTCCGAGCGCGGGCCGCGTGCGGAAGGCGCGAGACGGATGGCCACGCGCTGGGCCGCATCACCACCTTCGAGAGACCGAACAGAGCTCGCCGCCGCAGTCGCACTCGCCTTCTCCGACCGCCTGTCGCGCCGGCGCGATCCCTCCGGAGAGCAGTGGCAATCGGTCGGCGGGCGCGGTTTTCGGCTCGACCCGGCCTCATCGCTGGCAAGCAGCGAATGGCTCGCCGTCGCCGAAGTCGCAGGCGCTGCCTCGGGAGCCCGGATCCTGTCGGCAGCAGCAATCGGCTTTGCCGAGATCGAATCCCTGTTTGGCGACCGCATCGCGCAATGGAGCGAAGTCCGCTTCGATCCTGCAACCGCCGCGATAACCGCGACGCGCGGCCGCCGCCTCGGCGCAATCCGCTTGTCATCCGCCCCCGATCCCAAGCCCGACCATATCGCGATCGAGTCGGGGCTGCTCGACGCCGTCCGCCGCCACGGCCTGACGATCCTGCCCTGGCCCGAAAGCGCCATCGCGCTTCGCCACCGCGCCGCCTTCGCCGCGCTGCACGACCCGCTGATTCCCGACCTATCCGAACCGGCGCTCCTCGCCCGCCTCGACGATTGGCTTGTCCCGCTCCTCACCGGCCAGCGCCGCCTCGACGCGGTCTCTCCAGGCGCACTCCGCCATGCGCTCGACGCGCTGCTCGGCTATGACGCCGCACGCGCGGTCGACCGCCTTGCACCGCCCGATTTCAACTCCCCCGCCGGCTCGTCGCACCCAATCGACTATAGCGCGCCCGCAGGCCCGACAATCGAGGTCCGCGCCCAGGCCCTGTTCGGCCTCGATCATCACCCTAATATTGCTTCGGGCCGCGTCCCGCTGATCATCGCCATCACCAGCCCCGCGCACCGTCCGATTCAGACCACGCGCGACCTTCCCGCCTTTTGGGCCGGAAGCTGGCGCGAAGTCGCGAAGGAAATGCGCGGCCGCTATTCGCGCCATCCCTGGCCGGACGATCCGGCCTCTGCGCCGCCGACACTTCGGACCAAGCGGGCCAGCACTTGATTCCGCGCGCCTCATCCGCCACTTCGCTCGCCATGACCACCGCGCGCATCATCGAAGAACAACGCCGCACGACCCAGTCGGGCAAGGCCCATGACGGGCGCTGGACGCTGGAGTTCGAACGCG
Organism: Sphingomicrobium sp.; assembly: GCA_035575595.1. Taxonomy (GTDB): domain Bacteria; phylum Pseudomonadota; class Alphaproteobacteria; order Sphingomonadales; family Sphingomonadaceae; genus Sphingomicrobium. The sequence goes on from DATLXR010000026.1 coordinate 21,289, forward strand.
AGCAGCCGCTCCGCCCCGATCCGCTCACCGGCTGGGCGGGATCGGGGGACACCCGCACCCAGGTCCGCCTCGGCTTCGCCACCAAGGACGAGGCAGTGGCTTATGCGACGAAAAACGGCTTCGACATTCACCTCGTCCCCGCCCCGCCGGTCGCACTGAAGCTCCAGGCCTACGCCGACAATTTCCGCTAGAACGGGCTGATTGCGACCGCTTGCACCGCGCTTATGCTTGCGGCAGGATGGCCCTGCCGAAGCCAGGGGGAACACTGCATCGATTTCGCATCGGTCTCGTCATCGGGACCAGGCCTGAAGCCATCAAGCTCGCCCCCGTCGCAACCGCGCTCGAGCAAGCCGGAGCACTTCCCCTCCTCTACCTCACCGGTCAGCATCCCGGACTGGATCCGGCCGACCACGGCCTGGCCGGCACCTTAACGGTGTCGCTTCGCTGCCGCGGCCGCAGCGATCCATTGGCCTAGGCCGAGGACGTCGCTGGTGAACTTGAAGGTCTCTGGCGCCTTGCTCCACCCGACATGATCATGGTTCAGGGCGATACTTCGAGCGCTATTGGCGGAGCCCGGGCCGCACAGCGTTGCGAAGTGCCCCTCGCCCACGTCGAAGCCGGCCTGCGCACCTTCGACGCAAGCCTTCCCTGGCCGGAGGAGCAGTTCCGGCTGGAGATAGATCATATCTCCGACCTGCTCTTCGCACCCACCGACACCGCCCGCCTCAATCTGCGCCGCGAGCATATCGAGAGCGAGATCCACGTCACCGGCAACAGCGGCATCGACGCATTGCTCGGTAAGCTCTCGCTCATGCCCTCCGTCCGCAGCCGGACGCCACGCCGCCCATTCAGATTGCTCGTCACCTGTCATCGGCGGGAACAATGGGGAGAAGGTCTCGCCGCATTGGCGAATGCGCTGATCACTTTGGCAACGGCGGGCGACGCATTGATACGAATCGTCCTCCACCCCAACCTCGAAGTTGCCGGAACGATGTGGAGCCTGCTCGGTGGCCAGCCCAACATTCGCCTGATCGCGCCGCTCGCTCATTCAACGATGATCGACGAAATGCGCCGCGCCGACCTCATTCTGAGCGATTCGGGCGGAATTCAAGAAGAAGCTCCTGCCCTTGGCATCCCCCTGCTGGTCCTTCGCGACAAGACCGAGCGCCCCGAATGCATCGCTTCGGGTAATGCCCGAATGGTCGGGACGGACAGCAGGGCGCTTATCGCGGCGGTTCGTGAGCTACTGTACGATCATGAGGCGCTCGCGGCCATGTCGATCTCACGTTTCCCATTCGGAGATGGTCGGGCCGCCCCTCGCATCGCCGCGCTCAGTTTGGCCTGGCTCGATGCGCGCCGCCACGACGATCGCGCAAAGCAAAGCCGGAGCGCTTGATTGACAGAACTTGCGCTTGCCAGCATAGCGCCCGCGCACCAGGCGCCTTACGCGCTGGCCCCTTCGTCTAGCGGTTAGGACGCGGCCCTTTCACGGCTGAAACACGGGTTCGATTCCCGTAGGGGTCACCACGGTTACGAGCAGGACTGCAACCGGCGCGTCTAATGCCGGACCAGACGACCGATAAGGTAGGGCGGCGACTTGCTTGATGACATTCCCCCGGCAGGACCCGAAATATTCTTGGCGACAAATCGGGCTCTGACGGTATCCGGCGGCATTCACGCCTAGGGCAATCGTCATGCCACCTTGGCGCCGAGCACGGCTTTGGTCTCGAGGAATTCGCCAAACGCGTGATCGCCCCATTCGCGGCCGTTGCCCGATTGCTTGTAACCCCCAAACGGAGCGCTCCAGTCGAGTTCGGCGCTGTTGAGATTGACCTGACCGGCGCGTAGCCGCGCGGCGACCCTGAGCGCATGCGCGGGTTCGCCGTGCACGTAGGCAGCGAGTCCATAGGGGGTGTCGTTGGCAATTTCGATTGCCTCTTCCTCATCGCGGTAACCGATGATCGTCATGACCGGCCCGAATATCTCCTCGCGGGCAATGGTCATGGCATTGTTTGCGTCGGCGAACACCGTTGGGCGGACATAATAGCCGTGGGGCAGCCCGTCTGGTCGGCCAGGACCGCCGGTAACCAGGGTCGCGCCCTCGGCCACGCCAGTTTCGATGAGATGCTGAATCTTGTCCCACTGGACCTTCGAGACGACCGGTCCGATATCGGCGGCGCCGCCCGTGGGATCGCCGACGCGAGTGGCTTCGGCGGCGGCGCGCGCGGCGGCCTTGGCTTCGTCCATCCGGGCGTGCGGCACCAACATGCGCGTCGGCGCATTGCACGACTGGCCCGAGTTCATCATCAACCCCTGCATCGTCGCGGTCGTCGCGGCGGCGACGTCGGCATCGTCAAGGATGATGCACGGAGACTTTCCGCCCAGCTCCTGGTGAACGCGCTTGACCGTTGTCGCGGCCTCGCGCGCGACGGCGACTCCGGCGCGGGTCGAGCCCGTGAAGCTGATCATATCGACCTCTGGATGCGCGGCGATCGCGGCGCCTACCGTGGGCCCGTCACCGTTGACGAGGTTGAACACACCCGCTGGAACTCCGGCAGCGTGAAGAACCTCGGCGAAGATGATGGCGGAGAAAGGCGCGATTTCGCTCGGCTTCAAGACCATTGTGCAGCCGGTGGCGAGGGCAGGAAAGACCTTGGTCGCGATCTGATTGATTGGCCAGTTCCATGGGGTGATGAAGCCGCAGACCCCGATCGGCTCGCGGACGATGGTGGTCGATCCGCGCTGCTCCTCGAATGCGAAGTCCTTGAGCACGGCGATCGCGGTCTGAAGATGAGCGACGCCGGTGGCGGCCTGCGCCTGCTGCGCAAGCGGCGTCGGAGCGCCCATCTCCTCGGTGATGGCAGCGGCAATGTCGGCGTATCGCGCCTGATATTCGGTCGCGATGCGCGCAAGCAGCGCTAGCCGCTCCTCGCGGCTGGTCTGGCTAAAGGCGGGAAAGGCGCGGCGGGCCGCGGCAACCGCGGCGTCAACGTCGGACTGTCCGCCCAGGCTGATGCGTCCCGCAACCTGCTCGGTGGCGGGGTTGGTCACGTCGAGCGTC
>DATLXR010000027.1:0-17645 GCA_035575595.1 Sphingomicrobium sp.
GATCGCTTGCGGCTTGGGACAGACGGGCGAGAGCGCGGCGCCGACGAGAATGGCTGCTTCGTCATAGTCGAAGCGTTTTACGAGCGCGGAGCCGCCATGGCTTGGAAGGTCGGGGGAAATGACCCGCGCATTCTGTTCGCCAGCCAGCCTTGCAGCCTGCTTTTCCCATAATTTGCCCGAGGCGCCGAAGGGGTGAAGGAGCACCCAGCATTTCGGGCCAGCACCAATCGTTCGAAGATGGATTGCCGGCGCTGTGGCGGATCGTGCCGGGGCCGCCGCGGGCAGGGCCAAGAGAGCGACGGCAAGCGCGGCGACTGCCGACTTACGCAGATCGATAAAGCGTCCGGGGCGGTGGCTAGCTTGGGGAGCGGCTGTGTTTTTCATAGGGGTTTCCATCACCAAGAGCGCGAATGATCGCCGATTATCATTAGACCCCACGCCAAACTGCCCGATCGGGCACCAACTGACAAGCACTTGGCGCGCTACGAAGCCACGACACTGCTTTGTCCCCAAGCGGTGGACGCCTATATGGAAGCAATGTCGCTGATCGCCGGACTTGCCCTTTTTACCGCTACGGTCGCCCTGATGGAGGGGTTTGCCTATGTGATGCATCGCTGGGTGATGCATGGGCGCCTGGGCTGGGTGCTTCATGCCAGCCACCATCGCGAGCGAAGTGGGCGGTTCGAGCTCAACGATCTTTACGGAGTCATTTTCGCAATCCCGTCGATCCTGCTTCTGTACGGCGGGGTCCACGGCGGTTGGGGCGAGTGGGCGACCTGGGTCGGCGCGGGGATCGCGGCTTATGGCGCGATCTATTTCGGTTTCCACGACGTTATCGTCCACCAGCGAATGTCACATCGCATCGTCCCGCGCTCAGCCTATTTCAAGCGGATCGTCCAGGCGCACCGAATCCACCATGCGGTCGAAAGCCGCGAGGGCAATGTCAGCTTTGGTTTTATCTATGCGCCGCCGGTCGAGCGGCTCAAGGCCGCCTTGGCGAGCGGGGACGGCGAGATCAGGGAACCGCGGGCCGCGTCCACAGTCCATCGCGGCTGATATTTCGCGCCGGCCACAGCGCTTCGCCGAACGCCTCGATCACCAGAGCGAATTTTTCGGCTTTCGAAATGCTGATCCTTCGGTCCCAGGCGCGCGGGCCGAGCGTGACCGCGCGGGTCGCGACTTCGCCATAAATTCCGGCGGCGGACAGCACCGCCCAGCGGCTGCGGAAGGGGAGACGCGCTGCGCCGATCTTGCTCGAGCGGCGATAGGCGTCGGCGAGGGTAGCAAGGCGCTCGGTGATCCGGGCCAATGCAGAGCGGTGGGCCGGGTCGGACAAATCCGCGCCGGTTAGTCCTTCGGCAGCGAGCCAGTCGGCGGGGAGATAGGTTCGCCCGACGCGCGCGTCGTCGACGATGTCGCGAGCGATATTGGCGAGCTGGAAGGCGATTCCGAGGTCGGCGGCGCGATCGAGCGTGTCGCGGTCATTCGGATCGACCCCCATGACATGCGCCATCATTACCCCGACCGCGCCAGCGACCTGATAGCAATAGGACAGCAATTCCTGCTCGTTGCGGGGCGACCAGCCCGCCGCGTCACGAGCGAAGCCGGCGAGATGGTCGTTGGGCAAGTCGGCGGGAATGGCCGATTCGGAAGCGACGAGGGCGAGCGAGTCGAAGGGTGCCAATCCGGTGCCCCCGCCGGCGAGCGCGGCGTTGGTCTGCTGCCGGAGGAAGGCGAGGCGGGCATCCGGATCGACGGGAAGTTTGGCATCATGACCAAGCGTCTGCCCGTCGGTGATATCGTCGCAGGCGCGGCACCAGCTGTAGAGCAGCCAGCTTCGCTCGCGCGTCGGCAAATCGAAAATCTGGCTTGCGAATCGAAAGCTTTTCGAGCCCGCCGCAATCGTACGCTGGGCTTCCTCGACCAGCCGTTTGCGCGCTTCGGTCACGCGAGCATCAGTCCCGCCGTGGCCTCGGCGCTGGCGACGACGCCGGGGATTCCCGCGCCCGGATGAGTCCCCGCGCCGACGAAATAGAGGTTGCGAATGACGTCGTCGCGATTGTGGGTTCTAAACCAGGCCGACTGCCACAGGACGGGTTCGAGGCTGAACGCCGAGCCGAGGTGCGCGAACAGGTCGGATTGGAAGTCGGCGGGCGAATAATGGAAGCGCGTGCGGATCCGGCTGCGGATGTCGGGGATCAGCCTTTGTTCGATCACATCGATGATCGTCTCGGCATAGCGCTCGCCTTCGGCCTCCCAGTCGATTTCGGCCTTGCCGAGATGCGGCACCGGAGCGAGCGCATAAAATGTCGAGCAGCCCGCGGGCGCCATCGACGGGTCGGTGGCGGTGGGGTGGTGGAGATAGAGGGCGGGATCGCTCGCGAGCGTTCCGCGGTCGTAAATGTCGGACAGCAATTCCTTGTATCGCGGCCCGAACAAGATCGTGTGATGCGCGATTTCGGGAAAAATGCCTTCGAGCCCGAAGTGGAGCACGAAAAGCGAGGGTGAGTAGCGCTTACGCTTGAGCGCCTTGACCCGGCTCGGGCCGCGCTTGTCGCCTTCGATCAGCGCATAGCTTGCGACCACGTCGCCGTTGGTCGCGACCGCGTCGGCTTCGCCGCGCCAGCCGCTTCGGGTGCGCACGCCTTTCGCGATTCCGGCTTCGACGTCGATCGCGGTCACCGGATCGTCGAGGCGCAGTGTGCCGCCGAGCCGCTCGAACAAGGCGACCATGCCCGCGATCAGCCGATTGGTGCCGCCCATCGCGAACCAGACGCCGCCGTCGCGCTCGAGCTTGTGGATCAGCGCATAGATTGACGAGCAGGTCATCGGATTGCCGCCGACGAGCAATGTGTGGAAGGATAATGCCTGTCGCAAATGTTCATCAGTCACAAACTTTGCAACGATCGAATAGACCGAGCGCCAAGCCTGATATTTGGCGAGCGCGGGGGCGGCCTTGAGCATGTCGCCGAAGCTTTCGAACGCCTTGGTGCCGAGCTTGACATAACCTTCCTCGAACACGCCCGCCGAATAAGCGAGGAAGCGCTTATAGCCTTCGACATCGGCGGGGTTGAGCGCGGCGATCGAGGCGAACAGATCCGTGTCGTCATTGGTGTAGTTGAACCTGGTGCCGTCGGGCCAGTCGAGCGCGTAGAAGGGGGTGACCGGCACCAGTTCGACGTCCTCGGCAATGTCTTGTCCGCTGATCTGCCAAAGCCTTTTCAGGCAATCGGGATCGGTGATGACGGTCGGGCCGCCGTCGAACATATGGCCGTCGCGTTCCCAATAATAGGCGCGCCCGCCGGGCTTGTCGCGAGCCTCGACGATAATCGTCTGTACCCCCGCCGACTGCAGGCGGATCGCAAGCGCGAGGCCGCCGAAGCCCGAACCGATGACGATTGCACTTTTCACTTTTTCTCCAGCATGACGGCGAGGGCTCGTCCGACAGCAACGGGGGGCTTTCCGGCAAGGATGCGCGCTCGGTCGAGCAGGGTCGATCGGCCTGCGTAGAAACGCGCGATCAGCGGAGAGGGGAGGCGGTAAAAACGTTCGAGAATGCGGTAGCGGTTGGGCGGGTCGGCGGCCTTGAACAGCATAAGCGCGAGCAGCCGGTCGAAGCGGCCGCGGCGCCAATGGTCGAGCGCGCGGGCGCGGGTCGCGGCGCCGAGGCGTGCGTCGAGTGGCGCCTCGCGCGCGAGCCAGGAGGCGAAACGGACCGCGTCGGGGAGCGAGTAGCTGGTCAAAGGGTGGAAGAGCGCGGCGCGGACACCGGCGCGGGCGAGGGGGTCATTGGCTGGCCAGAAAATGTCGAAGCTCCCCCCGGTGACGACGGGAAGAACGCCGCTTTCTTCGCGCTCGACCGCGGTCACGTGCCAGCCTTGCGAGGCGGCATGTTTGGCGATGCGGCGCGCGAGTTCGGCGCGGTCGAGGTCGGGGGTGTCCGAATAATATGTGTCTTCGACGAACAAGTGGGTGGGTGAGAAGGGGAGGCAGTAGAGGAAGCGATAGCCTTCGGATTGGTCGACCGTCGCGTCCATCACCAGCGGGCGATCGAGGCCATGGCCTTTGGGGATGGACAGCAATTGGCCGCAGAATTTCTGCCAGCCGCAGTGGAGGCCGGGGGGCGGGGCGGACAGGCCGCGGGCATCGAGGACTGCGGTCGCGGTAAGGGTTCGGCCGTCGTCGAGAGTGACGGTCGATGGAGTGGCTTGGGTGGCGCGAGCCTGGAAAATGGCTTCTTCGGGCAAAGCGTGGCGGACCGCGGAATCGAGGCGTTCGCTTTCGATCGTTCGATAGGATTGTTCGATGCGTCGCCCGTGCGCGGGGAAGCGTACTTCATAGCCGGGCCAGCGGTGCGCGATGAGCGGCTCGACGAGGGGAGCGTCGGCGGGATCGACGTCGCTATCGAAGAAGGACCAGAGATGGTTGCCGCCGATCCGGGCCGGTTCGACGAGTGCGAGGTTCAGATCGGGGCGTGAGCGGCTGAGCGCGAGGGCCGCGAGTCCGCCCGCAAGACCGCCGCCGAGGATGATCAGATCGTGGCGCTGCTCGGGCATCGGCATTTCCCTAGCGGTGCGCGGGGGGTGCGCCTAGTGTTGCGCTTATGCTGGCCGTGCTGCTTTCCGCCTTGGCGATGACCGCGATTGTCGCGTTGCGCTATGTTGCGACGAGCGGGCTGTTCGCAGCTTGGACCGCGCGGCGCTTTCCGGGGCGGCTGGCGGGGCAATCGGTGCAGGTAAGGCGCGAGATTGGCTGGAGCCTTGCGTCGGCGGCGATGTATGGAGTGCCGGCGGGGGTGGTCGCCTGGGGATGGCAGGAGCGGGGGTGGACGCGGATTTATACGAACGCCGCGGATTTCCCTTTGTGGTGGATGCCGGGCTCGGTGCTCGCCTTTCTGCTGGTTCACGATAGTTGGTTTTACTGGACTCACCGGCTGATGCACCGGCCGTGGTGGTACAGACAAATGCACGCGGTTCATCATGCCAGCCGGCCGCCGACGGCCTGGGCGGCGATGAGTTTTCATCCGTGGGAAGCGTTTAGCGGGGCGGTGGTGATTCCGCTGATGGTGTTTTTGGTGCCGATCCATGTCGCGATGCTGGGCGTGGTGCTTGCGATCATGACCTTGATGGGGGTGACCAATCACATGGGGTGGGAAATGTTTCCGCGCTTCATTGTCGATGGGAAGTTGGGAAAATGGCTGATAACAGCGAGCCATCATGAGCTTCATCACCGGAAATATCGGTGCAATTACGGACTTTATTTCCGCCATTGGGACAGATTGTGCGGGACCGACCGGGGGCTGGGGCAATTCGACGAGGCGATAAGGGGGCGGGGGCTTGAACCATTTTGAGTGTCGCGATGGGGTAATGCATTGCGAAGAGGTGCCGCTGCCCGTGATCGCGGCGGAGGTCGGGACGCCGGTTTACGTTTACTCGACCGCGACGATGCGGCGCCATGCGCAGGTTTTCCTGGCGGCCTTGGCGTGGGCGGAGGATTCACTGGTGGCCTTTGCGGTCAAGGCCAATCCGAACGGGGCGGTACTTGCGACGCTTGCCGCGGAAGGGCTTGGCGCGGACGTGGTGTCGGCCGGCGAATATCGGCGCGCGCGGGCGGCGGGGATTGCTGCGGAGAAGATCGTCTTTTCGGGAGTCGGGAAGACTGCCGAGGAAATGGCGTTCGCGCTTGAAGGCGGCCTGTTTCAGTTCAACGTCGAATCGCTGGACGAGCTGGAGATGCTTTCGGGGGTCGCGGTTTCTCTCGGGCGGGCGGCGCCGGTCAGCTTTCGGATCAATCCCGATGTCGCGGCTGGGTCGCACGCCAAGATCTCCACCGGGGCGGCGCAGGACAAGTTCGGGATCGGGCTGAGCGATGCGATGGCGGCGTTCGGGCGGGCGCGCGACTTGCCGGGGATCGAAGCGCATGGGGTTGCCGTTCATATCGGGAGCCAGCTTACCAGCCTGGCACCGCTTGAGGCTGCTTTCGTCAAGGTCGGAAAGCTGATCGAGGACCTTCGGGCGGCCGGGCATGACATTTCGGTGGCGGACCTTGGGGGCGGGCTGGGTGTTCCCTATGATCCTGCGGCTCCAGTGCCGCCGTCGCCTGCCGAATATGGGGCGATGGTCGAGCGTGTGGCCAGCGGGTGGGGCGTTCGGCTGATCTTCGAACCGGGGCGGCTGATCGTCGGAAACGCCGGGGTGCTGATGACTCGGGTCATCCGCCTTAAGCGGGGGCCCGACAATGATTTCGTGATAGTCGATGCGGCGATGAATGACCTTATGCGCCCGACGCTTTACGATGCCTGGCACGCGATCGAAGCGGTTGCTCCCGGGAGCGAACGGATGATTGCCGACGTGGTCGGTCCAGTGTGCGAAACGGGCGACATTTTCGCTCGGGCGCGCGAGATGGATCGCGTCGATGCCGATGATTTGATGATCATTCGCACCGCGGGCGCTTATGCAGCGACGATGGCGAGCACGTATAATTCTCGCCCGCTCGCGCCAGAAGTCCTGGTCAATGGCAGGGAATGGGCGGTGGTGCGCAAGCGGCAGGATGTCGAGGAGCTCATCCGCGGCGATATCATTCCCGACTGGCTGGGCAATCGCCGATGAAGCTTCGTCACATCGAGATCTTCCATGCGGTCTACGTCAATGGATCGGTCAGTGCGGCGGCGCGCGCGCTGAACGTGTCGCAGCCGTCGGTGTCGAAGACGCTTCGCCATGCCGAATCCTTGCTTGGCTTTCCTTTGTTCGAGCGGACGGGGGGGCGTCTTGTCGCGACCGACGATGCGCATGTTCTGTTCACCGAAGTCAGCGAAATTCAGGAGCGGGTTTACGCGCTTCGCGAGGCTGGGCGCAATTTGCGGCGCGGGACCGGCGGGATCCTGCGGGTGTCCGCGCTTCCATCGCTTGCGCTGCAAGTGTTGCCGGTCGCAGTGGCGCGGTTTTTGAGGACGCATGAAACGGTCAAGTTCGACCTGCAGACCGTCCATCACGACGATCTGCTCCGCAAATTGTACGAACGCGAAACCGATCTTGCGATTGCCTATGAAGTTCCACCCGCTTCGCCGGTCGGTCATCGTTCGGTCGGGCGCGGCGAGCTCGTTCTGCTTTATCGCGAGGAGGACATGCCCGACGCACCGCAGCGGGTCGAACTCGAGCAATTGCGCGGGCGGCGCTTCATCAGCGTCGCTGCAAGCGGCCCGATGGGTCATCTTTTCTCTCAGGAGATTCAACGGCTCGGACTTGAGCTTGATGAAGTCGTATCGGTGCGGACATTTTATATCGCGACCGCGCTTGTCGAGCAGGGCGTCGGAATGACCATCGTCGACAATTTCACCGCGGCGGCATCGTTGAAGCCGGGGCTTTCAGTACGGCCGCTGGCGCCGATATTGTCGTTCGACGTTCATGCGATGTTCCTGCTCAATCGGCCGCTCACCGCGCTTGCCACCGAATTTCTAAAGACAGTTTCGCGGGTGGTCGAGGCGCCATAACGCAAAGCTATGGCGAGCCGCGCACTCGATATGCGCGTTGTGGCTCGGCCGAATGTATGTTTCGACCTGCAATGATACCTGCACCATTTCTGCTTTATCTTGGCCGCTGCGCCGACCCTTTGGGGATCAAGACCTCGCGCGGTCTTGCGGCTTTCAGGCGCGAGGATTGTGTCGGCGAGTATCGCAATGACGACTGCCCGCTGACGCTTGGACTACCGCGCCTGACTCTTGCCGAGGGCGCGGCGACGGGGGCACGAACATTGGTGCTGGGAGTCGCCAATCCTGGCGGAACGCTGAGCGATGAACTGGTCGCCGATGCCGCCGCCGCGCTCGATGTCGGAATGAATGTCGCCTCCGGACTTCACCAGCGGCTGCGCGACGAGCCGCGGCTTGTGCAGCGCGCGGAGCAGCGCGGATTGCAATTGTTCGACGTTCGCGATCCGCCCGCCGGGCTGGTCGTCGGCACCGGAGCGCCGCGAGCCGGGCACCGCTTGCTGACGGTGGGCACCGACTGCTCGGTCGGCAAAATGTATGCGACGCTCGCTTTGTACCGCGCCCTTCGCGAGCGGGGCGCTCGGGCCGATTTTCGCGCCACCGGGCAGACCGGAATTCTGATCGCCGGTTCGGGCGTCGCGGTCGATGCCGTGGTCGCCGATTTCATCTCCGGAGCGATCGAGCAGCTTGCTCCGGCCCGCGACGATGATGGCTGGGACCTGATCGAAGGGCAGGGGTCGTTGTTTCATCCGTCCTTTGCCGGAGTGTCGACCGGATTGCTCCACGGCGCGCAGCCCGAGGCGATCGTGCTGTGCCACGAGCCGGCGCGCGCGCATGTGCGAAACTTGCCGGGGCGAGCGCTTCCGGGTCTTGCCGAATGCCTTGAGCGCAACCTTGAAGTCGCGCGGCTGACCAGCCCCGATGTTCGGGCGGTGGGCGTGTGCCTCAATACGTCGAGCATGGATGCGGGAGCGGCACGGCGGCTGTGCGAACGGACCGAAGACTTACTCGACCTGCCGTGCACCGATCCGATGATCTTCGGTGTCGAGACCATCATCGACCAGCTCTTATGCCTTGCACCCTCCGCGCTCAGCACGATCGCTTCGCGCTAAGCGCTCCATTCCGAATTGCCCGCGGCGTGAAAACCGCGGCGGACGTGATCACAGTGAGTTTGAGCGACGGCGAGTTGATCGGCCGGGGGGAAGGCGTTCCTTATGCCCGCTATGGCGAAAGCGTCGAGAGCGCACTTGCGGCGATCGAGGAGGTTCGCCGGGAAATCGAGCGCGGTGCCGATCGCCAGCAGTTGCAGGCGCTGTTGCCGCCAGGCGCGGCGCGCAATGCCGTAGATTGTGCCTTGTGGGATTTGGAAGCCCGGCGATCGGGGCGGGATGTTGCCACGCTGATCGGGAAACCACCGCCGGGGCGGATTGCTTGCGCGATTACCATCGTCATTGATTCAATCGACGCGATGGCGCTCGCCGCGGCGCGCAATGCGGCGGCGCCGGTGTTGAAAATCAAGGTCGATGCGAATGATCCCGCCGCGCAAATACAGGCGGTACGCGGGGCTGCTCCGGGCGCGACATTGATCGTCGATCCCAATGAAAGCTGGGACCAGAGGCTGGTCGAGACGATGCAGCCGGTGCTGGTGACGGCGCGGGTGGCGTTTTTGGAGCAGCCAGTTGCGGCGGATTGCGATGATTGGTTGGAGGGTTTCGTCCCGGCGGTTCCGATTTGCGCCGATGAGGCGGTGCATGTCGCCGAAGATCTGGCGGTGGTCGCCAAGCGCTATCAGATGGTCAATGTGAAGCTCGACAAGAGCGGCGGGCTGACGGCGGCGCTGGAACTTGCGCGGGCGGCGCGGTCGCATGGCCTGGGGCTGATGACCGGATGCATGGTGTGCTCGTCCTTGTCGATCGCGCCTGCGCTTCACCTTGCAAGCCTGTCCGATTACGCCGACCTTGACGGGCCGCTGTGGCTCAAAGAGGACAGGGCCGGCGGAGTGGGGTTTTCGGCAGGGATCATCGCTCCGCCCAAGCCGGGCTTTTGGGGGACAGGGTGCACATAAGGGGAGCGCTCATTGCGGCGGTGATGCCGGTGTTCCTGATTGGCGCGGCGGCACCTGTCCGGACGGTCGATCTGCTCATTCGCGGCGGTTTGGTCTATACCGGCTCGGCTGCTCCCTTCGTCGGCGACGTGGCGATTTCGGGTGATCGCATAAAGGCGGTGGGACGCCGTCTTCGGGTGGCCGCGCGGACCGTGATCGACGCCAAGGGGAAAGTGGTTGCTCCGGGTTTTATCGATCCGCACACCCATGCCGGCAAGGACCTTGGTTCGGACGAGGCGCACGTGCGGCTGGTTCCGGCCTTTTTGCTGCAAGGCGTGACGACTGCCTTCATCGGCAATGACGGAGCGGGGGATGCGGAGGTGGGCGCAGTCCTCGGACGCGCTTCGGCCAAGCCGGTCGGGGTCAATTTTGCCGCATTCGTCGGATTTGGTGCGGTCCGGACCAAGGTGGTTGGAGAAGCGGATCGCGCGCCGACGCCTGATGAACTTGCGCGGATGAGGGCGATGGTTGCCAAGGCGATGTGCGAGGGGGCGGTGGGGTTTTCGACCGGACTGTTCTACGCCCCGCAAAGTTTCGCCAAGACCGGTGAGGTCGCCGCGCTGGCGAGGGAGGCGGGTTCGCGCGACGGGGTTTACGACAGCCATATTCGCGACGAATCCAGCTATAATATCGGGCTAGTCGCGGCGATCGACGAAGCGCTTGCGATCGGTCGCGAGGCGCGGATTCGGGTCAATATTTCGCACATCAAGGCGCTTGGGGTCGATGTCGAGGGGCAGGCGCCACTGGTCATCGCCCGGATCGAGGCCGCGCGCCGTGCGGGGCAGCGGGTGACTGCCGATCAATATCCCTGGTCAGCGTCGGGGACTACGCTGGTCGGTGCGCTGATCCCTTTGTGGGCGCAGGCGGGAGGGCGCGATGCGATGGTCGCGCGCTTCGATGACGCGGGGCTTGGCTCGCGGCTTCGGGCCGGGATATCGGAGAATTTGCGTAAGCGTGGCGGGGCGGGGGCGATGCTGATTACCGTGGGTGACCATAAGGGACGCACGCTCGCCGAGGTTGCGGGTCAGCGCGGCGAAGAGCCGGTTGCGGCGGTGATTTCGCTGGTGCGCCAAGCCGATGCGCCGGTGGCTTCGTTCAATCAGAGCGAGCGCGATATCAAGGCCTTCATGCGGCGGCCGTGGGTAATGACCGGCTCCGACGGGACATTGGGGCATCCGCGAATGTTCGGGAGCTTCGTTCGCAAATATGCGAAATATGTGGTGGCCGAACGGGTGCTCACGCCGCGCCAATTTATCGAGCGGAGCACGGCGCTGACGGCAGCCAGTTTCGGAGTAATGGATCGCGGGCGATTGGTGCCGGGTGCGTTTGCCGATGTGGTCGTTTTCGATCCCAGGCGCTTCGCTGCGCGCGCGACTTATGAGCAGCCGGAACTGCCCGCTGTTGGCGTTCGGTCGGTGATCGTCAATGGCGTTCTGGCGGTGCACGACGGTAAGCTGACCGGGCGCGCGGCGGGGCGTGCGCTTCGTCACATTCCTACCCCCGGGAGGTGCTGATGACCCTTGTTCGTGGATGGTTCGCGATTCCCTTGTGGAAGCGAGTGCTCGGAGCGCTCGTGCTCGGGCTGTTGTTCGCGCTGCTGTGGCCGAGCGCGACGCCGTCGGTGGCGTTCATCGGCGAATTGTTCGTGCGCGCGATCCGGATGCTGGTTGCGCCGATCGTGCTGGTAACGATCGCGGCGGGAATTACGACGCTTGCCGATCCGAAACGGCTGGGCAGTCTGGGAGCGCGGGCGGTCGGCCTGTTCGCCTTCACGACGGCAATTGCGGTGTCGGTCGGTATGGCGGTCGCGACCTTGATTCAGCCGGGGGTCGGTGCGCCGCTGGGGACTGCGGCGCCGCATGTCATGGGCAAGGCGGTGACGCCCTATGAGCAACTGATCGGGATTATCCCGACCAACATCGTCGATGCGCTTGCCAAGGGGGACATGCTGGCGCTGATCTTCGTGTCGATTTTGCTTGGGGTCGGGACGGTGATTGCGGGGGAGGCCGGGCGTCCATTTGCGCGCGCGCTTCAGTCGACTTCGGCGGTGCTGCTCAAGGTCGTCGGGATCGTCATGGAGGCGACGCCATTCGGCGTGTTCGCGCTGATCGCCAATGCGGTCGCGGCCAATGGCGCGGCGGTGTTCGTCAATGTCGGCTGGCTTGCGCTTGCGGTTTTGCTTGGTTCGCTGTTCCAGATTCTTGTGGTGCACAGTTTGCTGTTGAAGCTGTTGGCGCGCGTGCCGGTCTTGCGGTTTTTCCGCTTTATCGTCGATGCGCTCGTTGTGGCGTTTTCGACGGCATCGAGTTCGGCGACACTGCCGGTGGCGATGCGGGTTGCCGAGAAGAATTTGGGGATCGGGCGACCGGTGTTTTCGACCGTGCTCCCGCTTGGGGCGAGCATCGGCAAGGACGGCACCGCGATGTACGTCGGGCTGCTCAGCATCTTCGCGCTTCAAGCGTTCGGGACGCCGCTTACGCCCGCGGTTTATGGCCTTGTACTTTTAACCGGCGCATTGGCAGCGTTCGGGACGGCGCCGGTGCCCTCGGCATCCTTGTTCATGCTTGCGGCGGTACTGTCCGCGGTCGGGATTGCGCCCGAGCAGACCGCGCTGCTGGTCGGGTTCGTGCTTCCGTTCGACCGGCTGCTCGACATGACCCGCACCGTGCCGAGCGCGAGCGCGAATCTGACCGTGACGACGACGGTGGCGCGGTGGGAAGGCGAGCTTGACGACGAGGCTTATCGGATGCGGCCCGAAGCCTGAGCCTTATTTGTAGAAGCGGATATTTTCCACTTCGAGAAAGGCCTTGGAATCAGGCTTGCCGTGGATGCGGATGATCAGAGCCCGCAGGCGCGCGAGATCGAGCGGTTGCGATTTGTCGCGGCTGGCGAAGGCGGTGAAGGGAATTTGCACTTCGCGGCGTTCCTTGCCAGCTTCGAACGGCGCCTTGAACCAATTGCTTTCGTGGATCGCGTAACTGTCGAAGCCGAGTGCGTATTGGCCTTCGCCGCGAGCGACGAGCGCTACGCCAGTGAAGCCGCGCGCATCGGTGAGTTCGACCGCGCCTTTGGTGAGCGGAATGACCAATTGTGCGAAGGGCTCCTTCGCGTCGCCAAGATGCGCGACGAGGTGCAGTCGCGCGCCCGAGCGGGTGAAAAGGATTTTGCTGTAGTCGCCGCCCGGCTCGCTGCCGTCCTCGATGAGGGTGCCAAGGTCGCTGCGATCGCTGCCGCCTGCGCCGGTGTCGATTGGGCCCGAGAGTCGGTGGAGCGCTAAAGGCGAGGGTGCGTCGCGCCTCGCCAAAAGGTGTAATCGCTTGAGCGGAAGTTCGCGGCCGGCCACCCAGAGTCGGCGGATGTCGTAGAGATCGGCGATGCGCTCGTCGGGGCGTCCGCCCGTGAGGAGCAGATCGGCGCGCCCGCCTGCGACGATGCGCCCGTTGCCCGCGCGGTCGAGGATGTCCGCGCTTCCGCTGGTTGCCGCTGCGAGCGCTTCGGCGGGAGAAAGGCCGAGTTTCGCGAGCCACTGGATTTCCCGCAACGTGGCCGAGCCGTGGTAGATACCGCCGATCCCGCCATCGGTGCCGACACCGATGCGAATTCCGGCGGCTTTGAGCAGGCGCACATTGTCCTGCATGATCCGCCAGCGCCGCGATTCGAATGCTGGGATCGGCTTGAGCGGTGCGGTCATTCGCGTCATTTCGCGCCGCCGTTCGAGCGGGAGGAAGCGTTTCCACTCGGCAGCGAGGAAAGTGCGGTCCTGCTGCGGTTCATACGCAACCAGCGTCGGGACATAAAAAGTGCCGCTTTTCTTCATCAGTGCGATCAGCTCCGCGTCGACCAATGCATCGCCGATGCCGTGCGCAAGCGCATCGACCCCCGCAGCTGCGGCCATTTTGGCACCCTTAAGGGTCACGGTATGCGTGAACACCGGGACGCCCGCGGCATGCGCGTCGGCGACGATTGCGCCGAGCGTTTCCTTGTTCATCGAATTAAGATCCGGCGTATTTTCATAGCGCCAGCCGTCGGCGAAGATCTTGATCAGGTCGGGCCTGTAGGCAAGCGCCTTGGCCATTTGCGCATGCGCCTCGCGCGCGGTCGAAGCGTTGAGCGTGAAGAAGCTGCCCCAGCCGCGTTCGGTGCCGTGACCGCCGGGGACCCCGAAACGGATCGCGAGATTGAGGCGGGGCGCGGTGATTGCGCCTGCCCCAGTCATTCGCCGAACCGGCTCGAGCATCTCGCCCGACATGGAAAAGTCGTTGACCGTGGTGACGCCGTTGATGAGGTTTCCGGCATAAGCCTTGCCAAGATCGTCGGGACCACCGACGCCGGGCGAGCGAAGATGGGTGTGAAGGTCGTGGAGCCCGGGGAGCAGGGTCAGGCCGCGCGCATAAACGATCCGGCTTCCGCGCGGCGCGGGCACGTTACGGCCGATAGCGACGATGCGGTCGCTTTGGATCACCACGTCCTGAACTGTCGCGGGAGCCCCCGTTCCGTCGAACAGACGTGCGCCACGGATCACTGTTGCGCGCTCGGAAGGCGGAGCAGCGCCGATCGCTGCAAGCGCGGCCAAGAGGATGGCGACGGGTCGCCAGTTTTTGAGAAAATTCATCGGGTAGGCGGTTTTCGCATCAGGTTTTGATCGAAGAAATTGACGGTGGCTCGGAAGCTTTCGAGCCAGTGGGCGTGGCGGAGGAAGCCGTGGCGTTCGTTGGGAAAGACCAAAGTGGAAAAGGGAATCTGCCGCGCCGCAAGCTCGCGTGCCAGCAGCAGCGACTGGGAAAACTTCACATTCTTGTCGTCGTCGCCGTGGATGAGCAGGACCGGCGAGGTCCAGCGGTCGATCGCCGCGAGCGGCGAGGCCTGCCACTGCACTTCCCGCGTTGCAAGCTGCGCTGTGGGCGAAAGGCTGTCAGGAACTGGCCGTAGCAGAGTGTGGACACCGTGAAAGTCGACTCCGGCGGCGAACAGGCTGCTGTCGCGTGCAAGTGCGAGCGCGGTCAGATAACCGCCCCAGCTTCCGCCCCAAATGCCGATCCGCGCGGGATCGACATCTGGCTGGGCAGAGAGCCAGCGCCCGGCAGCGAGAATGTCGCGATATTCCGAAGCGCCTTCGCGGCCGATGCCTTCCGCCTCACGGAAATCGCCGCCGAAACCCGTGCCGCTGCGATAATTGACCGCGAGCACGTCATAGCCCTGCGACGCGAAAAATTGGTTGAGGACATAAGCGTTCGAATAATAGGCCGACGGGTGGAAAGCGGGGTACATTTGCCGGCGCGGGCCGCCGTGGACATAGACGATCGCGGGCCGCTTGCCGGGTCCGGGCGCGCGGAACAATTGGGCACGGACCTCGACCCCGTCGGCGGCCTTGAACCGGACGGTTGTCGGAGTGACGAAATTGCGCGCGCTGGCGACCCGGCCCAGGGGCGCAAGCCGACGCCCCACCAGTGCCGGAAAAGCGGGGCGAGCGACGTCGCTGGCGAGTACGGCCAGCGCATCGCCGCCGAGCGTCGGCCGCGACTCGATACCTTCGCCGCGGGTCAGTTGAACGGGTTCGCCATTGCCGAGGTTTCGACGCCATATGTGACGACGGTCGAGATCGCCCGCATTGGCGGAATAGACTAGCAACTGCCGGTCGCGATTGAGCAGGAAACTGTCCACTTCGAAGGCGCCGGGAGTCAGGTCGCGAGGGACTTTCCCGCGCGGATCGAGAGCGTGGACGTGAAGCCAGCCGCTGCGCTCCCACGGAAAGAGGATTTCGCCGCCTGCGCTCCACATGAGGTTGCGGCCCGAGGTGGATGCATAGCGCGAGCCTGGGCCCGCCGGTGCCGACCAAAGCGCGCGGGTGGAACCGCTCGCGGTTTCGGCAAGTTGGATTGACCAATAGCGCCCCGTCGAACGTGCCGCGCCAGCCGGGGGTTCGAGATAATGAATGAATGCGACCTGGTTTCCGTCGGGCGAAAAGGCTGGTTCGACGGCGAAGCCGAGGCCCGTTTCGAGATAGCGAATCCGGTTCGTGGTGAGATCGAGCAATGCGACGAAGCTGTAATCCTCGCGATGGTCGACGAACAATAATGAGCGGCCGTCGGGTGACCATGAAAGACGCCGGACTTCGCCATTTACTTTTGCGATGCGGACCGCGTTTTTGGCACTTTGCCAAAGCCAAATTTCACCCTTGCGGGTAAAGGCCAATTTGTCGCCGCCTGGTGCGAAAATTGGCGAATGTCCGTCGCCGATGAGTTTGGGAAGCGCTCCCAATTGGGACAGGAAGATTTGCTGCGTCGGTGGAGAGGCGGCACTGTCCGCGTTGGGAATTTCCTCATCGGCAAATTCGGGATCGCCACCGCGGACGAAGGCGATGTTCGTTCCGTCATGGCTTAATGCAAGATCGTATAGCGCTTGCCCGTCGTCCTGCGCGAAAGCGGTCACCGGGCGTGCCGGGCTGCCATTGCCTGCGACCCAAATGTTTCGCACTCCGGCGGCACTTTCGACCCAGGCGAAGCGAGGCGCATTTCTGGCGCCGACGAGCACGCTTGCGACCGGGAGCGCGAGGGCGTCGGCCAGCGCATCTCGGCGCTGGTTCTGTGGTTTGGAAGCTGTCGCGCTCTGGTCAAGCGCAGGAGCCGGCTGCGCAATCGCGAGGGTGGCCAGCAGCAACCCCGACCAGAAACCCATCGAAAACGCCATGACTTTTCCTGCAACGGGGCCGGATCGCGAGCAAGTCCCAACTTCGGGCCATGAACGAGGGTTATAGCCAGTTCAACGGTCTGTATAAGGGGTTGCGGATTGTACCGGGACGATCTTTCGCTACCGTCGCGCGATGGGGCGAAACATAGGCATTCGATCGATTGCAATTCTGTTGGTGGCGAATGCGACGTCGCCGGCTTTTGCTCGCGAAGCGCTGTTGCCTGGGCTTCAGGCGCGGGTCGAGGCGGTTCTTCGTCAAGCGGGGCCGGGACCGCGTTTTGGCTTCGTCGTAGCGACCGCTGACGGGCGTGAGCTAATTTCGATCCTGCCCGACCAGCGTTTTATCCCCGCCTCCAACACCAAGATGTTCACGACCGCCGCGGCCTTTGCTGTCCTCGGCGGAATCGACGCGCCCGACTCGGCCGGTGGTACCGCGGTCCGGCTTGTCGCCAACGAGAGCAGCGCCGCTGACGTTATTATCGAGGGGCGCGGCGATTCGCGACTGTCGAGCGCTGCGAATTGCGTCATCGACTGCCTTGTCACCCTGGCCGATGCTGTCGCCGCAAGGACGCGGGTGGTTCGCAATATCGTCGGCGACGACATGCTGTTCCCCGATGAAAGATGGAGCCCGGGGATGAGTTGGAACAATATTCCGACCGACTCTGGCACTGCCATTTCCGCGCTGACGCTGGACAGCAACGAGCTTGCGATGCTTGTAACCCCGACGGCGCCGGGACAGGCGCCCGGGATCGATTTCCTGCCCTATTACACCGTCGACAATCAGGCGGTCACCGTGGCGGAGGGGAAAACCGAACTGACCTTCGACCGCATTCCGGGAAGTGCGGCGGGGCGGCTGAGGGGCACGATCCTGGCGGGAGCGCCACCGAAGACTCTCGGCCTCGGCATTGACGACCCGGCGCATTATGCCGCGTGGCGTTTCCGGACCATGCTCGAGGCGAGAGGCGTTCGCGTGAAGGGGGACGTAATGGCGCGGCATCGGCCGCTGTCGTCCGCCGATGATCCGGTCTTGCGCAAGGGCGTGCCGGTTTTGCGCGGACCTCAGGCGGCGCCTTTGGCCCGGCTGACGCCGCCGCCGCTGGCGCCGAGCTTCGCTCATCTCAACAAGGTCAGCCAGAATGTGCATGCTGAGCTGCTCCTTCGCCGATTGGGCAATCTGCGTGGGACGGGCTCGATTGCCGACGGTGTCATCGTGATCCGCAACATGCTGGAACGTGCCGGAGTGAGGCGCGCCGATTATGACTTTTCCGACGGGTCGGGGATGTCGACCTATAATCGCGTGGCGCCGCGCGGCATGGTCGTGTTCCTGCGCTGGATTGCGGCCCAGCCCTGGGGTGCGGCGTGGCGATCGAC
>DATLXR010000028.1:0-46680 GCA_035575595.1 Sphingomicrobium sp.
TCCACGCCATCTCGCGGCGCGCCTTGGCAAGCGCCGAAGTGCAAGCTAACGGGGCCAGCTGTGAGGGGCCGTTAGCTCAGTTGGTAGAGCAACTGACTTTTAATCAGTAGGTCGCTGGTTCGAATCCAGCACGGCTCACCACAGACAAGTTCCAGTTCCGCCGTCGTGAAATCTCGCCCGACCGGGAAGCCTTCATTCCGGTGGGGATTGCAAGAATTCGGTAAGACGCGATTCCTATCGATTGCTTCAACGCGGTGCGATCGGGGGCTTATCCCCGGCAGTGACCGAAAAGGGGTTGAACATGGAATCGCACCGGGTGGAAACCACGCACTACTCGATGTCCGAACGCATGCCGGACCGGTCCGAGATTCAGGACGGCGATGGGCTGATGACGCTTTACCGGGTAGGTTCGCTGTTGATCGGGGACAGGCGCGAGCTTTGCCTGATCAAGAAGATCAGCGCAGCTGGGATGATGGTGCGCACTTATTGCACTGTGCCGGAAGGGACTTGCGCGACGGTCGAGTTGAAATGCGGGCAGCCGGTTACCGGGAAGGTCATTTGGTTTCGCGAACCCAATGCGGGAATTGCCTTTGACCAACCGATTGACGTTCTCGATATATTGTCCGCATCGCTCAAAGGGCCACGCCCTCGCATGCCGCGAATCGCGATAGAGAGTATCGTCACGCTTCGGGACGGAGCCTCGGTCTTTCGCCTCCACGGCTGTGATATCAGCCAGGGCGGCATGAGGCTCCATTGCGAAGCTGCGATTGCCGAGGGCTGCGACGTGGCCGTCACGCTGCCATGGATGGAGCCTCGCGCGGCTGTCGTGCGCTGGTCCAGAGACGGGCAGATCGGGCTGACCTTCAATCGAAGCTTGTCCTTATCGATGCTAGTGAATTGGTTGAAGGACCAGCGGGACCGGAATCGAGCGGCGGTGCAAATGCCGGCCCGGCAGCATTCGAACCACTGAACAGTCAGTCGCCGCCAGTTGGGATCGGCGGAACCGCGAACCAATGCTTGCCCAGCGAGCGCTCTTCGGGGGTTAGCTTTCGCGAGCCGAGAGCTGGGCGGCGGAAGTCAGGCTTGGCGCGGGCCCGGGGTGCGGGCATGTGGTTCAGCACCACGCGCGGGTCGAGCTTATGATCGAACTCTATTCCGGCTTGGCGTCCGCCGATCCAGATTATGCGTCCGGGGACTGCAATCTCCCCCTTGCGGAATAACAGAGCGCTGCCTTCGATCGGCAATTGATCGCCTTCGATGCGCGCACCATCGGCCGACAGGTTGCGCAAGGTGACGTTGAGCGCGCGCCCGTTGCTTTCGAGCGTCGCCTGCATCAGCAGATTGGATCGCCGTGACCGTCGATTTTGATTAATTGCGCTTTCGTCCATTTTTCCACTCTAGCGCGAACCGATAAAAGTTCGTTTAACGTCGCCATGCAAAAGTTCAGTTCCTTTTCACTCACAGTCGTCTCCGTTTGCCTACTGATGATCATTATCGTCGCGGGTTCCATTGGGGGCGGAAGCTTTGAGCTCGACGCCGGCGCAATCCGCGAGTTGCAGGAGTTGAGGATCGACTCACCGCGACTGACGATGGCGGCGATCGGGCTCACCCAACTTGGAAGTGCGCATGTGACGATCGGGCTCGGGCTGCTGACCGCGGCATGGCTGGCCTACAAGGGGGAACGGTGGCGTGGGGCGATGCTCGCGGCGGTGACGATCGGCGAACGGATTACGCTCGACGGTCTCAAGCTTATCCTCGCGCGGGCACGTCCGGCGCTCGACGCGCATCCGGTTATGACTCACAGCTCGAGCTTTCCGAGCGGTCATTCGGGGAATACGATGGCGGTGTTCCTTGCGATTGCGCTGATCGCCGTGCCCGAGCGGTGGCGGCGCGAGGCGGTGGTGATTGCGGTCGCGCTGAGCGTGACGATTGGAGTGACGCGGCCTTATCTGGGGGTCCACTGGCCGAGCGACGTGCTTGGCGGCTGGGCGCTGGGGGCGATGACGGCGCTCGTCGGCGCGTATTGGGCCAATCGGGGGCGGACGTCAGTGGCGGCGGAACAGCAGCATTAGATTATTGGCGGGCATTGATCGTTTCTCGCACAACTTCAGGCCGCGCGCGGAGGCTTCGTCAGCGAATGCTTCAACCGTTCGCAAGCCCCAGCGCGGGTCGCGCGCCTTGAGGCTTTGATCGAACGCCAGGTTGGAGGGCGCGGCTGCGATGTTTTGCTCGATCCAGGGGCCGTAGAGGATCAACGGCGCACCTGCGGGGAGAAGTCGCGCGGCACCGTCGAGCAGGCCGAGTGATGCTTCCCAGGCGCTGATGTGGACCATGTTGATTGTCACGATCGCGTCGGCGCGTTCGACCGGCCATGGGGCACTCGCAGCGTCAAGCGACAGCGGAGCGCGCAAATTGTCGAGGTGCGCCTCGTCGCGCCAGGCCGTGATCGAATTGATGGCCGCGGGGTCGGGGTCGCTTGGCTGCCAACTGAGGTCTGCAAAATGTTTGGCGAAGTGAACCGCATGTTCGCCGCTGCCGCTTGCGATTTCGAGCACAAGCCCCTGCAGCGGTAGCCAGTCGGTCAGTACCGTGACAATCGGACCACGATTGCGCAGGGTGGCGGGAGCGAACCGGCGGGAATCGCTCACGCGGCGCGCGCGGCCCGGCGGGCACGGCGCTCGCGCACGATCAGCCACGCCAGCAGGCCGATCGGCCCGGCCATCAGTGTCGCGAACAGGAACGGCAATTGTACGAGCCGCGAAAAGCCTTTGTGGTCGGCGTCCTTGGCGATCCACAGACCGACGAAGAGGTCGAAGGCGAGATAGTGGGTCCAGGCGACCACGATACCGCCATCGCTCATGAACAAGCCGCGCAGGCCGGAGACGCTGTAATTGGCGAGTGCGGGCGCGCTGGTTCCGACTTGCCCGGCCGGATCGATGGATCCCCCCAGCAGCGCGGCGAACAATATCGTGTAGATCAGGCAGAGGATGGCGACGCCCGCGTAGAGGACGATCGCCATGATTTTCGGTCCGCGCGGTAGAAGCGCGAGCGCAAGCCAGCCGACAAGGGCGATGGCATTGGTGAAGCCGAACAGAAAGTCCCAGTGCACTTTCAGCCTCCGCCGATGCGCGCGCCCTGGCCGCGGTCGGCGGCTTCGGGCACCGGGTTTTTATAGGCAAGGATCGGCTTGCGGGCGGCGAGGGTCTCGTCGAGCCGGCGGCGGGGGGCATGGATTGGCGCCGACTTGAGCGCTTCATCCCCTGCCCGCGCTCGCTCGGCGATTGAACGCAGTGCCGCGATGAACTGATCGAGGCCGGCCTTCGATTCGGTCTCGGTCGGCTCGATCAGCATCGCGCCGTGGACGACGAGCGGGAAATACATCGTCATCGGGTGAAAGCCCTCGTCGATCAGCGCCTTGGCGACGTCGATCGTCGAGAAACCCTCGGCGAACCCGCGATCGGAGAAGATCGCTTCGTGCATGCACGGGCCCGATTTCGCGAAAGGCGCGTCGAGCACGTCTTCGAGGCTTCGGAGGATATAATTGGCGTTGAGCACGCTATCCTCCGCGACCCGGGCGAGGCCATCGGCGCCGTGGCTTAAAATGTAGGTAAGTGCGCGGGTGAACATTCCCATCTGGCCGTGGAACGCGACCATCCGTCCGAACGCATCCTTATGTTCGTCCGAAGCGACCTCTTCCTCGACCAGGCGGAAGGTCCCGTCGGCAGTGCGCTCCGAATAGGGCAAGGGCGCGAAGGGCGCGAGCGCTTCGGACAGGACCACCGGGCCGGATCCGGGGCCGCCGCCGCCATGCGGAGTCGAGAAGGTCTTGTGCAAATTGATGTGCATCGCGTCGATGCCGAGGTCGCCGGGGCGGACCTTACCGACGATCGCGTTGAAATTGGCGCCGTCGCAATAGACGAAGCCGCCCGCCGCATGGACCGCGTCGGAGATCGCCTTCATCTCGGGCTCGAACATGCCGCAGGTGTTCGGATTGGTGATCATCACCGCGGCGACGTCTGGACCAAGTCGCGCCGTCAGCGCGTCGAGGTCGACCCGGCCGGCGGCGGTCGCTGGAATATCCTCGACCTTATAGCCGGCGAAGGCCGCCGTGGCGGGGTTGGTGCCGTGCGCGCTTTCGGGGACAAGCACGACCGAGCGGGGATCGCCGCGTGCCTCAAGCGCCGCGCGAATCGCGAGGATGCCGCACAATTCGCCATGCGCGCCGGCCTTTGGGGACATCGCCACGGCGTGCATTCCGGTCAGAGCGATCAGCCATTTGGACAAATGGTCGATGAGTTCGATCGCGCCCTGCACCGTTTCCTGCGGCGCGAGCGGGTGGATGTCGGCGAAGCCGGGGAGCCGTGCCATTTTCTCGTTGAGCCGGGGGTTATGCTTCATCGTGCAGCTGCCGAGCGGAAACAGGCCGAGATCGATCGCATAATTCTGCCGCGACAGGCGCGTGTAGTGGCGCACGGTTTCGGGTTCGGACAGGCCGGGAAGATTGATCGCCTTCTCGCGGATCAGCCCGTTCGTGAAGTCGCGTGAGGTCTTAGGTGCGAGGGCCTGGAAATCGTCGAAATCGACTCCGGTGCTGTCATTATCGCCAATCTCGAAGATCAATGCTTCCTCGAGCATCAGCGCGCGATTGCCGGTGAGGGTCGCGCCTTCCGCCGTCGCGGGGGTGGGCGCGGACGGCTTCCAGCCGCTGGGATTGGCGGTCATCGAACAATCTCCCTTAGCGCGGCTTCGAAGGCTTCTATGTCTTCGTCGGATACGGTTTCGGTAACCGCGATGACCAGCCCGTTCGCAAGTGCTGCTTCGTCCGGATAAAGGCGGCCGAGCGATATTCCGCCGAGCACGCCCTTTTTGACCATCGCATGGACAGCGGGGCGCGCTTCGACCGGTAGTTTCAGCGTGAATTCGTTGAAGAAGCTGTCGTTGGCCAGCTCGACTCCCGGGATCGCGGACAGTTTTTGGGCGACTTCGACCGCGCGCGCGTGGTTGATTTCGGCGAGTTGCCGCAGGCCCTTTTCGCCGAGCAGGGTCATGTGGATACTGAACGCCAGCGCGCACAGGCCGGAATTGGTGCAGATGTTGGAGGTCGCCTTTTCGCGGCGGATATGTTGCTCGCGTGTCGAGAGGGTAAGGACGAATCCACGCTTGCCCTCCGCGTCGACGGTTTCGCCCGCCAGCCGCCCGGGCATTTGACGGACATGCTTTTCGCGGCAGGCGAACAGTCCGACATAGGGTCCGCCGAACTGAAGCCCGACGCCGATCGACTGGCCCTCGCCAACGACGATGTCGGCGCCCATCTCGCCTGGAGACTTGATCAGCCCAAGCGCGACGGGCTCGGTTACCACCGCGACTAACAACGCGCCCTTGGCGTGCGCCGCCTCCGCGATCGGGGCGAGATCGGTGATCCGGCCCAAAATGTCGGGATATTGGACGACGACGCAACTGGTGTCGGAATCGATGCTTGCGATCAGCCGATCGGCGTCGGTCGCTGCGGTCAGTTCGGGCGTTGCGAGATCCAGCTGGTCGCCGGTGAATTTGGCCATCGTCCGGCACACCGACACGTAGTGCGGGTGAAGGCCCGACGAGACGATCGCGCGCTTCCGCCGGGTGATTCGCCGCGCCATTCCGATGGCTTCCCAACAGGCGGTCGAACCGTCGTACATCGATGCATTGGCGACGTCGCAGCCGAGCAGGCGCGCAACCTGGGTCTGGAATTCGAAAAGCACTTGAAGCGTGCCCTGCGCGATTTCGGGCTGATAGGGCGTGTAGGCGGTAAGGAATTCGCCGCGCTGGATGAGGTGATCGACCGACGCCGGGACGTGGTGGCGATAGGCGCCGCAGCCAAGGAAGAAGGGCACCTGCCCCGCGACCATGTTCTTGCCGGCAAGCGCGCTGAGTTGCCGCTCCACCGCCAATTCGCTGGCGTGCATCGGCAGGCCGTGGATCGGACCCGTCGGCCGCGCCTCGGCCGGAACGTCCCGGAACAGCTCGTCGATCGACGACGCGCCGACCTTGGCGAGCATGTCGGAACGATCCTGATCGCTCAGCGGGAGATAACGCATCAGGGATTCCTCAAATTAGAGCGAAGGCGGATTGGTGACGCGGCATCAGAGCGTCTTGACCCATTCGCGATAGGCGGCCTCGTCCATCAGTCCGTCGAGTTCCGATGCATCGGCAAGCGTCATTTTGAAGAACCATCCCTCGCCTTCGGGATCGCGGTTGATCAGCGCCGGATCGTCGGCGAGTGCGGAATTGCCCTCGATCACTTCGCCAGCGACTGGCGCATAGACGTCGGACGCGGCCTTGACCGATTCGACCACCGCAGCCTCGTCGCCCTTGTTGACGCTTCGGCCCTGCTCGGGAACTTCGGCAAAGACGATGTCGCCAAGCGCTTGCTGGGCGTGGTCGCTGATCCCGATCGTGGCGACGTCGCCCTCGACCTTGATCCATTCATGTTCGCCGGTGAAATAGAGGCTCATGCGGTGGCTCCTGGCTTGCGATGGTAGCGGTGGGGGACGAAGGGCATCGGCGTGACTTCGGCAGCGAACAATTTGCCGCGCTGCTCGACGGTCAGGCGCGAGCCGGGATCGGCAAGAGTGGCGGCGACATAGCCCATTGCGATCGGGCGGCCGAGCGAGGGCGAGTGCCCCCCGGAAGTGAGGCGGCCGACTTCATTGCCTTCGCCATCGAGAATGCGCGCCCCTTCGCGGACCGGCTGGCGGCCTTCGACCAGTAGCCCGACGCGCTTCAGTGCGGGGCCGTTGTCGATCTCGCCAAGGATGCGCAGTGCGCCAGCAAAGCCGCCCTCGGCCCGGCGACGCTTGCCGATGGCGAAGGTCAGACCGGCCATGACGGGGGTCGTCGCGGCATCGAGGTCGTGACCGTAAAGCGGCAGTCCGGCCTCAAGCCGGAGCGAATCGCGAGCGCCGAGTCCGATCGGCTTGACCCGATCATCGGCGCCAAGCGCATCGGCAAGCTCCTCGACGTCGCGCGCTGCGACCGAGATTTCAAAACCGTCCTCGCCGGTATAGCCCGAGCGGCTGATCCACAGCGGCTTGCCCTGCCAGTGGAACAGGCCGGCCTGCATAAAGCTGAGTTCGCTTACCCCCGGCAGCAGGTCGTCGAGCACTTCGACGGCTTGCGGGCCTTGAAGCGCCAGCAGTGCCTGTTCCTTCATATGGTCGAAGGCGACGGTACGCGGCAGGCGCTGAGTGAAGTGTTCGATGTCGCCCGCCTTGGTCGCGCCGTTGACCACGAGGTAGAAATGTTCGCCGCGGCGGGTCGCCATCAGATCATCGATGATGCCGCCGTCGGCCCCGAGCAACATCGAATAGCGGAGGCGCCCGTCCTTGAGCGCCATCAGGTCGCCGGGGAGCAATGTCTCGAGCGCGCGGTCGAGATCGGGGCCGTGGAACAGCAATTGTCCCATGTGGCTCACGTCGAACAGGCCGGCGTGGGTGCGGGTCCACAAATGCTCGGCCATGATCCCTTCATATTGAACGGGCATGTCGTAGCCGGCGAAAGGAACCATCCGCGCGCCCCGGGCACGGTGCCATGCGTCGAGCGGAAGCTTCTGCGGTGTTTTTTCTTGTTCGGTCATCGGCGCGCTCCCAAGATGTTCGCGCCAGCGATGCCCGGCGGCACCCCGATCACGAACCCCCGTCTGTCGCGCTAACCTGAGAGCTTTCCCCCGGGATGAGCCCGGAGTTACCCCTTCGGCGGCCCCTGCCCGTGGACGAGGACACTTTCCAGACTGTCAGGCGCGCGCGGTCCCGTTTGCCTGAGAGATTCCGGGGGCGGTTGCTCCTTCGGCGGTCCGGGCAAACCCGAACACTCTCCCGCGCGGCCTTCCGATTCTGCCCGAGGGCAATTCCGGAGACGAGGGTGGCTGTGACGGGCAGCGGCGCCCGTGTCAACGAAGGTTTGTGATGAAGTGCGGCCTTCGCTAAAATCAGCGCGTGGCGTTATATTGCAGTTGCGCCTGGGTGAGCTGAAAACCGACCAGATGTTCGAAGGTCGCGCGCGCTACCGCGGCGCGGACCGCGGGATCGCTGAGCGGATCGACCGCGGCATCGGCATCGCCCGACTTGCGCCGGCGGGTCAGCGCGGCGCGCGCACTTTCGGGAAGGGACGTCGCAGCGCGATTGATCCGGATCGTCGCCTGTCCGCGCCCTGCCCCGCGCAGGCTTCCTGCCGGGAAATTGACCGCGACCCGGCCGATGCGCTTGGCAACGACCTGCTCGCCCGCCTGCATTGCGACATCGAAAAATGGCACCACCACCGTTCGCGCAGCGCCGGGGTTGCGGCGGGTCGCGACCACGTCGAAGTCCGCGGTCGAGATGACCGAGTCGGCGGTTTCGTTGCAGGTCGAGCGGACATTGGTCATCGTCGCGACGACATCGATGGCGGATGCAGTAAGCTGCCCTGCGGGGTCGAACATGGTCATATCGCCGGTTGCGGCCGGGATCGCGACTTGCGGGCAGACCGAGCGGCGGGTGAAGACACCGCCATCCTCGATTTCCTTGCGGCCGCAGCCTGCAGTGGCGATGAGCGTCGCACCCAGCAATGTGGTAAGGACGAATTTGCGAGCTTTCACGAAGGATGATCCCCTCTTTGCAGTGCGCCGGTGAGGCAGGATCGCCCGGATCGCGCACGAAACAAGATTCGCCGCCGTAATAGGAAGGCCCTTACAAGGCTGCAAGCGATCGCTTACATCGCGGCAATGCCCGACACTCATCCACCCCTGCACGTGCTGATTGCGGCGCCGCGCGGATTTTGCGCCGGGGTCGATCGTGCGATCAAGATCGTCGAACTGGCGATCGAGCGGTTCGGGCCGCCGGTCTATGTGCGGCACGAAATCGTTCACAACCGCTATGTCGTCGATCGTCTGCGCGGGATGGGGGCGGTGTTTGTCGAGGAGCTCGACGCCGTGCCGACTGGGAGGCCGGTGGTGTTTTCGGCCCATGGAGTACCTAAATTGGTGCATACGGCTGCGGAAGCGCGCGGGCTCGATTATCTGGATGCGACCTGCCCTTTGGTAAGCAAGGTCCATCGTCAGGCACAGCGGCTGATCGAGAGCGGGCGGCACATATTGTTTATCGGCCATGCCGGCCATCCCGAGGTGATCGGGACCTTTGGCCAGGTCCCCGAAGGATCAATGACGCTGATCGAGACCGCCACCGACGCCGAGGCGGTCGTGGCGGTTGATCAGGAGCGGCTTTCTTTCCTCACGCAGACGACGCTGTCGGTTGACGATACCGCGGCGATCATCGCGATCCTCGAGCGTCGCTTCCCGGCGATCCTTGCGCCAAAGGGCGAGGATATCTGCTATGCGACCACCAATCGCCAGGCGGCGGTCAAGGAGATCGCGCCCCAATGCGATCGGATGCTGGTGATCGGCGCTCCCAACAGCAGCAATTCGCTCCGGCTCGTCGAGGTTGCGGAGCGGCTTGGAGTTGCATCGCGGCTGATCGAGCGCGCGGCGGGCATCGACTGGGAGTGGCTTGGCCAGCCCGGAACCGTGGGGATCACCGCAGGCGCATCGGCACCCGAACTGCTTGTCGACGAAGTGGTGGAAGCGCTTGGGCAACGGTTCAGCGTGACTGTCGCCGAAGCGGCGCATGTGACCGAAGATATGGTGTTCAAGCTGCCGCGTGCGCTCGTTGCCTGACCCGCCGATGGACGAACTGCCGGTCGTCGAGATTTTTACCGATGGCGCGTGCAAGGGCAATCCGGGTCCGGGTGGCTGGGGAGCGGTGCTTCGCGGCGCTGGCGGCAAGGAACGGCTGTTATCGGGGGGCGAACCCCATACCACCAACAATCGTATGGAATTGGCGGCGGCGATTGAGGCGCTTAATGCGCTCAAGAAGCCGTGCAGGGTCAAGCTCACCACCGACAGCAATTACGTCCGCGACGGAATTACGAAGTGGATCCATGGTTGGCGCCGGAACGGCTGGAAGACCGCCGATCGCAAGCCGGTCAAGAATGCGGACTTGTGGCAGGAATTGCTCGACGCCAGCGAGCGGCACCGAATCGAATGGCATTGGGTCAAGGGCCATGCTGGCCACCCTGACAATGAGCGGGCCGATGTGCTGGCCTGCGAAGCGGCGGAAAAGATGCGCGGCTAGTATTAGTTGAAGCACGCGGCGCCAGCCAGGATTCTACACTGACAATCAAGAAAAACGCGCTGGGTCGAAGGGGCTTGGATCGTGCGCGGGAGTTTCGCCGAGCAGCAAGGCGGCCGCGAGCGCCGAGGCGGCGGGGGCGGTCTGGATGCCGAAGCCGCCCTGCCCGACGCACCAGAAGAAGCCCTGAGCGCCTGGGTCCAAGCCATAGACGGGGGCGCGGTCGGGAGAGAAGCTTCGCAGACCGGCCCAGCTTCGTTCAACGGCCTCGACCGGCCAATCCACGACTTCCTCGAACCGCGCGATTGCGGTGGCGATGGCGATTTCTTCGGGGGCTGCGTCACACGGCGCGCAATCGACCTCGTCATGCGGGCTGAGCCAGATCGAACGGTCGCTTTCGCCCTTGAAGTAAAATCCACCGGCGACATCGGTGATCAGCGGCAGGTTACGAAGCCCTGCGCGGCCGGTGCGAAGCTGGACCATCGTGCGGCGCTTGGGGGTGATTCCGAGCGGTGCCACTGCGCAACGCCGGGCGACTTCGTCCGCCCATGCGCCTGCGGCGTTGACGACTGTGGTGGCCGTGACTGTCTCGGCATTGGCCAAAGTGACGTGCCAGACCCCGCGACGGCGCTCGGCGTGGCCCAGTGCGGCACCGGTTCGGACTGTGCCACCGGCAGCGCGTAGTCGGCTAAGACAATATGCGTGAAGCGCGGCAACGTCGATGTCCGCGCAACCTGGCTCGAGCAGGCCGCGCTGCCATTCGGGGCGAAGTCCCGGGATTCGTGCTTCGAGCGCGGTTCGATCGAGTTCCTCGAGCCCGGGCAGCGCGGCGAAGGCATTGCCCCCGGTGCCGTGGTCGAGGTGGATTGCTCCGCGAGTGGTCAGCCAGCCGTTTTCAGCAAGTACCCTGCGGCTAGCGCGCGTCAGTGGGGCGACCGATGCGCCGCCATAGCTTTCGAGCCAGAATGCCGCCGAGCGTCCGGTCGAATGGAATCCGCAATGATCTTCGGCCTCGATCAGCATGGTCCGTCGCTTGCCGCCGAGCGCGGCCCCGAGCGCTGCTCCGGCGATCCCGCCGCCGACGATTAGGACATCCGTGTCGATCATCAACGGGCGTGGTTACGGTTTGCTAAGCTGCCTCGTCTAGGGGGAAGCCCATGACGAACGAAACATTGGTCGATGCGCTGTGCGCGCTACTTGCCCTGATGCTGCTGTGGGCTGCGGTGATCGACATCCGTACCTTTACCATTTCCAATCGGCTTAACCTGTCGATCGCGGCGCTTGCGCCCGTCTTCTGGTGGGCGACCGGGACGGACTTATGGCCCGATGCGGCAATCCGCGTTGGAGTCGCCGCAATCGTCTTCCTGTTGTTCGCGCTGGCGTTCCAGATGGGGGCTATGGGCGGGGGTGACGTCAAGCTCGCCGCGGCGCTCGCTTTGTGGTTCGCGCCGGGCGACACCGTGCTGCTGATCGTGTTGATGTCGCTTGCCGGCGGAGTGCTCACCTTAATCGTGCTTGGCGTGCATCGCGCCAGAAAAATCGAGGGTCGTCCGGAGGTTCCGTACGGAGTCGCAATCGCTTTCGGCGGTTTGTGGTTACTCGCCCAACGGTTTCTTAACCAATTTGCCTGATGTTCTAGGGACATTGAGGGTGACCCTTTTGGGGAGGCTTAAACGCCATGGACGTCAAGAAAGTCGCGCTGCTTATCGGAGCGCTGGTCATTGCAGTGGTTACCGCGGTCATGGCGAAGAACATGTTTACCGGGGCTGGAGCCGACGCTGCCGCTGCTGCGCCCTCGGTGCCGCTCGGGCCGAAGGTCCTCGTCGCTCGCAAGGCCTTGCCGGTGGGAACGCTGATCGATGCCGAAAGCCTCGCCTATCAGGCATGGCCGCAGGAACTCGTCCAGAACGCTTATTACACTGAGGGTTCGCCCGGAAGTGACCCCGCCAAGATGATCGGCACCGTGGTTCGCAACGCGATCACTGCGGGTCAGCCGATTACCCAGGGTTCGTTGGTCGGCCCCAACGATCGTGGTTTCCTCGCGGCGGCGCTCGGCCCCGGAATGCGTGCGGTTACGGTTCCAGTGTCGAACACCAGCGGTGTCGCTGGCTTCATTTTCCCGGGCGACCGGGTCGACATGGTCCTGACCCAGTCGGTCACCGGCGGCGGCGATGGCCCTGCCCTCAAGGTTTCGGAAACCTTTGTCCGCAACCTGCGCGTCCTAGCCACCGATCAGCGCATCGATAGCAAGGACGCCGAGGGCAAGACCGAGGTCAAGACCTTCACCACCGTCACCTTCGAGGCGACCCCGCGGATCGCGGAAAAGGTCGCGGTCGCCCAGTCGATGGGCACGCTCAGCCTCTCGCTGCGCTCGATTGCCGACAATTCGGCCGAGCTCGAGCGGGCAGTCGCGGCCGGCGAGATCAAGGTTCCGGCTGGAACCAACCCTGCCGACGAGCGGCGCATGCTGCTCGCGGTCGCCAATCGGCCGGTCGACAGCAATACGACCTTCACCACCGGCGGGGACGTTTCGCGCTTCCAGCGTCGGTCCGTTCCATCGCGCACCGTTAGCTCTCAGTCGTCTGGAGACAGCGTCAGCCAGCTCGCGGCTGCAATGATGCGCAACAATGCACCCCTTGCCCCAGCACCCGCTTCTGGCGGAGCCGTGGTCGTGTCGGGGCCAGTCGTTCGCGTCTCTCGTGGCAACACCGTCACCCTCGTTCCTGTTGGAGCACGTTAAGATGACCAGCATCACCGTCCGCAACCGCGCGCCACTGGGCACTGCCCTCGCCGCGCTGGCACTTGGCCTCGGTACAATCGCCGTCGCGGCCCCTGCTCCAGCCGCCGCGCAGCAACGCCCGGCAGGCACCTTCAAACCGACCGGGCAACTGCTCCTGTCAATTGGCGAAGGACAGGTCGTCTCGCTTCCTAACAGTGTCTCCGAAGTCTGGACGTCCAATCCAGAAGTCGCAGACGTCCATGTGACCAATGCCCGCCAGATCAATCTGTTCGGCAAGGGCTTCGGCGAAGCGACGATCGTCGCGACATCTTCCTCGGGCGCGATAGTCTATTCAACGAATGTTCGGGTAAGCCAGAACATCAATTCGGTCGACGAGATGCTTCGGGTCGCCATGCCGGACTCCAACATTCGCGTCATGAACGTGGGTCAGATGGCAGTGATGACCGGAACGGTCGCTTCGCCTGAGGACAGCGCACAGGCCGAACTTTTGGTCAGAACGCTCCTCAACCCCGGCATCGATGTCAATTCTCCCGGGGCGGCGCTCAAGATCATGCCAATCAATCGCCTGAAGTCCTCAACCCCGTTGCAGGTCAATCTCCGAGTACGCATTGCCGAGGTCAATCGCAGCCTGGTGAAGTCGATTGGCGTTAACTTGTTTAGTCAGGACGGCACCGGCGGGACGAGGTTCGGGATCAACCAAGGTTCCGGCAACGTCTCCGGCGTCCCCTTCAGCGTGGCTGGGGTCACAGGGGGAACCGCGCTGGGACTTGCCGGCAAATTTCTTGGGCTCGACCTGATCGGGACGCTCGACCTCGCCGAAAGCGACGGACTGGTTTCAACGCTGGCCGAACCCAATCTGACCGCATTGTCGGGAGAAACCGCGAGTTTCCTTGCAGGCGGTGAGTTTCCGATCCCGGTCTCTCAAGAAACAGGGTCGGTCACGATCGAATATAAGCAATATGGCGTCGGCTTGGCGTTCACTCCGATCGTTCTTGCCGACGGCCGCATCTCGATGCGTGTGCGCCCCGAAGTCAGCGAATTGTCCAGCGAAGGCTCGCTGCGCCTCAATGGCTTCAACGTTCCCGCAGTTACCACGCGC
Organism: Sphingomicrobium sp.; assembly: GCA_035575595.1. Taxonomy (GTDB): domain Bacteria; phylum Pseudomonadota; class Alphaproteobacteria; order Sphingomonadales; family Sphingomonadaceae; genus Sphingomicrobium. Next base: position 13,979 of record DATLXR010000028.1, read on the forward strand.
CGCGCCGAAACGACGGTGGAGCTTGGCTCAGGCCAGAGTTTCATGATTGCTGGTCTATTGCGGAACGCCAATACCAACAATATCGAAAAAGCCCCATTTCTTGGCGACCTTCCGATCCTCGGCGCACTGTTCCGCTCGACGAGCTACCGCCGCTCGGAAACCGAATTGGTGATCATCGTCACACCCTATCTGGTGCGGCCGGTGTCAGGTCAACTCGCGCTTCCGACCGATGGATACCGCGCTCCCACGACGGGCCAAATGGTGGTTGGCGGAAAAAGCTATACCGGCCGGTCGGGACCAACCACGTCCGCGACTCCAGCGGTTACGCGCTCTTCGGCCGCACCGGGGTTCAAACTATGAGCCGGCCCAGCCAAACGAAGGATCGTTCGATGCGCAATTCCATCATCCTACTGTGCCTCACCGCCGGTCTAAGCGCTTGTGAGTCGACCCTGCCCGATCAGCCGACGCGCGGCGTTGCTGCGGTGAATACGCCGGTGGTCGAGCGTGCCGATTACACCTTCGACCTTGCCGCGCCAGACGGCGTTCTCGCTGCCACGGAAGGCGCCCGCCTCAATGCGTGGTTCCGGTCGCTTGATCTTGGCTACGGGGATTCAATCTATGTCGAAGGCCCCTACGCATATGGCGCGCGAGAGGAAGTCGCGAACATCGCCGGAGCCTATGGAATGATGGTCAGCGTCGGCGCGCCCGTGTCCGCGGGTCTGGTTCAGCCCGGCACGGTCCGAGTTATTGTTGCCCGGACGCGCGCATCGGTGCCCAATTGCCCCAATTGGAATCGCAGCGCATCGCAGACTTACGATAATCAGCAGATGCCTAATTTTGGCTGCGCAGTGAATGCAAATCTGGCCGCAATGGTCGCCAATCCGCAGGATCTCGTATTCGGTCGCGAAGGCAGTGGCGTCGGCGATAACCGGACCTCGGTCAAGGCGCTGGACTCATACCGCAAGGCCGTTCCGACGGGAACCGAGGGCCTCAAGGAAATAAGCACGAAGGGCAAAGCACAATGAACGCTCCGTTTCATGCACGCGCGGGCCTCCGCGATCCCTTCACCGCCTTCGTTTGCGATGAAGCAACAGCGGACATGCTGCGCCCGGTCGCGGTCGAACACGGTTGGTCTCCGGAAAAAGTCAATCGCGGCGGGCTACGCAATGCGGTCCAGTCGCTGTCGGTTTCAGCAAGCCCGAACATCCTGTTCGTCGACTTGTCCGAGAGCGCTGATCCGCTCAATGACATCAACGCACTCGCCGAAGTATGTGAGCCGGGCACGATCGTCATTGCTGCGGGTCAAGTCAACGATGTCCGCCTTTACCGCGACCTCGTCGCGAGCGGGATTCATGATTATCTGCTCAAGCCATTCACCGTCGATCAACTGCGTGACACCTTCGGGCATGCCCAGTCGATCCTGTCGGGTCCGCGCGGTGAGGCACAGGCCGAAAAGCCGCATGTGATGACCGCGGTCATCGGGGTTCGTGGCGGGGTGGGCGCATCGACCATCGCAACCAGCCTCGCCTGGCTGCTTGGTGAGAAAGCGCATCGCTCTACTGCCTTGCTCGACCTCGACGTTCATTTTGGAACCGGCGCCTTGTCGCTCGATCTCGAGCCAGGGCGCGGACTTACAGACGCAATTGAGAATCCAAGTCGGATCGACGGCCTGTTCATCGAGCGCGCAATGGTGCGTGCCAATGAGAAGCTCTCGGTCTTGTCGGCGGAAGCGCCCATCAATCAGCCCTTGCTGACCGATGGGACGGCATATTTCCAGCTTCAGGAAGAGATGAAGAACGCGTTCGAGTCGACCGTAGTCGATCTGCCACGCCATATGCTTATCCAATATCCGCACATGGTTCACGACGCGCATGTCGCCGTGGTGGTGAGCGAACTGACGCTCGCAGCGACGCGTGACACGATCCGCATTCTCGCCTGGCTCAAGTCGAACGCGCCTCAGACCAAGGTCATCGTAGTGTCGAACCGCGTGCCCTCCGGCGGCGCGCTCGAAATTTCGAAAAAGGATTTCGAGCAGTCAATCGAGCGCTCGATCGACATCGCTTTCCCTGACGAAGCCAAGACTGCGGCGCAGGCCGCCAAGCTTGGCAAACCGATGGCCGAGATCGCGACGGGCAAGCTCGCCGGACCCTTCACCACCTTGTCGAACATGGTGCTGAGTCACGCCAGCGACGATTTGCCCGCCACTGACGTAAAGGGCGCCGCGGCCGGCAAGTCGCTGGTCGACAATCTCAAGTCGATGCTGGCCAAGCCGAAACCCGCATTGGCCGCGTGACCATCGATCGGCCTGGAGGGCGGGCCAGTGCCTGCCCATTGGGTCGGTCCCAACAGACGGGACGTTGAGTGATGCTGTTCGTTATTCTTCTCATCATCGGTGTTTCCGGGGCCCTGTTCCTCGGTATCAGCGCGTTCCGCGGACCCAGCGCGAGCAAGGCGATCAAGCGCCGCATGGAGCTGGTGAGAGAGCGTCACGGCGAAGGCGGTGTCCTTGCCGCCAGTGCCCAGGCACAGATCCGCAAGCTGATGGCGGCGCGCCAGAGCCGTGCCGAGGGAATCGCATCGAGCTTGATCCCCAACCCCGCCTTGTTGCGCAAGCGGCTCGAACAAACAGGCAAACAGATCAGTCTCGCCAAATATGGCTTGATATCGGTTGGCCTTGGCCTTGTTGTTGCGGCCCTGTTGGCGATCAAGGGCATGCCGATCCTGCTTGCTTTCTTCGCCGGGTGCTTCGTTGGCTTCGGGCTGCCGCATTTCATCATCGGCAAGATGATCAAGCGCCGCGTCGCCAAATTTACGTCCAATTTTCCTGACGCCATCGAATTGATGGTACGCGGATTGCGCTCGGGCCTTCCGATCACCGAAACGCTCGGCATTGTCGCGAGCGAACTTCAGGGGCCGGTTGGGATCGAGTTCCGGACCGTGTCCGACAAGATGAAAATCGGGCGGACGATGGAAGCCGCACTTCAGGACACTGCGGATCGGCTCGGCACCCCCGAATTCCAATTCTTCGTGATCACGCTGGCGATCCAGCGCGAAACCGGCGGCAATCTTGCCGAAACGCTCTCCAACCTTGCTGATGTTCTTCGAAAACGCGCGCAAATGAAGCTCAAGATTCGCGCGATGAGTTCGGAATCCAAAGCCTCGGCTTACATCGTCGGCTCGCTACCGTTCATTGTTTTTGGACTCATCTACATGGTCAACCCAATCTATCTGGGAGGATTCTTCACCGATCAGCGGCTGATCGTGGCGGGGCTTGGTGGGATGGTGTGGATGAGCATCGGCGTCTTCGTCATGGCCAAAATGGTCAGCTTCGAGATTTAAGGGTCAGATTGTCATGAATGCCTCTCCCACCCTTCTCGGCGTCGACGTCATCTGGGTCGCAACACTGCTCAGCGCGGTAGCAACTCTGGCCGTCCTCTACGCCGTCTATGCCGTGACCACCGTCCGTGATCCCATGGCTCGGCGCGTCAAGGCGCTCAACGCCCGGCGCGAGCAATTGAAGGCGGGGATCGTCGCATCGACCAACAAGCGCAAAAGCCTGACCAATAAGAACGAAGCTGCCGACCGGGTCCGCGGCATCCTGTCGAGCTTCAAGATGCTCCAGGACGACCAGATCAAGAAAACGCAGATCAAGTTGATGCAGGCGGGCATCCGCACCAAGGAGCTCGCCTTCTTCATCATTTTCGCGCGCTTCGTCATGCCGGTCGTGCTCGGCATCTTCGCGGTGGTGATGGTCTATGTCGTCGACTATTTCCCCGACTGGTCGGGGTTCAAGAAATATATGCTGGTCGCCGGCACATTGGTCCTCAGCTACAAGGCACCTGACTTGTGGCTTGGCAACAAGGTCAAGAAGCGCAGCCACGCCATTCGCAAGGGCCTTCCCGACGCGCTCGATCTGCTCGTCATCTGCGCCGAGGCGGGCCTGACCGTCGACGCCGCCTTCGGCAGGGTAGCCAAGGAATTGGGCAAGGCCTATCCCGAACTGGGCGACGAATTCGGGCTAACCGCGATCGAATTGGGCTTCCTCAACGAGCGCCGCAGCGCATTCGAGAACTTCGCGATGCGCGTCGATTTGGAAGCGGTTCGCGGCGTCGTCACAACGATGATCCAGACCGAGAAATATGGCACTCCGCTGGCGTCCGCGCTGCGCGTCCTTTCCGCCGAATTCCGCAACGAGCGGATGATGCGCGCCGAGGAAAAGGCCGCGCGCCTGCCCGCGATCATGACCGTTCCGCTGATCCTGTTCATTTTGCCGACCTTGTTCGTGGTCATCCTCGGCCCTGCGGCCTGCGCAATCTCCGACAGCTTTATCGGCGGAGTGTAATTCCAAGGCGCAAGGTCGTTTCGGGAACGCATTGGCACGGCGGAGGGTTGAGCGGTCATAGTCAACAGGGGACCGAACATGCTCAGCTTTACTTCAGACCAGTGGGTCATCGTCGCACTGATCTTCGTCCTCGGGCTATTGATCGGCGCCTTCATGTTCACTGGCGGCGGGCGCAAGTGGAAGCAGCGCTACAATGCCGAGGTCGATCGCCGCGTCGATCTCGAAAAGACCCACGCCGCGCGCGAAAAGGAATGGCGCGAGCAGGACAGCCTACGCGGTGCTGCCCGGCGCGACCGCGACCGTGACGGGGTCATCGACGATCGGGACACGAGCCGCAATCGGATCACCGACCCGCGAGGCCGCGACCGCGACCATGACGGCATCCCCGACGACCGCGACCCGGTCGACGACCGGCGCTAGCCCTCGATTTTAGAGAAGTCGGAGACCTCGCCCACCGCGTCGCGGAAACGGGCGAGCAGGTTGAGGCGCCGCTCGCGCAGGGCCGGGTCGGGATCGTTGACCGTGACCTTGTCGAAGAAGGCGTCGATCGGGGCGCGTAATGAGGCGAGCGCAGCCATGGCGGCGGTGAAGTCCTCTTGCGCGATTCCTGCGGAAGCCCGCGTTGCTGCGGCGTCGACGGCGTCGCGCAGAGCCGCCTCCCCGGGCAGCCATGTCTCATGGCTCCGCCGGGCCTCGGCCATTTCTGCGACCGCCTGAGCGATTGCGGGCTCCTCGACGAGGGCAAGCGGGTCCTCCTCGCCGGTCTGCGAAATTCCCTGTGAACCCGGCACGGACATCACGCCTTTGCGCCCAGTCCAATTCTCCTTCTTGAGAATATTCGCCGCGCGTTTGTAGGCGGCGAGGAGATTGGCGCCCTCGCCGGTTTCGACGAAGGCCTGCAAGGCCGTCACGCGAGCCAGCAGGCGGACAAGGTCGTCCTCTTTCCCAAGGCCATACACCGCATCGATCAGGTCATGCCGAACCCCGGCTTCACGCTGCTGAACCTTTAGGCGGTCGGCGAGAAAATATCGGACTTGCTCAAGTCCATTGGCCGCGCCCGGCCAGTCGCGTCCGGCGACACGCGACCAATTCCGGTAGGCTGCTTCAATATCAAAACGCAATTTGTTGTCGGTCTGAATCGACAGCGCGCCCAGAGCAGAGCGCCGCAGAGCGAACGGATCCTTGGAGCCAGTCGGCTTTTCGTCGATCGCGAAAAAACTGAACAAACTATCCAGCTTGTCCGCCAAACCCACCGCCACAGTTGCAGGCGCAGTTGGCACTTCGTCGCCTTGCCCGACTGGCTTGTAGTGATCGCGGATGGCGGCGGCGATGACGTCGGGTTCGCCTTGGGCGCGGGCGAGGTAGCCGCCGATGACGCCCTGCAGCTCGGGAAATTCGCCGACCATTCCAGTGACGAGGTCGGCCTTGGCGAGGCGCGCCGCGCGCTCGGCGAGGTCTGCCAGTTCCGCCACTCCTTCGTCATTCCCGGGCAAGCGGGAATCCAGTTCTTGGCTTAGCTGGGCCCCCGCTTTCGCGGGGGTGACGATATGTTGCTCGACCAGCCAGCGAGCCAGTTTAGCCACCCGCTCGACCTTGTCCGCGACGGTTCCGAGTTTTTCGTGGAAGATGATCTCTCCGAGCTTCTTGGCCTGCTCCTTGAGCGGAATTTGCAAATCCTGTTGCCAGAAGAAACGCGCGTCGCTCAGGCGAGCTGCGAGCACGCGCTCATTGCCGACGATGATTGCCGCGCCGCCGTCATTCGCGTCGATGTTGGCGGTACAGATGAAGTGCGGCGCGAGCTGGCCCTGCCCGTCGCGCATTACGAAATATTTCTGGTTGGTTCGCGCGGTGAGTGCGATCACTTCCTTGGGGACGTCGAGGAAGTCCGGGTCGAACGAGCCGAGAAGCGGCACCGGCCACTCGGTCAGCCCGGCATTTTCGACCACCAGCCCTTCGTCCTCGACCAGATTGAACCCGGCATTCTCGGCGGCCTCGATCGCGCCGGTGCGGACGATCGCCTCGCGCTCCTCCTGATCGACGATGACGTGGCAGGCGCGGAGTTTTTCGACATAGTCGTGAGCGCCGCCGATCGTGATCGGACCGGGATGGTGGAAGCGGTGGCCAAGCGTCGCCGCGCCGCAAGCGACGCCTTGGATGGTCACGGGGACGATGTCGTCGCCAAGCAAGGCGACTATCGAGTGGAGCGGCCGAACCCAGCGGAGGGTAGCCATTGACGACGACGCCTCGCCCCAGCGCATAGCCTTGGGCCAAGGGAAGTCGCCGACGATCGCCGCGACCGCTTCGGCAAGCACTTCGGCGGTGGAGCGGCCGGGCCTGTCGATCGTCGCGAACCAGGTCCCGTCACGGTCCTCGAGCTGGGTCTGGCTGAGTCCGGTCTTGCGCAAGAAGCCTTCGAGCGCCTTCGGCGGCGCCGAGATGCGCGGTCCCTTGATTTCCTCGGCCACCGCCTCGGTTGCGAGCGGAAGACCGCGCGCGGTCAGCACGAGCCGTCGCGGGGTCGAGTAGGTGACGATCCCGTCATGCGACAGCGCCGCGCTCGCCAGCTGCTCGACGAACATCCGCGCCAGATCGCCGCGCGCACGCGCCTGCATCCGCGCAGGGATTTCTTCCGACAGCAGTTCAAGCAGGAAATCCGCGCGTTTTTTTGTGGTCATGCCGGATCCAGGCCGGTCGCTCATGCCGCATATCCCTTGTAAGTCATCCACGCTTTGCAGGCGCCCTTGGCGAGGTCGCGCACGCGGCCGATATAGGCCTGGCGCTCGGCAACCGAGATGACTCCCCGGGCTTGAAGCGTGTTGAAGATGTGACTCGCCTTGATAGCCTGTTCATAAGCGGCGATCGGTACCCCGGCGGATAGGCTGTTCTCGCATTCGGCGGCGGCCTTTTTGAAAAGGTCGAACAAGGCGCCGGTGTCGGCGACTTCGAAATGCCATTTCGACATTTGCTGCTCATTGTCGCGGAAGACGTCGCCGTAGCTTACCCCGGCATCGTTGAAGGCAAGGTCGAAGACATTGTCGACGCCCTGGATATACATCGCCAGCCGTTCGAGCCCGTAGGTCAGTTCGCCCGCGACCGGCTTGCAGTCATAGCCGCCGACTTGCTGGAAATAGGTGAATTGGGTCACTTCCATGCCGTCGCACCAGACTTCCCAGCCAAGGCCCCAAGCGCCGAGCGTCGGACTTTCCCAATCGTCCTCGACGAAGCGGATGTCATGTTTGAGCGGGTCGATCCCGATCGCGTCGAGCGAGCCGAGATACAGCGCCTGCAGGTTCGCCGGGCTTGGCTTGAGCATCACCTGATATTGGTAATAGGCGCCGAGACGGTTGGGGTTTTCGCCATAGCGTCCATCGGTCGGGCGACGGCATGGCTGAACGAAGGCGCATTTCCACGGGTCGGGGCCGAGCGCCCGAAGGACGGTCGCGGGGTGGAACGTCCCTGCCCCCATTTCGAGATCGTAAGGCTGGAGGATGACACAGCCTTGCGCGCCCCAATAATGGTGAAGCGTCAGGATCAGATCCTGGAAACTCAAGGCCACGATGCGTCTTTCCCTGCCGCCGGATCAGGCGGGGCTTTGCCGCATTGCGCCGCGAGCGGCAAGCAGTCAGGGTCGATGCAATTCGCCGTTGCGGCTTGACCGTTCACCCTGCTTTCACCCAATTCCTTCCAGATGCGTCCTCGGAGACTGTATTTATGAGCAAATATCGCAGACTGGCCGCTTTCGCTTTTGCCCCGGCGCTGTTCCTGGCTGGGTTAGCCTCGGCAGCTGCTCCCGCTGTTCCCCGGCTTCCCGATGCCGAGCCGGCGATGTGGATGGTCAAGGATGCGGACACGACGATCTATTTGTTTGGCACCTTTCATGCGCTCGATGGCAAGACCGACTGGTTCAACGACGAGGTGCGCCAGGCATTCGACGCTTCGCAGGACGTGGTGCTCGAGATTATCACCCCCGACGATCCGGCGGCCATGCGGCCCGTGTTCATGCGGCATGCGATCGACAAATCGGGCCGCACGTTGACGTCCAAGCTTTCGCCAAGGGGCCGAACTGCGCTCGCCGCCGCGCTTCAGAAGCATAAGATGCCCGCAAATGCGCTCGACCAGTTCAAGCCCTTCTTCGCCTCGCTGACCCTCGCCACGCTGCAGTTCAGCAAGCTCGGAATGGGAGCGGAACATGGCTCGGAGGAGATCATCAAGAAAGCGGTCAAGGGCACGACCAAGAAGCTTGGCGCGGTCGAAACGGTCGATGAGCAAATGGGCATGCTCGATGCTCTGCCCGAAGCCGAGCAGATTAAATTGCTCGAATCGGCGCTTGCCGAAACCGAAACGATGGGACCGGAGATCGCTTCGATGCTGGCCGCGTGGAATCGGGGAGACGCCGCCGCCGTTGCGAAGATGATCCGCCAGAGCGACGCTGAGAGTCCGTCGCTTCACAAAGTGATGTTCACCGACCGCAACGCGCGCTGGACACAGTGGGTCAACCGCCGTCTTGCGTCACCCGGAACGGTGTTCATGGCGGTCGGCGCCGGCCATCTGGCGGGCGACAGCACTTCGCTCGTCGCGATGCTCAAACGTCAGGGGCGTCGGGTAACACGCGTCCAGTAAGCTGCGCGAACTTGCCTTTGGAAGCGGGTCGCCGTAAGAGCGCGCGCTTGTCCACCCATGGTCATCCCTGGAGGCGTGGGGGGCATAGGGCCTGATCGTTTTGGGGTGAGCGCATCGCGCTTTCACCGGGGCGAGAATCAGGCGCTCAACATGACTTCGAAGGAATTTGCGAGATGAGCGAACAGCTGACGCTGCCCGCCGAAGCGCGCGAACGGGCTGGCAAGGGAGCCTCCCGTGATTTGCGCCGCAGTGGCCGGGTACCCGCCGTGATCTACGGCGACAAGAAGGACCCGCTTTCGGTCCATGTCGAGGAAAAGCTCCTCGTCAAATTGCTTTCCAACGGGCATTTCATGAACACGGTCGTGATGATTGACTCCGGCGGCAAGGCGCATCGTACCTTGCCCAAGGACGTTCAGTTCCACCCCGTGACGAGCCGTCCAATCCACGTCGACTTCCTCCGCATCGGCGAGCATAGCCAGGTCAACGTCAACGTGCCCGTGCTATTCACCGACGAGGAAAGCTCGCCCGGAATTACCCGCGGCGGTGTCCTTAACATCGTCCGCCACGACCTTGAGCTGATCTGCGATGCGTCCGACATTCCCGGGCAGATCGAACTGTCGCTCGACGGACTCGACATCGGCGATTCGATTCACATCTCGGACGTCAAGCTTCCCAAGGGCTCGAAGTCGGCAATCGACGACCGCGATTTCACGATCGCGACGATCGTCGCTCCGTCGGCAATGAAGTCTGAAGAAGGCGACACCGATACTGAAGCGGGCGAAGTGCCCACTGTTGACGACGATCAAGCCGGAGGCGGAGACGCTGCGGACAGCGAGGGCGAGGGCGACAAGGCCTAAGCTTCCGCCACACGCTGCGACAATTGCGCTCATCCTGCCTTGCAGGGTGGGCGCTTTTGTTTGAAGGACGCGCGATGCAAATCTGGGCAGGGCTCGGCAATCCGGGCACGCAATATGCGCTCCACCGCCACAATGTCGGTTATATGGCGGCAGATGCGATCGCCGAGATGCACGATTTTGGCCCGTGGCAGAAGAAGTTTCGAAGCCTCGTTAGCGAAGGCCGCGTCGGCCCTCATCGAGTCCTGCTGATCAAGCCGCAAACCTATATGAACGACAGTGGCGACGCGGTTCAGCAGGCGCTTCGCTTCTACAAACTCGAGCTTGCTGCGCTGACAGTGTTTCACGACGAACTCGACCTCGCCCCGTTCAAAATCAAGGTCAAGCAGGGCGGCGGCACCGCAGGACATAATGGCCTGCGCTCAATCGACGCCGCGCTCGGGCCCGATTTCCGCCGAGTGCGGATTGGCATCGGACACCCCGGTCACAAGGATCGCGTGACCAATTATGTGCTGGGCAATTATGCGAAAAGCGAGTTCGACGAGCTTGCCGCTCTGCTCGGCGCGATCGGGGCCGAGGCCGAATCGCTGGCAGCGAAGGAGGAGGTGCGCTTCATGAATGACATCGCCCTTCGGCTCCAGCCATGAGCACGCGCACTTTGTTCGCAACCCGGCTTTATGAGGCGGAGCTGAGCGATCCCGCGCTGCTGGCTGAGCTTGCACACAGCATAAAGACCCTCGCAGCGGACGACGGTGCCGGTAGGCGCTGGAGCCGGGACCATGGGTATAAGGGTTACACCAGCTACGCCTCGCTGGACGATCTTCCGCGGCGCGACCCCGCCTTTGCCGACCTTTCGAAGCTGCTTGTGCGCCACGCGAAAAGCTTCTCCGACGACCTCGCCTTCGAACTTCCGCGCAAGCCGAGGCTCGACAGCCTGTGGGTCAATCTGATGAAGCCCGGGGGGCATCACAGCGCGCATATCCACCCGCATTCCTTCCTCAGCGGGACGCTTTATGTTGAAGTACCCGATGGCGGCGGCGACATTCGCTTCGAGGATCCCCGGCTGGGGCTGATGATGGCGGCCCCCGCTCGCCGCCCCGATGCGCCCGAGGAATTGCGCACGTTCGCAAGCGTCGCACCGCGCGCCGGCATGCTCCTGATATGGGAAAGTTGGCTGCGTCACGAAGTGCGCCCCGGCACCGCAAAGAAAGATCGGCTTAGTATCAGCTTCAATTTCGCCTGAGTTGACGCATGGCGTCTCCGCTGCACATCTGGTCATCGGGCGCTCGCCACTCTATCGCGCGGCTCACCTTCAATTCAGGGACGATCCATGGGTTTCAAATGCGGCATCGTCGGCCTGCCCAACGTGGGCAAGTCGACCCTCTTCAACGCGCTGACCGAGACCCAGGCGGCGCAGGCGGCCAATTATCCGTTCTGCACGATCGAACCCAATGTCGGCCAGGTCGCGGTCCCCGACCCGCGCCTCGACACACTCGCCGCAATCGCCAATTCGGCCAAGATCATTCCAACCCAGCTCGGATTCGTCGACATCGCTGGTTTGGTGAAGGGCGCGTCCAAGGGCGAAGGCCTCGGCAATCAGTTTCTCGGCAATATCCGTGAGGTCGATGCGATCGTCCATGTCCTGCGCTGTTTCGAGAATGACGACATCCAGCACGTCGCCAATAAGGTCGATCCGATTGCCGATGCCGAAGTCGTCGAAACCGAGTTGTTGCTTTCCGACCTCGACAGCCTCGAGAAGCGAGTCCCCAACCTCGTCAAACGCGGTCAGCAAGGAGACAAGGAATCGAAGATCGCTGCATCGGTGCTCGGCCAGGCGCTCGAGCTGCTCCGTGAGGGCAAGCCGGCGCGGCTGACCAAGCCCAAGGACGAAGAGGAAGCGAGGCTCTTCGCTCAAGCCCAGTTAATTACCGCCAAGCCGGTGCTTTACGTCTGCAACGTCAACGAAGAGGACGCGGCCCACGGCAATGCCTTATCCGAAATGGTGTTTGCAAAGGCGAGTGCCGAAGGCGCCAATGCGGTGGTAGTATCAGCCGCGATCGAGGCCGACCTTGTCACGATGGACATGGATGAGCGCCTGGTCTTCCTTGAAGAAATGGGGCTCCACGAAACCGGACTCGCGCGCGTCATCCGCGCCGGATACGACCTCCTCCACCTGATCACCTTCTTCACCGTCGGCCCCAAGGAGGCGCGGGCGTGGACGGTCGAGGTCGGCTCAAAGGCGCCGCGCGCAGCGGGGGAGATTCACTCGGACTTCGAACGTGGCTTCATCCGCGCCGAGACCATCGCATATCCGGACTATGTCGCGCTCAACGGCGAAGCGGGGGCGCGCGACGCCGGCAAGTTACGGCAGGAAGGGAAGGAATATGTCGTCGCCGACGGCGACGTGCTCCATTTCAAATTCAACGTTTAACTCTCGATGGGACGAGCATGATCTATTTCGAGGATCTTGAGATCGGCAAGGAGACCGTCTTTGGGAGCTACGACGTCACTCGCGAGGAAGTGATCGAGTTCGCGACCAAATATGATCCCCAGCCCTTTCATCTTTCAGACGAAGCCGCGGCCAAGACCCATTTCGGGCGCCTCGCGGCGTCGGGGTGGCATACTACGGCAATGACCATGGCCGTGATCGCTCGCGCCGTGGTCGCGGACGAACAGGCGGGACTCGGTTCGCCGGGGATCGACGAATTGCGCTGGCTAAAGCCAGTCTATCCGGGCGATCGCCTGACCGTGCGCGGCAAGATCATCGACAAAACCCCGTCGCGTTCGAAGCCCGACATCGGCAGTTTCCGCACTGAAACGCGTGTCACCAATCAGAACGAGGTGGAGGTGATGCGCTTCACCTCAATCGTTCTGATGCGGCGTAGGCCCGCTTAGCTTTTACTTATCCTGCGATCCCGCCCGATTCGCCCTTGGCATGCTCGCGGTGCGCCATGTTTTCGGCGTCGAGCGGACCCTTCGCAACGACCTTGCGCTTCGCTTCGGCCCAGATGTTGCGATAGCTCAGATATCCAAGGATCGTTGCGATGATCAGGAAGACCAGCACCGCAAGCCCCGTGCGGTGGCGATTCTCAAGCTTGGGCTCGGCAGTCCACACGAGGAACGCCGCCACATCCTTCGCCGCCTGATCGACCGTTCCCGGAGTTCCATCGGCAAAGGTCACCTGGCCGTCGGAGGTCAGCGGAGGCGGCATCGCCAAGTTCAAATTGGGAAAGTAGGGATTGTAATGAAGGCCCGGCGTGGTCTTCGACGCTGGAAACTTCTTAAGCAATTCTGCGGGCTGGCGCGAATAGCCGGTGAGCAGCGAATAAACATAGGCGGCACCGTCGTGCCGCGCCTTGGCGATCAGCGACAAATCGGGTGGAAGTGCATTGTTGTTGGCCGCACGCGCCGCGGTCTCATTCGGATAAGGGCTCGGGAAACGGTCGGAAGCGATCGCCTTGCGAGTCATAGCCTCGCCGGTGTCCGGATTGACGGTTGGTACTTCGATCGCCCAGTCGCTGGCGATCTTCTTAATCTCCGGCTCTTCATAGCCGAGCGCAGCGAGATCGCGGAACGACACCAGGTTCATTCCGTGGCAGACGGCACAGACTTCCTTGTATACTTGGAAGCCGCGCTGAAGTTGCCGCTCGTCGAACTGGCCGAATGGGCCGTTGGAAGCAAGGGCGAGCGTCTTCGGATGTTTGTAGAATTCATGTTCGGCCGTCTCAGCCGGGGGTTCCTTGGCATAGTCGACCAGACCCAAGACCAATGCGATCAGCAGAATGCCGGCAAAGCCAAGCCCGACGAAGAATGCGAGAATGCGGACCATGGTGCCTCTTGTTCCTTATTCGGCCGCGGCGGGCGCGGTTTTGGCGAGCCCGTACGGAGCGCTTTCCTGTTTCTCGCCGTGAAGCACCGAAGCCGAGATCGACGACGGCAGCGGCAACGGCCGCTCGAACTTCGAGATGAGCGGAAGAATGATCAGGAAATGCGCGAAATAATAGGCTGAGGCGAGCTGGCTGATCGCAACCACTGCGGCCGTCGGAGTAGCACCCCCAGCCCAGCCGAGGATCAGCACGTCGACCACTAAAAGCAGATAGAAGCGCTTGAACACCGGCCGATAATGACCCGAGCGAACCGGCGAGCGGTCGAGCCACGGGAGGAAGAAAAGCAAAAGGATCGAGCCGAACATGGCGACGACGCCCCACAGCTTCGCCGGCAGGATGAAGTCGAGCGTGAACGCCTTCAAAATAGCGTAGAATGGCAGGAAATACCATTCGGGAACGATGTGCGCCGGGGTCGCGAGCGGATTGGCCGGGATATAATTGTCCGGATGGCCAAGCGCGTTGGGAGCGAAGAAAAGGACTGCCGCGTAAAAGATCAGGAACAGACCCGCGAACCAGCCATCCTTGGCGGTGTAGAAGGGATGGAACGGCAACGTGTCCTTTTCGCTGCGGACATCGACTCCGGTGGGATTGCCCGATCCGGGAATGTGCAGCGACCAGATGTGAAGGATGACCACACCCGCGATTACGAACGGCAATAGATAATGGAGCGAGAAGAAGCGGGTCAGCGCCGCCTGGTCGGGCACATAGCCGCCCAGCAGCCACACCCGGATCGGCTCGCCTACCAGCGGGATCGCCGAGAAGAAGCCGGTGATTACTTGCGCGCCCCAATAGCTCATCTGCCCCCACGGCAAGACATAACCCATGAATGCGGTCGCCATCATCAGCAAATAGATGACCAGCCCAAGCATCCAGATCAGTTCGCGCGGTGCCTTGTAGGACCCGTAGAAGAGGCCGCGGAAGATGTGGATATAGACGACGATGAAGAAGAAACTGGCGCCATTGGCGTGGGCGTATCGCAGCATCCAGCCGGCGTTGACGTCGCGCATGATGTGCTCGACCGAATTGAATGCCCCATCAGCGGATGCATAATAATGCATCGCGAGAACGATCCCGGTCACGATCTGGATAGTCAGGAAAATCCCCGACAGCACTCCGAAATTCCATGCATAATTGAGATTACGCGGCACCGGATAACCTCCGCCGACCGCGCCATGGACCAGGCGTGGGAGCGGCAGTCGATCATCGAACCAGCGGCCCAATTCGGTCTTGGGCTGGTAGGGCTTGGCCCAGGCAAAGCTCATGCTTGTCTTCCCTTAGCCGATGGTGACGACGGTGTCGGACGTGAACGCATATTCGGGCACGACGAGATTGGTCGGCGCCGGACCTTTGCGGATGCGCGCCGCGGTATCGTAGTGCGATCCGTGACACGGGCAGAAATAGCCACCGAAGTCACCGCGATTCTCGCCCTCGCCAGTGCCCAGCGGAACGCAGCCCAAATGCGTGCAGACGCCCAATGTGATCAGCCAATTTTCCTTGCCCGGCTTGGTCCGCTCGGCGAGGCTTTGAGGATCGCGAAGCTCGCTCATCGCGACCCTCTTCGCCGCAGCGATTTCCGCGGGCAGGAGATTACGGACGAACACTGGCTGTTTGCGCCAGCTGGTCTTGATCGCCTGGCCCGGAGCAATCTTCGAAATATCGACTTCTGTCGAGGCAAGCGCGAGCACGTCGGCCGATGGATTCATCTGGGTCACCAGCGGAAGCGCGACTGCCGCCGCCCCGACCCCGGCGAAGCTAACCGCGGCGACATGGATGAAGTCGCGGCGGCGAATGCCGTCGTCCTGCCCGTTCGCGGGTTCTGTTTGTTCCAGCGTGGCCATGCTCACCTTTGCATCATGCGCGCTCGATGCCGGACGGCATCGCTTGAAAGAAGGATCGGCCCCGGCTTGCCCGGGACGATTGGCGCGCTGATAGCGCCTCCCCTGCGCGATGCAAATGGGCAAAATGCCCGGCTTGTGCGACGAACCGAACGCAGACTATCGAAGCGCGATGCGGATTGCGCTCTATCAGCCCGAGATCGCCGGCAACGTCGGGGCGGTGATGCGTCTCGGCGCCTGCCTTGGGGTCGCCGTCGATCTCGTCGAACCGCTTGGATTCCAATGGGATGACAAGCGCGTGCGCCGAACCGCGATGGATTATATCGACCATGTCGAAGTTGTTCGGCATCCAGGCTTTGAAGCGTTCCGGTCTACCATCGGCGCTTCGCGACTGATCCTGCTGTCGACCAAGTCGCAACGATCACTCTACGATTTTGCCTTTACCACCGACGATATCCTTTTGTTCGGACAGGAAAGCGCGGGGACCCCGGCCGAAGTCGCGGCGCAATGCCATGCCGCGCTGAGGATCCCGATCCGCATCGCGATCCGCTCGCTTAATCTCGCGACGTCGGCCGCGATCGCGGTTGGCGAGGCGCTACGCCAGACTAATGGACTGCCGCAATGATTGCGCTCGACGCCCAGCAGCAGGCCGCGCGAGACTGGTTCGAATCGCTCCGCACCCGGATCTGCGCCGAGTTCGAAGCGATTGAGCGCGAGGCTGGCTCGGACGCCGCCTTCTCGTACACCCCTTGGAACCGCACAGAAGATGACGGCTCAGCGGGCGGCGGCGGTGTGCGCGGACAGATGAACGGGCGGGTTTTCGAAAAAGTCGGAGTCAATGTCTCGACCGTCCATGGCTGCTTCAGCACGGAATTCGCGGCCTCGATACCGGGCGCGGAAGAAGATCCGCGCTTCTTCGCGACCGGAATCAGCCTGGTCGCCCATATGGCCAATCCGCATGTCCCCGCAGTGCATTTCAACACGCGCTTCCTGACCACCACCCGTCGCTGGTTCGGCGGCGGCGCCGATCTCAACCCTGCTTTACCCCGCGCAGAGGACACGGAAGCGTTCCATGCCCGCCTGCGCGCCGCCTGCGCCGCTCATGATCCGACCTTTTATCCGCGTTTTTCGAAATGGGCTGATGAATATTTCTGGTTGGCGCACCGGAACGTCGCTCGCGGCGTGGGGGGCATATTCTTTGATCGTCTAGAAGATCATTTCGACGCCCATTTCGCCTTCGCTCGGGAGGTTGGCGAGGCCTTTCTCGATATTTTCCCGCGTATCGTCCGCAAGCGGATGGGCGCGCCATTTTCTGAGGCCGACCGCGACGCTCTGCTTGAGTTTCGCGGCCGCTACGTCGAGTTCAATCTACTGTACGATCGGGGCACTTTGTTCGGCCTTAAGACCGGCGGCAATATCGACGCGATCCTGATGAGCCTACCCCCGCTCGCGCGCTGGGCGTGAGCCTGGTCGCGGTCCCCGACGGCAAGCTGGCGGCGGTTGTGACCTATCTTGAGATGACCTCTCGGCCTGAAGCCGGGATACCCGCCTCCACGATTCAACTGGTGCCGGTTGTTCTCCTGCCAAAATCGTATCGCAACCTCTTCGCCCGGATCGGCGCTCCTTGGCTATGGTTTTCGCGACTGATCATGCCGGATGCAGAGCTTGCTTCGATCCTCGATCATGCCCGCGTGACGTTGTTCGAAGTCCGTGCCGCTGATGCAGTGATTGGCATGCTCGAGCTGGACGCGCGCGAAGACGCCGCCTGCGAGCTCGCCTTCGTGGGACTTATCCCGGAATTCACGGGCCAAGGCCACGGGCGCTGGCTGATTGCCGAGGCAGTGGCCCGCGCGTGGAGCTTCGAGGGGGTTGAGCGGATCCATGTCCACACCTGTAGCCTCGATCATCCCGCCGCGCTTGCCGCCTATCGCCGCGCGGGATTTGTTGCGGTGCGCCGCGCTGTCGAAACGTTCGTCGACCCTCGCCTCGCTGGCGTCTTGCCGCGAGAGGTCGCGCCTCACGTTCCTTTGATTGATCCCCCAAGAAGCTGAAGCGTCAGCTTGCCCGTCATCGCGGCATAGACAGAGAGCACCAACCCCTGCGCTAGGCCCGTGACAAGGGCTACGATGAGGCGGGACACGGTCATGGGATGCGGCGGGCCAATCAGCAATTGGGTCACGGTTCCGACCGTCGTAGTCACCGCCGCCGCAAGGATGAAAGATCCAATAAGGAAGATCAGGAAAAAGCCGAGCAACCGCCAGTAATTATCGCGAGTGAGGTCCAATGTCCGCCGAAGCAGGCGCCACGGGCCCACCCGTTCCTCCATCGACAGCGCCGTCAGTGGCAGGACTCGCGGCATCACTAGCAGCGCGACGAGCATTGCCGCGAACGCGATGCGATTGGTCGCGCCGTCGATCCCGCGACCGCCGACGATCATCACGATCAGCACTGCGATGGTCGCGACCAGAACGAAGACCAGTCCGAAAATCATGAATGCACCGAGCACCGCCCAGATTCGTCGTACAGCGAGATTGAGCGCGCCGCCGACCGAGCCCTCCCAGCCCATTGCGAGCCGCATGATCGCCAGCTGCCCCACCATCGCGATGAGCAGTGCGGCGAAGGCGACGACGGTCCAGCCACCAGCTTGGGGCTGAACTCCGGGCGGGGCGTCGGGCCTGACCAGTCCCGCGATGACCGCGGGAAATACGATCAGCCCGAGGACCAAAGGGGCAATCAGCCTGTGCTCGCGGCGGAGGAATGTCGCGGATTCAGTCCACGCCGTGCCAATCGACAGTTTTCTACTCACCCAGCACTCCCCCGATCAATTTGGCCAGACCCTAGGCAGGCGGCGAGTGGCTGGCAATCGGCCTTGCCGCACAAGGATCAAAGCTTCAAATGACATCCGATGACTGACCATGACGTCGAACTGTGCATAAGCGAAGGGCTGACCGACTATGCGGCTGCTCTCGCCGCGATGGAGGAGCGGGCGGCGGCGGTTCGTGCGGGAAGTGCGCAAGAGTTGCTGTGGCTGATTGAGCATCCGCCCTTGTTCACCGCGGGGACGAGTGCTGATCCTGCCGAATTGTTCAATCCACTGGGTTTCCCGGTCCATGCGGCGGGGCGTGGGGGACGCTATACTTATCATGGCCCGGGGCAGCGGGTGGTTTATGTGGTGCTCGACCTTGAGCGGCGAAAGAAGGATGTGCGCTGCTTTGTCCATGCGCTCGAGGGGTGGATGATTGCGACGCTGGCAGAATTGGGTGTTGCGGCGCATCGCTCGCCGGGGCGGGTTGGGATATGGATTGGAGAAGGTGCGGGCGATGACAAGATCGGTGCAATTGGGGTGCGAGTCCGGCGCTGGGTGACGATGCATGGCTTCGCGATCAATGTCTCTCCGAACCTCGATCATTTCGCTGGAATCGTTCCGTGCGGGATATCGGATCGCGGAGTGACCAGCCTTAAGCGACTCGGAGTCGCGGCCGACATGACGGCGCTCGATAAGGCACTTTTGCGCGGTTTTCCGGGGTTTTTGAAGGCGTTGGGCGGACCCGAACAAGTTGCTTGAGGCCAAAGCGCTTCCGGACTAATGTGCGCTCGATTTGCGGAGCGGGGGCAACACTCGCAGGCAAGTCATGTTTTTCCAAGGGAGTTTAAAATGCGTGCTCTTATCCTGGTCGCTGCTGCGGCCTTGGCCGTTTCTGCTTGCAGCAAGAACGAAGCTGCTGAAAATACGATGAATGTCGACGAGACGCTGACCACCGAAAACGTGGTCGCCAACGATTCGATGGCAATCGATGCCGCCAATGGCATGGACGCCAACATGTCGATGGACGCCAACATGTCGATGGATGCCAACAGCATGGACAATATGTCCACGAACAGCACCAACGCGATGTAATCGCCTTCCGCCCGCCGCTTGCGGCGAGTGGAACGATCAAGGGGCTGCCGGGCGACCGGTGGCCCCTTTTTCTATCTGAGGCCCGCGATCTTGTGCGCCTGAAGCGTCAGCCGCCAGCGCGGCCGCTCCATTGCCAGCGCGATCGACTCCTCCAGCGCGGATTGCGCAGCCACCCCGTCCATCGGCTGAACGAGGAAATGCGCGAAGTCCCAGCTTTCGAGCGCCGCGGGCTCGATTCCCGGCTGCGGCCAGACCAGTTTCAATTCGTCGCCCGCGCGCTGGACGACTTCGCTCCCCGCCTTTGGACTGATGCACAGCCAGTCGATTCCGGGTGTCGCCGCAAGCGTGCCATTGCTTTCGACCGCGACCCTAAATCCGCGCTCGTGAAGCGCGTCGATCAGCGCGTGGTCGAGCTGAAGCATCGGCTCGCCTCCCGTAACCACCACCAGCCGCCGCTCGCTCGCCTCGCCCCACAGCGCCGCGACATGGTCCGCGAGAGAGGCGGCATCGACGAATTTGCCGCCTCCAGCTCCGTCGGTGCCGACGAAGTCGGTGTCGCAGAATTGGCAGATCGCTTTTCGCCGATCCTCCTCGCGCCCGCTCCATAGATTGCATCCGGCAAAGCGCAGGAACACCGCGCGGCTGCCCGCCTGCACCCCCTCGCCCTGAAGCGTGAGGAAGGCTTCCTTGACGGCGTAGCTCATGCCGGCACCGCATAGCGCGTCGGGTCAGGCAGGCCCGCGTCCTCGAACCCCCTGGCGCGAAGCCGGCAGGCATCGCAGCGCCCGCACGCCGCTCCATCGGGAGCCGGGTCGTAACAGCTGTGGCTGAGCCCCGCGTCGAGCCCCAGCCGGTGCGCCTCGCGCGCGATGTCGGCCTTGGTCATCATCTGCAGCGGGGCGTGGACGGTGAAGGGATCGCCTTCGACCCCCGCCTTGGTCGCGCGATTGGCGAGCGCTTCGAACGCGGCAATGAATTCGGGACGGCAGTCGGGGTAGCCCGAAAAGTCGACCGCGTTGACCCCGACGAACAGATCGCGCGCTCCTGCCGCTTCGGCCCAGGCCAGCGCGAGGCTGAGAAAGACGGTGTTGCGCGCAGGGACGTAGGTCACAGGGATCCCCGCCTCGACGCCATCCTTCGGCACCGCGATGTCGGCGGTCAGCGCCGAACCGCCAAAGGCGCTGAGGTCGATCGGCAGGACGATGTGCCGGGCGGCCAGCGCCGCCGCGATCGTCCGCGCGGCGGCAAGTTCGACGCGGTGGCGCTGATGATAGTCGATGGTCAGCGCAAGCACTTCGAACCCGGCCTCCCGCGCAAGCGCGGCGCAGACCATCGAATCGAGCCCGCCCGACAGCAAGACCACCGCACATTTGCTCACAAAGCGATCCCGACGCGCGGCGCGAGCCAGTTCATCCCGGCGTAGAGCAGGATCGTTGTCACACTGGCGATGATCATGGTGGTCACGAAGCCGACCCCCGACCGCAGCAGCGCCGGAATAATCAGGAACATCGGCACCGAGGGCAGGAAAAACCAGAAGGTGCTGAGCGACAAGATCGCAACGCTCTCCGCATTGCGCGTCTCTGCGTAGAGGAGAATCATCGACAGCAGCGACACCAATGGGAGCGATGCGAGCAGCCCGCCCCAGCCGGGGTTGCGCCGGGCGATCGTCACGATGAGCGCGACCATCAGTCCGGCAAAGACGGCCTTGGCGATGAAGGATAGCATTTCGGCTCTTTAGCGATGCGGCGCGGGGCTGAACAGCAGCGCTCCGAAGCGATCAGAGAATCGCTTTTAAAAAAAACGGGCCGCCCGGCGCCTTTCGGCGGGGCGGCCCAGTGCGGGCGCGAAGCCCGTAGGGGAGGAATGCGCGTCGAAACCGACACGGACCCTCAATAGCCGCCTTTGCTGAGCGGAAGCTTAACGCGGCGCGCAATTCCCGACGCGGCGCGCATGAAGCGTGTAAGCGAAGGGCCCGTCGCGCGAGATGCCCTGGGTCGCGATCTTGAGCGTCCGCGGAGTGACCAGGGTCATTTCCGAGCGGCCAAAACCGCCATTTGCGCAAACATATTCAACGAGCGTCTTGTCGCGGCCGTCGGCGATGATGGCCCGCGTGCAGCGTGCTTCGCGATGTTCCCATTGCGACAAGGCCACAGCCTCCCGCACGCATATCCGCGCCGCATCCGCGCCGGTCGCCGACCGTGCGACTTCCCACAAGCCCGGGAGCGCGGGTGCAATCCCGGTCGGCCCCTGAGCGCCGAGCAGCATTATGCCCGCAGCTCCGGCGAGCAGTCCGCGGACTATCGATCGATTAAACAGTTTCATCCCCACCTTCATTCCTTAGAGCGTAATTTCGCCCAAATGTCACGCGGGAGCGGAGTTTGGGAGGGTAATTGGGAAACTTGTCGCGCAGAATTCGCAGTCGACACGGATCACTCCGTCCTCGTCCGCCATCTCGGCGCGCTCCTCGGGTGGAAAGCGCGATATTACCGACGCGATATAGTCGGGATTGCAGCGGCACCCGCGCGTCAGCCGCACCGGCTCGAGCGTGCGAACCTCCTCCTCCTCATGGAACAGCCGCCAAACGAGGTCGTCGAGGGCGAGCCCGCGATCGGTCAGTTCTTCGGGCTTTACCGACCCCGCGAGTATCGCGACGTGCGGCCATTCGGGGTGGTCGAGCCGGCTATGAAGCCGCTCGCGGCCTTCCTCGCCTTCGGGAAGATGCTGGAACATCAACCCGCCCGCAACCCAGCCCTGTTCATCCTTGCGCGCGGCAAGCCGGACGATCGAGGGGATCTGCTCCGACTGGCTGAAGAAACTCTGTGCGGCCTCGCCAAGCCCCTCGCCCTCAAGCGGGACGATCCCCTGATAGCGCTCGTCGGTCGCCGGCTGGTCGAAGGTGATCGCGAGATAGCCCTTGCCGAACAGCGAGAATAAAGTCGGATTTGGACCGGCTTCGGCGAGGCGGTCGGGATCGTGGCGGATATAGCCGCGCAATTCCCCGTCGCGATAATCGCATACCAGCAAATCGACGATGCCATGCTCTGTCTGCGCCTGGATGGTCAATTGCCCCGCAGGATCCTTGAGCAGCGATCCGAGCAGAGCGCCGAGCACAATCGCCTCGGCAAGCAATGTCTCGAGCGCTGGCGGGTAATTATGGCGGGCGAGGATCGCGTCGAGCGCGGGACCGATCCGCGCGGCGCGGCCGCGCGCATTGCGCGCGGTGATCGTCACGCCCATCGCGACGTCTAATTTGAGGTCGGTACCGATCATCGCGCCCAAATGGTTGTGCGGGTGCCTAAAGGCAATTGGCTTAGGCCGCCGCGGGGACTTCATATTCGGCCGCAGCCGCCGACAGCCGCTCGATGAATTCGGCGATGTGGCTTTCGTCGATGATCAAGGGGGGAAGCACGCGCACGACATTGTCGCCCGCCGCGACGGTGAGGATTCCGCGGGTTCGAAGATAAAGGACGAAGGCACGGCTGTCGGTCTTCATCTTGATTCCGAGCATCAATCCCATGCCGCGAACGCTTTCGAACAATATGTCATGGTTGGGGATCATCTGCTCGAGCGCCGAGCGCAACCGGTCGCCCATATTGCGGACGTGGCCGAGGAATTCGTCATTGGCGACGACGTCGAACACCGCCTGCCCGGCGGCCATTGCGAACGGATTGCCGCCATAGGTCGAGCCGTGGGTTCCGACGACCATTCCCGACGCGGCTTTCTCGGTCGCGAGACAGGCGCCGAGCGGGAAGCCGCCGCCGATGCCCTTGGCCGAGGCCATGATGTCGGGTGTGATTCCATATTGTTCATGCGCGTAGAGCGTTCCGCTGCGCGCGACTCCGCACTGGACCTCGTCGAGCACGAGCATCAGATCATGCTCGTCGCACAAGGCGCGAAGCCCCTTCATGAACTCGGGCGAGGCCGGGCGGACGCCGCCTTCGCCCTGGACCGGCTCGACCAGAAAACCCGCGGTGTTTTCGTCGATCGCGGCCTTCGCGGCTTCGAGATCGTCGAATTCGACCACGGTGAATCCGGGCAATAAGGGCGCGAAGCCGTCGCGGAGCTTTTCCTGATTGGTCGCGCTGATCGTGGCGATCGTCCGGCCGTGAAAGGCGTTGGTGAAGCCGATCAGCACATGTTTGTGCGGATTGCCCTTGGCATGATGGTAGCGGCGGGCGGTCTTGATCGCGCATTCGACCGCTTCGGCGCCCGAATTGGTGAAGAAAACCGTGTCGGCGAAAGTCAAATCGACCAGGCGCTGAGCGAAGGCCTCGCCCTGCGGGCTTCCGTAGAGGTTGGAAACGTGGAGCAAGGTCGCCGCCTGCTCCTGGATTGCCTTGGTCAGATGCGGGTGGCCGTGGCCGAGCAGATTGACCGCGATCCCGCTTGCGAAATCGAGATATTTCTCCCCATTTTCGCCGTAGAGATAGACCCCCTCCCCGCGCACCGGCCGGACCTCGCTTCGAGGGTAGACTGGCATGAGCGGCGTGATGGCCATGGAGGGCTCCTGAAAATCGCTGGAAAGGCAAAGGGGCCGGCGGCCGCCTTGGGGGCCTTATATCGTTGGGGGCCGAGCGCGGTCAAACGCCTGTTTCGCTCGAAAGAAGGGGCGGCTCCTTGCGGAACCGCCCCTTGCTCTTGGCTTCAAGCGCGCGCGACTCAATCGTCGTCGTGGTCGTCGTCGTCACGGTCATGGTCGCGATCATGCTTGTCGGCGCGTTCGACTTCGTCATGGTCGCGGCCCCGGTCGTCCTCATGGCGATCGTCGCGGCCATCGCGGTCACGGTCGTGAGCGAATCGACGTTCTCCGCCGGTAGCGCGGTCGTGGATGCGGTTTTCGAGGCGAGCGATGCTGCGCTCGATCTCGGAGCGCTCGCGGCCGCTGATTCCGTTCAGGCTTGCCTGGCGAATCCGCTGCTGGAGGAAGCGCGCTTCGTCCTCGAGGCGGCGGGCCTCGCGATTGCCAAGACTGCCGCGGCGGTCGAGCCTTTGGATCTGGCGGCGAAGCTGGGCGACCCGCGCTTCGAGGCGGCGCACCTGGCCCTGATTATTGTAGCCATAGGCATAACCCTGGGGTGCCGGGGCAACCCATTGCGCGGCGGCCGGAGCGGCGGCGGCGACGGTCGATGCCAGGAGAATTGGAATGAGGAAATTGGCCATGTGGCTGTCCTTTCGAGCTTTGATGCCATGGTTGTGAGGCCCGGCGCTTGGCACGGGCCTGAACGTGGCCGTCATGCGCGGTTAAGGGACATTGCCTCCATCGCGCGATCTAACTGAAACTGTTCAGTTTTTGATTTTCCAGCCGCTACGCAGGAGTGCGTAGCAAATCGCGAACAGCGCCAGATTGACCGCCAAAAGCGCGATTGCGCCGATCAGGAGCGGCGAATCACTGGTGCCGAGGAAGCCGTGGCGGAAGCCGGAGATTACGTAAAAGAAGGGATTGGCGTGGCTGACCGCGCGGAAGCCGGGGGACAATTGTTCGACCGAGTAAAAGGTGCCCGACAGCAGCGAGAGCGGTGCGACGACGAAGTTGGTGACGACCGCCGAATGATCGAACTTGTCGGCCCAGATCGATGTCAGAAGGCCGAGGAAGGCGAGCATCAGCGAACCCATCAGCCCGAACCAGATCAGCGACAGCGGGTGCGAGACTGTTACGTGAACTCCGGGCCACGGCATCATGATCAGCCAGACGGCGAATCCGACCAAAGCGGCGCGGGTGACTGCTGCTCCGACCAGTCCGGCGATCAATTCTCCGGTCGATAGCGGTGGTAGGAGATAGTCGACGATCGTACCCTGCATCTTGCCGACCAGCAGCGAAAAGGAGGCGTTGGCGAAAGCGTTCTGGAGCATTGCCATGACGATCAGCCCGGGGGCAATGAAATCGGCGAAGGGGACGCCGAGGACGGTGCGGCCCTCGCGGCCCAAGGCGACGCTGAAAATCACCAGATAAAGCAAGGTGGTAATCGCGGGGGCCCAGACGGTTTGCATCTGGACCTTGAAGAAGCGCTTGACCTCCTTGATATAGAGGGTCTTGAGCCCACCCCAATTGACCCCGGTCAGGGTCGGGTGGCCGGGCTCTGCGCATACCCAGGCGGGTGATTTATCCGTATGTTGGGGAGTCTGGTCGTCCACGCGACAATCGCCTATCGGCACGCGTGGCGCTACGCAACACGCACGGAGAATGAATTTTCATGAGCTGGACCGACGAGCGCATCGATCGCCTCAAGGCCATGTGGTCCAACGGGTCGACCGCGAGCCAGATTGCAGAGGATCTTGGCGGGGTGAGCCGCAATGCGGTGATCGGCAAGGCCCATCGCCTCGGGCTCGAATCGCGGCCATCGCCGGTCAAGGCGGGCGAAGACAAGGAAAAGAAGCCCAAGCCGGCCGCAGTTGCTCCGGCTGCAGCGCCAAAAGCGGACAAGCCCAAGCCTGCGCCAAAGCCCGAGCCGGCCGCGGTGGAGAGCAAGCCTGAGCCGAAGTTCGAAGCTACTCCTGAAGCGATACCTGCCGCTGGCCCGGTTCCGCGTCCCGGTGCCAAGGAAGGCACGACCATCCAATATCGCTCGGTCGGGCCGGGTGGGTTCATCCGTCAGGGCCCAGGCGATACGCAGGCGCCGATCCCGCCTGCACCGCCGCGGCGCCTGGTACCCGCCAAGCCCAATGAGCAGGTTGCGAACAAGACCGGGCTGCTCGACCTCAACGACCGCATCTGCCGCTGGCCGATGGGGCATCCGGGCGAGCCCGATTTCCACTTTTGCGGACAGCAGGCCAATCCGGGCTATCCCTATTGCGTCGATCATTGCGGAGTCGCCTATCAGGCGCAGCTTCCGCGCCGCGATCGCCGACCGCCGCCGCCGCTCCCGTTCGGCGGCCCGCGCGTGCGCTGATCAATGGCCCCGGGAGCAGTCGCTTCCGGGGCCTTTTTATGTCAGGCGTCGACGGCCTCCTTGGTGGGCGCGTCGATCGTTTTCTGCTTGGACTGGACGGGCTTGGCCTCGCCGCCACCAAGGCTGATCTTGCGCGGCCGCATCGCTTCGGGAATCTCACGGACGAGGTCGATCGCGAGCAATCCTTCGCTGAGGTCGGCGGAGCGCACCTGAACGTGATCGGCAAGCCCGAACCGGCGCTCGAACGAGCGGGTCGCGATTCCACGGTGGATGAAGCCCGAGCCATCGTCGTCCTGACGGCGGCCGGTCACGATCAGCAGATTCTGCTGAGCGGTGATGTCGATCTCGTCGCGCTTGAACCCCGCCACCGCAAGGCTGATGCGGTAGCTGTTCTCGTCGAGCTGGATGAGATCGAATGGCGGGTAATTGTCCCCCGCCTGCCCCGCGGCACTGTTTTCGAGCAATTCGAACAAGCGATCGAATCCGACCGTCGAGCGGCGGAAGGGCGAAAAGTCAAAAGCACTACGCATTTCACGTCCTCCATCATGAGCAACATGGGGAGGTAGCGCCACACGGGCCGCTACCCCGTCGCCGCGCTTTGCAGCGTTCGGCGGCGACAAGCTGGTATCGGCGGATTTGAATTCAAGAGCCGGAAAAACGCCTTGAGGAAAAAATTTTCCAGTGGCGGTCTGTGACCCGCCAGCACCCACGAAAAGGGTAAGTTTTCCGTCAACGACCTTTGGTAAGCAGCCGTTACCGCCGACGCGGCGATGCATGTTGGCAGATGATTGTCAGCGCAGAGGTTGTCATGTCCGCCAAAACGGAAGAGGATCCGGCCAAGCGTGCCGCGAAGCGAAGCCGGGTATTGATGACGGCAGTACTATTCACGCCGGATGGTGCACTGAAAGTGCGCGTTCGCGACATTTCGAGCACGGGCGCATATGTCCACGCCGACATTCGAATGCTTTCGGAGTGCGACGCGATCTTCAAAAAAGGCTCGCTGTTCGTTGCGGCGCGAGTGGCCTGGTCGCGCGACAGAGACGCGGGAATCAGCTTTTACCGGGAGCTGGACGCGAACGAAATGACTCAGCTTTTCCATCCCTTACTCGTTGCCTGCTGAGCCGCTTCCCAACCGGGTGACCGCCTTCCTGCCATTACTGTCACGGCAGGCCACGGAGTGATGTCGGCACTGGATGAAAAGCCGACATGCGCGTAACCAAAACAACAGACTAAGTAATCCTGGCTAGCGGCATGACCTTCGCAAGGGCTCCGGGATTCAAACGGAGAACCGCGCCGCCCCCGCATCGACGTGGGGAGAAAAGCATTATGTCAGTTAGGGACCCGATGTGGACCGCATGGTTTCAAACGCTATGCGAGGACAGATAAAGCTGTCAGATGCGTCCTTATGACCTTAGCTGGCATCCTACTCATCGTTTCAACTCTGACATTCCTTGTCCTTGAAAGATTATTTCCGGGCCGCGCTTTGCCCAAAGTCAGAGGCTGGTACTGGCGAGCATTAGGCATCAATTTAATCCAGCTAATGATTTCGCTTTTAACCATGCATCTTTTGCTTGAGGTGTTTG
This sequence comes from Sphingomicrobium sp., assembly GCA_035575595.1. Lineage (GTDB taxonomy): Bacteria > Pseudomonadota > Alphaproteobacteria > Sphingomonadales > Sphingomonadaceae > Sphingomicrobium. The sequence goes on from DATLXR010000028.1 coordinate 41,885, forward strand.
GATTTTCCCAATCACTGTTCACACTTTCTTCTCTAAATCTCCCAGTAATCGAAGGGTTCGCTGGATGGTTTGTTGGAACGTTTGTTTTCTATTGGTGGCATCGCATAAGGCATCTTGATGGATTTTGGTTGGTGTTTCATCAAATTCATCATTCCCCTTCGAGAATTGAAGCGATTACGTCATTTTATAAGCCTCCTATTGAAATATTCACCGACGCAATATTAAGCGCTGTGATACTCTATTCAGTTCTTGGATGCTCTCTGGACGGAGCGTACTGGTATACGTTTTTTGCGGCGACCGGAGAATATTTCTATCACTCCAACATTAAGACGCAAAAATGGATGAGATACTTTATCCAGACGCCGGAACTGCACTCGATCTATCATCAGTTCGATGTTCACAATTATAACTACTCGGATTTACCGGTGTGGGACAGAATTTTCAAAACCTATCGCGACACTACTGATTTTGCGGACCGATGCGGATTTCCGGACGGTGCGGAAGTACGATTGGGTAAAATGCTACTTTTCAGGGACGTTTATCGCGACCATCCGTCCTGACTCAAAAGGACTTCGGCTATGCGCATTAGCTTTAGGCGGACGGTCGCACGCTAAGGCCCGCACGCTCCTGCGTTGCCGCCTTTTTGCCGGCGTTGTGGCGTTCGTGCCGCTTGGCAGTCCGATCCGCCGCGCCTTATAGCGGATCCTGATGTCTGACCTTTTCGCCACCAACGGTGCCGCCACCCCCGATAGCTATGACGCCTCGGCGATCGAAGTCCTCGAAGGGCTCGAGCCGGTCCGGCGCCGTCCGGGAATGTATATCGGCGGGACCGACGCGCGCGCGCTTCACCACCTGGCCGCCGAGGTCATCGACAATAGCATGGACGAGGCCGTGGCCGGTCACGCCAGCCGGATCGAGGTTTTGCTCGAACCCGGAAACCGCCTGACGGTGACCGACAATGGCCGTGGCATCCCGGTCGATGCCCACCCCAAATATCCGGGCAAGTCGGCGCTGGAAGTAATCCTCACCACGCTTCATTCGGGGGGCAAGTTCGAGGGCAAGGCCTATTCGACCAGCGGCGGGCTTCACGGCGTCGGGGTTAGCGTCGTCAATGCGCTGTCGATCGATACGCTGGTCGAAGTCGCGCGCGACCGGAAGCTCTATCGCCAGCGCTTTTCGCGCGGGCTTGCGACCGGCCCGCTCGAGGATGCGGGGGCGGCGCCCAACCGCCGTGGCACCAGCGTCAGTTTCATCCCCGATCCCGAAATCTTCGGCGCCGATGCTGCGTTCAGTCCCGAGCGATTGTACAAGCTTGCGCGATCGAAGGCCTATCTGTTCGCCGGGGTCGAAATCCGCTGGCGCTGCGATCCGAGCCTGGTCAGCGAAGCGGTTCCCGAACAGGCGATTTTCCAATTCCCCGGTGGGCTCGCCGATCATTTGCGCGAACAGCTTGCGGGACGGGACTGCGTCACCGATCCGCCCTTCGCCGGGCGGCAGGACTTTCCCGACGGGCAAGGCGCGGCCGAATGGGCGGTCGCCTGGCCATTGTGGAGCGAGGGCGGGGTCGAATCCTATTATTGCAACACGATCCCGACACCCGATGGCGGCACGCATGAGGCGGGGCTTCGCGCGGCACTGACCAAGGGCATTCGCGCGTTCGGCGAGCTTATCGGCCAAAAAAAGGCCAAGGACATTACCGCCGACGACGTCTTCAACGGCGTCGAATTGATGCTGTCGGTGTTCATCCGCAATCCGCACTTTCAGAGCCAGACCAAGGACCGCCTGACCAGCCTTGAGGCGGCACGCTTCGTCGAGGCGGCGGTGCGCGACCATTTCGACCATTATCTTGCCGACAATATGGACCGCGGCCGCGCCCTGCTTGGGGCGATCCTCGAGCGGATGGACGAGCGGCTCAAGCGCCGCGCCGAGCGTGAGGTCAAGCGCAAGACCGCGACCTCGGCGCGCAAGCTTCGGCTTCCGGGCAAGCTTACTGACTGTGCCAATGACGATGCGGCGGGGACCGAATTGTTCATCGTCGAAGGCGACAGCGCTGGCGGTTCGGCCAAGCAGGCGCGCAATCGCAAGACCCAGGCGATCCTGCCGATTCGCGGGAAGATCCTCAACGTCGCTTCGGCCACCGCCGACAAGATCCGCGCCAATAGCGAGATTGCCGATCTGAAGTTGGCGCTGGGCTGCGGCACTCGCGAGACATGGGCCGAGGATGCGCTTCGTTACGAGCGGATCATCATCATGACCGACGCCGATGTCGACGGCGCGCATATCGCGACTCTGTTGATGACCTTCTTTTTCCAGGAAATGCCCGAGCTCGTCCGGCGCGGCCATTTGTTCCTGGCCCAGCCGCCGCTTTATCGCCTGACCGCGGGCGCGAAGTCGCTTTATGCGCGCGACGATGCGCATCGCCTCGAGCTGGAGCAGAAGGAATTCAAGGGCAAGAAGGTCGACGTGTCGCGCTTCAAGGGTCTTGGGGAAATGAACCCCGACCAGTTGAAGGAAACGACGATGGACCCGGGCTCGCGCTCGCTGATCCGGATCACGCTTCCGGCCGAATATCAGGACCGTCAGTCGGTTCGTGACCTGGTCGAGCGGCTGATGGGCAAGAATCCCGAACACCGCTTCAACTTCATCCAGAACAATGCCGCGAGCGTCGACGAAAGCATTATCGACGCCTGATCACCCTCCCCTGCTTGCGCAGGAGAGGGTGAGACTAGGCAAGATGGAGGCTTTACTGCTCGTTTTCGGCAGGGACGTCGACATCGACCGTCGGGACTTCGATGGTCTTATTCTCGGAACCGACGCTGACGCTTGGTCCTTCGACGTTGAATTCGGGAAGCTGACCGCCACTTGCGTTGACATCAACGTCGGGAAGCTCGCCTTCCTTGGTCTGATCGACGTCGCACGCCGCGAACGTCAGGCAGGTCGCTCCTAGAAAAGCAAGTTTGATGATGTTCTTCATACAATCTCCTATCGCCTGCTCTCAGGCGAGCCATGCGTCGCCGCGTAGCGCGATCAACCGAGGGGGTTTAACAAATGTTCCGGACTTTGTCGCAACCAGTTTTCGACTTGCCAATTCCATTGCGATTCAGTGGCAAGTGCCAGACGGGCTACTCATTCAGATGGCTGGAATGATCTCTCGGGCAGCCGCTCGTCCCACGGCGACGGAGTTATTGAGCGTCGGGGAGAGTGCGCGGCGCCCGCGCTCTCGAGTTCGCTTTGTATCAAACTCAGGGCGCGGTCCTTGGCGGATTCACGCGCGGCGAGAATCGAGTAGCGAAGCGCCAGCTCATAATGAACCGCGGCGACCCGGGCATCCGCCGCGAGATCGCCGAGCTTGAGCTCGATCTCTGCGCGTTGCGCGTGATACTCCCGCTTTTTCAGAGACATATACACCCTCCCACTCGCACTACCACTAAGCTGCTGCCATGCGAGGGGAATCAAATAGGTGATACCACGGAATGCGACCTTCGATACCTATGTTAGGGTCAAGACCCGATCTGGCTTTCGTTGCGGCCTTATCGGTACTATGATGCAACTTGCTGCTCGGACGTCTCGATCTTTCGTGAGCTGATAATTATGACTACTCGAGCCAATCCTGTCGCGCGGAACGACGGCCATCCCTTAATTCAAAAGTTGGGCTGATTTGTGCCCCTGACCGATGAAGAGTGCGATGTACTCAAGCACCTTGCGCGCAATCCGAAGCGCATCCTCCGCGGTATCGACCTGATCTCGGAAGGAGAGCGCCCCATAGCGGTGTTCCTGTTAGTCGAGGGGTGGGCATATCGCTACAAGCAGCTTGCGGATGGCAGCCGCCAGATCATGGCCTATCTGTTGCCCGGGGATATGTGCGACATTGGCATATTCCTGTTTGAAGAAATGGATCACAGCATCGGGCTGATGTCGGACGCCATGGTGGTTAAAATTCCCGCGGCCGAAATGCTTGAGTTGATGGATAAATACCCGCGTATCGAACGCGCACTTCTGTGGGCGACGCTGGTCGATGAAGCGACCCTCCGCGAGTGGCTCCTGAACATCGGCCAGCGCGATGCGCTGCAGAGGCTCAGCCATTTGATCTGCGAGATATGTGTGCGATTGCGAGTGGTATTTATGGTCGCCGAAGGTGATACATTTGTCTTGCCGGTGACCCAGGCCGAGCTTGCGGACACCACCGGAATGACGACGGTTCATGTCAATCGTTCCTTACAACGGCTGCGCAAGGACAATCTGATCGCGACCAGCGAGGGCAAGCTAACGATCCTCGATTTTCCGCGTCTTGCGGAGATTGCGGGGTTCAACGATGTCTATTTGCATATCGATGGTCCGCCGGTTGAACAGAAGTTACGGATGCGGCTCGGCAAGTAGGCGCAGTTTTGGGCCTACCGCGATCCGAACCCGGTCAGTATCGTCTTGATCGTCCGGAACAGGATCAAAGTATCAAGCCAGGGCGAAAAATATTTGATGTAGTAAAAGTCGAACTGAAGTTTTTCGTGAACCTCGTCAACATGCGCGACGTGACCCTGATTGACCTGCGCCCAGCCGCTGATCCCCGGCCGGACGACATGACGATAGCGGTAGAAGGGGATCTCGCCGGTGTACCAGGAGGACAGCACCGCAGCCTCGGGGCGAGGGCCGATCCAGCTCATTTCGCCTTTCAAAATGTTGAAGATCTGTGGAAGCTCGTCGATCCGGCTACGGCGGAGGAAAGCGCCAAGGCGGGTGATCCGATCATCCCCGTCGCCGGTCATCGCCGCGCTTCGCTCGTCGTCGCGGGCATGGTCCGA
>DATLXR010000029.1:0-4066 GCA_035575595.1 Sphingomicrobium sp.
ACGATCGTCTCAGGCCGGCCGTACCGCTTCAGCGTCCGCTTCATGAACCTCCGTGCGGCCGCCTTGTCACGTGTCTTGGTGACGAAGGATTCCAGTACCTCGCCCTCATGGTCGACCGCGCGCCACAAATAGTGCGTTTCCCCATTGATCCGCACATACATCTCGTCGAGATGCCAGCGCCACTGCCGGAAGCCGCGCACGCACCAAATTCGCAGCCTGCGAATGTCAGCGGCGAACATCGGGCCAAACCGGTTCCACCACAATCGTACCGTCTCGTGACATATGTCGATGCCGCGCTCGAACAGCAGGTCCTCGACGTTGCGCAAGGACAGCGGGAACCGCACACATCATCACCACCAGGCGGATCACCGCGGGTGAAAAATTGAAATAGCGGAACGGGTTCTCGGTCATTGGCCTGCTCATCCCAGCCGGCTAGCAGCACTCCGCCCAGTCAGCCAGTTTGGTTTGACAGTGCCTCACATAGGGCTTCACATACTGAGCCGGCATAAGCCGAACGTCGTGACCCAAGGCGATCAGTCCGCGAGCCCAGTGATGAGAGGTGTTGCATGCTTCGATCCCGACAACGCAGCGCGGCAACTTCGCGAAGAACGGCATCACGCGCGCCCGGCTAAGTCGCCGACGAACAATTACCTCACCTGCCGCGTCGATCCCATGCACCTGAAACACGGATTTCGCGATATCCAACCCAATCGTCGCAATCTCGCCCATCGTGGCTCTCCTTCCGACTCAACCTGCGGATCATTACCGCAGGTGGTTGGAGAGCCGTCCACGACATCAAAAGCGGAATGGCTGCTTTGGGTCGCATATGTGAGTTACCTGCCGAAGTTATCACACGGTACACAGTCAAGCGGCCATCTCGGCGATCGACTTGGTAGGGATTAGATTTTCTAGCGGAAGTGAGTTGGATTGACCGAGCATCCAGCCAGCGAAGAAGTCGCGTCGGGGTTACGCGATGCCCCGCAGACACCGATGTATCCGCTCTTAAGAGGCCGATATCGCAAGGCTCGACCGATGCGGCGCTCGAAAGAATTTGTGACACCGGCGCCGGCCGTACTTCGCCTACCCCGAGTTACGCAGCGCGGTCGCGATGGCGTTGATCGACAGTTGGATACCTTCCGAAATTCGCGGATCGGTTTCGCCCGAACGATGTCGCTTGATCAGTTCGATCTGGAGCAAGTTCAACGGCTCGATATATGGCAATCGTAGTCGGATCGACTCGTCGAGCGACGGGTTATGCTCGAGGAGTCGCGACTGGCCGCTGATCTCGAGCAACCGATCCCGCGTCCTATGCCATCCATCGCGGATCCGGCCGAATATCGCGTCGCCGAGCGGCCGATCTTCGACCAGCGCGGCATAGCGCGCGGCAATCGCCATGTCCGATTTCGCCAGCACCATCTCGAGATTGTCCAGCGTGGTCCTGAAGAATGGCCAAGCGGCATACATTTCTTGCAAGAGCCCAAGGTCCTGGCACGCCGCGAGGCCATCGCCTGTACCGTACCAACCGGGCAGCATGACTCGCGCCTGCGCCCAGCTGAATACCCACGGGATCGCCCGTAAATCCTCGATCCGGTCGGACGAGGTCCGGCTCGCTGGCCTTGACCCGATCTTCAACTGAGCGATTTCTGCGATCGGGGTCATCTGGCGGAAGAAGGTGCGAAAGCTCTTGGTCTCGTAGACCAGCGCACGATAGGCCGCGAACGCCGCTGCCGACATGTCGCCGATGGAATTGGAAAAGCGCGGCCGGTTCGCGAGTGCGCAGGGTTCGAGGCTCGCCAGCAGCGTGGCCGAGGCCATCGCCTCGAGATTGGCGCGCGCATTTTCGACCGTGCCATATTTCGCGGCGATGACCTCGCCTTGCTCGGTGATGCGAATTCTCCCCTGCACCGTCCCCGCGGCTTGAGCCCGGATCGCCGCGAAACTCGATCCTCCGCCGCGCCCGACCGCCCCACCGCGTCCATGAAATAGCTGCATGCGGACCCCCGCTTCGCCGAATACCTCGGCGAGTAGCTGGCTCGACTGATGAAGGCTCCATACCGAGGTCAGGTACCCGCCGTCCTTGTTCGAGTCCGAATAGCCGACCATCACTTCCTGATAATGGCGCGCGGCGGTGGTCGCCGCGACTTCGGGCAGCGCGAGCCATTCGAGCATAATGCCGGGCGCGTTCTTCAGATCGCCGATCGTTTCGAACAGTGGCACCGCCATCACGCTGGAGGTCGGCGGCGATCCGGATCGCCATATCCCGGCTTCCTTGAGCAGGATGTTGACTTCGAGCAGGTCGGAAATACTCTCCGCCTTGGAGATGACATACGTCGTGATCGCGCCGTCGCCGAACTGCGCCTTCAGCTCGGCGGCGGCGGCGACGATCGCCAGTTCGGAGCAAGTCTCGTCGCCATAATTTGCGTGCGGCACGACCAGTTGGCGGGGCTCGGCCAGCAAACGGCGAAGCAGGGCCGCCCGGGCCGCCTCATCGAGGCCGAGATAATTCGGCTCTACTCCGGCGACGACGAGCAGTTCCGCGACTACCCGCTCGTGCACGTCGGCATTCTGCCGCATGTCAAGCGTAGCCAAGTGGAAGCCGAATGCATCGACCGCGCGAATCAGCCGGTCGAGCGGTCCCTCCCCGCTGAACAGCCCGGCGTCGGCCATGGCCAGGGCGTCTGCAACCACCGCAAGTTCGGCGCGAAATGCAGCCGGGTTGACGTAGGGCTCTGCCACCAGTCGGGATGGTCGAGGGGCAGGCCTGCCGATCAGCATCTCGAAGGTCGCCGCCAGTCGCGCGTAAATCCCGCTCAACGCGCGGCGATAGGGCTCATCGCGCCGCGCCGCGCCATTGTCGCCCGACGCCTCGGCCAGCGCCTCAAGAGCCGGACTGGTCGCGACCAGCTCGCTCGACAGTGACAGTTCGGCGCCCAGCGCGTGGACGCAATCGAGATAATGTGTCAGCACCGTCTCGCTTCCCCGCCCGAGCGCGAGGCGGAGCGATGCGGCATCAACAAACGGATTGCCGTCGCGGTCACCGCCGATCCACGTGCCGAGCCTGAGGAAGGTCGCGACCCGCTTGCCCAGCACCCGGTCCCAGCCGCTGTAGAGCGCCGGGATGACCGGTAGGAACACGTCGCGCATGTAGGCGATCGCGCTTTCGACTTCATCGGCGACATAGAGCCTTTCGCGGCGCAGCGCCCGCGTCTGCCACAGCAGGGCGATCTGGCGGACGATTGCGGCTTCGATCGGATCACCGTCGGGCGTGATCGTTGTTCCAGCATCGCGTGCGACCATCAGCTCGGCGATCCGGTTGCGATGGTCGAGCATCGACTTTCGCCGAACCTCGGTCGGGTGCGCGGTCAGCACCGGCGTGACCAGCGCCCGCTCGAACAGTGCCAGCACCGCTGCTTGGTCAACCCCCTTGTCGTCCAGCACCTTGAGACTGTCGGCGATCGTCGCTTCCGGCTCGGCGGCGACTCCCTGTCGGTCCTCTGCGAGGTTGGCGAGCATCGAGAAGAGCATGAACCCGCGCACGAATGACAGCGTTTCGTCGAGGGTCAGCGCGTCGAGCCGGGCGTCGAGTACTTCCTCGCCTACCAGCCCGCGACTGCGGTCCACCGAGGCCGAGCGGATTCTTTCGGTTGCGCGGAATACCTCATCGCCGCCAAGCGTGCGGATGACATCGCCGAGCAACTTTCCGAGATAGCGGACGTCGGGATTCTGCTCGATGTTCGGCGCGGGACTGGTCATCGGTTCACCCCTTCGACGTGCGATCGCGCACTCGGCGATGCGTTACGCGAAGGCAAGAGCTTTACCCTCATCGCAGGGAATTCTGCTTCCCCGCGCGGAGCGAAGAGTGAATGGCGACCTCGCTTTCAAACGAGGCGGCTGCGCTCATCGCGATGACCGGCGACTGCCGCGGGATTATATGAAACGGGCTTGGGTTCAGGCCCGCTGTCGCACGCTACAGCAGGAATAGCAGCCTCCCCGTACTCGGGTTCGAATTAACGAATGGCAGCTTGCGAGATTAGACGGTTGCGGCTGGAATGGCGGAAACGGGCGC
>DATLXR010000030.1:0-9416 GCA_035575595.1 Sphingomicrobium sp.
TGAGGAAACCGATTTCCACCAGCTCGAGGAAGATCGTTGGGCCAAGCAGGCAGCGGAAGAAGTCAATCGCCGCGCGCTCGCTCATGATTTCGAAGCGTTGGCGATCGTCGCCCCGCCAAAGACGTTGGGCGAACTTCGCAAGCAGCTTCACAAGGAAGCATCGCGGCGCGTGGTGTGCGAAATCTCCAAGGAAATGACCGGCCGGACGATTCCCGACATTGAGGCGTTGTTGGTTAGTGTAACTAAGGCCGACGAGCCCGCCGAGGTCTAGGGCGCGGGTCAGGCGTCGTTGGAGGAATGGGTTCTTCCGGTCAGGTGACGGATCGGACCGGAAGGTCTAGGCGCCCATGATGAGCAACGACATTCACATCATCGGCGGCGGGCTAGCGGGCTCCGAGGCCGCTTGGCAGCTCGCCGAGGCGGGTCTTCGAGTCCGCCTCAGTGAAATGCGCGGTGGCGGCGACACGACCGCTGCGCATGACAGCGACCAGCTTGCCGAGATGGTCTGCTCGAACAGCTTCCGATCGGATGATGCCGAGGCCAATGCGGTTGGGCTGCTTCATCAGGAAATGCGCGCACTTGGATCGCTGGTGATGGCTGCAGCCGAGATTCACAAGGTGCCGGCGGGCTCTGCACTGGCGGTTGACCGCGCCGGCTTTGCCAATGAGATCACGCGGCGGATCACTGCGCATCCCAATATCGAAGTCGTGCGCGAGCGGATCGACGCTTTGCCCGCCCAAGGCCCGACGATCGTTGCAACCGGTCCGCTGACCGCGCCCGGGCTTGCCGAAGCCATTGCCGAAGTCACCGGCAGTGACGCGCTCGCCTTTTTCGACGCGATTGCGCCGATCGTCCATCGCGACAGCATCGACATGGACATTTGCTGGATGGCCGCGCGCTGGGATCGTGGGTCGGCATTGGGGGACGGCAAAGACTACATCAACTGCCCGATGGACAAGCCACAATATGATGCGTTCATCGCCGCTCTCAACGCCGGCGAAAAAACCGAGTTCAAGGATTGGGAGCGCAATACGCCCTATTTTGAAGGGTGCATGCCGATCGAGGTGATGGCCGAACGCGGTCCCGAGACGCTTCGCTTCGGCCCGATGAAGCCGGTCGGGCTCGACAATCCACGTACCGGGCGCTGGCCCTACGCCGTGGTCCAGCTTCGTCAGGACAATGCGCTTGGCACATTGTGGAACATCGTCGGCTTTCAAACCAAGTTGAAGCATTCCGAACAGGTGCGAATTTTCCGGACGATACCCGGTCTCGAGAATGCCGAATTCGCGCGCCTGGGCGGGATTCACCGCAACAGCTTCATTCGATCGCCGGTGCTGCTCGACGAACAGCTCCGCCTCAAATCACGGCCAAATATTCGCTTCGCCGGACAAATCACGGGTTGCGAGGGCTATGTCGAAAGCGCCGCGATCGGTCTGATCGCCGCGCGCTTTGCGGCCGCCGAAATTCGTGGGCAAGCGCTTGGCGCACCACCCCCCGAAACCGCGCTCGGGGCGTTGCTTGGTCATATTACGGGGGGCGCAGAGGCCGAAACCTATCAACCGATGAACGTCAATTTCGGATTGATGCCGCCGATCCCCGGAAAGACCAGAAAGGCCGATCGCAAGCGGATGTACACCGATCGCGCCCGCGCGGCGCTCGGGGAATGGCTTGAAGAAACCAAGCTCGAACTGGCCTAAACTGGCCGTTCGGCCTGAGTCATGGAATGCGTCAGCCCAAGCAGGATGTTGCGAAGCGACGGGGTCAAGTCTCGGCGCAGCGCGCGCTCGACGTCCTGCTCGCCTTCGAATTCGCCGTTATCGAGACGCAGATAGGCCATCGACCAGTCCGGAAATGTGCGTGAGCCGATCAGGCGTTCGTCGCGGATCGTCATGTTGCAATGGCGTGGGTCGCTGCGGAGGCGCGCGACCAGCCCATCGACGGCTGATTCCCCTCCCTCAAGAATCTGCATGAACGATTCGCCGTTGAAAATAAGGACGCCCGTAAGTCCCTCGAGGGGATTATTCACTCGCGCCGACGAAAGGATCGAATCGACTTCGTCGGACCGGATGCCGGCGCGCGCCCAGCTGGTGTAAGTCAGGGCCTTGAGTTCCATTGCGTTTCTTAAGGCGCGATCGAACGCGGGCGCAAGGCTCAGCAGCTACAGACCGGCTTTTGCTTTCGCTTGGGCGCCGTCGCCGCATATTCGGCCGGGGTCAGCCAGGCATTGCGATCATCATTGGCAGCTTCGAATTTGTCGATCGTCTTGACCGCCCACTCCTCGAACGCCAGCTTGCCGTCCTGATTAACGTCGAGCTTGGCGAACGCCTTGCGCCGGGGTTCGACCAATTCGGCCAGGCTGATCCGTCCATCCTCATTCTTGTCGGCGCGCCCAAAGCGCTTTTCCTCCTTGCTCTTTGGGTCGGCGGAGGGCGCCTGCCCGATTGGTTTCAGGGTGAGCGGCACGGCCGGGGTGGCGGTAGCAAAGCGCGGTTCGGGCGCGGCCGGAAAAGAGGTCTCTTGTGCACGTCCCTGAAAGATAAAGACCGCCCCGGTGACGAGCAGTAGACAGGACGCGATGCCGGCGAGGAATCGACCCATATGGTCTTCCTTAACTTATCGATCCGGCACGCCAATAATGCATCCGTATCGGCGAGAATTCAATCTAGACGACGAATCCCGAAAAACGGTGTGCGAGCAAGGCGATGGCGCGTGCGGGGTTCGCTTCGGGTTCCTGCCGAGCATTGCGAAGGTCGCGCGCACCCAGCCGGGCGAGTGCTGTCAACGGACGAAGCGCCGGTGCGAAGCGATGCCCCTTAAGTGAGGCGCAAAGTGCGTCGCTGGCTGCTCGAGGCGGCTTGAAGCCTCTTCGCGCACCGTCGGCGAGAGCATAGAGCCGCCCGGCCTCGGCAAGCCTTGGGTCGGCGCACCCAAGCAAAGTCGCCGCGACCGCGAACAAGGCCGCGCCCCGCTCGGCGATCAGGCTAAAGTCCGCCTCCTCCTCAAGCATTGCCGCCCAACCCTCTCCAAGCGTGGCGAGGCGAGCACCGCTGACCCCGCGCGAAAGCAGTTCAGCGCTCGCGGCGCGGAGCCGTGGTTCGGGCGGCGGCACGCCACTGTCGAGCCGGGTGAGCGCCTCGCCCCACCACGCAAGGCGGATCGCGCCAAGTGCCGGTTGGGTCGTACTTGCGACGATCTCGGCAAGCGCGTCGTCGATTGCGAACAAAGCGTCGAAAGCGGGACGAAGCGCGACCGGCCAGTAGAGCCGAACCAGGTCGCGATCGCGCGGCGGCTCAGCGATAAAGGGCCGTCCTCGCCGCCTTGACCACGTCGTCGACCTTGATCAGCGCCAATTTCTCCAGGTTCGCCGCATAGGGCAGTGGCACGTCCTCGTTGGTCACGCGAATTACTGGAGCGTCCAGGTCGTCGAACCCCTCCTCCATGCAGATCGTGACGATCTCGCTCGCGATCGAACAGGTCGGCCAGCCTTCCTCGACCACGATCACGCGGTTGGTCTTTGCAAGGCTGGTCAGAACCATTTGCTTGTCGAGTGGTCGGAGCGTGCGCAGGTCGATGACCTCGGCCTCGATCCCGTCCGCAGCGAGAAGGTCTGCCGCCTTGAGCGCCACGCCGACCCCGATCGAATAGCTGACCAAAGTGACATGGCTGCCTTCGCGCATCACCCGCGCCTTGCCGATGGGGACGGTGATGTCGTCTCCGTCCGGAACGTCAAAGCTCTGGCCGTAGAGCAGTTCATTCTCAAGGAACACGACCGGATCGTCGCTGCGGATCGCGGACTTTAACAGTCCCTTGGCGTCGGCGGCGTCATAAGGCGCGATCACGATCAGGCCGGGGACGCTTGCATACCACGGCGCATAATTCTGGCTGTGCTGAGCGCCGACGCGGCTTGCCGAGCCGTTGGGACCGCGAAAGACGATTGGGCAGCGCATCTGCCCGCCCGACATATAATTGGTCTTCGCGGCCGAATTGATGATGTGGTCAATCGCCTGCATCGCGAAATTGAAGGTCATGAACTCGATAATCGGCTTCAGCCCGCCCATCGCCGCTCCGGCGCCAAGGCCTGCAAAGCCATATTCGGTGATCGGCGTGTCGATCACGCGCTTGGCACCAAACTCCTCGAGCAGGCCCTGAGTGACCTTGTAGGCGCCCTGATATTGCGCGACTTCCTCACCCATCACGAACACGCGCTCATCACGGCGCATCTCCTCGGCCATTGCGTCACGCAACGCCTCGCGGATGGTGGTGCCTGTCGCGACGGCGGCGGGAGCAGCGCTTGCAGGAGCGGGCGCTGGCGCTGGCGTCGGGGCCTCGACCGCTTTGTCTTGCGGAGCAGCAACAGCCGGGGCTTCAGCGGCGGCGTCTCCTCCCATAAGCGCGATCACCGTCCCGACCTTGACCCCGTCCGAACCCTCGGCGACCAATATTTTCGAGATTGTCCCTTCGTCGACCGCCTCGAACTCCATTGTCGCCTTGTCGGTCTCGATCTCGGCGAGAATATCGCCCGAGGCGACTGTATCGCCTTCCTTGACCAGCCATTTGGCGAGCGTGCCTTCTTCCATCGTCGGCGACAGCGCTGGCATTTTAAGTTCCACCGACATCAGTAGCTCTCCACCAGAACGTCAGTGAATAATTCGGCCGCTTCGGGCTCGGGTGCTTCCTCAGCATATTTCGCAGCTTCGACCACGATGCCCTTGATTTCCTTGTCGATTGCCTTGAGCTCGTCGGCCTTCACTCCAAGCCCTTCCAATTTCTTCGCGGCCAGGTCGATCGGGTCCTTGCTCTCACGAAAGCTCTGTACTTCCTCGCGCGTTCGATATTTGGCGGGGTCGGACATCGAATGGCCGCGGTAGCGGTAGGTCTTCAATTCAAGGATGATCGGCCCCTTCCCCGCCTGCGTCCACGCCATCGCAACTTCCGCCGCGCCACGCACGGCGAGGACGTCCATTCCGTCGACCTGAAGTCCGGGGATCCGATGACCCTCGCCGCGCTTGTAGAAGTCGGGTTCGGATGCCGATCGCTCGACGCTCGTGCCCATCGCATATTGATTATTCTCGATCGCGTAGATCACCGGCAGGTCCCACAGCTTCGCCATGTTGAAGCTTTCATAGACCTGGCCCTGGTTCGCCGCGCCATCGCCGAAGTAAGCGAGGCAGGTGCCACCGTCACCCGCATAATGATGCTTGAACGCAAGCCCGGTGCCTAGGCTGACCTGCGCGCCGACGATGCCATGCCCGCCGTAAAAACCATGCTCGACCGAGAACATGTGCATCGAGCCGCCCTTGCCCTTCGAAATTCCGGCGGCGCGCCCGGTCAATTCGGCCATGATCACCTTTGGATCGATACCGTAGGCAAGCATGTGGCCATGGTCGCGATAGCCGGTAATGACGCTGTCGCGCCCGACCTTCATCGCCGATTGCAGGCCGACCGCAACGGCTTCCTGTCCGATGTAGAGGTGGCAGAAGCCGCCGATCAGCCCGAGCCCGTAAAGCTGCCCCGCGCGCTCCTCGAAGCGGCGAATAAGCAGCATCTGCTTGTAGAAATCGAGCAATTCGTCCTTCGACGCATTATAGCGCTGAGGCTGCGAGGGGCGCTCGCGGTTGGACGAAGGCGGAGCGGCCGCGGGCGCGGCTGTTTTCGACTTGGCGGAACGCGCCACAAGGCTCTCCAATTTTCCTGTTCTGTGGGCGCTATAGAGTCGGCACGCGCGCAAGGGCAATGCCGCAGCGTCGATTCCGGCTATTCGAGCGGGAGAATCACTTCGTCGGCGCGCACCAGCCCAAGGTCGCGACGCACAAGTTCGTCGGCCATGTCGGGATCGGCCTTGCGCGGATCGAGCAGTGACGAGCGATGGCGCAGCCGCGTACGCTCTGCCTCGAGCTTGGCTAGCTCAAGCTGGCGCGTTCCGAGGTCGCGGTGATAGCCGCCCCAGGCGAGCAGGCCGTTGGGCCCCGCGATCGCATGACCGGCGAATGAGCCGATGACGATCAGCGCCAACGCCGGGCCCATCGCGCGGCGCATCATCCCAATCGTCTTGCTCTGACCCCTCATTCTCTCAAAGAATCAGAAAGACGTCATGATGGCAAGCGCTTTCGGAGCGATTCATGTAATTTTTCCTGTCGCTTAGCGCGGACGATAGGAGCGAAGCGCCGCAATAGCCGGATAAAAGGCCTGCTCGCTTAATTCTTCTTCGATCCGAAGCAATTGATTATATTTGGCAGTTCGGTCCGATCGCGCCAGGCTACCGGTCTTGATCTGCCCGCAATTCAGCGCAACCGCGAGATCGGCGATGGTCGAATCCTCGGTCTCGCCCGATCGGTGGGACATGACAGCGGTATAGCCCGACGACTGGGCCAGCCGCACCGCGTTGATGGTCTCGGTCAAAGTCCCAATCTGATTGACCTTGATCAGGATTGAATTGGCAATGCCGTCGCGGATCCCGTCGGCAAGCCGCGCCTCGTTGGTCACGAACAAATCGTCGCCGACCAGCTGGATGCTGTTCCCGAGCCGATCGGTAAGCGCCTTCCACCCCGCCATGTCGTCCTCGCCCATTCCGTCCTCGATCGAGGCGATCGGATATTCCGCGGCGAGTTCAGCAAGGTAGGCCGCCATTTCGTCCGGAGACAGGGTGCGGCCCTCCCCTGTCATCGCGTACGCCCCGTCCCGAAAGAATTCGGTGGCAGCGCAGTCGAGCGCGATCAGCACGTCGCTGCCCAGTGAATATCCTGCAGCCTCGGTTGCCTCGGCGATCAAGTCGAGCGCCGCGCGCGCCGACGCGATATTGGGCGCGAAACCGCCCTCGTCGCCTACCGCGGTGGACAAGCCCTTGGCGTGAAGCTTCGACTTCAGTGCATGGAAGATCTCGGCACCACAGCGGAGCGCTTCAGAAAAAGACTCCGCTCCGACCGGCATCACCATGAATTCCTGGAAATCTATTGGATTATCGGCATGGGCTCCGCCGTTAAGGATGTTCATCATCGGCACTGGCAGAGTGGTCGCGCCGACGCCGCCGACGTAACGGTAGAGTGGCAAGCCGCGCGCTTCGGCAGCAGCCTTGGCGGTCGCGAGGCTAACCCCGAGGATCGCATTGGCGCCGAGCTTGCCTTTATTGTCGGTGCCATCGAGGTCGATCATCGCCGCGTCCACATCGGCCTGATCTTCGGCTTCGAAGCCGGTAATGACATCGGCGATCGCGCCATTGACGGCTTCGAGCGCCTTGCCGACGCCCTTGCCGCCCCAACGGGCCGAGTCTCCGTCGCGCTTCTCGACGGCTTCATGCGCTCCGGTCGAGGCACCCGACGGGACCGCGGCCCGCCCGAAGCTGCCGTCCTCCAGCGTCACGTCCACCTCGACGGTCGGATTGCCGCGGCTGTCGAGAATCTGGCGGGCGTGGATATCGACGATAGCGGTCATGGTAGAGTAAGCCTTTCGATGAAGCGGCGATGACGCTTGACTGAGGCCCTATAAGGGTAGCGGGGAAGCGTGCAACTTTCGGTCGTATTGCTGGAACGATGGCCCGCCCTGCCGGGTTAATTGCGGGAAGAAGGAGATTTGCAATGATTAATCAGAACGAGACGCTTCCCGAGGGCACCGACAGCATCATCGCCGGTGCAAGCCGCACCGAGAGCGAGGATAATCTCATCGTTCGCCAGCCCGCCACGACCGGGACGCGGTCCAAGGCGGCGGAAAGTTTTCGGACCGGAAGCGAGAAATTGTCGGGCCAGGCGGCCGACAAGGCTCGCGGTCTGGTCGGTCAGGGGCTCGAGCGATCGAGCGAAGCACTCGCGAACGTGTCGAAGCTGGTTGGCGACACGGCTGCGCAACTCGATGAGCGGCTTGGCCAGCAATATGGCGATTACGCGCGTCAGGCAGCCACCACCATCGACGAGACGGCCAATCGCCTAGCCGCGAAAGACGCCGACGAGTTGATCGATGACACTCGCACCTTCGTCCGCAACAGCCCCGGCATTGCGCTCGCGGGCGCGGCGGTGATCGGCTTTGCATTGGTGCGGCTGGTCAAGTCGGGCCTCGACCAGCCGTCAAAGCTCAATTCGAGCAAAAGCGACTCTTCGAAAAAGCGCTGATCGATGGAAGATGGGGGCACCGACGTTGAGGAAAAGCCGATCGGCCGTTTGGTCGGTCGGCTGATCGACGAAAGCAAAGGCTATGCTCGCGCGGAGCTTGGGCTTGCCCGGGCGCGGGCCGAGGCGAAGGCGATGGACGTCAAAGTCCCCGCACTGATCCTCGCCGCGGCCTTCCTGTTCCTTATCGCAGCTGTGATCACATTGTGCATGACCATCGCGCTTGCACTAGCGACATTGATCGGCCCGCTAGCGGGCGGATTGGTCGCTACCTTTATCGCGTTGGCGACCGCGGGCGGTCTTGCGCTGGTAGCGAAGCGCAAGCTGGATCGGTGCAAATGAAGGAAACAGCAAAAATCGCCGCGGCCCGTGTCGAAGTCGCTGAGCGCCGCGCCGCTTTGATCGAGGCCGTTCGCGCGCTTCAACTGCGGCTTCAGCCCGCGGCGCTGGTGACCGAGGTCTGGGCGAAAGCCAAGAACAAGGGCGCGGACATGGCCGAAGAAGCCGTGGACGCGGTCAGGGCGCGCCCCGTCGCCGCGGGCGGCATTGCCGCCGCGGTAGCGATGTTTCTTGCGCGCGAGCCGATCAAGGATGCCGTGGTCAAGGTTTACGACGCCATGACGTCGCGTGACGACACCAAAACACGCCGTCCGGCGTTGATAAAAAAGAAGCCGGCCAAAGGCACGGCGAAGCGGCCCGCTCGCAGATTATCCGCTAGCATGACCAAAACGGAGAAAACACAATGAGCATCGATCGAACCGAACCTGGCGCCCGTACCGGATCACGGCCGGTGAATGGCGACGGCAAAGGCGATGGTTCAGCCAGCGCAAACGTCCGCGAGAGAGCGATTGACGCATATGACAGCGCCCGGGAGCGTGCCGCCGCGGCGACGTCGAAGGCTGGCGATCAGATCGACGAAGCACCGCTGATTGCGCTGGTTGGCGGGCTTGCCGCCGGAGCATTGATCGCCGCGCTGCTTCCTCGCGGCGAGCGCGAGACGCGGCTGCTCGCACCGGTCGGTGAGCGGATCACGGGCGGAGCGCGCTCCGCGATCGACGCCGCGAAGGATGCCGGCCGCGACAAGCTGGCCGAGCTCAATCTGACCCGCGATGCCGGCGCATCGGCGCTCGAAACCTTGATCCGGGGGGTCAGCGAAGCCGCGCTCGGCTCCGTTCGTCGCAAGGGCTAAGCGGAAAATGCGCGATTTGACCGGTTCGCAAGCACGGCTTTTGATGCTAGCGCGCCGGCCATGAGCAAACTTCATCTCGTGTTCGGTGGCCGGGTTTCTGACCCTCAGGGCCTCGATTTCGTCGACCTGGA
>DATLXR010000031.1:0-34650 GCA_035575595.1 Sphingomicrobium sp.
GCCGGGGCGGAAAGGGTGCAACCGACTCTCGGTTTAGCACTCCTCGGCTCCCCTTTAGCCTGGTTGACCAGCATCTGATCGAACGTCTGAAATGGGTCGAAAGCGGGCGCGAGCCGAATGTCCGCGAAGGGTCGAACGCGCACATCACCAACCGACAGCTTTCGAGTCCTCGATTGCGTGCAGCTGTCGTGATCGGAAAGAGGCTCGCGACCAGCGCGGCGGATCTAGCAATGATGCGGGGAAGGCGCTTCGTCGTGGTGACGAGCACGGGCAACATCATTTCTTAACCCGACGCGATCATGCTGAGTTTGCAGACAGCAAATTGTCGTGTTCCAAGCGGCCTGGTGGCCCCACTGTCGGGCTGCTTGGGTAATTAAGGGTCTTCTATGAGCACTGCTGTGTCTGTTCAAAGAATACCGAGGCGTGCCCACGTCCTTATGACGGGCACACTTTTCACTCATGACGGCGCACGAAAGGTGCTGATCCGGGATCTTTCAAATGTTGGCGCCTTAGTGTCCGCTGATACAAAGATCCCGTACGACTGTGACGCGATTTTCAAGAAAGGATCGGTGTTCGCGGCAGCCCGGGTCGCTTGGTCGGATGGAGGCAAAGCCGGGCTTCATTTCTACCGTGAGTTATCTGACAAGGATCTTCCTCCCAGTATCCGACGAAGCGTGGACGTTTAGCGAACACAGGAGGCTAAGGTCCGCTATGGGTGGAAAGCAGACATTGCGCCTCCTCTTGTTTTTGGCTTTTCCGCGGGCCAGTGAGAGCACCCCACCCGTGTGTTTTTCGCTTACCTGCGGTTAACGGTCCATTCGTGGTCGTACTCGACTTCGTCAGCAATCGGACGACCGAAGGAGTCCGTGCTTGGCCGGAATCGAAACCGTTGCTCGATCAGGCGGCAGGTCAGCGTATCGAGCTCAGCAATGCCGCTCGAACGTAAGACCCGGCAGCGGCTGGCTCGGCCGTTAACCTCGACCCTGAAGTTTACGCCGACTAGTCCGCCGATCCCCGCATTTCCGAGGCGTTTGGGATAGTCGGACGGGAAGATATCACCGCCAATTTGTTCGAGTTCCGTCCGCCCGCCGCCGCCGCCACCGCCGGATCCGGTCCCAACCCCGCCGGTCCCTCCACCGGACCCGCTGCCGACGGCCGGACCAGTTCCCGTTCCGCCGCCGGGTGCGGGTACCGGCGCGGCACGGATAGGGACGATGGCGACGACTGCCGGACTTTCGCTCGCGTGGGCGGTTCCTGGCGAGCCTCCCAAGGGCGCCAGAGCGGTCTTGGGAGCACTTTGTTGCTGCGCTTCCAGCTTGGGCCGGGGGACCCGTTCCGGGACCTTTGGACGTGAAGGCTGCGCCTTTGGAGGTTGCAGCAACGCGACCTCGATCAGCTGCTGAGCCGTCGCCTTCATTCGGCCCACGCTCACGTAGAGACCAGACGAAAGAGCCAGGCCAAGGCCCAGCGTAACGACAGCCGCCGCGGCGAGCGCAGTGTAACGCTCCCGCGGCGGAACTCGCTCAAAGCTGCCGGGCATATTAGGTGCCCGGGCCGGGGTTAACGCCAGTAGCAGCGCGAACCGGCGGTGATGGTGCGGTCGACCGCCCGACCGGCAAGAGCGCCGCCGACGATCCCTGCACCCGTGCCGAGAATGCCCTTGCCGATAACCTCGCGGCCGACGACCGCACCGCCAACGCCACCAGCGATCAGGCCGTACGTACCATCGGACCGACGGCAATATTTGCGCGCATAGTGCGTGCGGCCGCTCTTGAGTTGGTGGACGTGGGACTGGCCGGTGGCATGAGCAGTCGCAGAAGCCATCACGGCCGGAACGGAACTGGTCGCGACAACAGCGGCGGCCGCGGCAAACATCGAAAAGGTGCGCATTACATTTCCCTCGAATTGTTTCGGCAAGCGAACAGCCACCTTGGTTGGATGGTTGCTCAAACTACGACGAACCGTTGCATGGCGTCGATCTGTGGACTTTGGCTGCATGGGCCTGAACGCCTCTTGAATGCCAACACTCCCATCGGCCTTCCGCAGGTCTCGCAGCGAGCGTCCATGATTAAGCAGTGCGCCGACTGGCCGATGTCCGCAATGGGTGGAAAGCAGACACGGCGGCGACGCACCCCAGCGAATTGACTTTGGGTCGTCGTGCCTCTGGCCAATCAGACCTTCAACCCCGGCGGCGGTCCGGGAGGGAGAGGAGGCAGCGGGGTACTCGGCCAGTCCGAGGGTAGCTGGCGAACACAGTTGCCTAGTGATCTCGGGCACGTTTCATGCTGGTTGGCCCAGCTATCCTGCTTCCGGTTTGGCAGCATAGGAGCACAGGCGGCGCTCCTCTTCATTCCAAAGCTTCAACCGCATGGTGGAAAGGCTCTGACCAAGGCCCAGGCGGCCAATAACGGCAAGTTCGGGGTAGGCGCGCAAAACCTGAGGAAGCCGATAAAAGGGAATACGGCTCGACAAATGGTGGATGTGGTGGATGCCAATATTGCCGGTGAACCAATTCAACACCGGTGGCAGATCGTAAAAGGAACTTCCGCGCAGCGCGGCCTCGTGGAAATTCCAAACCTCTTCTGCGTCCCAAATTGTGTGCTCGAATTGATGCTGGACATAGAACAGCCAAACGCCCGCCGTCGCCGCAATCAGCGCAATTGGAATATGGACCGTCAGAAATTGCAGAATTCCCATCTGCCAGATGAGCATCGCCGCCAGCAGGCCAATGGCTGCATTGGTTGCCAAGGTGCTTAACCAGGCGCGCCAGCTGCCCGTTGCAAGTCCTAGCGGGAACCGATGGCGTAGCAGGAACGTGTACGCCGGCCCGATGAGCAGGAATACAATTGGATTGCGGTATAATCGGTACAAAAGGCGCTTCCGCGGGGAGAGTTGCTGATATTCCGCGACGGTAAATGTATCGACATCACCCGTGCCTCTTTTGCTTAGATTTCCGGAGGTCGCGTGATGCTTCGCGTGTGATCGTCGCCAGCTGTCATAGGGCGTCAGCGTCAGCACGCTTAATGCTCGTCCAATCCAGTCATTGGTCGCTCGGTTCGGAAACAGAGATCCATGTCCGCAATCGTGCTGGATTATGAACAGGCGCAAAAGCAAGCCGCCAGCAGGGATGGCGAGGATCATTCCCGGCCAAAAAGCGTGCGCCACAGCCGCCCAGGTCAATGCCCACATCAGCGCGAAAGGCACGACAGTGACCAGCAGTTCGAAGATGCTCCGGACCACATTCGGCTTCGCAAAAATGGAAACTTCGCGAAAAATTTGACGCGCATCGACAGTTGAGGGGTGCACGGGCGTTCCTGAGTGAATAGCAGCGGGTCCGGATGTACCCCGGGCCGACGTGGATCGATCTAGAAGGATATGGAAATCAATGATTGAACCGCTCGATTAGATTAGGGTTCCCTCCAGGATTTATCGGCCGGCGGTTCGGCCGAAGCGTCGGGAGGGAAGGCTTGTGATCGGTGAGTAAAGTCGACGTCAATTGTCTTGGTTTGCGATTTGGCAGGGCAGACGGAGTAATCTTGCAGCCATCAGTACTCTCAGGATCGGCTCATATAGTTCCCCCGCACGTCCGAAGCGGCAGGATCGCCGAATAGCTGGCCCATGTCTTTGAAGGACTTAAATTCGAGGGCGTTTCCGGCCGGATCGAGGAAGAACATCGTCGATTGCTCGCCCGGCTGCCCTTCAAAGCGAGTATGCGGTTCGATGATAAATTCAATGCCGGCTTCCTTGACGCGGGCGGCTAGTGCCTTCCACTCCGCGGGTGGAAGCACTACTCCGAAATGGGGTACCGGAACTTGGTGTCCATCAACCGGATTGACGCCACCGCGTCGGCTTGAGGAATCGCTCGAATGAACCTGATGCGCGACGATCTGGTGGCCGAATAGATCAAAGTCGATCCACTTGTCGCTGCTCCGCCCTTCTCGGCAGTCAAGGACGCCACTGTAAAATTGTCGTGCCTTATGGAGATCGTCAACGGGAAAGGCGATGTGGAAGGGCGTAAGCTGGTCCATTATTGCGACTCCTTTTCGCGCCGATTGCCCTCCGCCTTATGCAGAATATTCGGGCGGGCTTGCAAATGGCATAGAGAACTGCTGACCAAAAGCCGTGGACCCTGCATTTTTCGTTCAGCTATCCAGCGCCGCGCGCGCGGCGATCGAAGCGGAATGTGCGAAGGGTTTGGTGGCCGCTAACAAGGCGTCCCACGGTTTTGACCCGGTCACGGCAGCGGATCGAGCGGCTGAGCGCGAGTTGCGGACGATTATAGAAACGCGCTTTCCGACACATGCAATCTCGGGCGAAGAATTCGGACTTGTGCGTGGCGGCGCGACCGTGCGGTGGAGCCTCGACCCGGTCGACGGCACTCGCGCGTTGTTGTGTGGCCTGCCGAGCTGGGCGATATTGGTGGGCTTGATTGAGGACGGTCGGCACATTGCGGGAATGATCGATCTTCCCTGGCTCGACGAGACGCTGATTGCCCACGCGGCCGTCACTCGGCGTAACGGGCATGTCGTCCGCACGAGCGGCTGTTCGTCGATCGTTGAAGCGCGACTGGCGACCACGGACCCGACCCTGTTCGATTCGAACGATGCGAAAGGGTTCGATCGCGTGCGAATGGCGGCGCGTGTGACGCGCTATGGGCTCGATGCACTAGGCTACGCGCGAGTAGCAACGGGCGATATTGACCTTGTCGTCGAAAGTGGGCTCCAGCCTCATGATTATGATGCGTTGATCGCCATTGTGCGCGGCGCGGGCGGTCATATCGGCGACTGGCGCGGCGGCGAGGGATTCAAGACTGGTCGAATCGTCGCCGCAGCAAGCAAAGCGCTCTACGATGAGGCCGTTGCACTGCTTGCCTGACGTCGCTTCAATTCGGAAATCACGTCCGTCCAGGAGCTTCCCGCTGCCGGAAGCAGCACAGTCAGATGGTAAAGCAAATCAGCTGCCTCGTTGGTGAGTTCGCCCTGGTCGCCGGATACGGCGGCCAGCGCCACCTCGACCCCTTCCTCTGCGACCTTTTGCGCAATCCTTTTGACCCCACCTAAGGCGAGCTGCGCAGTATAGCTGGTCAAGGGATCAGCCGATGCGCGTAGCTGGAGCGTTGCAGCCAAACTGGCGAGGAACCCCGTCCCCGGTGCGCCCTGCTGGCCGAAACAGCTGTCGCTCCCGGTGTGACAGGTCGGGCCGCGCGGTGAAGCAAGGATCAGAAGCGCATCGCCATCGCAGTCTACGCGGACTTCGACCAGGTCGAGCACATTGCCGCTGGTTTCGCCTTTACGCCACGGACCAGCGCGCGACCGGCTGTAGAAAGTGACGAAACCCTCGGTGATGGTCGCGTCCAGCGCCGCGCGATCCATGTAGCCAAGCATCCGCACTTCGCCGCTTGCCGCATCCTGGACGATTGCCGGGATCATCCCGTTCATTTTTCCCCAGTTCAGTTGTCCGGGATCGATCATTGGCGCACCTCGATGCCCTGCTTGAAAAGATAGCGCTTGAGGTCCGGAATGGCGATGAGGCGATCATGAAAGACGCTCGCCGCAAGCGCGCCGCTGGCACCGGCGGAAAATGCTTCCGCAAAGTCGTTGAGCGTACCTGCCCCGCCCGAAATGACAACAGGAACTTCGACCGCCGCAATCAGCGCTTGAAGTTGTTCAATGTCGTAGCCGCTGCGCACACCGTCGCGGTCCATGCAGTTGAGCACGATTTCCCCAGCGCCCAAAGCCGCCGCTTCGACTGCCCAGGCGATGGTCTCGCGGCCCGCATCATGGGCCGCCTCGAGTCGTCCACTATATTGCCTGACCCGCCAGTCGCCGGAAGTCGAACGCAGGCTATCGATACCAAGGATAACACATTGCCGACCGAAAGCGGCGGCAAGCTCGGCGATCAGCTCGGGCCGCTCAAGCGCCGGGGAGTTGACGCTCACCTTGTCCGCCCCGGCCGCCAGGCAGCTCGCCGCCGTCTCAACATCGCGGATCCCGCCGGCGATGGAGAAAGGGATGTCAAGCACCGCCGATACTCGGCGGATCCACTCGAGATCGACGCTGCGGCCATCGGCGCTCGCGGTGATGTCGTAGAAGACGAGTTCGTCGGCGCCCTCATCGCGGTAGCGCAATGCATGATCGACGATATCACCAACGTCACGGTGATCGCGAAAGCGGACACCTTTGATGACGCGCCCGTGGACGACGTCAAGGCATGGGATGATCCTAGCCGCCGGCACGGGCAATTCCTTCAGCGACGGTGAAGCGGCCTTCCCAGATTGCCTTGCCGACGATTGCCGAAGCGGCCCCCGCGTCGCGCAGCGCATCGAGATCGCCAAGCGTTGCGACGCCGCCCGAGGCCTGGAGTTCGACTCGCGGAGATTTCGCCAGAATTGAGCGCATTAGCGGGACATTGGGGCCGCTTAGCATGCCGTCGCGGGCGATGTCCGTGACGAGCAAATGGCGAACCGCAGGAAATTGGCCGAGGACTTCGGGCAAGGTACGACCGGAGCCGATCTTCCAGCCGTGTGTGGCAACCATCGCCTTGCCGCCCTCAAGGCGGACATCAAGCGCCAAGGTGAGGCGATCGTTACCGAAGCAGAGGAGCATAGCGCTAAACGCTGCTGGATCAGTCAACGCGAGGCTGCCGATGACAACTCGCGCAACCCCGGCGTTGAGCATTGCGGCAACCTGATCGGCGGTGCGAAACCCGCCCGCGACTTGCAACACCAGCGAAGAGGAAGCGGCGAGGCGGGCGAACAGATCGTGCTGGCAAGGCGATCCGCTGCGGGCTCCGTCCATGTCAACGAGATGCGCATCGGTAGCGCCGCCTTCCGCGAAGCTGGCAAGCGCGGCCGCCGGATCGTCCGAATAAATGGTCTCGCGGGAGAAATCGCCCTGCGACAAGCGAACGCACCGGCCGCCGATGAGGTCAATAGCGGGGAGCAGTTTCATGACGCCAAAAACGCTTTGAGGAATGACGCGCCCGCTGCCGACGAACGCTCCGGATGGAATTGTGCGCCCCACAGCGGACCCGCGCGGATCGCGGCGGAAATAGATGCTCCGTAGGTCACTCGCGCAGCGGTTGCTGGACCGTCTTCGCAAACGAATCCGTGAGCGAAATAGACGTAGTCGCCTTTCCAAAGACCAATTCCGGGGGCAGCCTCCTCGATCTTGGTCCAACCCATGTGGGGAACGGGGAGGTCTCGCGTGGGGCTCATCGCCCGAACGCGGCCGGGGATCAGCCCGAGACAGAGCAGTTCACTCTCGTCCGAAAAGTCGAACATTAGCTGCATTCCGAGGCAGATGCCGAGCAGCGGCTTGGTACGGCGCTTGAGGATATCCACCAAGCCTGCATCGCGAAGCTTGGACATCGCGAATCCGGCTGAGCCGACACCGGGAAGAACCACGCGGTCGGCCTGCTCTGCTGTAATGGGGTCAGCCGTTAGCTCCGCTTCGACCCCCAGCCGCTGGAATGCGAGCCGGACCGAATCAGTATTGCCGTAACCGAGATCGAGGACTGCGAGCGCGGTCACAGCATGCCCTTGGTCGATGGCAAGGCATCGCGCGCGCCTTCGAGTGCAAGCCCCGATCGAAGCGCTCGGCCAAATGCCTTGAAGCAAGCCTCGACCTTGTGATGATCATTATCGCCGGTGACCTTGACGTGGATCGCCGCGCCCAGCGAGTCGGCAAGGCTGCGGAAGATGTGCGGCACCATCTCGGTCCGCAAGCCGCCGACTGACGCAGTGGAGAAGCTGCCCTCAAACTTCGCATAGGGCCGACCGGAAAGGTCAATTAGCACCTCGGCGCTGGCCTCATCCATCGGCAATGCGAAGCCAAAGCGGCCAATTCCGCGCTTGTCACCGAGCGCCTGGCGGATCGCGGTACCGAGTGCAATCGCGACATCCTCGATGCTGTGGTGCGGGTCGATCGCGAGGTCGCCTGTACAGGAGAGGACCAGGCTGAACCCGGCGTGCGCCGCGACTTGATCTAACATGTGGTCATAGAACGGAATGCCGCTGTCGATCTGGCGCGGCTCGGGGCGATCGAGGTCGACCGCCAATGCGATACGGGTTTCCTTCGTGTCGCGGGTGATCTCCGCGTTGCGGGTGGCGGGCGTGACGGCGCCAAACCCGAAAACGGTGAGCAGCGTGGCATTTTCAGCAGCGGTGCCGACGGTGACGCGGACTCCCCCCGGCGCGGCATTCGGGCGAAAGCGTACGCGCAAGGCGGCGGCGGCGAGGCGCCTTGCGAGATCAGCCGGATCGGCGACCTTGAGAAACAGAAAGTTTCCGCCGGTGCGAATGCAATCGATTTCCGCGGAACCGGCAAGCGTTTTCGCAAGCGCTTCGCGATAATCCAGCAGGCGTTCGATCCGGGCGGCGTGGACCGGCATCCGCTCTGGTGCCAAAGTGTCAAGCGCCGCGGCAATTGACGGCGATGGCAAAGGATAGGGTGGCGAAACGCGCGCGATCATGTCGATGATTTCCGGCGCGGCGATGGCGCAGCCGATGCGGGCTCCGGCGAGCCCATATGCCTTTGACAGTGTACGAAGAACGATCAAATTGCCGGTAGCCTCGGCAGCGAAGCTCGGAGTGTTCGAAAACTCAATATAAGCCTCGTCAATGACGACCAGCGTGTCCGGCAGTCCGGCGGCGACGCGGCGAATGTCGGCGGGATCGATCGCGGTCCCGGTCGGATTATTTGGTGTGCACAGGAACAAAAGTTTCGGTTTTGCGGGGGCCACCGTCGCCACGAGCGTGTCGGCATCGAAGGCAAAATCGTCTGTTAGCTGGACAGAGATGACGGCGGCACCCTGGACGCGCGCAAACTGGGCATAAGCGGAAAACGTCGGCTCAACGATTGCGACGCTGTCCTGGCCCGGGCGGCAGAAGGCGCGGATGAGGAGGTCGATCGCGTCGTCGCTGCCGCGCGCAACCCATAGCGCGGCGGGGGCAACGCCGTAGAGATCGGCCAAACGCTGGCGAAGTGCGGCGGGTTGCGGATCGGGGTAGCGGTTAATCGTCGGCTGGCCCGCAACCAGCGAAGCGAAGGGACTCTCATTGGCGTCAAGGCGAATCGTACCGGACAGCGGCGCCCCGGCGATGTCGCATGGCGGCAGCGCGAGGATTTCAGGACGTGCGAGGCGCGCGGCGAGGCTCATGCCCGGCACTCCGCGGCCAAAGCATGAGCTTCGAGCCCCTCGAGACGTGCAAGCGCGGCCGCGGGGGCAGCGAGCGCCTTCGCCGCGTCGGCGCTGACGCGTTGGACGGTGATCGCCTTCATAAAGGTCAGTGTGGACACCCCGCCGGTGAAGCGCGCGGCGCCATCGGTTGGAAGAACATGGCTCGACCCGGCGAGATAGTCACCGAAGGTCTCGGCGGCATTATGTCCGGCAAAGATCGCGCCGGCATTGCGGATAAGAGGAACGAGGCGATCAGCGTCGTCGATGGCTAGGCTTAGATGTTCGGGGGCATAGGCGTTGGCAATTGCGGCGGCTTCGTCCAGCGTTGCGCAGATAATGGTTCGAACCCGGCTGGCGTCTGCGCCAAGTTTGGTCACGACCGCAGCGATGAGCGCGTCGCTTGGGCTGACGAGCAGCACCTGTGCGTCGGCGTCATGTTCGGCCTGGCTCAAGAGGTCGGCGGCGACGGTGGCAGGATCGCTGCTGTCATCGGTGATGACCATCAACTCGCTTGGACCTGCGGGAAGATCGATCCCCGGTCCACCGGGAAGCGACGCGACCAACCCCTTGGCAGCGGCGACCCAGGCGTTGCCCGGGCCGCAGATGCGGTCGACCGGAGCAATGTCGCCTGCACCGAACGCCAACGCCGCGATCGCTTGGGCGCCGCCCAGGGCCCACACCTCAGGGATCCCGCATTTCGAGGCGGCAAGTGCAATCGCCGGGTCGAGACCACCTCCGGAGCGCGGGGGAGTGATGACGGTTATGCGCTCGACCCCCGCAACTCGCGCAGGAATCGCGAGCATCAGCAAGGTCGAGAACAGGGGCGCCCTGCCGCCGGGGATATACAGGCCGACGCTTCGGAGTGCGCGCCACTCCTTGGCGACGGACAGGCCGGGCATGGTCTTCACCTCGGTGTCATGCGGACGAGTCTGGACGTGAAACGCCTCGATGTTAGCTATCGCCAGGTCGATCGCCTCCACTGCGGCACGGGGGAGCGTTCGAAGCGCCTCTTCGGCATAGGGAGCAACGGCAATGCTCTCGGGCTCGACGCCATCGATGCGCACGGCGTGCTCGACCAGCCCACGCCAGCCGCGCTCGCGGACATCGCCGACAATGCCGCGGACCGCGTCGAGCAGCGCGATATTGTCACGGCCGCGTGGCCGGGCGAGCGCTGCAGCACGCGTCTGCCGGTCGTGCCAGTCGAACCGCTCGATCACAGCATCATCTTTTCAATCGGCATCACCAGGATCGCCGACGCGCCGGCCGCCTTTAACCGCTCGAGCGTTTCCCAGAACACCGATTCCTGACAAACTGCCTGCACCGCGACATGGCCGGGCCGGCCGACGAGCGGAACGATGGTCGGCGCATCGGCACCGGGAAGGATTGCGCTGATCGCCGATATCGCGCTCTCCGGGGCATTAAGCACGATATATTTGCTCTCGGCGGTGGCAATTACCCCTTCAATGCGGGTCAGCAGGGCCCGCACCTTAGCGGAATGGGCGGCGTCGATCGGCTTCGTCGTGCGTACCAGCACCGCCTCGCTGTCGAACACGTCGGCGACGGGCGCCAGGCCGTTGGCTTCAAGCGTGGCCCCGGTTGAAACAAGGTCGCAGATGAAGCTTGCAATGCCGAGACGCGGGGCAAGTTCGACCGCTCCGCGCATTGGAACGACCTCGGCTTCGAGATGGCGTTCGGCCAGGAAGCGTGCGAGCAGTCGCGGATAGCTGGTGGCGATGCGCTGGCCCTGAAGCATGTTGACGTCGAAATCGACCAGCGTGTCGGGGGCAGCAATCTTGAGGCTGCAGCGGCCGAAACCCAGCCGTGCGACTTCCTCGATGCGCGGTCCGGGCAGGCCGAGGACATATTCCGCCAGCACGTTCTGGCCGACGATGCCGAGTTCGCACACGCCGTCAGCGACAAACGTCGGGATGTCGTCGTCGCGAACGAACATGAGGTCGAGCGGAAAGTTTTCGGCGCGTGCGGTAAGATGGTTCCTACCGCCTTCGCTAAGACGAAGCCCCGAATCCTTGAGCAATTGCCGGCTTAGATCACTGAGTCGTCCCGACTTCTGAACGGCGATGTGCAGCCGGTTGCGATTGCGGCTCACGACCCGGCTTTTTTAAGTCGGT
The DNA here is from genome assembly GCA_035575595.1 of Sphingomicrobium sp. Lineage (GTDB taxonomy): Bacteria > Pseudomonadota > Alphaproteobacteria > Sphingomonadales > Sphingomonadaceae > Sphingomicrobium. Next base: position 11,310 of record DATLXR010000031.1, read on the forward strand.
CAAGCAGGACTCGGTATCCACCATTGTCTTCTTGCCGCAAAAAGCGAGCCACTCGGACAATGGTAGTCGTACTCACACCCGTCGCCTCGTGAATTTCGCGATAGGTTAGCTTGCCCTCGTCAAGCAGGCCGGCGACGTGCCAGCGCTCGGCCATGGTGCGGATTTCCGCAGGAGTACACAGGTCCTCCAGGAACGCCCGGACCTCAGACGGCGAGCGGACCAGGAGCAGCGCCTCGGAAAGGGCATCGGCCAGAGCGACCGAAGTGGCGAGGGACATATAAGTGGCCTTGTTACAGCATGATAGAACGTTGCAACAGGCGACTGAAGGATTATGTTCCCGGGCGCAAGTGAGAAATTGCACAATCGCCGTTGGAGGCCACGTTCAATCCTTCGCAGGCATTACTCGGCCACGACACTCGCCCAAACCGATCGACACGATTCCCGGTGCGAAGCAGCGGGCGCTCAGCGTAAGTTCGTCACCATCTTCAAGGAAGCTGCGCTGCTCTCCGCCAGATAGTTCAAGTGGCGATTTGCCGCCGCGGCTAAGTTCGAGCAGCGAGCCGACGCCATCGTCATCGGCCGTCGAAAGCGTCCCGGTGCCAATCAAATCTCCCGGCTGGAGGTTGCAGCCGTTGGAGGCGTGATGCGTCACGATCTGTGCAGCCGACCAGTACATTGCCGACGCCGCGTCACCTTGGCTCAGGCGATGCGAAGGCAGGCCGGCGGCCCGCATTTGCCGGGTCAATAAAGTAACTTCAAGGGTTATGCCCAGGCCTCCGGCGGCCTGATCGCCAGCGTCCGCAAGGTACGTCAGTGGCGCCGGATCGCCTTCGGGGCGAGGCGGCATTGCACTGCGGAACGGAATAAGCGCATCGGGACTGATCACCCACGGCGAAATACTGGTCAGGAAATTCTTGGCGAGGAAGGGACCGAGCGGTTGATATTCCCACGCCTGCAAGTCGCGCGCCGACCAGTCGTTGAGCAGGCAATACCCCGCGATATGTGCCGCGGCGTCACCAATCGCGATCGTCTCGCCGAGGCGATTGCCGCGCCCGATCACCATACCCAGCTCGAGCTCATAATCGAGCCGCAGCGACGGACCGTATTCCGGGACTTCGGCATCGGGCGCCTTGCGCTGGCCTTTGGGACGGATCACCGGCTCGCCCGAAACCCGAACCGAGCTGGCGCGGCCATGATATCCGATCGGCACATATTTATAATTCGGAAGCAGCGGCTGGTCGGGACGGAATTGCCGGCCTACATTGGTCGCGTGGTGAATTCCGACGTAGAAATCCGTGTAATCGCCGATCGAGCAGGGCAGGTGCATCGTCGCATCGGCTTGGGCGATTAGATAAGCTTCGACCGAGCCGCGCTGGGCGTCGCTGGAGAGCAAGTCGGACAGATGCCGGCGCAGCCCGCGGCCATCGTCATGGCCCCTTGCGAACCAGTCGTTAAGCGTTGGTTGAGTTAGGGCAGCTAACCAGCGGTCATCGAGTAACCCAGCCTCGGCGAGCCCGCGAAGGTCCAGGATCATGTCGCCGATCGCGACCCCGATCCGATGCTCGCCATCGGCAACGGAAAACACTCCCAGCGGGAGGTTCTGGATTGGAAAATCACTATGTCCGTTGGCGCTTTCAACCCAGCTGGTTCGCGCCGGGTCATGGGTTTCGTCGAGCATCGTCATTTGGGTAGTTTCGCCTTTGGAAAGTCGGCCCATGCCAGATCATAGTCGCTTTGCGCAAGGTCGAGCGCGAAGCGGGTCGGGACATAGGGCCAGCAGGATTCGAGCATGAACGCCATCGTCCCGTCGAGCTTGACTGGCTTGAGGTCGGCCTCGCTTGCGGAGCGCCAGCTGGCGAGGTCGGGTCCGTGCCCGCTCATCAGATTGTGGAGGCTGAGGCCGCCGGGGCGGAAGCCTTCGGCCTTGGCGTCATAATCGCCCGCGATCAGGCCCATCGCTTCGCTCATCACGTTGCGGTGGAACCATGGCGGGCGGAACGTATCCTCGCCGACAAGCCAGCGCGGCGGGAAGATAACGAAGTCGGCATTGGCGCGGCCCGGGACGTCGCTCGGGCTGGTGAGCAAAGTGAAAATCGACGGGTCGGGATGGTCGAAGCTGATGCTTCCAATCGTGTTGAACCGCGCCAGCTCATAGCGCCAGGGAACCAGCGTCCCGTGCCAGGCGACGACATCGATCGGACTATGGTCGAGCGTCGTGGTCCACAGCGCACCGAGATATTTCTGAACCAGCTCGCACGGGCCGTCGCGGTCCTCAAAAGCCGCGGCCGGAGTTTCGAAATCGCGTGCACTGGCGAGCCCGTTGGCGCCGATCGGGCCGAGTTCGGGAAGGCGGAACATCGCTCCGTAATTCTCCGCGACGTAACCGCGCGCCTCGTCGTCCTTGATCTCGACGCGGAGGCGCATTCCGCGGGGGATGAGCGCGATCCAGCCGGGCGCGACGTCGATCCGGCCAAGTTCTGTAACCAGCCGCAGCGTTCCCGATTGCGGGACGATCAGCATTTCGCCGTCTGAATTGGCGAATACGCGGTCGGTCATCGATCGGGTCGCGCGATACAGATGGATCGCGACGCCTTCGAGGTCGGCGGGATCGCGATTGGCGATCATCGTCACCAGTCCGTCGATGAAGTCGCAATCGCCGGGAAGATCGGCGGGCGGATCCCAGCGCAGGCGGTTGGGCGCGAGCGGCTCGGTGACCAGCGCCGGAGCGAGCAGCGGCGCTCCGGCATATCGGGTGAAGGGGCGATGGTCGGCGGTCGGGCGCATCCGGTAGAGCCAGCTGCGGCGGTTTTCGTGACGCGGCGCGGTGAAGGCGCTTCCCGAAAATTGTTCGGCGTAAAGCCCGAAGGCGGGTTTTTGCGGGCTGTTGCGGCCGACCGGGAGCGCGCCCTTGCACGCCTCGCTTTCGAAATGGCTTCCGAGCCCGCTCAGATATTCGTTCGTCGCCAATGCAAAGCCCCCTCGCTCCGGGTAGAAGCGAGGGGGTTAGTCGCGTGCGCCGCGAAGTTCAAATCAGTTGACGTTGACCTCGATCTTGTCGGGGATCGAAACTTCGGTCTTGTCGCCGCCGAAGCCAAGCTGGTCGCGGAACAGGAACAGGAGCGCGAGGATGACAAGGATCAAAAGCACCACCGCAAGCATTCCGCCGCCGCCATTGCCATTGTCGGTTTCGACGATCGTCGTTCGCTCGACCGTTGTGGGTGTTTCGTCGACCATCTTATATCTCCCTGTTAAACCTGTTCTGCTCGCGAAACGAACGCTGGAGCAGGCGGTTCCGCTTTGGTGCATCAGGCAATGAAAGGGAATTATCGGCGGCCAGTGCGCGAATGGTCCCAATGGTCGCGGTGACGGGGAGCGCGCGGCTATTAAGACGGGGTGTCGACGAGCGCGTCGAGCAGTAAGGGAAAGGCGGCGACCGCGTCGGCCTGGGGATCGGAATCGCCGCGCTGCTCCCACGGCAAAGCGAAGCGTTTTGGATCGAGCCGCGCGAGCAGCCAGGTGAGCAAGCGGTCACTCGGAACGCGCCGCTCGCCGACCAGATCGCCATCGCGAAACACCTGTTCGACGCGGCCGTTGATGGCGCGGTCGAAGACGATCGCCGACAGTCGGCCGACCGAGAGCTGAAGCGCGCTGTCCCAAGCGGCGGCGAAGGCGGGCGAGCGGGTGCGCAGCCGATGGGCCGATCGCGCGGTAAGGCGTGCGGCGCTGCTGGCGAGATGGACCGAACCGGTTTCGGCGAGGGTGGCGAGGAACAGGCGCTGGCGATCGGCGCTCCACCCCGCGCAAGCCGCTTGCGGCTGTCGGGGAGCGCGACCCCGTCGAACGGCTCGGCGAGCACAGCTGCGGAGTCGGGATCGGGCGGGCCAGAGGGGGCAAGCAAATCGGTCGGCCAGGCAATTTCCTGATCGGCCAAAGGAACCAGCGACAGATGCGGCCCGCCCTCCTCATCGGCGGCCTTGCGCACCGCGGCGAACTCGCTTTTGGCATTGGACCAGTCGTTGAATTCCTCAACCGTCAAATCGCGCCCCGCCCGCCCCGCCAGATCCGCCTCCATTTTGTCAGTGGGGAGACGCTATGAACCAAATGGGTTATGTAGGACAGCTATTTCTCACCGAGCGCAGCTGAGCGATTGCGAAATCTTTCAATGCGATTTTTTCAAAGCGTTCAGCCGACTGCGCGGGTTTCTGATCGCTGCTAGCGAAGTCCGCACGAAGGATCATCGCGTCGAGATTGACAGTGGTACTGCTCATTGTCCCTATTCCACCCCAACCCCAACCCCAGCCCGAGCAAACATATCCTCGCCGCCCTCATCACCAGCGACAACCACGTCCCCGCTAGCCTTGGCTTTCTGCCGCCGATCGAACGAGTCCCAAACCTCGCCCCAATTCCCCCGCGTCGCAGCCTTCGAATATTCGGTCGCCCGGGTCTCGAAGAAGTTGGCGTGCTCGACGCCGTTTAGCAGAGGCGCGAGCCAGGGGAGGGGGTGTTCGTCGATCATGTAGATCGGCTTGAACCCGAGCTGCCCGAGCCGCCAGTCGGCGATGTAGCGGATATATTTCTTGATCGCCTTTGGGGTCATGCCCTCGACCGGGCCATGTTCGAAGGCGAGGTCGATGAACGCGTCCTCGAGCCGCACCGTCTTCTGGCACATGTCCATGATGTCGTCGCGGACGCCGCGGGTGAGGCAGTCGCGTTCCTTGGTGAAGGCGTGGAACAGCTTGATGATGCCTTCGCAGTGGAGGCTTTCGTCGCGGACCGACCAGCTGACGATCTGCCCCATGCCCTTCATCTTGTTGAAGCGCGGGAAATTCATCAGCATCGCGAAGCTGGCGAACAATTGCAGCCCCTCGGTAAAGCCGCCGAACATGGCGAGCGTCTTGGCGATGTCCTCATCACTGTCGACGCCGAAATTCTGCAGATAGTCGTGCTTGTCTTTCATCTCCTTATATTGGAGGAACATGCCATATTCGCTTTCGGGCATGCCGATGGTGTCGAGCAGATGGCTGTAAGCGGCGATGTGCACCGTCTCCATGTTCGAGAAAGCGGCGAGCATCATCTTGATCTCGACCGGCTTGAACACGCGGCCGTATTTTTCGTGGTAGCAATCCTGCACCTCGATATCGGCTTGCGTGAAGAAGCGGAAAATCTGGGTGAGCAGATTGCGTTCGTGGTCGGAAAGCTTCTGCGCCCAATCGCGGCAATCCTCGCCCAAGGGCACTTCCTCGGGCATCCAGTGGATCTGCTGCTGACGCTTCCAAAATTCGAACGCCCAGGGGTATTCGAAGGGTTTGTACTGGTTGCGGGTTTCGAGAAGGGGCATTCTACTTCTCCGGATCGTCGGATTTTATGGTGCGGGTGATGTCGGTAACTCTTGGGCCCCGCTGGCGGGTCACGAGGAAAGCGACGAGGCCGGTGATTCCGGCAATCAGCAGGATTGCGACCCAGGGGTTCACTGGCACGCCAAACATTCGTCGTAATCGGTGCTCGACAGTTCGTACTTGGGCGCTTCGGCGGTGTTGTCGGCCTCGACCCCGCCAGCGAAGCCGGCGCGCTGGACCGATTTGGAGCGGAGGTAATAGAGCGACTTGATGCCGAGCTCCCAGGCGCGGAAGTGGAGCATCATCAGATCCCATTTGTCGACGTCGGCGGGGATGAACAAATTGAGGCTCTGCGCCTGGTCAATGAACGGGGTGCGGTCGGCGCTAAGCTCGATCAGCCAGCGCTGGTCGATCTCGAAGCTGGTTTTGAAAATGTCCTTTTCCTCGGTGGTGAGGAAGTCGAGGTGGCTGACGCTTCCGCCTTGCTCGAGGATCGAGTTCCACACCGCGTCGCTGTTCTTATGCTTTTCGATCAGCAATTGCTCGAGGTGCGGATTGCGGATCGAGAAGCTGCCCGACAGCGTCTTGTGGGTGTAGATATTGGCGGGGATCGGCTCGATGCAGGCCGAGGTGCCGCCGCAGATGATCGAGATGCTCGCGGTTGGAGCGATCGCCATCTTGCACGAAAAGCGCTCCATCACGCCCATGTCGGCGGCGTCGGGGCAGGGGCCGCGTTCCTGGGCGAGCATCATCGATGCCTGATCGACCTGGGCGCGGATATGCTTGAAGATTTTGAGGTTCCACGATTTGGCCATCGCGCCTTCGAACGGCAAATTGCGCGCCTGGAGGAAGCTGTGGAAGCCCATCACGCCGAGCCCGACCGAACGCTCGCGCTCGGCGCTATATTTGGCGCGCGCCATTTCGTCGGGGGCGCGGGCGATATAGTCCGACAGGACATTGTCGAGGAAGCGCATGACGTCCTCGATGAAGCGCTTGTCGCCGTTCCATTCGTCCCATGTCTCGAGCCCGAGCGAGGACAGGCAGCACACCGCAGTACGCTCGGCGCCGAGATGGTCCTTGCCGGTGGGGAGCGTGATTTCGGAGCAGAGGTTGGAGGTCGAGACCTTTAAGCCCAAATCGCGGTGATGCTTGGGCATCGACCGGTTCACCTGATCGATGAAGATGATATAGGGCTCGCCGGTCGCAAGCCGGGTTTCGACCAATTTCTGGAACAGGCTGCGCGCGTCGACCTTGGCGCGTTCGGTCCCGTCGCGCGGGCTGCGCAGGATGAACTCGTCGCCGGCGCGGACCGCCTCCATGAACGCATCGGTGATCAGCACGCCGTGGTGGAGATTGAGCGCCTTGCGGTTGAAATCGCCCGACGGCTTGCGGATTTCGAGGAATTCCTCAATCTCCGGATGCGCGATGTCGAGGTAGCAGGCCGCCGAACCGCGCCGAAGCGAGCCCTGCGAGATCGCCAGCGTCAAACTGTCCATCACGCGCACGAACGGGATGATCCCGCTGGTCTTGCCGTTGAGGCCGACCGGCTCACCGATGCCGCGCACCGCGCCCCAATAGGTGCCGATCCCGCCGCCCTTGGACGCGAGCCAGACATTCTCGTTCCAGGTGTTGACGATGCCCTCAAGGCTGTCGCTGACCGAATTGAGATAGCAGCTGATCGGAAGCCCGCGGCCGGTGCCGCCGTTGGACAGCACCGGGGTCGCGGGCATGAACCACAATTTCGAGATATAGTCATAGACGCGCTGGGCGTGGTCCTGATCGTCGGCATAAGCCGAGGCGACGCGCGCGAAGAGGTCCTGATAGGATTCGCCGGGGAGCAGATAGCGGTCCTGAAGCGTGTCCTTGCCGAAATCGGTGAGCAAAGCATCGCGCGAGGAATCGGTTACGACGTTGAACGCCCGGGCGTCGATCGTCTTACTATTGCGCTTCGTTTCGTTGACTGACACGTCCGTCGCGCCGACATCGCTCGAGCTTGCAAAATCCATCGTCATTCCCCGTCCCATGGGCCGCTGTTCGACCGCTTGTTCTATTTCTGTTCGACTCGGCGCCATACGCGGCAGCCTAGCCCATATTGGCCGGGAGAGGGGCGAAATCTCGGGCTTGCCCCCGATATCCACAGGGCACAGATCGGGCCTGACCGAAAATGGCTATTTTCGGCGTAACCACAAGCTGTTGATCGGAACCCCCGTCCCAACACTATCTATAGTGGCTTATCCGCGCCGAGACGCAAGCGGAATTTTTCGCTTCAAGGTATTTTTCGCAACAATGGGTACTCGCGCCACAGCGCGGGCATCGCTCAGCGCTTGAGCAATTCCAGCGTCGCCATTACCATCGCCTCGGTCCCAAGCGTGACCGCGGGTTCGGGGGCGATCTTGAACAAGGGAGAATGATGCGAAGGCACCGGCGGGCCGCCCGCCTTTTCGGCGTCGAACGCGGCTTGCGGCGTGCCTCCGACCGCGAAATAATAGCCCTGAACGCCAAGGTTGGGCTGGACGAAATACGCGAAGTCCTCGGCGCCCATTCCGGTCTGCTCGAAAGGAACCAGGGTCGGTTGCCCAAGGTCGCGGGCGAGCGACGCGTTGAGCCGCTTGGCAAGCGGGGCGTGATTGATCGTCGTCGGAGTGCCTTCGCTGACTGTCACCACCGGCAATTTGTCTTCGGGCATTCCATTGGCGCGAGCGACGCCCTGGGCAATGCGCCCGACCGCGGCGATAATTTGCGCGCGGGTTTTCTCATTATTGGCGCGGACGGTGATCTGAAGGTCGGCGCGGTCGGAAATGATATTGTGCTTGGTTCCGGCATGGAACGACCCGACGGTGACCACACCCGGTTCGAGCGGACCGATCTCGCGGCTGGCGATCCCCTGCAGCGCGACCACGATCTGCGAGGCGATATAGACCGGATCCTTGCCCATATGCGCCGAAGCGCCATGCGCGCCGACTCCCGGGACCATCACGTCGATGCTGTCGGCCGATGAATATTGAAGCCCTTCGGACGCACTGATCCTGCCGGTCGGCAGTTGCGCTGCGACATGGAAGGCCAGCGCATAATCGGGCTTCGGAAAGCGCGTATAGAGCCCGTCGGCAAGCATCGCCTTGGCGCCACCGACGCGTTCCTCGGCGGGCTGGACGATGAACAGCACAGTGCCCTTCCAGCGGTTCTTCATCGCCGCAAGCCGACGCGCGGTCCCGACCATCGCGGTGATATGCGTGTCATGCCCGCACGAGTGGGTGACCGGATAGACTTTTCCGTCCTGGGCGGTCTGCGTGACCTTCGACGCGTAAGCGAGCCCCGATTTCTCGGGCATCGGCAGCCCGTCCATGTCGGCGCGAAGCAGGACCGTCGGCCCGGGGCCGTTGCGCATCACTCCGACCACCCCGGTGCCGCCGACTCCGGTGGTGACCTGCGCACCCGACTTTTTCAGCTCGGCGGCCATCCTTTTGGCGGTCTGGACCTCGAGGAAGGACAATTCCGGATTCTGATGGAAATGGGTGAACAAGGCGCCGAGGTGGGAATCATAATCCGCCTTGATCGCCGATTTGACTCCGGTGTCGGCAAAAGCGGGTGAAGCGGCGAGCAATGCGCCGATCGCCAAGATCTGCCGGTGCGTCATTGCAAGGCTGCGCTTGTCGGTCATTTCCAGTCTCCCAAAGCCAATCAACGTCACACGGCCCGTCAGCCCGCGGCGGGCGTTGCCTTCGCCGGGCAATCGCCGACCCGTTTCGCGGTCAGCTTGCGCACAAGGCTATAGTCGCCATCGCCACTGAACTGGGTGGCCGCCGTGACGATCGCTTCAAAGCTGTCGGCTTTGAAATTGCCATCGGCGGCGGGGTAGAGATTGCCGCGCCCCGGCCGGCTGCACTGATATTGCACCGACATCCGGCCCGATCGCATATAGCTGCTCTGCGGAGTGCATGTGTCGCCCGCCTCGATGAACATCGCCGGGTCGAGCTTGCCATCGGCGGCGACGCAGGCGCGGATCACCGACTTCTCGCCCATTTTGAGCGCGGTCGCGGGGGTCGATTTGTCGGCCGAAGCGAGCTTGGTCACTTCGCTCGACACTTCATATTCACCAGCGCTTAGCGTCTTGGCCTTGGCCTCGGCAGCAGGCTTGGGCGCTTCGCTTCCGCATCCCGCCAACAAAGCGACTGCGCCGAGCGCTGCAAGCTTTTCGATCGATTGAATCATCATGGGTCCTCCCCCGGCAGGCGCGTCGTTACGCCGTCCGTTGGTGCCACCATATGCCTAGTTCAGCGCTTGGCAATCCGCTCCGTGTCAGTCGCGCGGAGAGCTTTCGGCGGCAAGGAAATCGACCAGCGCCTGCTCGATCGGATCGCGCGCCCCGTCGGCATCGAACAGCCGATCAAGCCAATGCGCTTCGTCGAAGGTGACCGCCATGTCGGCGGCGAAAGCGCGATCATGGTCGGCAACACGCCTATCCTCATCGCCATACGTCGCCGTCCTGGCCTCACGCAGGCTCGCTACCTCCTTCTTAAGCCCGGCGAGGACGCGCCCGGGGTTGGCTACATAGGGCCGGGCCCGACGCATGGCTTCTTCGCGCGATGGTGGAACGTAATTCTGATGAGCCATGAGGTGATTGGCGATCCCCTGGACGAACAGCCGCTGCCACTCGGCTGAATTGTCGGCTCCAAGCGTCGCGTCCTTGAGGCGGAACAGCATTTCGGCCTCCGAACGGCTGACCTTCGCCGGACCGTCGCCTGCGGGTGCGAAGATCATTCGGCGAAGCAGCGGTACCTCCGCATCGTCGATCTGCCCGGGCTGAATCGATCCGCCGCGGCGCGTCGGCCCTTCGCCGGTGAGCACGGTCTGCTCGATCGATTGCATCGCAAACACCTTCAAGGATTCAGGTACGAGTTCGGCACGTTCGAGCAGGCGTACGATCAGCTCAAGCTCGGCATGCGAGTCGATCCGGCCGTCATGGTCGATGTGGTCGATCAGCCAATTGGCGTCGGCATCGGTAACATAGCCGCGCGGCTGCCCCCTGCCGATCAGATAGTCACACATCGCCTCGACGAAGAAATCGGCCCAGTCGTTGGCCGCGTCGGCTCCATCGTTGAGCGCGAAAAGCTGCGCGGCCTCGTCCGGCGAAATGGCACCATCGGCCCAGACGAACCTCCGCAGCTTGCGTACTTCTTCATCGCTAATCGGGGCGCGATCGGGTGACGATTCGGGTCGGGCGGGCGAGGACATGGTCATGCGGTAAGCTCCTTTTGCGGGCGCTTGTCGTGCCGCTGGACTGAACGCTTGGTTACGTCGCCGCAGGTCACTGAAAAGGCAGGAGCTATTCGGCAGCAGCGCGACGAAGCAACCCGCCGCGCGTGTTGCCGCCCTTCGCGCGCGGCACCATATAGCCGCTTATGCCGATCCAGATTCGCACTTCGCTCGCCGAGCCCGACACTGCGGAAACTTTCGTTCCGCACCGCCCCGCGCGCCCCGCCAAGGCCGAGGGCGGGCGCCGGTTCGTGCTGAAGTCGGACTATGAACCGGCTGGTGATCAGCCCGCGGCGATCGGGGAAATGACCGAGGCAGTGCTTGCGGGTGAGCGCGACCAGGTGCTGCTCGGCGTGACCGGGTCGGGCAAGACCTTCACCATGGCCAAGATGATCGAGCAGCTTCAGCGCCCCGCGCTGGTGCTTGCGCCGAACAAGATCCTCGCCGCGCAACTGTACGGCGAGTTCAAGAGCTATTTTCCCGACAATGCGGTCGAATTCTTCGTCAGCTACTACGATTATTATCAGCCCGAAGCCTATGTCCCGCGCTCCGACACCTACATCGAAAAGGAAAGCTCGGTTAACGAGGCGATCGACCGGATGCGCCATTCGGCGACCCGCTCGCTACTCGAGCGCGACGACGTGATCATCGTCGCTTCGGTCTCCTGCCTCTACGGAATCGGATCGGTCGAAACCTATTCGGCGATGATTTTCACGATGAAGAAGGGCGAAAGCGCCGACCAGCGCGAGATCATCCGCAAGCTCGTCGCGCTCCAGTACAAGCGCAACGATGCCGGCTTCGGGCGCGGGAATTTCCGGGTCAAGGGCGACAATCTCGAGCTGTTCCCGTCGCATTATGAGGACACTGCCTGGCGCATTTCCTTCTTCGGTGACGAGATTGAGGAGATCGTCGAATTCGATCCGCTGACCGGCAAGAAGGTTGCAAGCCTCGACAGCGTCAAAGTCTATGCCAATTCGCATTATGTCACTCCCGGACCGACGCTCAAGCAGGCGATGGGCGCGATCCGCCACGAACTTACCGAGCGGCTGAAGGAGCTGGAGGCCGAGGGGAAATTGCTGGAGGCGCAGCGGATCGAACAGCGCACCAATTTCGATCTTGAGATGATCGCGGCGACCGGAAGCTGCGCGGGGATCGAGAATTACAGCCGCTTCCTTACCGGCCGCCTTCCGGGCGAACCGCCGCCGACCCTGTTCGAATATCTGCCCGACAACGCCTTGCTGTTCGTCGACGAGAGCCATCAGACGGTGCCGCAGATCGGGGCGATGGCCAAGGGCGATCACCGCCGCAAGATCACGCTTGCCGAATATGGTTTTCGCCTGCCGAGCTGCATCGACAATCGCCCGCTGCGCTTCAACGAATGGGACGCGATGCGGCCGCAGACGACCTTCGTCTCGGCGACCCCCGGCCCGTGGGAAATGGAGGCGACCGGGGGCGTGTTTTCGGAACAGGTCATCCGCCCGACCGGACTGATCGACCCGCCGGTCGAGATCAAGCCGGTCGAGGATCAGGTCGACGATTTGGTCAACGAAGCCAAGAAGGTCGCCGCGGCGGGCTATCGCACCTTGGTGACGACCCTGACCAAGCGCATGGCCGAAGACCTCACCGAATATCTGCACGAGGCGGGCCTCAAGGTCCGCTACATGCACAGCGACGTCGAGACGCTCGAGCGAATCGAGCTGATCCGCGACCTTCGCCTTGGGGTCTATGACGTGCTAGTCGGGATCAATCTGCTTCGCGAAGGGCTCGACATTCCCGAATGCGGGCTGGTCGCAATTCTCGACGCCGACAAGGAAGGCTTTTTGCGCTCCGAAACCTCCCTGATCCAGACCATCGGCCGCGCCGCGCGCAATATCGACGGGCGAGTCATCCTCTACGCCGACCGGGTCACCGGCAGCATGGAACGCGCGCTCAACGAAACCGACCGCCGCCGGGAAAAACAGGTCGCCTACAATCTCGAGCACGGAATCACCCCGGCCTCGATCAAGAGCCAGATCAACGACATTATGAGCGACGTGTCGCTGCGCGACGGCGTGCTGGTCGATACCGGCGATGACGAGCGTCCGCACCTCGTCGGCCACAATCTGCGTGCTTACATCGGCGATCTCGAAAGCCGGATGCGCAAGGCCGCCGCCGACCTCGAGTTCGAGGAGGCCGGGCGCCTGCGCGACGAAATCCGCAAGCTCGAGGAGGACGAGCTCGGCCTGCCCGTCCAGGAACGTCGCGCGCCGCGCTCGACGGGCAATTCGACCGAAGGCCGCCCGGGGACGCGCAAAGGCCGCTTCGGAAAGCAGTCGCGGACCAAATTTGGACGCTAGACGACAAGGCCGATTGAACTCGTCGGCTCGTCGCTGGTTGTCGCAAATATGATCAGACTTTTGCCCCTGCTCCCCTTCGCCGCCGCTTTATCGCTGATCGCCTGTCAGAATGACGGCCCGGTCGCCGAGGATGCAGCGGCGCCGCCCGACAATCTGGTCGGCGACGTCGCCGCCACCGGCATCGCCGCGCCAGAAAATAGCGCGACCGCCGAATCGCTCGACCGTGCCGCACTGCCGCCGATGAGCGCGGGAATGGCCTGGACCGGCGACCAAAACGCCGCGCGGTTCGGGCCGACCCCCGCCGAGCCGCAGCTAACGCTCAGTTGCGCGCCGGGCGGAGTCCGCGTGGTCCGCCATCATCCCGCGAACCCCGGCGACAAGGGCACTTTGAGCCTGACCGGCGGCGGCCATGTCGGATCGCTCCCGGTCGCGGCGGTTGCAATCGCGCGCGGGCCCGCTCAGGCCGAGTGGCAGGGTCAGGCGAGTGGCGACATGGCGCGCGGGATCGCTCGCCCCTTCTCGCGCCCCGGCCCGGTCGAGATCAGCCTGGGCGGCGCCCCGTCGCTGGTGGTGCCCGCCGATCCGCTCGTGAGCCAGCTGCTAAACCGCTGCCTCGCCCGGTAAGGATCGGCCCGATCAGAACCCCGCGCGGAAGCCCACGTGCGCGCTGGTCTCATTGCCCTGATCCTTGCCCAATGTCCCCGACGCGGCGGCGTTGAGCGACACCCCCGGAAGGATCGCCGCGCTGAACCCGGCCGAGATTCGCGCATAGGCCTTCTTCGACCCTTCCTCGACCGCGAAGCGATTGACGATCGTCGGTGCGCTGGTCTGCGCAAAGGTGAAGGTACGGCCGTCGCCCTTGAAATCCTTTTCGACCACCGCCGCCGCGAACGGGCGCAATTGCACTCCGCCGCCCTCGAAATCGCCGCGCACTTCGCCGCCGATACTTCCGCGCATCGATGCAAAATGTGACGCGCCGACATTGAGGTCGAGCGCCGGGTCGCCCTGTTCGCTATAGCTGTCGACCTTGGCGCGGGCATAATCGAGCGCCGCGACCGGGCCGACGCGGATCGCCCCCATTGGCATCAAATAACCCGCCTTGACCCCGGCGAGCGTGTGGCTGCCGTCGGCATCCGCCTCCATCTTCAGCACTACGCCCAGGCGGCCGATCTCATGGTCGTCGCGGCCATATCCGGCATAGGCCTGGACGAATCCCCCGGCGATCCCCGCCGAGCCATAGACGCCGACCTGAAGCGATTTGCTCTTGGTGCGGGCATCATCGGTGCGGAAGTCGGCCTTGGGACGCGACAGGTTGACCGCTGCGCCGACCAGGCCGGCACCGAAGCCGAATTCGGCGCCGAGTGTCGCTCCAACGCTGGTCGCCGAAAATTGATTATTGGTCCGGCTCGTCTTGACCGTGCGGCTGACGCTGTCCCCGACGAGATAGACGCCGAACCCTTCGGGCATGTCGCCGTCGCGCGGTGAGCCTGAGTCCATCCGCGTCGACAAGGTCCGCCCGAACTGACGCGCAGTATCGAGCGCGAGATTGCTCGTCGCCTGGAGCCTGAGCGGAGCGGTCAATTGCGCCGCGACAAAGCGCCCGACGATCGCGAACCCGGCCGAGGTCAGATGAAGCTGATCGCCATAGACGAGGAAGTTCGAGGAATCGGTTGCACAGGCGGCACTTCCCGGCACGCCCGGACCGGCCGGCGCCGGGAAAGCCGGGCAGGCGAGTGCGGTCAGCCCGTAAGCGCCGAAGTCCGAGCTGATATTGGCCAAGACTTTCGACAGATCGAGATAGTGAACCATCACGCCATTGGCGGCATAACCCGCAAGCGGTGCCTGAATGCCTTGATTGAAGGCGTTCGAAAAAGCGGTTCGGATTGCTGCGGTACTCGTCGGATTGGCAGTGAAATTCACTTCGGGAAGAACGCCCGTGTCGCCGGCGAGAAAGCTGATGGTCCGGGCGCCCGCCCCCACCAAGGCATTGAGCCCGGTGGTCGCATTGGTCACCGCGACCGCCGCGGCGCCGGGGGCCCCAGCAAGCGTGCCGCCTGTGCGCTGGTAGAAGCGCGCGTCATTGCCGCCGATCGAGATTGCAAGCAGGTCGGTCTCATTGAAGCGGCCGCTGACCCGCGGGAAGGCGGCCGGGCCGCCTCCGGCAAGGAAGCTTTGATATTCGGTGACGAAGCCGAGCGGCGGCCCATTGGTGTTGCGATTGTCGGTCAACGCCCCGCCGATCGCGAAATTGTCGATCGGCACTCCAAGGATCGACCCCAAAGTGTCGATATAATTGGTCCCGCCCGAAAAGCGGCCGGTTGTATAGACTTGCGTCGTCGCCGGATTAATCCCGACCAATTGGAAGAAATTGCCGTCGTCGGCGTAGCTGTCGCCGAACGCGACGATCCGCCCGACTCGCTGGGCAGCGGCGGGCGACGCGAAAGCGACGAGCGCGGTGGCGGCGAAAAGCGACTTCGCGATCAAGCGATTGTTCAACATGGCGGACCCCTCCAACGGCGATCGGTCGCCGCTATGTGCAATTATGGCCGAGAGGAAGCCGCCGCGACAAGTGCTTCGCGTGCAACAGTTAACCTTACGGAAGGGCCAATTTCACGAGTAGGGCAGCGCGAATTTTCAGCGCTTTTCGGCGCCAAGCCTGCTCATCAGGATGGCAGCGCGCTTGGCCTGGCGCCAGATCGAGTCGATGACCACGCGCTCCTCCGCTGTGTGATCGCCGCTACTCGCCGGGCCAAGTCCGATTAGTCCATCGACGTCGCCCGCAACGAAGCTGATGTCCCCCGCGCCGCGCTTGAGCGGGTCGAGCTCGGCCTGCGGTGCAAGCGCGAGATCGGCGTTGACTCGATTGAGCTTGACCAGAAGCGCGCGGCTCCCCGCGGTCGCGGCCATCGGCGGATAAGCGTCCTCGTCGAAGGTGACGGTCGCGCTGGTCCCCGGCAAGGATGCCGCGACGATCGCGCGCATCTTCGCCTGTGTCCGATCGAGCTGGGCCAAGGTCAGCGCGCGCAAATCCCCTCGCGCAATCGCCTGAGCGGCGATGATATTGGTCTTGCCGCTTCCGGTAAGCCGGATTCGATCGGCGTCGAGCGCGGCCTGATTGCCCGCCGCCATCAGGCCGACATTATAAGTCAATTTGTCGTCGGTAAGCTCGCGCCGGAACCCATCGAGAATTCGCGCCAATTCATACGCCGCGCCATAACCCGACGCAGCCGAGAAGATTCCGCTCGAATGGGCGGGCTTGGAGGTTGCGGTCACCGTCCAGTTCATCGACCCGCGCCGCGCGACGACTCCCATGTCCTTGCCGCCGTCGATGCTCAGTCCTTCGAAGTCGAGCGCGATATCGGCGGTCTTGCCCGCAGCGATCAGATCGCCGCGCGCCTGCGCGAGCGGGAGCCCGACATCTTCCTCGTCGCCCGTCAGGAAGACGGTCACGTCGGCCCCGGCAAGCGTTCCAGCCGCCTTCATCGCGCGCAATGCCGCAATCATCGTGACTACCCCGCCCTTGTCGTCGGCGGCGCCGGGGCCGTGGCCGAAATTGCCCTCGCGGCGCCAGCGCTGGAACGGCGAGTCAGGTTCGAACACCGTATCGAGATGGCCGATCAGAAGCAGCCGCTTGCCCTTGCCGCGATGATGCGCAACGAAATGCCCGGCGCGCCCCGTCTGCTTGAGCGGGATCCAGCGCACCTCGAACCCGAGCGGCTCGAACTCGGCACGAACCATTTTCGCGACCGCCTCGACCCCGGCGAGATTGAGCGAACCGCTGTTCTGATTGACCAATTTCTCAAGCAAGGCGAGCGTCCGCCCCTGCTCGGCATCGACGGTCGCGAGCATTCGCTGCTCGGCTGCCGACGGGCGCGCGGCAAGCGGCGCGGCGGTGGAGCAGAGGACGATGGCCAGGAAGGCGAGGAATCGGGTCATGCGAGGAAGTTAGCGACTAAGCCCAAAGCCGGCAACCGCTCATGGCCGGTACAAAGTGCTGTCCTACACGCAACCAATATGGTTGGTAGCTTCCGACTCGAACGTGGGGATTGGGTGAATGGACAATGCGCTAGGAATCGAAAGACTGCTTGATGGACTGATCGAACGCGAAGGGGGCTATGTCGATCATCGCGCCGATCGCGGCGGACCGACGCGCTTTGGGATAACCGAGGCAGTCGCGCGCGCCCACGGTTTTTCGCGGTGCGATGAAGCAATTGCCTCGCGAGGAGGCGGTCGCAATCTATCGCCGGATTTACTGGCTGAAGCCCAAATTCGACGAGATCGCCAAGCGCTCACCGCAAATCGCCGCCGAACTGTTCGACACCGGCGTCAACATGGGTCCGGCGGTTGCCGCGACCTTTCTCCAGCGCGCGCTAACCGCGCTCAACCGCAATGGCAAGGATTTTGCCGATCTGGTTCCCGATGGCCGTGTCGGTGCGCGCACCTTGACTGCTCTCGACGGCTTCTTCGCGGCGCGTGGTAAGGATGGCGGCGAGACGGTCCTCCTGCGCGCGCTCGAGGCGATGCAGGGCGAGCGCTACGTCAGCTTGGCCGAGCGCCGCCCCGCCAATGAGGCCTTTCTCTACGGCTGGCTCGCGAACCGGATCGGCACGAAATAGCGAAGATTTTGGCGCCTGACTCCATGACTTTAGTGACTTTAGTGACTTAACCGGGAGAATATATATGGCTGTGTTCGACGCGATCATCGGGCCGATGTCCAATCTGATCGACAAGATCATCCCCGACCCGCGCGCCCGCGACCGCGCCAAGCTCGAATTGATCAAGCTTCAGGGCGATCAGGAAGCGGCGAGCATCGCGGTGCAGATGCAGGCGATCATCGTCGAGGCGCAATCGGCCGACCCCTGGACCAGCCGCGCGCGCCCATCATTCCTCTACATGATGTACGCGCTGATCCTGTGGGCGATCCCGATGGGGCTGATCGCCGCCGCCGACCCACGCATCGCGGTCAACATCGGCAATGGAATGACCACTTATTTGCGCGGCATTCCCGAAGAGCTCTATGCCTTATTCGGCACCGGTTACCTCGGCTACACCGCCGCGCGCACCTGGGGAAAGGTCAAGGGCGTCGAGCGTTAGGCCGAGCCATACGCATCCTATCGCGACGCGGCTGCGTTCTTTCGGGATAATTTCTCGCGGGAACTCATAATGAAACAAGGACTTCGGCTTCCGACCGAGCGGCCATCGAGCGGAATGAAGCGGCTTACCCGGCACGGCGGCCCGATCGCCGCTTTGCTTGCCTTGGCCGGATGCAGCCCCGCCGCTCTGCTCAACGGGGTCAGCCGGGTCAGCGGCGATTCGGCGCGGCTCGCGGCCAATGGCGAGGCGTTCGGCCCCAATGCCCGCCACAAGCTCGACGTCTGGGTTCCGCGCGGCACGCCCGCCAAGCCGCTTCCGGTGGTCATTTTCTTTTATGGCGGCGGCTGGGTTTCGGGCGATCGCGGTGCCTATGGTTTCGCCGGCCGCGCCTTCGCCGCTCGCGAATTCGTCGCGATCGTCCCCGATTACCGGCTGGTCCCCGGAACGCGCTTTCCGGGCTTTATCGAAGATGGAGCGCTGGCGGTGAAATGGGCGCGCGATCACGCCGCGCGCTTCGGCGGCGATCCCAGGCGGATCAGCCTCTCGGGTCATTCGGCGGGGGCGTACATCGCCTCGATGCTCGCGCTCGACCGCCATTATTTGACCGACATCGGGGTCGATCCGAAGATCGTCCGCGCCGCGGCCCTGCTGTCCGGACCCTATGATTTCTATCCCTTCACCGAGCAACGCGGCCGCGACGCGCTCAGCAATTGGCCACGCCCGGAGGAAACCCAGCCGATCAGTTTCGCGCGGGCCGACGCTCCGCCGCTGCTGCTGATCCACGGCGGCGCGGACACCATCGCGCGCCCCTACAACAGCCAGCGCCTCGCCGAGCGCCTTGCCACGCTCGGTGCGCCGGTCACTTTGCGCCTTTACCCGGGCAAGAGCCATATCGACACGGTCAAGTCGCTCTCGCCCTTGCTCCGGGGTTCCTCGCCCGCACTCGCCGACAGCAGCACCTTCCTCAAGGCCAATTCGCTCTAAGCTTGCGGCCCCGCAAGCGCCGCCCCACATTCGTTGCGGACTCGAGCGGGAGCGGATGAATTGGAAAGCTGGCACGGAACGACGATCCTCGGGGTCAAGGCGGGCGGGCGTACGGTCATCGCCGGCGACGGCCAGGTGTCGATGGGCAATACGGTGATGAAGCCCAACGCCCGGAAGGTCCGGCGGCTCGGCGCGGAAGGAGCGGTGATTGGCGGTTTCGCCGGGGCGACCGCCGATGCCTTCACCTTGTTCGAGCGGCTGGAGAAAAAGCTCGAGGCATCGCACGGGCAATTGCTTAAAGCGGCAGTCGAACTGGCCAAGGATTGGCGCACCGACAAATATTTGCGCAATCTCGAAGCGATGATGATCGTCGCCGATGCCGAGACGATGCTGATCCTCACCGGCAATGGCGACGTGCTGGAACCCGAGGGCGGGATCGCCGCGATCGGTTCGGGGGGCAATTATGCGCTCGCCGCGGCGAAGGCGCTGACCGAATATGAGCCCGATCCCGAAAAGCTCGCCCGCCGCGCAATGGCGATCGCCGCCGAAGTCTGCGTGTTCACCAACGACCGGCTGACGGTGGAGACGGTCGACAGCGCGGGCTGAACGGCTAAGGTGCCGCAATGCTGGCGCCTACCTCGGATCGACGCACTTTCCTTCGCTCGACTGCCGCGGCCTCGGTCGGCCTCGCCCTCCCTGGCTGCGCAACGATCGCGACCCGCCCCGCCATCGGCTGCACCGCCTTGCCGCCTGTCCGGGTCGAGCCCGGCCGGGTCATCCGAACCGTCGCCGGGCTTAGGCCATATCGCGCGAGTGGCTTCGTCGTCCGCGCCGAAGCGCTCGGGCATCAGCGGCTGGTCCATAATTACGGCCACGGCGGCGCCGGGATCACGCTGAGCTGGGGCAGTTCCAAACTCGCTACCGACCTCGGGCTAGCGGGGCATCAGGGCCGCGTTGCAGTAATCGGTGCCGGAGCGCTCGGGCTGACCACCGCCAAATTGGTGCAGGAGGCAGGCTTCCCGGTCACCATCTACGCCAAGGCGCTGCCACCAGCGACGACCTCGAACATCGCCGGCGGCCAGATCTCGCCATTCGGTCATTATAAGGACGATTCGGTCACGCCCGAGTGGCGCCGCCAATTCATCGCCGCAATGGATTATAGCTGGCGGCGGTTCCAGATCATGGTCGGCGACGATTATGGAATCCGCTGGCTGCCGACCTTCGAGGAAAGCGACAATATCGGACCGGGGCCGCTCGATGCTTATTATCCCGGCACCCGCCGGGTTCCGCTTGCCGATCATCCGTTTCCGGTCGAGACGGTGGTCGGCTTCAACACCATGTATGTCGAGACCGGGCGTTTTCTTCGCCAGATGATGAACGACATCCAGCTTGGCGGCGGAAAGATCGAAGTGCGCGGATTTCAGTCTCCGCAGGATCTCGCGGCGCTTCCCGAGCAATTGCTGTTCAACTGCACCGGGCTCGGCGCGCGCGATCTGTTCGGAGACAGCGAGCTTCGCCCGGTTCGAGGGCAACTCGCCGTGCTTTTGCCCCAGCCCGAGGTGCAATATGCGTTCAGCGGCGACGGCATCTACATGTTCCCGCGCGCTGATGGCATCCTGCTCGGCGGGACGTTCGAGCGCGACCAATGGTCGACCGTGCCTGACCCGGCAGCCATCGCCCGCATTCTAGCCAAGCATAAGGCGGTGTTCGACGGATTTCGCTGCACCGCTTGATCCACCTGCTACCCGCGCCATCTAAGGCCCAGGCTTCAAGCGGGCGGACAATCGAATGAACGACACTCTCACTCCCAAGGCGATCGTTGCGGCACTCGACGAGCATATCGTCGGGCAGACCGATGCCAAGAAAGCTGTCGCGGTGGCGCTTCGCAATCGCTGGCGGCGGCAGCGGCTTAGCCCCGAACTTCGCGAGGAAGTGACGCCCAAGAACATCCTGATGATCGGGCCGACGGGGTGCGGCAAGACCGAGATTTCCCGGCGGCTGGCGAAGCTTGCCGACGCGCCCTTCGTCAAGGTCGAGGCGACCAAGTTCACCGAGGTCGGCTATGTCGGCCGCGACGTCGAGCAGATCGCGCGCGACTTGGTCGAGGAAGCGGTCCGGCTCGAGCGCGAGCGCCGCCGCGTCGCAGTCAGCGATGCAGCCGAAAGCGCCGCGTTCGAGCGACTGCTCGACGCGCTCACCGGCAAGGGATCGTCCGAAGCGACCCGCGCCAGCTTCCGCCAGCGCTTCGCCGATGGAAGTCTCGACAGTGCCGAAGTCGAAATCGAGGTCAGCGAAGCCCCCGCGCTGCCGTTCGACATGCCCGGAAATGGCATGGGCATGATCAATCTGTCCGAAATGATGTCGAAGGCGATGGGCGGCCACGCCAAGAAACGGCGCAAGCTCAAGGTCCGCGATGCCTTCGTAAAGCTGGTCGAGGAGGAGGCCGACAAGCGCGTCGACGGCGACGACGTCACCCGCGTCGCGCTCGCCGATGCGGAGGCCAACGGCATCGTCTTCCTCGACGAGATCGACAAGATCGCGGTCAGCGACGTTCGCGGTGGATCGGTATCGCGTGAAGGCGTTCAGCGCGACCTGTTGCCCTTGATCGAAGGCACCACCGTCTCGACCAAATATGGGCCGATCAAGACCGACCATATTCTGTTCATCGCATCGGGCGCCTTCCACGTCGCCAAGCCCGCCGATCTTCTTCCCGAACTGCAGGGGCGGCTTCCGATCCGAGTCGAGCTAGCTGCGCTGACCGAGGCGGATTTCGTGCGCATCCTGTCGTCGACCCGGGCCAGCCTCACCGAGCAATATCGCGCTTTGCTCGCCACGGAAGGTGTGACCATCGACTTTGCCGAGGACGGCATTGCCGCGCTCGCCCGAATTGCCGCCGAAGTGAATGACGCACTCGAGAATATCGGCGCCCGGCGATTGTCGACGGTGATGGAAAAATTGCTCGAGGACATCAGTTTCACCGCCGAGGATCGCGGCGGCGAAACACTGACGATCGACGCCGCTTTCGTCGAGGAGCGATTGGCCGGGATCGCACGCAACGCCGACCTTAGCCGTTACGTGCTCTGATCCACTTTGCGATAGCGCCAGGTCAGCCCGTTGGCGAAGGGAGCCCATAAGGGAGCCTTGACCCCGGCCAGTCGCAACCGGCTGGTGACCCACTGGTTGCAGGTGTCGAACGCATTGGCCTTGCCGACCCCTTCGTAGAAGGCGTCGCGCGGACCGTAGCCCGGATGGTCGATCCGTACTGGCTTGCCGTCGCGGTCGAGCCGGAAGCCGGCGCGGATCGCAGCCCACAGCCGGCGATACTGCTCGGGGGTCATTCTAATCGCCCGTGCGGCATAGCGCGGGTCATCGGTCCATTCGACGTGCATCACCCGCTCGCCTCCGGTCACTCCCGCCCAGATCGTGCGCGGAGTGATATCTGCCCATGTCGGGGTGTCGAGATATACCCGCCGCTCGCCAGCGCCGAACGCGACCCAGCCGGCGTCGGCCGGGATTGCCGTGAAATCCGTCGGCGGAAGCAAGGGGCGCCAGTCGAGTCCCTGCGCCACGGTCGGGAGGATGAGGTCGGCATGCACGCCATTGTCAGCCAAATAGACGGTGATTCCGCGGTCGGGCTCCCGCCAGGCGCTGTTGACCGACGCGAGGCCGCCGACCAGCGCGGCAAGCAGATAGAGCGCGGGAATCGCGAGCAGCGCCAGCGCGAGGCTCATTCCAAAGCCTGGCCTGCGCGTGCGTCGACGAGATCTGCGTTTGGCCATTTAGCTCTTTTGCAGGCAGTCCCCCGAACTGCCAGCAAAAGAAGCTGGTCGGGGCGATAGGATTCGAACCTACGACCCCCACACCCCCAGTGTGATGCTATCTAATCGGCGAGCGAAGGTGAGCGTGGGCGAGACTGGCGGAAAAAAGCCACTGTTCTTTGCTCGTTCTTGCTTTAAGTTGCACCGGGCTTCTGATACCGTGATTGCTATAAGGAGGCTAGCAATCACATGGCGACAGGCAAAGTGACAAAACGATTGGTCGATGCTGCCAAGGCTGGCACGGCTGATTGCTTCCTTTGGGACGAGGATGTGAGGGGCTTCGGGCTTAAGGTCACGCCTGCCGGCAAAAAGGTTTATGTTCTCCAGTATCGATTGGGCGGGCGCGGCGCGGCAACACGTCGAATGACAATTGGTACACACGGCAGCCCTTGGACGCCCGCTACCGCGCGGGACGAGGCTGGGCGGTTAATGACGCTGGTCCGGCAGGACAAGGACCCCGCCGAAGAAAAGAAGGAGCGTCGTCGCCAGGCGGTGGACCTCGCTTTCGACGCATACGCGC